>DASTXC010000131.1:0-25706 GCA_035765675.1 Verrucomicrobiia bacterium
GCGCAATTCAGCAACGCTTCGATTGGCCGGTATTACTTTACCTGGTTCAAGGACTGTTGCTTGCGGCTGCGCTGAATTCCAACGCTTAAACAATCTGCCGCAGGTCGCCACCTGCGGTTTTTTTGTGGAGACCTCCGGCCAACAGAAAAAATAAAATATGATCATCGTTCTTAAACCCGGCATCTCGAAGAAACAGGAAACGGCTGTGCTGGCCGAGATTCGCAAACGCGGTTATCGCCCGCACGTCATGCGCGGCGTGGCGCAAACGGTCGTCGGCGCCATTGGTGACGAGTTAAAACAAGGTTCGCTCGAAACGCTGGCCGCGACGTTTCCGCAGGCGGTGGAAAAAGTCATGCCGGTGCAGAAGCGTTACAAGCTTGTCAGCCGCGAAGCACATCCCGCCAACTCCACTGTTAAAGTCCGGAATGAAATCATTGGCGGAAAAAAATTCCAGGTGATGGCTGGGCCTTGTTCCGTCGAAAGCGAAAAGCAATTGCTTGCGACGGCGGAAGCGGTGAAAGCCGCGGGCGCAACGATCCTGCGCGGCGGCGCATTCAAACCGCGGACTTCGCCGTACGAATTCCAGGGATTGGGCGAAAAGGGCTTGAAGCTGCTCGCCAAGGCGCGACGCGAAACCGGATTGGGAATCATCACCGAACTGCTTTCCGAAAATCACGCCGAGATGGTCGCGGAATATTCCGACATTCTCCAGATTGGCGCGCGCAACGCCCAGAATTTTCAACTTTTGATCGCCGCAGCGAAAACCGGAAAACCCGTCCTGCTCAAACGCGG
Source organism: Verrucomicrobiia bacterium (assembly GCA_035765675.1). GTDB lineage: Bacteria > Verrucomicrobiota > Verrucomicrobiia > Limisphaerales > DASXHY01 > DASXHY01. The sequence continues at coordinate 793 of DASTXC010000131.1, forward strand.
GCTTTCCATGAAAATCGAGGAATGGCTGCTGGCCGGTGAATATGTATTAGCCAACGAGAACTGCAACCTGATGTTCTGCGAACGCGGCATTCGCACATTCGAAACTTACACTCGCAACACGCTCGATCTCTCCACGATTCCCATTATCAAGAAGGAATCGCATTGCCCGATTGTCATCGATCCCAGCCAAGGCGCGGGCCGGGCAGATCTGGTATTGTCCATGTGCAAGGGCGCGGTTGCGATGGGCGCGGACGCGTTACTGATTGAAGTTCATCCTAAACCAGCGGAAGCCTGGAGCGATGGCGCGCAGCAGGTTTCGTTGGAATTGTTCAAAAAATTAATGACGGAGCTGAAGCCGTTTATTCAAGCGGCTGGACGGGAATAAAGACTACTGCGGGGAAAACTGGCGGGAAAGTTGCCGAGAGCGGCGTTCCGGTGTGATACGCGGATATACGCAACGGACACCGCCCCGGCTAAAGTGGATTGATCGGGGAACGGCGGACTGAATCAGGCGGGTTGGGAAACGCCGGAGGCGAATTCTTCGTGCGCTTGATCCTGATCAGGGCCGAAGTGAAAGCCGTTTTCGTCCTGGAATCCAACCGGCGCTGACGCCATGGCTGAGAAGCCAATCACAAGTCCTGCTGCCACGAAGCCGATAATTGTAAAAACCGCGATCATACGGTTTTAGATTTCAGCAACAGCGATGCCACCGGAAAAACCGAGGAAAATCAGCGGAATCAGCGGATGGACTGTCTTGTTCGCGTCCAGTGTGTCCTGCATCAGGACACACGCTTATTCACTTTGATTCGGGAGAATCGTCGAGGAAAACCACTTTTCGACCTTCTTTTGGCTTCGAAAAGCTTTCAAGCAATGTCGGCGAAACGGAAGAAGTGGCCGGCGCAGAGGAAGCAGACTCGGGTTTTGCGCTGTCCGGCGTAAGCGCGGACCGCAAGGCGCCTTCGACGAGTTGCGCGCAATGAATTTTCATGGGCGGCAGCGGGCCCAATTCGCCGGAAAGTTCCTCGGTCTTCAGCGCCAATGCTTCCTCGGCAGTTTTCCCACGAATCAGTTCGGTCGCGAGGCTCGCAACGGCAATCGCGGTTTCACAACCAAACGATTGGAAAGTCGCCTGATCAATGACCTTCTTCCCGTTCTGCTCTTTGAACTTCACCCACATCCGCAGCATTTCTCCGCAATCGGAACTGCCGACGGTTCCCACGGCGTCGGCGTTGGCGAGTTCGCCCATGTTTTGCGGATTTGCGAGCGCCTGTTGGATTCTTTTTTGTAAGTCGTCGGTCATGATGGATTCAGATTGAAAATACTCGATTCACGAGCCGTTGAAAACGAATCAGCGCTTCAACCCAATTTGTAACGGCGCATCTTGGGAGCGACTTCCTGCGCCCAGGCATCAATGCCGCCGCGCAGGCAGCGCACATTTTTCAAACCGTGTCCGAGGAAGTAAGCCGCGGCGTCCAGGCCGGTCTTGCCCAAATGATCCACGACGACGAGCGGGCGCGTGTTCGTCCCTTCGCTCATGATCTGGCGCATGACGTCCTGGGAAAGCAATAGTGAACCCTCGATGTGAACCGCTTCAAATTCTTCGCGGGAACGGACATCCACCACGCGAACCGAAGGATCCCGCTGGCGCAATTCCGCCAGTTCTTTTGGCTCAATGAAAATTTTCGCGTCCTGCTCGTGACTGGATTGAATGTGTGCCAGGACTTCGTTCACGTTCAGATTTCCATTTCGCTCGCACACCTGGGTGAGCGTTTCGTCCGGGCGAAATCCACAACTGCTGCAGCCGCCAATGTGATAACGCCGGAACAAAGCGCGTTGCGCGCCGGGAAATGCTTCCAGCACCGTGCTCATTGCTGAATTGGGATCGATGGTTTCTGTCACGCTTGTCCAGTTTGCACGCGGAACGGGCGTCTGTCCAATCCGGGAAAGTCATTGATTTGATTTCCTCCGATGAAGTTTGACCGGCTTTCCTTGTGACCGGGCCATGGCCGGTGTTAACTTCCGCCCATGGAATCTCCTGACTGGGCGGGCCTCAGCGATGAAGCGTTGCTGGAGAAAAAAATTTCCCAGCTTCATCTCAAGATTGAAGGCACCAAACTTCAGCCGCTGATTCAACAGCTCTACGACGAGCTTTCGCGGAAAGGATTGAGTTTTCATCCCTCCTGCCACATCGGCGATGAATGGTTTGTGCCGGTCAATCTGCCGGTGATCTTCATTCCGTTTTTTCTGACGCACGACCGGCTCAGCCAGTTGGAACGAAAAATCATGCTGGATGTTGAAGGCGAATCGCCCGAAGCCTTCATGAAACTGATCCGGCACGAAGCCGCGCATGCTTACGTTTACGCGTATCAATTCACACGCAAACGAAGCTGGCAGCGGATTTTCGGAAAATCGTCCACCGACGAAACGCCTTCGTTTTATCGTCCGCGTCCTTACAGTCGCAGCTTTGTGGTGCATCTCGAAGACTGGTACGCGCAGAGTCATCCGGACGAAGATTTTGCCGAAACGTTCGCGGTCTGGCTCACGCCGGATCAGGACTGGCGCGGGCGTTACGAGGGATGGAAAGCGTTGCAGAAACTGGAATACGTGGATGAACTGATGCGTTCACTTTCCGGCAAAGCGCCCTTGCCGATTCCGGAATATCACGTTGCGGACTACAACTGCCTCAATGTAAAACTCAAAACGTATTACGCCCGCAAACGAAAGATGTATGAAGATTCGTTTCCGGATTTTTACGATCAGGATTTGCGGCAGTTGTTTGATGCAAGCGGCGATGGCGCGGGTCATGTGAAAGCTTCCGTTTACCTGCGGCATCATCGACGCGAACTGGAAGAAGCAGTCTGCCAGTGGACCAACGAAAACAAATATCGCGTGAACCAATTGCTTTCCCGGCTGATCGACCGTTGTGATCGCCTTGGCCTGCATATCAAGGGATATGATCCCAAACAGAATCTTCAGGTGTCCGCCTATATCACCACGCTCGTCATGAACCATCTGTTCACCGGCAAATTCAAGCGCACGAAATAATGCTGAAAAAGAAACTGAAAATCCTGGCTCTGTTTGACGCGATTGCGCCCACCACCATCGACCAGGATTTGAGCGCCGAACTGAAAACGGACGATTGGAAAACCGAGGCCAACGTTCTTGCAGCGCTGGCCGAACTTGGCCACACCGTTGAGCATCTAGCCATTTTCGATAATCTCGATCTGCTGCGGCAAAAGCTTCAGAACTTTTGTCCCGACCTGATTTTCAATCTCGCCGATCAGTTCAAAAACAATCGCTCCTTCGATCAGAACATTGCTTCCTTTTTGGAACTGCATGGAATTCCCTTCACTGGCTGCGGTTCAACCGGTCTGACGCTCTGCAAACAGAAAGGCATTTCCAAAAAAATTCTCGGCTATCATCGCATTCGCGTTCCGGAGTTTAACGTGATTCCGCGCGGACGCCGTTTTTCCCGACCCAAACGGCTGCGTTTCCCGGTTGTGGTGAAGCCGTTGAAAGAAGAGGCGTCACTCGGAATCTGTCAGGCGTCGTTCGTCGAAACCGACGAGCAATTCCGTGAACGTGTGCAGTTCATTCATGAAAAATACGACAGCGATGTGATCGCGGAGGAATACATCGCCGGTCGCGAGTTGTATGTCAGCGTGCTGGGAAATCGTCGGCTGGATGTTTATCCGATTCGCGAACTGGTATTCCGCGAAGTGCCGCCGGACGAACCGAAACTCGCGACCTTCAAAGCGAAATGGGATGAGGAATATCGCAAACGCTGGGGCCTGCAGAATCAGTTTGCGGAAGGTCTGGATCCCGCGGTCGAGCGCGACATTCAGGAAACCTGCAAACGGATTTATCGGTTGCTTACCATCGACGGCTACGCACGAATCGATTTGCGTGTCACCGCGGCGAACGAAATTTATTTCATCGAAGCCAATCCGAATCCGATTCTCGCCGCCGATGAAGATTTCGCGCAATCCGCGCTCAAATCCGGCATCGCGTATCCGCAAGTGATCGAACGAATCATTCGGACGGGTTTGAAAACAGTGCGGGAATGAAACGAAGCTGTCGTCAGTCCGAATCCGGTGGTCGGGTCAATCTTCGCCGCAAATTCCGCGCGCCATGCCTGAATCGCCAGATTTCGATAAATTCGTCGGTGATACGATAAAAAATCAGCAGGCGGTCGAAAGGCGAAGGGACTTGGAAAGAACGGATGTCTCGAAGGTCGGGATGGCGAAAGCTTCGGCGGCAGCCCACCTCCGGTTGGCGGAGACCAGAGAGATGAGTTACACGAGTCTCTCTCTTCCACCCGAAAAAATAGGACTCGTGTAACTCCTCCTTCCGAAATTTCACGGCCCAACTCTTCAGAAATTTCGAGTGGGGTTTTATCCTTAGGGTGTCAAAAGCAACCCCTTGCTGCTTTCACCCACTTTGTCGGAACGCCCCCCGTCCTTAAGGTCATCATCGGAATGTGCGATGAATCGAGCGAAACAAAATCGTTGCCGAATTGTCACTGCCCGGAGCGGATCGGAAGCTCCGGATCGCGTGAAATCGGCAAAAGCCCGGCTCATCCTGAAGTTCTGACTCTATGACCAACGATTCTTTGAACCCGCTGGTGTGGCGGCGTGACAACGCCACTGAAACACTTTTTAACCGCGGTTTTTTGACCGTCCATTTCCTGTTCCAAAGGCTGCGCGCCCGATGGTTCACGCATGGACACGCTTTCATGAAGCGCACGCTCGATATTCTCGCGAGTTCGCTCCTGCTGATTCTATTCAGCCCGGTTTTTCTTTTGATCGGAATTCTGGTGAAGATTGAAGACGGCGGTCCGGTTTTCTTTGCGCAACGGCGGGTCGGGCAGTTTGGCCGTGAATTCCGGATGTTCAAAGTGCGCTCCATGTGTTTGAACGCCGAAGCGCGCCTTCAGGAAGTGCTCGCGCAGAATCAGCACGCGGAAGGCGTCACGTTCAAACTGAAGCACGATCCCCGCATCACCCGCGTGGGCCGCTGGCTCCGCAAATTTTCTTTGGATGAACTTCCTCAGCTTTACAACGTTCTGATTGGCGACATGTCCCTCGTGGGACCGCGTCCGCCCGTCCCGAGCGAAGTCTCGAAATACTCTTTGGCGCATCGCCGTCGTTTGGCGATCAAGCCTGGAATCACTTGCATCTGGCAGATCAGTGGCCGCGCGGAAATCGATTTCTCCGGCCAGGTTCAACTGGACGTAAATTATATCGAGAACCTCAGCTTCTGGATGGACGTGAAGATCCTGGCACGCACCGTCCCGGCGGTGATCTCGGGAAAGGGCGCCTACTAAGTGAACGCCGTATTGATTTGCCCTTCATCACGATCCCCAGTCGAACATCTCGCCTCGCATGCGCCTCTCGCAGCGATGCCGCTGCTCGGCCAGAGCCTCGTGGAATATTGGCTGACGCATCTGGCCCTGTCCGGTGCGACCGAAGTCCGGATTCTTGCACAGGATCGGCCGGAACAGATCGCCGCGCTGGTCGCCAACGGCGTGCGCTGGGGAATTCAGGCCCAAGTGATTCCCGAAACACGGGAGTTGACTGCCGCGCAGGCGGAAATCAAATACGCACGCGAGATCGCCCACAACGCCTGCGAAATCACCGTGCTGGATCATTTCCCCGGTTCCATGCAATCGCTGTTCACCAGTTACTCCGATTTGTTTGCCGGAATTTTGGAATGGCTTCCGTACGCTTTAACTCCTGATCGGGTGGGTGTGCGCGAATGCCAGCCCGGAATCTGGGTGGGATCGCACACGCGGATTTCTCCCGACGCGAAAATCATTCCGCCGTGCTGGATTGGGCAAAACGTTTTCATCGGCGCGGGCGCAGTGGTCGGACCGATGACGATTATCGAAGATCGCAGTTTCGTGGAGCCGAAAGCCGAAGTGGTGGGCAGCCTGATCGGGCCGGATACATTTGTCGGTCAACTCGCCGTGATTCGCGAAGCGATCGCCTGGGGAAGCACGTGGATCAATTGGAAGTCCAATCTGTTCGCGCAGGTGACGGATGCGTTTCTGCTGAGTTCACTGCGCCGCCCGTTATCGACGCAATCCACGGGAATCATCCGGCGGCTGGGCGATCTTTATTCGCGCAACAAGGAAGATCTGCAAACGTTCTGGAAACATTTCCTGCTGGATAAAGAGGACAAACTTTCCACGCACGACAAGCTGTGATCACGGATTTGCTTTGAATCACCGAAATCCCAGGGATCGCACCTGCCACGATCGCTGAATTGCTTGTCGGCATCACCCAAAATTCTTCAAAGAACACTTGACCGCAGCCTATCTGTTCGTAAACTCTACTAACTGAATCGGCATTGAAATGTAAACTCCGGCGAGTTTAAAACATCACGGTTGAATCCCCAGTTGCTCGCATAAACCAAAATGAAAACACTGAAATCTCAATCTCCTCACTTTCGCCTGAAACGAATACTCGGCCGGCGTGGATGCTTTTTGATTTTGCCGGTTTTTGCTCTCGTCTTTTTCGTGCTGAGTTCCGGCGCGGCCGAATTGCTGAATGTTTCCTACGATGTCACCCGCGAGTTTTATCAGAGCTACAATCCGGCGTTCGCCAAATATTGGAAACAACAAACGGGCGAAAACGTAACCGTCAACCAGTCCCACGGCGGATCGAGTAAACAGGCCCGCGCGGTAACGGATGGTTTGGCGGCGGATGTTGTCACGATGAATCAGGCGCTGGACATCGACATCCTGCACAAACGGGGAGCGCTGATTCCTGAAAATTGGGCGAAACGTCTGCCGAACAACAGCGTTCCCTACAATTCCACGATTCTGTTCGTCGTGCGCAAAGGCAATCCGAAGCAGATTAAAGACTGGCCGGATCTGCTTCGTCCCGGCGTGGCGGTGATCATTCCCAATCCGAAAACTTCTGGGAACGGCCGTTACAGTTATCTTGCCGCGTGGGGATATGCGCTGAAGCAATCCGCTGGTGACGAAGCCAAGGCGCGTGAGTTTGTTCAAAAGCTCTTCGCCAACGTGCCGGTTCTCGACACCGGCGGACGCGGCGCCACCACAACTTTTGCGCAGCGCGGCATCGGCGATGTGCTGCTCACGTTCGAAAATGAGGTCGCGCTCACATTGCGCGAATCCGGCGGTGACAAACTCGAAGTGGTGGTTCCTTCGGCCAGTGTGCTGGCGGAAAATCCGGTGGTCTGGGTGGATCGCGTGGTAAAGAAAAAGGGCACGGAGAAACTCGCGCGCGCCTACCTCGAATATCTCTACAGCGAAACCGGACAGGAGATCGCCGCGCAACATGATTTCCGGCCGACCAACAAAGCCCTGCTCGAAAAATATTCCTCCAAGTTCAAGCCGTTGAAGCTGTTCACCGTCGATGAAATCGCCGGCGGTTGGCAGAAAGCCTTCCGCGTTCATTTCGCCGACGGCGGAATCTTTGATCAAATCTATCAATCGAAAAGGTGATTATGCCCCGCATCCTGACCCAACCCGCCGCGCCGCGGAATCCGGCGATTCCCTTTCGCCGATCCCTCGCCGACCTGCTCGCGCCGCTTGATGAAATCGTTCGGAACGGTTCACCGAACTTCATCGCGCAGCCGAGTGAATCCTTCGAAATTCAGGGCGAAATCTATACTTTGCCGCGATACCTGTTCATCGGGCCGCGCGGTGGTGACGCGCCGATTCGCGTGGGCATTTTTGCGGCGCTGCACGGAGACGAACCGGAAGGCGCGCATGCGATGGTGCAATTCGTGAAAGCACTCGAAGCGCGGCCGGAACTCGCCACCGGCTACACGCTTTCGATTTATCCGATCTGCAATCCGACGGGATTTGAAGATGACACCCGGACGTCGCGTCGTGGAAAAGATCTCAACCGCGAATTCTGGAAAAACTCCGCCGAACCGGAAGTGCGGTTGCTTCAGGCCGATTTGAGCGCACGGTCTTTCGATGGCTTGATCGCGTTGCACACGGATGACACCGCCGATGGTTTTTATGGAATTGTGCGCGGCGCGACGCTGACCCGGCATTTGATCGAACCGGCGTTGCGCGAGGCGGAAACGTTTCTGCCTCGCGACAAACGGGCGCTGATCGACGGTTTCCAGGCGCGCGATGGTGTGGTTCGTGATTGCTACGAAGGCGTGTTGAGTGCGCCGCCCAAAGTGCGTCCGAAACCCTTTGAAGTAATTCTCGAAACGCCGAAATCGCCGCCCGCATTTCTCAAGGAAAGCGCGCTGGTGATCGCGCTGGAAACCATCCTGGTCGAATACCGCAAGTTCATCGCTTACGCGCCCAACCTGTAAGTTCGCTTTCGCTTTTCACATGGAGTGAACTGCGGTGAGCCGCACATTTCGCGGGATGAGCGAACCGTTTTTTCGGAACATAGGTCATCATGTGGATCAATGGAACGAAACCTAGGAGCAGCAAGAAAAGTTCGCGGACGACTTCGCTCGCAGTCCGGCTGAAGCCGCTGTAAGCGCTGGCAATCAACGCCGCTTGTGGATTAACTTCGCGAAAGGATGCGCGCCAACCGAAGAAGGAGTCCATGAAAGCCCTCGTCCTCGTTGATATCCAAAACGATTTTCTGCCTGGTGGCGCGCTGGCAGTGCCGGACGGCGATCAAATCCTTCCGCCCGCAAATCGATTGCAGGCCATCTTCCCACTCGTGGTTGCCACTCAGGACTGGCATCCCGCCAATCACGGCAGCTTCGCCGTAAATCATCCTGGAAAAAAGGTATTCGAACAGATCGAGTTGAACGGTTTGCCGCAAACATTGTGGCCGGTGCATTGTGTGCAAAACACTCACGGCGCCGAACTCGCGGCGGCGTTGAATCGCGAACACATTGCGAAAGTTTTTCCAAAAGGCACTGATCCGGGCATCGACAGCTACAGCGGCCTTTTCGACAACGGGCATCGGAAATCTACCGGCCTGGGCGAATGGCTTCGGACGCGCGATGTCACCGAGGTTTTTGTCTGCGGACTGGCGACCGAATATTGCGTGAAGTTCACGGCGCTGGATTTTGTTCAACTTGGTTTCCAGACGCATTTCATCAAGGACGCAAGTCGCGGCGTAAACCTTCGTCCCGACGATGTGGCAAAGGCGATTGCAGAAATGAAGCGCGGGGGAGTCGTCATCATGGACAGCGCCGATTTGTTGAAAGGTTGAAATGAATTCGAAAACCACTTTGCTCACCGGAAAATTTCTCGCGCTCGTCAAGGAAGGCCATTGGGAATACGTGGACCGGACGACCGCGACCGGCGCAGCGATCATCATCGCCGTCACAGAAGAACGAAAACTCCTGCTGGTGGAGCAATATCGAATTCCGGTGCATGCGCGAACGATTGAATTGCCGGCCGGCATTATCGGAGATGATCCCGGTTATGGCGATGAGGCGCATGCTGAGGCGGCTCGCCGCGAACTGCTTGAGGAAACCGGTTATGAAGCGGCCCTCATCGAACCACTGACACACGGACCGGCTTCGAGTGGACTCACATCCGAGATTGTGACGCTGTTCCTGGCCACAAGGCTGCGGCGCGCCGGTGCGGGCGGTGGTGTGGCGCATGAAGAGATCACGGTTCATGAAGTGCCCTTGAACGAAGTTCACGATTGGCTTGAAGCGAAAGCAAAGAGCGGCGCTTTGATTGATCCTAAAATTTATGCCGGGCTGTATTTCATCGGAAGAAATCATGAGTGAATCGCGAAGCTACCAAATGGAGCAAAGCCTTGCCGGTGTCTTGACTGGCACAGCCGTGGGTGATGCACTCGGACTTCCATTCGAAGGAATTTCACGACAACGCATCCGCCGACTTTGCCAAGGGAAGTGGCGGCATCGGTTCCTGTTCGGCCATGGCATGGTGAGCGACGACACGGAGCACGCATTGTTTGTCGCACAGGCAATACTCACCCATCCCAGCGACCCATCGGCATTCCAAAGATGTCTTTCGTGGAAACTGCGATTTTGGTTGTTGGGCGCGCCCGCAGGGATCGGATTCGCAACTCTAAAATCTATTCTGAAATTATGGTTCGGCGTTTCGCCAATCCGGAGCGGCGTTTGGTCGGCTGGAAACGGGCCGGCCATGAGGAGCGCGATTATCGGTGTCTATTTCGCCGATGATGCCGCAAAGCGCCGAGCCTTTGTTTCCGCATCGACTCGCCTTACACACACCGATCCAAAAGCTGAGACTGCGGCTTTGGCAGTTGCCGAAGCGGCGGCTTGGACAAAAGAACAAAACGGATCAATCGACGATTGGCTGGTGCGATTAGGTGGCCTCAGTGACGATGGTGAATGGCGGGTGATTTGCGAAAAATTGCAGGAGGCGCGCCTTACCGGAAAAACCGTCGAACAGTTTGCCGATTCGCTGGGATTGGAGAAAAGCGTCAGTGGCTATTCATATCATTCCGTTCCCGTTGCCCTTTATGCGTGGCTATGTTACCCCGACGATTTCCGCGCCGGTTTGGAATCAGCGCTGAACTGTGGCGGTGACACGGATACGGTCGGCGCGATCGTGGGTGCGCTCCTCGGCGCGAAAAATGGGAGACAAAGTATTCCAAGCGATTTAATCGCCGGAATTCGTGAATGGCCGAGATCGATTGCGGTTCTGGAAAAAGTCGCTGCCAGGTTGGCGGAACAAAAGAAGGCTGGAACGCCGCTCGGCCCGATTCATTACTTCTGGCCGGGACTGATTTTCCGGAATATTCTATTTGTTATCGTGGTGTTGCTGCACGGCTTCCGTCGTTTGATTCCTCCTTACTGATTATTGAGATCCGGATTGATTTCTGATTTCCACTCGTGACCTCAGCGAGCGCGGATTGATCCTACCGCTACAAGTGAGTCGATACTTTTCCTACCGGTTCGAAACAAAATGTTCCGGTGCTGACTCGCGCTTTCGATGTCATCTTTGGATTTACCGAGATAAACGGGACAAACCAGGCAACTCACGCCTGGCATGAATCCAGCAATTACCCAAGCCAGACAGGAAACGAGCACAACGCGATTCAAATGGATCGCGACGTTCGTTTCGAAAAAGAAGGCAGTTCCGGATGGCTGGTTGGGCAGTTTCGACAATCGCGCAGAACAAACACGCGCCACGCCCTCCATCAGAACGGCTCCACGCAGATAAAAAATTTTCGCGAGGCGACTGCGTTCAACCCACACGACAACGTTGAGTCGGGGCTGCTGAGGTGGCCTGTTGCGAGGTTGACGCAATCACGCCCGCACCACCCGGCGCGGATCGACGGAGATATCGCAAGCCGGGTGGCTATTCGAAAACCAAACACAAAACGAATCATGAAAAAGCGAATTTTAATTGTTGATGATGACACCTCCATTCGAGTGGGACTGAAGAAGCTCCTGAAAAAAGCCAACTACGAAGTCGCGCTTGCGGCTGACGGGTTTGAAGCAGTGGATCGCTTCTTTGCGGAACCGATTGATCTGTTGCTGTTGGATCTCAACATGCCGGGGAAAGACGGCTGGGCGGCTTGTGAGAACATCACGCGTGTGAATCCGTATGTTCCCACGGTGATCATGACAGGATTGCCGGATCAGTTGCCGATTGCCTCGGCAGCAGGCGCCGGCGCGTTGCTGGAGAAACCTTTGAACCCGGAGGAACTCCTGCGCACGATCGAAGATCTGCTTGAGGAGCCGCGGATGAATCATTGGTTGCGCCGCAACAACGCGCTTCTAGACGCGCAGTTCATTCCGCCGACGCAATTCGTATCGAGTGAAAGCAAACCAAAGGCGGATGAGTTCCTCGTCACGGCCTGAAAACCAAGCAATCAACCAAAAAAAATTATCATGAATAGAAATCAAAGACAGTCATCGTACACCGAACGAAGTGAAAGCATGAGCCACCTCGCACTGAATCCAGAGATACGCCGTGGAATCGAGCGCTGGGAAAATGAAGGCGGACGAATCCGAATGGAGACAACTGCGTCCGACGGCTTGAATCGATCCACTGATCAGCAATTTGGGGATCATGTCGGGAAACGGCGGGAACAACCTGCCTCACGTCATCGGACGCCGACTCAGCACGAAATGATCGAGAGCGGGTGAGTTGAAATGTTGCTGTGCCAGGAGCGCGGACTTCAGTCCGCGAGTTCCAAAATTGCGACAGGGACACGCGGAATGAATTTCGCGCTCCGATGTCATTTCGTTTTGTGGAGGTCGCCGCAAATCGAAACAAAAATGACCGGCCGCCGGAACGAAATCTTCCGGCAACAGAGTTCCTTCGGAATTGTCTGCTCAGAATAGGGTGATTTCTCGCGGGTTCTCACCGGAACTCTACTGGCATGGGTTCAGCTAAAAGGAAAGCCGTTCCCGCGCAGTGCGACAACGCCGTGCAAACACAAACCGAGCCGCCGTGGGTTCTGAATTGAATCAGTTACAATTTGAAAAAAGGAAGAAGAAATTATGTATAAAGAAATGATACCAGCAAATACCGTCGCGCGCGGAGCATCTTCACGATCCGCAATGCGCGCAGCGAATGCTTTTCCTGTAACTCACGGTTCACCGATTTCTGACAATGCGTTGATCCAGAAAGAACTGTCGGAGTGTCAGGAGCGTTGTCTCCGGCTCGCCGCGGACTTCGACAATTTCAAAAAGCGTACGGCGCGGGAGAGCGCGGAGCGCGCGATGGAATTGAGAAACGAGTTCGTCCGCGCGTTGCTTCCGGTAGTGGACAATCTGGAACGTGCGCTGACCAAAGCGCCAGCTCATGCCACGGAACAATTGCGCGAGGGTGTTCAATTGACGCTGCGGCAACTGATGCAGGTGTTGAAACAACATGGTTTCGTGGCGCGCGAAGATCTCGGGCGACCCTTCGACCCGCGATACCATGAGGCCGTTTCCGTCCGTTCCGAACCGGGCCAGCCGGACCAAACCATTCTCGAAGAATGGCAGCGGAGCTGGCTTCACGGAAAAACGTTGTTACGCCCGGCCAAGGTCGTTGTGAACGATCTGAAACGCAGCAACCAAACTGAGCAGGAAGAAAACATCTCGATTAGAAAGGAATAAACCATGGCGAAAACAGCATTCACAAATACGAACGTTCGCGGCATCAAACCCCGTCAAACGAATCTGCAAACGAAGCGCTGGACGGACTCTGCTTTCGAAGCAACCCATGGGAGCAGACGCAAACGCATCAAGAAACGGAAGTCTTCCGTGGATGCGCACATTGTGCTGACGGATTCCCGTCGTCCGCCCAATCTGCTGATCCTCGGAGCTTCGGGTCATGTCGCGCAGGCGTTCTTGATTCGGCTGTCCACCCGCCGCGCCGATTTCGGTCGCGTCGTTCTGTTGGATGCCAATGATGGAGTGCTGCGTAGTCCTTATCTCAATCATGAATTGCTGGACTACACGTTCATTCATCGTCACCTCCGGTTTCCGGATGACGCGATGGAATATCGGCAATTGCTTCATCAGCATCGCGTCAACGTGGTGCTGGACGTGACGGATTTGGATACGTTGCCGGTTTTGACTGCGACGGACGAAGCTGGCGTTTCCTATGTGAATACTGCGTTGAACGAATCGGGACGAGGTATCGCCGAGGTGGTTTCCGAGCTGCACCCCACGCGCGCTGAAGGAAGCCGGGCGCCTCATATTCTGAGCTCAGGCATGAACCCCGGCGTGGTAAATATTTGGGTATGGCACGGATTCGAAATGTATGGCCCGCCTCTGGAGATCGTGCATTTCGAATACGACACCTCCGTGCCGATCACCGGATGGAAACCAATGATCACCTGGTCACGAAAAGAGTTTCTGACCGAAACGGTCTGGGAACGCACGGGACAGGTCGTCAACGGAACGTTGCGTCCGTCTTCCGGAAACGCGCTGGAAAACCGCGAAGATTTGCGAGCGATCCTGCAACCCGTAATGCCGTTGCCGACTTATCCGCGCGGAATGCTCGTGTTGCATGAAGAGAACGTTAAGCTCGGCGCAAAGCTGGGCGCATCTTCGCGATATATCTACGCCATTGATCCGCGAACGATGACGTTCATGGAACAGGCGCTTGCGAGGCGCGGCCGGGTGAACATCGACGATCTCGAACTCGGCGACAACACCTCGATTCCGCTGGCGGGTTCCGACACGATTGGCGTGTGCCTGCGCTATGCGGACAAGCAGGTTTACTATCTGCACAGTCTGGCGAACCAGGACGTGGTGGGCACAAACGCAACGTGCGCCCAGGTGGCCGTCGGAGCAGATGCAGCATTGCACGCGCTGTCATCGGAAAAGTTGACCCCGCGCATTTATTTCGCGACGGACCTTTACGATACCGCTTATTCGGACGTGGTGTTCGGCAGCCTGCGCGTTGAGCATTTCGTATTTGAAACGCTGAACGATTCCTTGGCGCCGAGTTTACACATTCCGCGATTGTACTCGCCCATTAAGGCGATGAACGCGTCAGTCGCGGCCTGAAAAGATCGACGTGAAAAGAATCATTCATTCGCAGTCGTGGATGTAAGTTCACCAGCGGTGTTCTGCGAAAACCCAATTGGAAATGCAGCCGACTCTCACGTCGGCTGCATTTTTTTGAGGCCACGAAAACAATCGGGCGGCCATTTCAAATCGCACTATGGTTGCCGTTTCCGAAATTCAACCATACCCGACGAGACGACAGAGACCTGGTCGCTCTAAGCGACCCCCTGTCTGCACGTGCTGAATGCGATCTGTTGTAGATTGGTGTTCGAGTATGCGTAGGCGAATATCCAGGTGTGCTGAAGACCGGAGTTCCAAAGAGAGCGTGGAAATCATTCTAAGCACATAGCGACCAATAAGGATATTCGAAATTATCCATGCAGTGCGAGGAGAACGGAACAAAGGCTCGCCGAGCACCGTGAAGAACTTCGTCGCCGCGCCAAAGTCACGGTTCGTTTCGGATGGTTTTGACCTCGTTTTCACGATTGTGTTTCTGCTTTCTACACCGACGGACTTGCCTCTCGGCTGCAGGCTCGCGGTCATTTTTTAATCAAATGGCAGGACCCGTGCAAAACGGGAGCGTCAAGCCTCAGTCTTCGGTGGCCGCGCACCACAATGATAACAGTGTCCAGCCCACACATTGCCCATTCCAAATGGACCATGAATAAAGAACAGGTAATTACATTTTGGGCATCGCAGCCTGGCCAGCCATACGCCGACAATCGCCCATCCGAACATCCAGGAAATCGCGTATGTAGTCACCAGCCAGGAACATTCTACCGCCTCTCCAAAGGCGTTGATGAGAATTCCCAGCGGTATCCAAAGCAGAAAGCCGCCCCAGAAAAGTCGTTTTCGCAGGCGATGGTCTTTCCAGGTTGTCATCACGGAAGTGTACGTAGAATTCTGTGGGTGGTTCGAGTTGGAGCGAGCGAAGGGATTCGAATTATGGGGAAAAATTTTTCCAAATCGCTGAATTTCACCGAACAAGCTATTGAGTCTTCAGGTTCAGTTCGCTCAGCAGAGTCCGCAATGGGCCGGCAATTTTGCCCCGCTGCCACGCAACGAACACATCCCAGGTTGCACCGGCGTCAGCGATGGGAACCATCGCCACGTTCGGAACTTTCAGGTGAGCAATGAAGGCGGGTTGAATCGAAACCGCTTCTTCATTCGCTGCCAGAGCGAGGGATTCCACCAGACTGGTTGCTTTATCAATGGTGACCAGGCGAGGACGGAAGCCGCCATACTTGCGGCAGAACTGCGTGATCCTCTTGGTGTATCCCGGCACCACGTCGTCCGAACCCCGCACGAACGTTTCGCCTTTCAATTGTGAAAGAGACACCTGTCTTTCGGTCGCGAACCGGTGGCTGACGGGAAGTGCAACAAGACTCCTGACCGTCGCCAATTTACGAGTGTAGAAATCGCGAGAGAGCAGGTCTATACCGTGCAACGTCAATGCCAGATCAATTTTACCTTCCCGTAATTCGATAATCATTTCGCCGGGCGTTTGATCGAGCATTTTGATTTTCAGTTTCGGATAGGCGCGCCGAAGCACGACCAGAGCCGGCTCAAGATACTCCTGAACGGCCGACGCAATATAGCCAATACGCAATCGTTCACTTTCTCCGCGAACCAGCCGGCGAACTTCAGCCAGGGTGGAATCGTAATCTGCCAAAAGCGCTTTTGCCCTTTCGGCCAGGGCATGCCCTCCATTCGTGGGACGCACTCCGGCCGATGTTCGCTCCAATACGCGCCCACCGAGATCGAGTTCAAGTGATTGCAACTGTCGCGTGATGGCGGACTGAGAAATGCGTAAACGATCCGCCGCCCGACGGAGACTGCCTTCCTCAATTACCACCAGGAACAAACGAAGCTTTTCCAGCATGATCGAAACAGTGATGCACATTTTGCATCACGGCAATCACGAACCGGCATTGGCTGAAAGGGGCGGGAAGACGCACCTTGGAAATATTGATAACGAAGAACAAAAACAAACCAGAAAACATATGAGTAATATCCACGGACAAAAATTGGCAGGAAAAATCGCGGTCATCACAGGCGGAAACAGCGGAATGGGCCTGGCCACGGCCAAGCGCTTCGTCGAAGAAGGGGCCCACGTCGTGATCACCGGGCGAAGAGAGAAAGAGCTGGCCGAGGCCGCAGCTCTCATCGGGAAAAACGTGACGCCGGTGGCAGGCGACGTCTCGAGGTTAGAAGATCTCGACCGCCTCTATGCCATTGTGAAAGAGAAGCATGGTCACATAGATATTCTCTTTGCGAACGCGGGCGGAGGAACAGTCGCATCGCTTGCCGCGGCAAGTGAAGCTCATTTTGATCAGACCTTCGACGTAAACGTGAAAGGGCTGTTCTTCACGGTGCAGAAAGCCCTTCCCCTGTTCAAAGAAGGTGGCTCGATTATCCTGAACTCTTCAGTTTCAAACGTGATGGGCCTTCCCGGATTTACCGCCTACGCCGCCAGCAAAGCAGCCGTGCGCAGCTTCGCTCGTGGCTGGACGGCGGAGCTGAAGGATCGGAAGATTCGTGTTAATTCGATGAGTCCTGGTCCCATTGAAACTCCGGCTTTGGACAAAATCGGCATCCCTCCTGAACAGGTCGAACAGGCAGTCGCTCAGTTTACCTCACAGGTTCCGCTCGGTCGCAGAGGCAAGCCCGAGGAAATCGCTGCCGCCATCGTGTTCCTCGCTTCGGATGAAAGTTCGTATATCACCGGTGTGGATCTGCCCGTCGATGGAGGCATGGCGCAGGTCTGACTGGGCGCGGGTCCCGTGACTGGGCTTCCAACCTGCCAGTCGCAGGACCACGCTTCTCAACTTTAAATTCTAAACACAAGATTCGGAGAAACATTATGAGCTATGCAATTGTAGGATTCGGTAAGATAGGCCAGGCTCTCGCCCACGCCTTCGCACGTAGAAACATTGAGGTAATCGTCGCAAGCCGCCGGCCGCCCGAGGCGTTGGCCCCGCAGGCTCGGGCGATCGGCCCCACGGTCATCGCCAAGTTGCTGGGGGATGCACTTGAGGCCGAAACAATCATCCTGGCAGTCCCGTTCTCGGAGCATCGCGAGGTTGCGAAGTCTCTGCCGAACTGGAAAGGCAAGACTGTTATCGACGCGATGAATACATTAGGTCCCGTCGAGGAGGTGGACGGCCTTCCCTCCTCCGCTTTCGCCGCGAAGGCATTCACCGGTGCCAAATTCGTGAAAGGTTTCAATCACTTGCCTGCAGCTACCCTGGCTACCGATCCGGTCGTGGAGGGCGGACACCGGGTCGCTTTTCTTTCGAGCGACGACGCGGATGCGATTGCTCCCGTGGCGGCGCTGGCCAAACGACTGGGGTACGCACCCGTCGAACTGGGAAAGCTCAACGAGGGTGGCGCGCTGGTGCACGCCCGCGGCGGCATTTGGGGACAGCTCATCTTCGAAGATTTGTACAAGAAGGAGCAGTAATCGATCTGCGACCGAGTGATTGCCTGAGAAGTGATTCCAAGACGTCCGATCGGATTGGATGATACGCCGGTCATTGATGAACAGTTCAAAACCAAGGCGGAAGCGGACGGTGCCCCGGATAATGA
Organism: Verrucomicrobiia bacterium; assembly: GCA_035765675.1. Taxonomy (GTDB): domain Bacteria; phylum Verrucomicrobiota; class Verrucomicrobiia; order Limisphaerales; family DASXHY01; genus DASXHY01. The sequence continues at coordinate 18,799 of DASTXC010000131.1, forward strand.
TAGTTTCTGCGGCACTATTCCTTGATTCGAATCACAGCAACTACAGTACGGGTAAATGATCTCATCGCTGATCGGGATTAGCGACCATGACGGAGGTTCAAGGCAGTAGCATCAAAATTCTCATTAACACCGTGGTTTCAGCCCGGTCAATGCATCAGCCCTCGGCCGCGGTTCCCCGAAAGTTGCTATTGTGCAGAGCGGGTGACATGATTTTGCGAAATGCCCATGTTGTTGTCGTTGCTCAAACGTTGTGCGGCACTCACGCTGTTCTGCCTGGGATTCAATGCGTTGGCGGTTCCTCCGGAAGGTTATCTGGTGCAGGCGTATGACGTTGATTCCGGGCTGCCCGACAGTTCAGTTACCAGCATTGCACAGACACCAGATGGTTATCTATGGGTCGGCACGGTGCATGGCGGACTGGCGCGATTTGATGGCCAACGGTTTGTGACGTTTGATCCAGGAAACACACCGGAGTTGCATTCAATTGAAATCGAAAAATTGCTCGTAGATGGGTTGGGAACGCTTTGGATTGGAACGGTGGAAGGCGCGCTGGTTTCGTATCGCGGCGGACAGTTTCACTTTGAACAGCAGAACACCGAAACACCGCAGGCATGGCTGAACAAGGTGATTTCATCTACAAGCAATTCGGTGCTGCTTGCTTCCTATTACGGTTGGTTGTTTCAAGGAACAGTAACGGATGGCACAAACCATTGGGAGTCGCGGACCGCGCCAGGCGGTGACCCCTCATCGTCCCCATGCCGGGACCGGGATGGAACAATTTGGTATCGTGGACGCGATGCATCCCTCAATCAGTTTCGCGACAATAAATTTGTACGCCTGACAAATCCGCCCGGATTGCGCGGTTCAAAAGTCAACGCACTTCTTACTGATGCCGCGGGTCAATTATGGGTAGGCACGGAAAAAGAACTTGCCCGGTGGGACGGTGAGAAATTTCTAAACCTGACACCGACAAACGGGCCGATGGACTTGAATGTGAACCAGATGGCTGCGTGTCCAGACGGCTCGCTCTGGGTGCGATCGGGCCGCGAATTCAAAAAATATCGGGATCTGCACTGGGTGGCTCAAGTGGACGATTGGGGCGGAGCCGGGCCGCAGCTATCCGATCATGCGCTGATGCTGAATGCAGATTCGCACGGTGGTCTTTGGGTATCCCACTATCAGGACGGAGTATGGCACGCCGACGCTGACGGCCGTGGTTCACAAGTGCGATTGCCCAATACTCTCGTAGAGTGCTGGTTTGAGGATCACGAGGGCAACGTGTGGCTTGGCCTGGGTGGAGGAAGCGGACTCGTCTGTTTACGGAAGCCGGTGTTTCATACGATTTGGCCTACAGACATGCGCGGTCAAGTGGCGAATCGTTCGATTTGCGAAGATCAGTCGGGCGCGATGTGGTTCGGCACTTCAGAAAATATTTTACTGCGCTGGCGCGATGGCTTGTTCACCACGTTCACACCGCCGCACAAAAAAGAGGCCGGTTTTGATACGATCGTTTTTCCAGGCGAGGCGGGTCAATTATTGGTGGGTTCCGTTCTAAATGGATTGATGCTGTTTAACGATGAAAAGTTCACCCGCCCGTTTCCTGCCAGCGACATCGGAGCGGTGGCGCGAGTCATTTATAAAGATACAAAGAACCGCGTTTGGATTGGATCGGAATTTGGATTGTTTTGCTGGGACCGGGGCGAATTAAAACGCTATACAGAAAAAAATGGTTTCATGCCTGCCTATGTTCTGGCGATTACAGAGGACAAGACGGGCGCAATTTGGATTGGAACAGCCATGGGAGAACTCAGGCGCTTCAAAGATGAACAGTTCAGATCTTATTTCCCGAAAGATTCACGGTTGATCTCGCAGGTTGCCTCGCCGCTGAACGCGGACTCATTCAAGGGACTTAACCGGGGATCTCTGAGTGGCGGCGAACGCTTTTGGTCGCTTTATGCCGATCCCCAGGGTGTCATCTGGATCGGGAGCCTGGGTGGAGGATTGCTTCGTTTCGAAGACGGCAAGTTCACTCGCTTTATTTCACGCGAAGGATTGCCCAACGATTACATCAGCCAGATTTTAGAGGACCAATTCGGACGTTTGTGGCTGGGCTCCCGGAATGGGATTGTCCGAGTGAATAAAACGGCGCTGAATCAGTATTCTCGCAGTGCGACAAATTCACTGCGCTTCGTATCCTACGGCAAATCGGATGGATTACCCACGGCTGAATGCTCGGGTGGCGGCCAGCCGGCGTGCTGGCGTTCGAAGGATAATCGTCTTTGGTTTGCCACTGCCAAAGGCGCCGCCTGGATTGACCCCGCCGAAGTGGTTTCCAATAATTTGCTGCCAACCACAGTAATTGAGGAGATTTACATGGATGGCCGGTTGCAGACCAGAAACCAGCAGCCTCTGCGGAGTGTTGCCGTTCGACCGCCAACGCGGCTGACACTGCCACCCGGCCGTCATTATCTCGAATTCAAATTCACCGCGCCGATCCTCACTTCTCCGGACCAGGTAAAGTTTAGATGGAAGCTGGTCGGTTTGGAAACCGCCTGGGCGCGGGAAAGTCATGGCCGATCTGCCAATTACAGCTTCGTGCCGCCGGGCGATTACGAATTTCAAGTTCAGGCCTGCAACCGTGACGGCGTATGGAATACAAACAGCGCGTCTGTTCAACTCACGTTATTGCCCTACATCTGGCAGACGTGGTGGTTCAAGTCTGGTTCATGGCTGCTGGGATTTTCGTTGGTGGCAGGCACGGCATTCTGGAACCTTCGGCGTCGGCAACGACTGCAACTGCAGCGGCTGGAACACGCGCGGGCCAGAACCCAGGAACGGCTTGAATATCAACAGGCCATGGAACGGGAACGGGCGCGCATCGCACAGGATTTGCATGACGACCTGGGCGCGAGTCTTACCCAGGTCGCCTGGCTGGGAGAACTGGCCAACCAAAAGGATGCGCCAGCCGATGAACGCCAAAACCTGATGACACAAATCACCGGCCAGTCACGCGACATGGTCCGCGCCATTGATGAAATTGTTTGGGCGGTCAATCCTAAAAATGATTCGCTGGATCATCTGGTCACCTATACCTGCGAGTTCGCCGAGCAATTTTTTCGCGACACCTCAACGCGCTGTCGCGTGGATGTCCAGGAAGAATTGCCGTCCTGTTCACTGCCATCGGACGTGCGACATAATCTTTTTCTCGCACTCAAAGAGGCGCTGCACAACGTTGCCAAGCATGCAAGGGCTCGTCATGTCTGGGTGCGGGTCAAGGTGGTTGGATCAATGGCTCACTTCGTCATTGAAGACGATGGCGTGGGATTTGTCTGCGGGGAAAAAAACCGCGGTGATGGGTTGAAAAACTTGCGTGATCGCGCAGCGGCCATTGGCGCAGAATTTGAATTGCATTCGAAACCCGGCGAAGGAACATTCGTCAGCTGGAAACTGTCACTTGGCATGGCCGGGTCCGAAAAACCATCTCCAGGACTGATCAACGCAAACCACTAACATTGTGACCACCGTCGGCATTGTTGAAGATAACCGCCAACTGCGGACGAGTTTGGTGCGAATGGTAGATGCCGCGCCCGGCTATCGCTGTGTTTGTGTATGCAGCACGGCCGAGGATGCGCTCCGCGAAATGCCCGACACCAAGCCTGACGTGGTCTTGATGGACATCCACCTGCCCAACCGTTCCGGGATTGAATGCACCCGCCGGTTGCGGGATTTATGTCCCGCCACGCAGGTATTGATTCTCACGGTTTACGAAGACAACGAGAACATATTCAACGCACTGAAAGCCGGGGCCAGTGGCTATCTTCTGAAACGCGCGACCACCGCAGAGATCCTCGCGGCCGTGGCCGAAGTGAAGGATGGTGGAGCCCCAATGAGCACGCAGATTGCGCGCAAAGTCGTGCTCTCGCTGCGTGAACCTCCCGCCGATCCGGTGGCAGGCGGTGAAACATTAAGTGAGCGCGAATTAGAAGTGCTCGGCTTTATGAGCAAAGGCTATTCCGAAAAGGAAATTGCCGACAAAATGCACGTCAGCATCAACACGATTAAATCCCACCGGAAGCACGTGTACCAAAAGCTTCATGTCCGTTCCCGGTCGGAAATTCTTCTTCGCCAACACCTGTAAGCATCTGTTGCCTTGCTGTTGAAATCATCCCCCCCAGCTGGATGGTATTCGCGAGAGAATAGAAAATGAAAACCTTTAACGGTCAATAATGCCGCATGATGGCGCGGCGTTTTTATCATGTTGAATGGGAACCATAGAGTGGTTCTCAAAAGTTCTTTTCGAAAAGCGGTGGTGAAACCCTCCTCCAGCCTCTGGCCACCTTCTCCCATCCGATGGGAGAAGGGCTGGGGATGAGGGCTTTCCGGAAATGAATTTCGAGAAACCTATAGCTTCTGACATCATTGATATTGGCTATGCCAGATCAATACTTGCGAACGGTGCTTCGTTCTTGCAGCCATTTCAGGTCAGCTGTCCCTGCCGCCGGCGTCACATAGGCGCTGGTTGCATGAATCATATTTTCGTCACGCCATTTCTTGGTTTCAGCATGTCCGTCTGCAAAGGACAAAGAGCCTGCCTTCCCGTGATAGCTGGCGGGGATATCCACCCACTGCGCGTTGTTCGGATCGCAGACAAAGAATGGGTCATTAATGGTATTCGGATTTTCATCAATGAACACGAATGCCTGACTTACAGCTATTCCAGTAATGCTGGAACGCTTCCGGAAAACCTGAAGCTGGCCGCCGGGATTGTCCCAAGCCTGGATCGGATTCATCCAGGCGTTCATGCTCATACTACGAACCGTCGGGACCGTGCCGGTAATACTGGCTACACTCTTTTGATCTGCGGGGCATTTGTAAACCTTCACCGAATTTATATACGGATATAACAAGCCGTGTTGAATGAACCAAATATTTCCCGCAGACAAATATCCATTGTCCACGCGTCCCTGAGCCCATTGAGCGTCTGGCGCTCCAGGCTCGACATCGGAAAGGCTTATCGTCGTCACCGTATGCCCCAATCCTCCGGTGGGAACCAGCTTATCGTTGTTATCGTCCGAATACATAACCCAGCCGAGTTGCAACTGCTTCAGGTTGTTCATGCAACTAATCCCTTGCGCTTTTAATTTCGCCCGGCCCAAAGCCGGCAAGAGTAAAGCTGCCAGGATTGCAATAATAGCGATGACCACCAGGAGTTCAATCAAGGTGAACGCCTCTAAAGCATTGCGGTTTGGACGGACAGGGTATGATGTTGCTGATTTCATATTCCAGCCGGCAGTGATCAAGGATACACCGTTCGATAGAAAGCCTGTGAATCGGGGGCATCCGTGTCATCAAACGTGGTTACACCATCGCCAGCACCTACAACTGAACCCAAATCCTTCCAAGGCCCGCTCACTTCGGTAGCTCTTTGAACACGATATGTAACCCCCGGAGTGGCGTTGAATTGCAATTGCCATCCACCTGAAATCTTTACTGGAGGCAGGAAAACGGATTCCACAGTAGTAATCACCGGCGTTATTTGGAGTATGCCAATGTAAGCAAAACCATAACTGGTTTCATATACCGAAAGATCCAGATTGCCGGCCTCGTCCGGCATCAGTTCATTTAAAGAAACAATCGTGTCATCATTTCCGTACGGTGTGTTCGTAGATCCCGATCCGGATCCTGAGGTCTGCAGGTCAACCACATGCGATCCATTAATATCAGTCACGACATACTCCGTCGTCCGGGTCGTGTTCACATCTGTGTTCCGCGTCCCAAACATCGAGAGGTTGTATTTTTTGGCGGGGTCGAGGCCCGACACCCTCATGGATCCCAGAGTGCCGTTGACAAAGAAGTAGTCTTCTGTGGCCGTATCGATGGCAAAATCACCCAGCAAACCGTAGTGGGATACCAATAATCCGCCGTTATTTCTTCCATTGTTGTTCCAACCATCGGAAGTGAGCGTCAGTCCGATCGACGTCGGAACATTATCTACCGTCACCAGATCGGAAATTGAGAGGCCTTGCGGTGCTAATCCCGTGGTTGTAGCCATATTGTTCCAATAGTTGCCGTTCACATCTGGACTGGTCGTGTCATGTCCCTGGATTCCATCATTACGGCTAAAATCAATCAGCAGCGAGGAACGCGGCACATGCGCCGGTCCGATGGTTACAGTGACCACCGCACTGGTCAGCACACCGAAGGAATTGGAAGCCGTCACGAAATAGTTCCCTTGATCCGCCAGGCTGATGCTTGGAAACAATAGATTCGTGCTGGTCGCCCCTGAAATTGGGTTGTCCATGAAATACCATTGATAATGGACAGCTTCCGAACTTATCGCATGAGCCACGAGCGAAGTTGAAGTTCCTGGCGCGACTTCAAGCGACTGGGGAAATCGATCAAATTCCAGTAATGATCCAAGCGGTGTGACTTTGAGAATGCCCAAATACGCAAACCCGCCATTGACAATGCTCGTCGCCAGATCAATCTGGCCGGATTCGTCGGGAACCAAATCCGTCAGGATGGCAATCGTATCATCATTACCGTAGGGATTGGCGGACGAACCCGCTCCCGGCCCTGAAACCTGGAGGTCAACCGTGTGGGCCCCGTTCACGTCGGCAACGGAATATCGCACGGTGCGCGTATCAGACGCGGTCGTGGTGCGGGTGGCAAACAGGCTCAAGTTGTACTGCCGCGACGGATCCAAACCAGCCAGACGCAGCGTGCGAGTATCGCCGGGAGACCCGCTGAAATAATAATAATCTCCGGTCGCCGTTCCGATGGCAAATTCACCCAGCAGGGCAGAGTTTGGATTGAGCAGGCCACCCGTGTTATAGCCGTTGTTGTTCCATTCACTGGCGGCTGTAATCGTCACCTCGGAGGGATTATTGTTGATCGTAACCAAGCCG
>DASTXC010000132.1:0-45554 GCA_035765675.1 Verrucomicrobiia bacterium
TGCGGACGGAATAGGGGACTGAAAATTCAATAACAAAGGTTGAATCTTCGTTCCCTCGTTCCTTCGTTGTTAGCACGCATTAAAAGCGGCGCTGAAGCGCACGCACTCCAAACGCTATCGCGCTGTTCCAACGCACGACAACTCGCGAAGCGTCTGGAGTGCGTGCGCTTCAGCGCCGCTTTTAATGCGTGCTACCAGCGAAGGAACCAGGGAACGAAGATTCAACCTTTGTTATTGAATTTTCAGTCCCCTATTCCGTCCGCAACGCTTCCGGCGGACCTTTCCAGATCAATCGCAACGAATCCAATCGCAATCGCGATTGTTGCAGCGCAATCGCCAGTTCCGTTTGCTGCGCCTGCGCCAATTGAATTTCCTGCGGACGAATATGATCATTCACTCGCGCGAGCGTTTGCAGCCGCTGCACTTTGCGGCCAAGCAGATGATTCATTTCCTTGATTGCCGCCTCGCGCAATGCACTGGCCTGCGCTTCAGCCAGAAGCTCCGCTTTTTCAAACATCGTCGGAAGTGTTCGCCGCGCAATGTCTGCGTTTTCGGTCAACTTGTAAGGCGAACCTTTCTGAAGTTTCCGTTGCCAATCCGTTTCCGAAAACGCGGCAGTCACATCTTCCAATCGATGACTGACGACCAGCCGAATCGGCGTCGGTGGAAGAAATCGATCCGCATGCAGTTGCGGCGCGGCGATTGTTTCCAGAACAAAAATCAATTCCAGCAACATCGTTCGCTCGTTCGCAGCCGGCAGCACGGCGAAGGAACAATTTCCCGTTTCCGCACCCAGCAGCAGTTCCATCGCACCCGTCACCATGGGATGATCCCAGGTGAGAAAACCAACCTCTTCACGGCTCAATGCGCGGCGACGATCACACGTGGCAATCATGCCTTCAGCGGGAATCGACGGAAACGAATCTGTCGTGACGCCCTGCGGATTCAACTGCCAGGTGCGCGGCGCCAGTTCCTCAACGTGAACGCCAAAATGATCGAACACATCGAGCAGATAATCTTCAAGATCGACCTGTTGATCCTCCTCCCGAATCTGATCGATAACTTTTTGGGCGATAGCGGGACGAAAGGAATTCAGTTCCAGCAAACGATCTCGTCCCTGTTCCAGCAATTGCCGAATCCGTTCGCGCGCGGCGACGGTCTTTTTTAAAAGCGCGGCGAGTTCCTGTTCCGCCGCAGTGGCATCAGCCACCGGAAATTCCAAGGCCAGATCGTGAACCGCGCGGCCAAATTCGCGGAGCAGTTCGCTGCCGCCTTCGAGATTTTTTTCGAAAGCGTTCAAGCCTTCGTGATACCAGCGCGCGAGAACTTCCTGCGGACTGCGCGCCAGATACGGAACGTGAATCTGAATGTCGTGCGCCTGCCCGATACGATCCAATCGCCCAATGCGTTGCTCCAGCAATTCCGGATTCAACGGCAGATCGAACAGCACGAGATGATGCGCGAATTGGAAGTTGCGTCCTTCGCTGCCGATTTCCGAACAGATCAGCAGTCGCGCGCCGTCCGGTTCAGCAAACCACGCCGCGTTTCGATCGCGTTGCAGCAGCGTCAGGCCTTCGTGGAAAATTCCCGTCCTGATACTGACATGCCGCCGCAGAGCTTCGTCCAGCGCTTCCGCTTTTTCGATGCTGCGGCTGATCACGAGAACCTTCTGCGGATCGAGTTGCTGCAACAAATCCACGAGCCACAGCACGCGCGGATCTTTCGTCAGATCGAAGGAACTTTGCAGCGACGCCTCTCCAGCATCTTCCGCAAACTCTGTAGAGACCCGATCCAACCAATGCTCGGCTTCCGGACCGGCGTCCAATTGCGCCAGCCGCGCCGTGCGTTTTGGAAAACCTTTCATGCCCGCGCGAGTGTTCCGAAACAACACGCGGCCCGGGCCATGCAAATCCAACAAATCTTCGAGCAACGCATTCCGCGCTTCCGCTTCACCGGATTGCACCGCAGCGAGTCGCGCTTCCAATTCATTTTCGTGCGCGAGCAAACGGCGAATCAGCGCAGTCTCTTTCGCGGAAAGTTTTTTCCCCGCCAGCAAAGTTTCTGCAAGGGCCGCAATCGATCCGTAATCCTTCGACTCCGATTCAAACGTCGCGAGGTCGCGATACCGATCCGGATCGAGCAAACGCAAACGCGCGAAATGACTTTCAATTCCAAGCTGTTCCGGAGTCGCCGTCAGCAACAGCAATCCTTCCGAACGCTGGCTGAGTTCCTCCACGATCTGATATTCGCGACTCGGCGCGGCTTCAGTCCATTCGAGATGATGCGCTTCATCCACTACAAGAACATCCCATTCCGCAGCCACGGCTTGAGCGGCGCGTTGCGGATTGCCCGCCAGAAAATCAATGCTCGTCAGCACCAGTTGATCATCGAGAAACGGATTCGCGCCCGGATCACCGGCTTCAATCGAAGCGCAGCGCGGCTCGTCAAAAATGTTCAGCCAGATGTTGAACCGTCGCAGCATTTCCACAAACCACTGATGCACGAGCGATTCAGGAACCAGCACCAGAACACGATTCGCGCGTCCGCTCAAAATCAACCGATGCACGATCAAACACGCCTCGATCGTTTTCCCCAAACCCACTTCGTCGGACAACATCACGCGCGGCGCCTGGCGATTCGCCACTTCCTGCGCGATGTAAAGCTGATGCGGAATCAGATCGATGCGGCCGCCGACAAATCCGCGCACCGGAGATTTTCGCAAGCGATGAAGCAAATCGAGCGTGCGGCGTCGCAATTCGAAAGTTGTCGCGGCGTCGAATCGTCCCGCGAACAGGCGTTCCTGCGGTCCTTGCAGACTGACGCGATCGCTCAATTCCGTTTCGCACAATTCCAAATCGCCGCCGATGTAATTAAGCAAGCCATCTTCTTCGACGACTTTCTGGACGACAAATTCCTGATCCGCCTGCGTTCGAACTTTGTCGCCGACGCGAAACCGCACACGTTTCAATGGCGCGTTTTCCGCGGCGTACGTGCGGGTTTCTCCGGCTGCTTTGAATTCCACTTCAACGCGGCCGTAGCTGCTCTGAACGATCATGCCCAACCCGAGTTCCGGTTCCGACTCGCTGAGCCACCGTTGACCTGTAATAAACAAACTCATGAAATTGCGCCGCGTTGTATCGGAGTTTCGGTTGGCAAATGCAATCCTTCAAGTCAGCGTGAGGAATGCGCGACCGAATCAGACCGTGACTTTGAACGTATCGCACCGGAGCGCGGAATTTATTCCGCGTGTCCCCGTCGCAATCGCGCGCGCGAGAATCACCCCGCGACTCAACCACTGTTCTCCATTCTCCCGCGATGTGTGGATTTTGACGCTCTTTTCATTCAAGAAATCGGCTTTCGGCTTGACCGATATTGAAACTGTGCCAGTCTCTTGCAGCATTAATTTCGAGATGATTCTTCGGCGGTTTTCCGAATCCGCGAGCTGGAGAAAATCATTTCGAACTTACGGCAGGAGAGATGGCCGAGTGGCTGAAGGCGCTGGTTTGCTAAACCGGTTTACGGTCAAAAGCCGTAACGGGGGTTCGAATCCCCCTCTCTCCGCCACTTTCAAAAGGGTTTTCTCACTTTTCTGGTTTTCTCAACGCTTTCTGCAAAATGGCGACGTGGCGCGTCAGGAAACAATAAAAGTCGAAACGTTTCCGCTCTTCATTAAAGAATCAGGAATATCCGTCCGCATTCGCGAACATTGCAATTGGCACCGGCACCGAAACCAAGGTCGGCATTGCCGCAAATCAAAGCTCGGAGTGTTCGGGCGTTACGCCCGTGGTGCAACCTTCCGGAGCCGATCAACAGGCGATGACCTTGGGAAACGTCGAAGACACGATTGACGGAATAACCTTCAGCGATCCACCGGCACAGGCTGAACTTCAGGCACTATGCAGCGCGTGTGAAACGCTCGCCGCGGCTGTGCGAGCGCTCTCGACATGGATTCACGCGTTGAGGACGGCGGGACTGAACCCGTTTACTAAAAACAAGGATTCTTATTCGTGTTCATTCGTGGTGGCTCCCCTTCCGACTACCCGGAGTCCGCGTATTCAGCGCCTTCCCCGGTTATTGCGCCGTTCGCAGCCGCAGACATTCCATCAGCCGCATCCCGGTTCCGTAAAGCAACTGCGCCAGCAACTGATATTCCGGTGCAATCGCCGCCAGCAACCGCGAAGTCTCCTCCCTGGAAAGGACGCTCGGCAACTTGGGCTTGCGCGTCCGGCGCGCAAACGCGCCAATGCTCCCCGGCTCCCTCCCCAACACTTCGCGATAAAGGAAAACCAGGGCATTAAGGGCTTGATTCTGCGTGGCGGCGGCCACATTGCGTTCCACCGCCAAATAACTCAAATAGGATTGGATTTCCGCTCCGCCCATCTCCCGCGAGTGCCGTTTCTTGTGGAATAAAATGAAACCCTTGATCCAAAGCCAATACGTCTGCTCCGTTCGCAATAAATAATGCCTGAAGGCGCGTCACCTCGCGCAGTTGTTCCCGCAGCTTCAGTTTTGGATTGGGGATGAACTTGTCCATTGTCGCAATTGCCCGCTTCAATCGTACCATCGAAACTGGCAGGATAATAGCGCTGGACAAGGCTAAAGTGAAGTTCTACGGTCGAAACCAGTTGCCATGATAGACAACACCACCGTCGCTCAATCTAACTGTTAGGACTCACATGACGCCAGCGCCGGAAAGCCGACACATCCCAGCACGTTCCATACTTGTCGCGCCAGTGCGGCCTGTATCCGTCGCGCCCGTAAAAAGCTTCGACGGCGATGATTTTGCCTTCGTATTCGACCTCCATCGGAGTTCGGTGGTTTTCCAGTTTGCCATTGTTGAGCCATAAGAGTCCTAACCATGTCACTTCAGCGAACCCGGCTTTCGCGTTTCAGTTGCAAGCGACCCGTCCGGTGTGCCGGGTCGCTGAGTTCCGGCGTTAGCCATCTACCATGCCACGCACCTTCCAATACGAAATCTTTGCTGACTACCATCAGTTCTACCTGCAAGACGATGACCAGTCGTTTGGCGACCTGTCCGCAGCGTGGACTCAGGAAGCCACAGACCGACTGTTGGCAGTTGCGCCCCATGTCATCGGTGTCGGCACGGTTCGCAATATGAACGTCCCGGTTTCAGTCGTGGTTCACGAGTCGCGGCCGAAGATTTTGCCGGACGAGTGGGATCACATCACCACAGCGAGCCTCCAGATTGATACTGGCCGTATCGTCGTGGCCGGATGCACAGACTACTATCCAGATGCAGCTCGTATTGAGGTTGCGCCGGGGATTTACGAGGCAGTTATTTGTTACTCGAAGCTCGGGTCACTCAGTGTGGCTGGTTTGGATGGCGAGGATTCATATCACGTTCATTTGTTTCCAGGTCGCGAGATAGAGCCAGCCATTTTGAAGCGGAGGCAGGATGACTAACCATGCGCGAGCCTGTGTAAAAACTCTCGATCGGAACGATAGAACGATGTTGGGGAGATGATTCTAAGTTGGATCGGAAGTTTTCTGCGGATGGAAAGGTGGGACGGTGTTTCGTGATCGTGCGGATTCGGGAGGTTATCTGAACCCAGAAGCGTGATTTTCGACGGGCAGGCGCTGGCCGCCGGACTTTCAGGCCACGGCAGCGATCAGTTTCTCAAAGCTGACCAGGTTCAACACGCGTTTGAGATTATACGCCAGCGTGATCAGACCTCCATTCGGCGCAACGGGCTTTGGCAAAGCCGAGCGCGTGCAGATCGAGCGAAGCGACGAAGGCATCCAGGAAACGCACGGGATTGGCGGCGGCGACATAATCGTCGAGCGATTCCGAGAAGAGCAACGTCTGGGAGCGATCCAGGCCAGCACGATGATTCATGCTTGAAAGAGACTCTTGCGGCGTAAAAAGTTTCACATGACCAAGGATTTTTCACACAGGCTCGCGCGTCTGTGTAAAATCTCTAGGTCTGGACAAGGCCTGAAGAGAGGATTCAATTTGATGGCATTTCCGCCGCGCCGGTTTCGAGGTGTTCCCAAAATCAATTCGGTTTCAAGCGGTAGAAGCGCGCGCCAGTTGGCGACGGAATTGCGCGACCGTTCTGGCCAATATCGGACAACGTCATTGATTCCGCAGTCGTGTTGGTGATGATCTGCATCAACTGCCATGGCCCGCCGATCTCATCGGTGGATTCCACGCGCCAGATCGTGTTCGGTGGAACGGTGATGTTCAATCCGATCTGCGGTGACGCGACCAGTCCGGCGGCGGCGTTTGGATTCGCCGCAACATTCGCAATTGCCAGACTCGGCTGAAGCGTATTGCGCGTAATGGTTTTCAAACTCACATCGAACGCGACATCATCCCAGCCGGCCTGTAATGCGTTGTTCAGCTTGATCGCGATTGTATTCAAGCCCGGCTTCAGTAAATCCACAAACGGCGCCAGATCGTAGTATCGGACTTCATTCCCCTGCCCGCTTGTGGCGTCAATGCCGGTGGTCTCCAGCTTCGTTCCATTCAGATAAATTTCGAGTCCAAGGCCGGCATCGGTGCAGGTCGCCGCGAGCAAAAGTTCTTCGCACGAAAGCGCCGGCAGAACGAACGTGCGCCGAAAATAATAAGCCGATTGATTCGGCGGCAGCGGAGTAACAATGTGCGCCGGTCCGCCGCCCGCGCCAAATTTTGCCGTGCCCAACGCCCAGAATAAATCGTTGAACAAAGTAGAAAACCAGTTTGCACCCGGATTGCTCGCGGAAAATCTCCACGTCGCGCCGAACGGAATCAACTCCGTCCAGGCGCTGGAATTCGGATCAGGCAATTCGCGGAAGAAAAGGTCATCGAGAAAAATCGATCCGCTCGCGGGCGCAGCGGTCGTGAACCAATGCACCAGTTCCGCATTCGGAAAACCATCCGGCATCACGAAAGTACGATTCGCATACGTCCAGTCGGTAGCGTTTGTGCCGGGTGTGAAATGTGGCGTGAAATAATTCGGGAACGGTCGCGCGGGCCGATCATTGGTATTCTGCGCGGTTTTGGTTGAGCTCCATTCGAACCAATGTTCCGTCGGTTGCAAAATACCGCCGCTTTTGAAAAATCCGCCGAAGCTGTAGAGCTTTCCAGGCGTCACCGCAAATCCCGACGTCGGCGTTCCGTATTGACCATTCTGGGAAACGGAGCCGTTGTTGCCACTGTTGCGCAGGCGCACTTCCAGCGACTTCCGGCCATGATGAAACACGTTGGTGGAGCTGATCATGTTCGTCCAATCGATGTCGCCCGTGAACCATTTATCCCAATGGCTTTCGCTGTTTTCCTCGAAGCTGGAATTCGCAAGCAGATTGCCATTGAACGCGGAAAGAACCGCAAACGGCACGGAAGGAACTTCACCGTTCGCATAAACAGCGGCGACTTCGTAAATGTATTGGCAGCCGGGACGCAATTGAGAATCCGTGAACGAGCGGGCGTCGGCGGTCATTGTGAGCAAATGCGTGAACGGACCTTCGGGTTTTTCCGCGCGATAAATACGCCAGGCCAAAGGAGGAGTTCCGATCGCAGTTTTCCAGGAAAATGTTGCGCGGCCCTGGGCAGATTCCTTGCCCGTGACGATGGGCGTTCCCGCAGGATAAAGCGCGGCGTTCAGGTTTCCATCGCGTTGCGCGTTGCCACGATGCGTGGCCCAGGAAACGGCGTCGGCCTGACGCGATCCAAAATTCTCAATGTAAACCCGGCCGGCCAGCGAACGATAAACCACATCCAGTCCGTTCCCGTAAACATTGGCGATGGTTGGAATATGTTTCAATCCACCCGGGACGAGTCTGGAAAATTTCAAAACGCCATCGAGTGAAAAAACATACAAGCCGCCGTCAGAAGAACTGGCGGCCGGATTGTAAGTGCCGATGACAATTTCCTCCTGCCCGTCGCCATCGACATCGCCAACGACCGGTGGCGTGGGCAGATACGGATAAAAATTCTTCGGCCAGCCGGGACGATTCACCAGTTCCACGCCGTTCCAATAGCGGAAACCAATTTCAAACGAATGCGTGAAGCTGAGCACGTCGAGATGATTGTCGTGATCCGGATTGACGGGAATCATGCACGCGTTGTTCTGCCATTGCGTCACGGGAAAGCTGACTTCGTTTTTCCATTCGCGCCAGAGAATCGCACCGTCATCATCGAGAATGGTTTCATTCGGTTGCCACAGCGGAGTCAACTGCGTCGTGGGAACGAGCACTTCATCAAGCCCGTCGCCATCCACATCCGCCGTGGAAACATCCACCCCCAACTGATACGAGCCGCTCATGAGCCGCTGATTTTTTCCGAATTGGCCGTGAAGATTTCCGCTGCCGTAAAGCCCATGCGGTTTGGTTTTATCGAAGCACACCACGCTGTCGCTGTCGTTCAGCACGTAGGTTTCCAACGCGGCATTCGTATCCGCATGACCGAGCGCGAGGCCGGATTCCACGAGTTGATGGAAATGGTAGGTGTAATTGCGCGTGCCGTTGGCGGCGTTCAGAAAAACGACTCCGCCGGACCAGGTTTCGCCCATCGTTCCCCATTCACCGGAACCCCAGATGTCGTTGATGAATGGATTGAAATCCTGATCGTTACTGGTGCCATCCGGATCAATTTTCCACGCCGTGACAATCTGCTTCTGACCGTTTCCCGCGAAATCGGCGACGATCGGACTGGAAACCTGCGAAGAAAAAACCGCGGTCTCCGGCAGCCGCGGCAACAGCGCTCCGCCGTTCGACCAATAGAATCCATTCGTAACGGTCATGAAACCGCTGTTCGGAACGTAATTCGAGCGGTTCACTTCCGAACTCCAGAACACCGTTCCGTTTCCGCGCAGCGCAATCACGCGCGCGCCACAGGTGAAAATGATTTCGTCGCGCCCATCCCCATCCAGATCGTAGAGCGTCGGTGAAACATTGATTTCCGCATCGCCAGCGAAAGGAAATCCAGGGAGACGCGTGCCGTCAGGTTTGAATGCGTCGAGAAACCAGCCGCCGGACGAACTGCGATACGGCACAACGATTTCCAGTTGCGAATCGGAATCGAGTTGTCCGACCGCAAGTGTACCGAGATGCCACCCGGAATCGCCCGCCTGAAACGACGAGAGTTCGGTGGCGCTGGTCGATATTGTAATCGCGGAGAGAAGCGCAATGGCCAATCCTCTCGCGCGCAAGTTCCTTCTGCGCATGAAGCGCCAAGAATGACAATCATGGGGCAAATGCCTATCGGGTAAACACCGCCTTTTTCGTAGGCGTTCCACCTACACAGAACCGATGTGGAAAATCGCCCAGGGACTTCGTTCACTTGCCCTGATGATTGCGGCTCAAGTTCCAACTGGAAATCCCGCGACGCTGAATTAGCATTCGCTCCCATGAATTCCGCGAACTTTCGCATCCGCCGCGCCACGCTCGATGACCTCGACGCGCTTCGACCGATGTGGGAAGCGATGCGTTTTCAAACGCCGGATCTGGAACGCCGCCTTACGGAATTTCAAGTCGCCGAAGACGCGAGCGGAAACGTCGTCGGGGGAATTGCATTCCAGATTTCCGAACGTCACGCGAATATTCACAGCGAAACTTTTGCCGATTTCGCATTGGCCGATTCCGTCCGCCCTTTGCTCTGGGAACGGATTCAGGCGTTGGCGCGAAATCACGGCATTGCCCGGCTCTGGACACGGGAACGCGCGCCGTTCTGGAAACACACCGGCTTCACGCCCGCCAGTTCCGATGCGTTAAAAAAATTTCCCGAAGTCTGGGGCAAGGAATCAAGCGACTGGTGGACGCTGCCGCTCAAGGATGAAGATTCGATTGCATCGCTGGAAAAGGAACTCGAGATGTTTATGGCCGCCGAGAAACAGCGGACGGCGCGGGCTTTGAATCACGCGAAAAATCTAAAGCATCTGGCCACAGCGATTGCGATTCTCTTCGCGATCTTCGTTGCCGTGGCGCTGTTCTATATCGTGAAAAACAATTCAGGATTCCTGCATCCCGGACGCTGATTGAAATTCGTCGGCATGATAGGAACTCCGGACCATCGGACCGCTCGCCACATGAACAAAGCCCATGCCTTTCGCGATTTCGCCAAGCTTCGCAAATTGAGCCGGTGAAATAAATTCGACCACAGGCAAATGCTTCAACGTCGGTTGAAGATATTGACCGAGCGTGAGAATGTCGCAATCCACGGCGCGCAAATCGCGCATCGCCTCCAGCACTTCTTCTTCGCGCTCGCCGAGCCCCAGCATCATTCCTGATTTTGTGTAAACACGGTATTGCGCCTGCGCGCGAACCTTGCGCAAAACACTGAGCGAACGATCGTAAGTGGCGCGATGGCGCACATCCGGCGTCAGGCGGCGAACGGTTTCCAGGTTGTGATTGAAAATCTGCGGGCGCGCCTGAAGCACATTGTCAATGCACGCGTTGTTGTCCTGAAAATCCGGCGTCAGCACTTCGATCACAATTCCCGGATTCAATTGCCGCACCGCTTCAATCGTTTTGCGGAAATGCTCCGCGCCGCCGTCTTTCAAATCATCGCGCGCCACTGCCGTGATCACGACGTGTTTCAAGCGCATCCGGCGAGTCGCTTCCGCCACGCGATTCGGTTCATCGGCTTCGAGCGCCAGCGGTTTCGCGGTGGAAACAGCGCAGAAGCTACACGCGCGCGTGCAACGGTCGCCCGCGATCATGAACGTCGCCGTGCCTTTGCTCCAGCATTCCCAATGATTCGGGCATTTCGCGCTTTCGCAAACGGTGTGCAGTTTCAGTTCATCCAGCAGTGAACGCGTGTGCGAAAATGTATCGGAGGTGGGGAGCTTTGTGCGCAGCCATTCCGGCAGGCGCGGACGCGGGTTGATCGCGGTCGGACTAGAGGCGGGCATTTTTCTTTTCCAGTCTTTTGAAGAACGGTTCCAGTTGTTCGGGGCCAAAATCTGCGAGAATTTCTCCATCCACATCCAGCACCGGCGCGAGATCCTGATCGGATAGGCGAATCATTTCGTCAAACGCGGTTTCATCCGACATGACATCGACCTTCTCGTACTCAACGTCATGATCGTCCAGCCAGCGAATGGCTTTGTGGCACCAGCCGCAATACGGTTTGATAAAAAGTCGAATCCGTTTCGGTTTCACGAGTATAAACTGGCGGACATCGGAAAAAATTCAATCGGCGCGGGGCGGAAAGTTTCAACCGCCGATCTGCGCCTGATAATCCTGCGGGTTCATCAACGCGTCCAGTTCGCCCGCATTCGCGAGCCTAAGCTTGAACAACCAGCCGCCGTTATAGGGATCGGTGTTCACCAGCGCGGGATTCTCCACCACGGTTTTATTGATCTCAATGACTTCACCGCTGATGGGCGAATAAATATCGCTGGCGGTTTTTACGGATTCAACGACAGCACAGCCTTCGCCGGCTTTGACGTTGCGTCCGGATTCGGGCAATTCAACGAACACTACGTCGGTCAACTCATGCTGCGCATGATCGGTGATGCCAACCGTGGCGGTATCGCCGGAAACGCGAACCCATTCGTGCGACTTGGCGTATTTGAGATCGGAAGGAACGTTGCTCATAATTTTGATTCAAAAAGTCCGGCGCAGGTTAAGGCTTTTCGGGAAATTGAAAATGCTTTTTTGAACCTGTCGGGTTTTGAGCGGAGCGCAACTTGGCACCCGCACCAAGCAACGGATTGAACTTTCGAAAATTCAAAACGGCTGATCCCTCCCTCTCCTCCGAGCGAAGCCGGAGGAGAGGGCCGGGGTGAGGAGGTTTTTAGCTCAAAATCCCCTCACCCTGACCCTCTCCCCGCGCTTCGCTGCGGGGCGAGAGAATTGAAAATGGTGCGGGTGTCAAGTTGCGCCCGGTTTTGAGCGGAGCGCGGGTCTGAGACCCGCAGCAATGTCAAACGTTCAGAAGCTGGAATCCAACGGCACTCTCGGTCACTGTCACATTGCTGCGGGTCACAGACCCGCGCTCCGGCTTGAATTTGGCGTGATTTACGCCTTCCGATAAATCGGCTTTTGCACCACCACAGCGGCGGAACGTCTGCCGCGAATTTCGATTTCGATGGCGGTTCCAGGTTTCGCAAATTCCGGCGGCACGTATCCCAGACCAATGCCGTTGTTCAATGAAGGACTTTGCGTGCCGCTGACGACTTCACCGACTTTCGCGCCGTCGGCCCAGATTGGATAATGCGGACGCGGCGGCGCGGATTTTTCGGTCATCTTGAATGCGACACATTTCTTCTTCACGCCGTTGGCTTTCTGTTCCGCCAGCACCGAGCGTCCAACAAATTCGCCTTTGTCCAATGCCACGAAAAATCCCAGGCCAGCTTCGATCGGCGTGGTGTTTCCATCCAGTTCGTGGCCGTAAAGCGGATAACAAACTTCCGTGCGCAATGTATCGCGTGCGCCCAGTCCCGCAGGCTTGATTCCAAACGGCTGGCCTTTTTCCAGCAACGCGTCCCAGACCTGCTGGATCGATTCATCGCGACCGACGATTTCGAAACCGTCTTCTCCCGTGTAACCGGTGCGGGAAATTAAAACGTCCGCTCCGTTGAATGGAAAACCGCCGATCTGATTCTTCTTCAAATCCGTTACGCGGCCAACGCGCAGGGCGCAATTCGAACTGCTTGTAATCACATCGCCGATGAACTCCTTCACGCGCGGTCCCTGAACCGCAATCGCGGCGTAGTTATGCGACGCATCGATCATGTTCACTCCGGCGCGTTTCGGAAAACGGCTGAGCTGATCCTGAAGCCATTTCACATCGTCATCGGTGCGGGAGGCATTGACGATCAACAGAAAAACATTGAAGGAAAGTTCATAGACGTAGAGATCGTCCACCACGCCGCCACGTTCATTGCACATCAACGTGTATTGGCCTTCGCCGGACTTGAGCTTGCGGATGTCGTTCGTCAGAACGGAGTTCAGGAACTCCCCGGCCGCAACGCCGCTCACGGTGATTTCGCCCATGTGCGAAATATCGAAAATGCCGGCGGCATTCCGAACCGCGAGATGTTCGTCGCTAATGCTGGTGTATTGCACCGGCATTTCCCAACCGCCAAATTCAATCAATTTGCCGCCAAGTTTCTGATGCGCGGAAAACAAAGGAGTCCGTTTAAGCATGAGCAAGACCTTAAAATCTCGAAACGCGAATTGAAAGCGTGAAGCAGTGGGATGACCTGCGGGCGAATGATTGCCGCAGCTTGAAATTCACGAATCTTCAATAGTCAGCGGGCTTATGCCAAAGGGAGCTTTGTCCGGGCCCCGGTAGCTTGATCATGAATTTCGACAATGGATTGAACTTCCGGATGAACGATTCTGTTTCCAACAGTCCGAATCAATTCGCACGTCGCCCAATTGGGGATTCTGGATTTGTACTTTTCCTCCCAGCGGCGAAATCTGTTTTCAGCCTGGCACGTCAACCAAGGCCATCGTTCAGGCTTGCGGCGGATGCCACATCGCCAAGGTTTCGGCGTGAGCCGCGCGCGAAAGCAATTCTGGTTTTCGCACAATTTCCGGTAAAGCGGATCGGCACCAAACGCTTCGAATATTTGACCGGTCATGGCGGCATCAGCGCCGATCAAGCCTTGTGTGGCCAACAGCCGGAGACCAGCGTGCGTGCGATAGATTCGCCAACCCCATTCGGCATTTTGCCGCGTCCAGTTTTCGATTTTGAGAACAACTGCGCTTTGTTCGTGATCAGGCAAAGCGATTGGTTTTCCAAAGAGACGCTGAAAAAATCCCCTCTGCGGTTTGCGGTCGGGAAGATCGATATCCACGAACATTATCCGCGCTGTGTTCAACACCTCGCAGCCGTACGAATTGCGAGTGATTACGGCGGATATTTCATTCGCTGAATTTCTGACCTCGCGCAGTATTTCCTCCCGAAACGGACGATCCGGATAATAACCGCGATTGGGCAGTCGTTCGCCGGATCGGAAACGCACCGCAAGCTTTTGCGCAGCTTCATCGGCAAGCTGTTGCGCTTCCTGAAGGCTGTTTGCCGACCAGCGCCATGCTTGAAACCCGCGATAATCGCCCCGAGCCCAGAATTGCGGGAAGTTCATGGGATTATACGAACCTGGTCACCCCCACTTTTCCGTCTTCATCTGCTGCTTCGGCGCGCCGAGTTCGAACACAATTCCCTCCGCAAATTCCACCAGCGCGTTCGGACCGCAGGCGTAAAAAACCGTGTTCGCCAGATCACCGACGTGTTGCTTCAACCACGCCGGTTCAATGCGCCCACGCCGGCCACTCCAGGGATCCGCTTCTGCCAGACGTGTGCAGGTCACTTCGAATTTGAAATTTGGATTCTCCTGTTCCAGTCGGCGGAACTCGTCATTGAAAATAATATCGTTCGTGGTGCGAACGCTGTAGAGCACGGTGATTTTCGTTTCCAGTTTTCGTCGCGTCGCTTCACGAACAAAGGCGCGAAACGGCGTGACACCCGAACCGCCCGCAATGCAAATCAAATGCTTTTCCGGTTCGTAAACCGGCAGGAACCTTCCCGTCGGTGGCAGCACCATCAGCTTCTGACCGGGCTTGATCCAATCCACGATGCGCGTGCCCATCTTGCCATCGCGCCGCACGGTGAATTCATAAAAGCCGCGGTCCAGCGCGCACGAGGAAAGCGAATAAGCGCGTTTGTAACCGGGATCGTCCGGCCAGAAACAGGTGATGAATTGACCGGTTTTGAAATCGATTTCGTATCCCGCCGGCCAGGTGAGTCGCACGGTTTTTGTGTCCGGAACTTCTTGAGTGACGGCTTCAACGGACATCTCAATTGCTTCGCGAGCCATAATTTTGAAATGTTACATAAACCCGTTCACGAGCTGGTGTCAAAGATGTTTGCTCGGCGCGAAGTTTTTGAACGCGGCAGTCAAAAGCGGTTAACCACGGATGAACACCGATAAACACGGATTCAACTGGTTGTCTCTTTTGCGCGATAAATTCCAGCATTTTGGAGAGTTCAGGTTTGAACAAAAAAATTCCAATTCGTACTACAATGAGAAAAATTCGCGCGGATTGGACAAAGTTTTAGGCGTGGCAAACGCCCCATCGTAGCGCAGGTTTCCCAACCTGCTGTATCGCCGATTTCCAAATCGGCTGAGTGTGAAATGTTCGAAGCGCATCAAAATTTCAGCCCGGCAGGTTGAGAAACCTGCGATACAGCAGACTGAGAAGTCTGCGCTATTGCGGTTGCGGCTTCGCCGCGCTGGGTCGAGCCGTGTTCATCCGTGGTTGATTCCTGCATCGTTCAGGTGAAACTCGCAGGCTTATTTAAACTATAAAAAAAGGCCGCTTCGATTTCTCGAAGCGGCCTCGTGGAAGAATGTTTTGATTACTTCTTCTTTGCGACTTTTTTCACCGCCGCGCGTTTTTCTTCAATCGCAGCCTGCGCCGCCGCGAGGCGGGCGACCGGAACGCGATACGGCGAGCAGCTCACGTAGGTGAGACCGGCGCGATGACAGAACTTCACGGAATCCGGATCGCCACCGTGTTCGCCGCAGATGCCGAGCTTGATGCCAGGACGGGTCTTGTTCCCCTTCTCTGCCGCGATCTTCACCAACTGGCCAACGCCGGTCTGGTCGATGGATGCGAACGGATTCTTTTTGATGATCTCGTTCTCGGTGTAAGCGCCGAGGAACGAACCGGAATCGTCGCGCGACATGCCGAGGCAGGTTTGCGTGAGATCGTTCGTGCCGAAGCTGAAGAACTCCGCGGTCTGCGCGATTTCATCCGCCGTCAACGCGCCGCGCGGAATTTCAATCATCGTGCCGACGCTGTAGGCGATCTTCACCTTTTTCTCTTTCTGAACCTGAGCCGCGACTTCGTGAACGATCGCGACCTGCAGATCGAGTTCGCGTTTGAAACCGACGAGCGGGATCATGATTTCCGGCTTGGCTTTGAAACCTTTCTTGGTCGCATCGGCAGCCGCTTCGAGAACCGCGCGGGCCTGCATGCGGGTGATCTCCGGATATTTGATTCCCAAACGGCAACCGCGGAAACCAAGCATCGGATTGAACTCATGCAATTCATGGACGCGCGCCATGATGCGTTCGACGGGAATCCTGAGCTTGCGCGACAAATCCATCTGCTGCTCTTTGCTGTGCGGCAGGAATTCATGCAGCGGCGGATCGAGGAAACGAATCGTCGCAGGGAAACCTTTCAACGCTTTGAAGATTCCGAAGAAGTCTTCACGCTGATAAGGCAGCAGTTTCGCCAAGGCCTCTTCGCGCGCCGCAAGCGAATCCGCGAGAATCATTTCGCGCATCGCGTCAATGCGGTCGCCTTCAAAGAACATGTGTTCCGTGCGGGTGAGGCCGATGCCCTGCGCGCCGAACGCAATCGCCTGCGCGGTTTGCTCGGGCGTGTCGGCGTTGGTGCGAACGGACAGGCGCGTGGCTTTTTTGCACCAATCCATGAGTTGAACGTAGTTCCGGTATTTCTCGGTTTTCTGCGCCTGTTTGTCGTTGTGCAACAGACCGGAAATAATTTCCGAAGGCGCCGTTTTGATCTGGCCGGCATAAACGAGACCGGAAGTTCCATCGATGGAAAGAAAGTCGCCTTCCTTGAAGGACTGACCGTCAATGGTCGCAACCTTCGCATCGTAATCAATCTGCACCGCAGCCGCGCCGCAGACACAGACTTTGCCCATCTGACGCGCAACCAGCGCCGCGTGTGACGAAACACCGCCGCGTGCTGTGAGAATACCTTCGGCGGCAATCATGCCGCGAAGATCTTCAGGCGAAGTTTCAACGCGAACGAGCAACACTTTCTCGCCTTTATCAGCAGCAGTGACCGCGCGATCGGCGTTGAAATAAATTTTGCCCGTCGCCGCACCGGGGCCCGCGGGAAGACCGGTCGCGATGACTTTGGCTTTTTTGATTTCGCTGAGATCGAAAATCGGAGCGAGCAATTGTTCGAGCTGATCGGCGGGATTGCGGAGAACCGCAGTTTCCCAATCGATCAATTTTTCCTTCACCATGTCGGCGGCGAACTTCAATGCAGCGGCGGCGGTGCGTTTGCCGTTGCGCGTCTGGAGCATGAACAGCTTGCCTTCCTGAATCGTGAATTCCACGTCCTGCACATCCTTGAAATGTTTCTCGAGAATCGCGCGGACTTTCATCAACTCAGCAAACGCGCCGGGCATTTGCGCTTTGAGCTTCGCAACCGGTTCGGGAGTGCGGACGCCAGCAACGACATCTTCGCCCTGGGCGTTGATCAGGAATTCACCGTAGAATTCATTCACACCGTTGGCAGGGTTGCGGGTGAACGCCACGCCGGAACCCGAGGTTTCACCGGTGTTGCCGTAAACCATCGCCTGCACGTTGACCGCGGTTCCCCATTCGGAAGGAATGTTGTATTTGCGGCGATAAACAATCGCGCGATCGTTCATCCAGGAACCAAACACCGCGCCGGCCGCGCCGCGCAACTGATCCCACGGATCGTTCGGAAATACCTTTCCAGTGCGTTCTTTCACCAGCGCTTTGAAGCGTTTGACCATTTCCTTCTGGTCTTCGGCCGTCAGCTTCGAGTCTTCGATGTCCTCGTGATATTTCTCGTGTTTGAAAGCGTGAATAACAGTTTCAAACGGTTCATGATCTTCGCCTTCTTTTTTCTGCACGCCGAGCACGACGTCGCCATACATCTGGATGAAACGGCGGTAACAATCCCAGGCGAAACGCTCGTTCTTCGTCGCGGCGGCGAGCGAGAGAACCGTTTGATCGTTCAGGCCCAGGTTCAAAATGGTATCCATCATTCCCGGCATGGAATCACGCGCGCCAGAGCGAACAGCCACGAGCAACGGCATGCCGCTGGTGCTGCCGAATTTGCAGCCCATGATGCGTTCCATGTTCGCGATGCCCGCCTGGATTTGAGACTGGAGTTCCTGCGGATAAGTTTTCTTGTGCGCGTAGAAGTAGGTGCAGACTTCAGTGGTGATGGTGAATCCGGGAGGTACCGGCAGACCGATGCGGGTCATCTCGGCGAGATTCGCGCCTTTGCCGCCGAGGAGGGGTTTCATGCTGCCGTCGCCGTCAGCCTTTTTGTTGCCCCACGTGTAAACGTATTTCGTTGCTTTAGCCATAAATTATCAGATTTCCGTGATCGAACTGGTTCATTCCGCCGGAAGAAACTCCGCAGAAACGCGTGCGACTCTAACAAAGGCCAAAGGTGTGTCAACGGACGAGTGGAAGCAAATGGGGCGTGGAAGGGATGGAAACCCCGAACAATGAACATCGAGCTTCGAACTTCGAACTTCGAAGGACGCGCGTTTCGAATTGTTCGGAGTTCAGAGTTCGATGTTCGATGTTCGATGTTCGTTGTTCGGAGTTACAGATTATATTGCTTACCGCGGCAGGTAGCGGCTGCCGCGCCTGCGGCAGCCTGGGCGCACTGTTCTGCGTTCGTCCGGTAAATGCGTGAACCCCAACCTCGCGCCCGGCCGACTCGAAAGCGGAACCTCACCACTTATTTATTTGAAACTTAGGCTTGCATCCATTCGCCTACAGTTGTAATCGTAATTCAAGAATTACAAACGTAATCGCCAATGAGCAAATCGCCTCCCCGCATCACTGAAACCGAATGGGACATCATGAAAATCGTCTGGGCGCGTTCTCCCGTTTCCGCGCAGGAAATCATTGAAGCATTATCCGCGCAGGATGATTGGCATCCCAAAACCGTCAAGACGCTGTTGGGCCGCCTCGTGAAAAAACGCGCGCTTGGCTTCAAAAAAGAAGGCCGCGCTTATCTTTACCGGCCGCTCGTGGCGGAGAGCGATTGCGTCGCAGCGGAGAGTGAATCGTTTCTCGACCGGGTCTTCGGCGGTTCGCTCAAACCGATGCTCGCGCACTTTGCCGAAACGCGGAAGTTGTCGCCGTCGGAAATCGCCGAACTGAAACGTCTCCTGAAAAAATCGGAGGACAAATGACCAACCTTCTACCTGGCAGCGAAGTGCTTTTGAATGGGCTGCTGAACAACTCGATTCAGGCCGGTGTGCTCGTGTTGCTTGTGTTATTGGCTCAAAGGATCTTCCGGCGGCAGCTCACCAGTCGCTGGCGATTTGCGTTGTGGTGGGTGGTGTTGATCCGGCTGATTTTGCCATTTGGACCGGAAAGCTCGCTCAGTGTTTTTAATTTGTGGCATCCGTCCATCAATATTGCCGGGATTCCGCCCATCACGAGAACTCAGCCGCACGATTCTGATTTCGGTGGCGAACGGAAAATCAGCTACGAACGTTATTCCGCCCGGCGAAATCAAATTCAGATTGATGAGGCTATTCAGAGAAACGAATCACACGAACTCGCGCGTGCGGTAGCTGTCGGCAATCCATTACCAAATCCCAATCATCCGACTCATTTGAAGATGCGCCACCCGGCCAGCCGCGTCGCTTTTGGTTTTGCTGTTCTCTGGGTGACCGGCGCCAGTACGTTGGGAATCTGCGTTCTGTTTCAATTGATCAGGTTCAATCGAAAGCTCCGCCAATCAGCATGCGAAGCTGATGAAAATCTTTCTCGATTTCTAACGCAATGCCAATACGAGTTCGGCATCACTCGTTCCATTGAACTTCTGGAAACCGACGCCGTGAAAAGTCCGGCGCTGTTTGGATTGTTTCGATTGAAACTGCTTTTTCCAAAAGGGTTTGCGGACCACTTCACGCCGAGCGAACTGCGTTACATTTTTCTGCACGAGCTCGCGCATGTGAAACGTTGTGACCTCTGGCTCAACTGGCTCGTGACGTTTTTACAAATCGTTCACTGGTTCAATCCGTTGATCTGGCTCGGTTTCGCGCGCCTGCGGGCGGATCGCGAACTCGCCTGCGATGAACTGGCTTTGGTGCGCGCCGGGGAAAAGGTGGGGACCGCTTACGGCGAAACCGTAATCAAGCTGCTGGAAGGCGCGAGTCGTCCAGCAGCGATTCCCGGTCTGGTCGGCATTCTCGAGGACAAAAAGCAAATGCGTCGGCGCATTCAAATGATCGCAAATTTTCGCCCGCCCGGGCGTTGGTCGGCGCTCGCGGTTCTGCTTTTGATTGCCATCGCCGCCACCGCACTCACGAATGCGCAGACTAAGAAACGAGAATCCAGGCAGTCGAGCCCGCATGAAATTCAAAACCAGCTGACTTCACAAGCAACCGCAACTCAAACCAACACGCCATCGCGGACGGCAACAGTTCTCAATGACTCGATACTCTTGACCAAGCCGCCCGATCAAAAGCCAGAGCGCTTCTTGCGCTTGCGTGTCCTGCACTCAATCTTGCATGAGCCGATTTCCGGAGTGCGAGTCCAGGCGGCGTATGGATCCGATCAACTTACAGATTCAAATGGTTTTGCCACTCTCGCAGTGCCGCCTTTGGAAGCCGGCTTTTATTGGATGATCACGATCAGCCGTGATGGATTTGTTCCGAAATACGTCAGTTGGTCGGCGTATCAAAACAACACTGTGGAAGACATTCCCGCTGAATACACGGCGCACATGGATCGCGCTGAAACGATTGGCGGTTTGGTTGTTGATGAATCGGGGAATGGAATTGCTGGAGTAAAGTTGATTTTCTCAGGCCCGACTCCCACGGGAATTCCGGATCGTGAACGATCAACCATCATGGGAGATTATCACAGCGAAACAACCGACCAATCCGGACACTGGCGTTGCAATCACGTTCCAAGCGACTTTTCGAATATTTCATTCCGGCTCGTTCAATCAAATTACATCACGGCCACGTTCCGTTGTGACAATGCCTCCGAATGGCCACCGGGCGCGTTTCGGGTTTCGAACAAGGAATTATCTGCCGGGCAGGCGAAAATGACTCTTCAAAAAGGATTGGAAATTTCTGGCCGGGTGCGGGACGAAAACGGATTTCCGATCCGCGGCGCCCGAGTTACAAAAAATCGCGAATGGAGGGAACCATTTTCCACCATGGAAACCGATTCAGCCGGTCGCTTCGAATTCTTAAATGCCGAACCCGGTCTGCTGACGCTCACTGTTCAGACCCGCGACCTTGCGCCTGAAACAACGAATGTAGTTGTCAATAAAGTGAATGGCGAAATCTCGATCATTCTGAGACCGGGAAAAACACTTCGCGGAAAAGTCGTCGATGAAAACGATCAACCCATCGCAGGCGCACTGATCGAAGTGGACCGTGTCAATTTCCAACCGGCTGAATTGGATTGGAAAATCACCACGGATGCCGACGGACATTTTTTATGGATCGGCGCACCCCTTCGCGCGTTGCCCTATCTGATCAGCGCTCCTGGCTTTATCCCGCGACGGATTCCATTTCTCATCGCGAACGGTGAAAATCAAATTCTTCACTTGCAACGACGCACTGATGGTGAAGCAACAAACGAACTAAAAGGAACGGTTGTTCTGCCCAATGGCAAACCAGCCGCGAATGCTCAGGTTGCAATTCGAATCGGCGACGTTCCGATCATGATCGATCGCGCTGAATCGCCTCCGTCAATCAAGACGTATGGATCGGGATTCATGGCGAGAACTGACGAAAATGGAGAGTTCATTCTTCCCTATCGTGAACACGCCAAAGAACTGGTGATTTCGCACGAAGCAGGATTTGCGCGCACAGAATTGAATACGGCTGCGCCTGGATTCCTGATCACGCTTCAGCCCTGGGGTGGAATCCAGGGAACGCTGCGCGTGAACAGTCATTCAGGCTCAAACGAGTGGGTTGGATTGCAAACACAGTCGCTGAAGAGCGGACTCATTTTGCGGAATTATCAGGATCAGACTTATGCTTCCGGAGCCTTTTCGATTGATCACGTGCCGCCGGGAGAATACCGCCTTTCACGATTGGTTCAGCAAAGCGAACACAGCACCAGCGCTCATCCGCTCGGGAATTTTACGCTCAAGCCAGGACTGATGACGCAGGTTTCCGTGGGGGGTAATGGAATCCCAATTTTC
Source organism: Verrucomicrobiia bacterium (assembly GCA_035765675.1). Classification (GTDB taxonomy): domain Bacteria; phylum Verrucomicrobiota; class Verrucomicrobiia; order Limisphaerales; family DASXHY01; genus DASXHY01. The sequence continues at coordinate 21,892 of DASTXC010000132.1, forward strand.
GGAAAACTGGCATTTCCAAGACCAACCGAAGCCGGAACCAATCTGGACTTTGCCGCTTCATTAGAATCGACAAGCGCGCCGGGAAGCGGATTTCCAGTAAAGGTATCTTTCGATGGCCGCTTCGCTGGCAACGACATTCCTCCGGGAGAATATATCCTGAATCTCCGCGCTATGATTCCGATCGCTGAACTTCCAATGCCAAAGAATATTCGCGCATGGTCGTTCACATCAGCGCCAAATAAAGTTATCGTTCCCCAATTGTCTCAAGCAAACGGTGCGGGAGTGGACGTTGGAGAATTTCAATTGGAACCCGTGAAGCGCTCCCCAAAGGTCGGAATTAAAAGCCCTGAGCTTTGATCGCGATTCAAGCTGCTGATCGCGCGCGTCCTTGACCGGCTTGGCCAAGGGGTCTATATGACCGGCACAGGATTTATGAAGCCAGTCACCCAATTTCTTGGAATCAGCGCCTGCCTGATTTTTCTCTCGGCTCAAAGCGAAGCGCAACAGTGGACGGTTCACGAATGGGGCACGTTCACATCTCTGCAAAATGAAGCCGGCGAAGCGATTGGCGGTATCAATACCGATGATGAGCCCGTGCCGAAATTTGTTCATCGCCTCGCGCATCTCCTTCTGCTTCCACCGACCGAAGTCCCGACCATCTATTTTCAAGGCGCACCGAAATGTCATCCCGACGTGACGATGCGATTGGAAACACCAGTGCTGTATTTTCATCCGCCGGCAAATGATTCCGGCATTCAAACCGCCAATGTAAGAGTTCAGTTTCGCGGCGGCTGGTTGACGGAATTTTATCCCGACGCGATCGCGGACGCTCCGGGTCTCACGAATGGCTGGTTCAATTTTGGCCCGCTCAAATCCGACACGGTCAGCGAACTGAAATGGAACGATTTGAAAGTTGGCGGTGACTGGCCAGTCACAAATACTTCGGCTCACGTTTGGACTTCGCCGCGCGCCGTGCAATCCGCTCTGGTAAAAACCGCGAACGACGAAAGCGAAAAATTTCTGTTCTATCGCGGCGTGGCTCACATCGACGCTCCGTTGAGAATTTCCCGCTCCGGTGACGACCTTTTGTTTCGCAGCCAATTGGAGAATCTGCCGGTCAACAAGGTATTGACGCTCCGTTCCGTTTGGCTGGTGGATATACAGCCGGATCAGAAACTGGCGTTCCGCGCGTTGCCGTCGCTGACGTTGGATGGTGATGCAAACAAAATCCTGGCGCGAACCTCCGCCTCTTTCGGGAGAAAGGATTATCGCTCCGGTAACCTGAAAGAACTCAGGTCGGCATTGAAAAAAGCACTGATCGCGGAGGGACTTTTCAGCGATGAAGCGGACGCGTTGCTGAATACGTGGGAGTTGTCCTATTTCAAAAGCGCCGGGTTGCGCGTCTTTTTCACGGTGCCGCGCGAATGGACGGATTTCTATTTGCCGCTGGAAATTTCTCTCGCTGCGAAAGTTGAGCGCGTCATGGTCGGACGCATCGAACTCGTCACGCCAGATCAACGTTCGATTTTGCAAACGCTTGGGCAGTTTTCGCCGGCAACAATTCAAAGCGATGCCGTCCGATTGCGAACGGATTTTTACGCCGCATATCCCAGGTCATCGCAATCAACTGAAGCCGCTGAATTTTTCAAAGTGCAAGCCGGCGCGAGGCCGCTGTCGAGTGTGCTTTCCGTTCCGAAAACGTATGAAACTTATTTGCAGCTCGGACGTTTTCGAAACGCGTTGTTGCTGGACGCCGCCAGACAGGATAGCGGCCTGGCCAACTTTATCGCCACTTACGGTTTGGCCGGTTACAAACCCATTCAAAATTCAATCCGCGCCGCAAATTAACATATCTTCGCATCCTGATGCGTTGATTTTCCGCTTGGCAACAGCGGATTCCTCACCTACGTTGCCCGCGTGAATCAAAGTCAGAATCTCAGTTCAAACGCAGAACTTCTTCGCCGCGCTTTGCAGGAACGCATCGTCATCATCGACGGCGCGATGGGAACGACGATCCGCTCTTATGGTCTCGGCGAAGCGGAAATTCGCGGCGAACGATTCAAGGATTCCAAAAAAGATCTCAAGAACAACGGCGATCTTTATTCGCTCACGCAGCCCGCCACGATCGGTGACATTCATCGCCGGTTTCTCGAAGCCGGCGCGGACATCATTGAGACCAACACTTTCTCCGCGACGAGCATTGGTCAGAGCGAATTTTTTGTGGACGATCCGCGCGAACATGGCGGACGCAAGAATCCAGAGTTTTATCAGAAAGTCATCGAAGACAAATTTCTCAACGACCTCGCATGGGAAATCAACGAGCAATCCGCGAAACAATGCCGTGAATGGGCGGATCGCATTGCGAACAAAACCGGTCGTCCGCGCTTTGTCGCCGGGGCAATCGGACCGTTGACGGTTTCCCTTTCCAATTCTCCCGATGCCGATGACGCAGGCTTTCGCGTGGTGACTTTCGATCAGGTGAAAGCGGCGTATGCGAATCAGGTGCGCGCTTTGATCGCAGGCGGTTCGGATCTGTTGCTCGTGGAAACCATCTTCGATTCGCTCAATGCCAAAGCGGCGTTGGTGGCGATTCAGGAAGTTTTCGAGCAGGACAAAAAGGTTTTGCCGATCATGATTTCCGCCGCGGTGGGACGTGGCGGTGAAACGATGATTTCCGCGCAAACCATTGAAGCGTTCTGGAACGCGGTGGCGCATGTGAAACCGTTGGCGGTCGGATTGAACTGTTCGCTCGGACCGGACCTGATGCGTCCGTTTCTCGCGGAGCTTTCGGAAAAATCCAGTGCGGCGATTTCGTGTTATCCGAACGCCGGACTTCCCAATCCGCTATCACCGACGGGCTTTGATTTGCAGCCGGAAGACATGGGAAAATTTCTCGGTGAATTCGCGCAAAGCGGTTTGTTGAATATCGCGGGAGGCTGTTGCGGCAACACGCCGGAACACATCGCAGCGATTGCGAAAGCGCTGGAAGGAAAACATCCGCGGGAGATTTCAGACCGCGCGGAAAATTCAAAGCGATTGATTTCTCTCTCGGCCCGTGGGGAACGAGCGGTGAGAGAGGGAGAAGATAGTTCAGTTGAACCAGAACCCGGCGCGACACCGGATTCAGCACGCGAGACGCGTGCGGTCCCCGCTGAACCACCTCGTCCGCTACGCCTTTCCGGATCGCAGCCGTTCACGCAGCAGATCGGAAGTTTCATCATGATCGGTGAGCGCACGAACGTTGCGGGTTCGCCGAAGTTCGCCAAGCTGATCAAAGAAAACAAATACGAAGAAGCCGTCGCCATCGCGCGGCAACAGGTCGAGAACGGCGCGAACATCATAGACATCTGCATGGACGAGGGAATGATCGATGGCGTCGCCGCGATGAATCGTTTCCTGCATCTGCTGGGCAGCGAACCGGAAGTCGCCAAGGTTCCGTTCATGATCGATTCCTCGAAATGGGAAGTCATTGAAACCGGATTGAAGTGCATTCAGGGGAAAGGGATCGCCAACTCCATTTCGCTCAAGGAAGGTGAAGCGAAGTTCAAGGAAAACGCGCGCAAAGTTTTGCAATACGGCGCGGCCGTCGTGGTGATGGCATTCGACGAGCAGGGCCAGGCGGCGACTTACGCGGATCGAATCCGCATCTGTGAACGCGCTTATCGTATTCTCGTCGATGAAATCGGTTTTCCGCCGGAAGACATCATCTTCGATCCAAACATTCTCACGGTCGGCACGGGCATCGAAGAGCACAACAATTACGCCGTGGATTTCATTGAAGCAACGCGCTGGATCAAAGCGAATCTTCCACACGCGAAAGTCAGCGGCGGCGTTTCGAATATTTCGTTCAGCTATCGCGGCAACAATGTTGTGCGCGAAGCAATGCACAGCGCGTTTTTGTATCACGCCATCAAAGCCGGCCTCGACATGGGCATCGTCAATGCCGGCATGCTCGAGGTGTATGAAGAAATCAAACCCGAGCTGAAGGAACTGGTTGAAGACGTTTTGCTGAACCGGCGTCCGGACGCGACGGAGCGATTGGTGACTTACGGCGAAAAGCTGAAAGCCGCAAGCGCGGGCACGACTGCCGCCGACAAGAAAGAGGAAGAAGAATGGCGCAAAGGCACGATTGAAGAACGGCTTTCGCATTCGCTCGTGAAAGGCATCGACACTTACATCACCGCCGACACGGAAGAAGCGCGCAAAAAATATGGCAAGCCGCTGTCGGTGATTGAAGGCCCCTTGATGGCGGGAATGGGAATTGTGGGTGATCTCTTCGGCGCTGGAAAAATGTTTCTGCCGCAGGTGGTGAAATCCGCGCGCGTCATGAAAAAATCCGTGGCGTATCTCACGCCATTCATGGAAGCCGAGAAAGCCTTGAAGCGGCGCGCGAAGGAGCTTCGACTGCTTGCCGAACAACAAACGCCATCCGGAAAAGTAACGCTGGTGGAAGGTTTCAGCTACGAACCTTTCCCGGATCTCACAGCGGAGGAACGAACCATCGAACAGAAATTTGCGGCGGAACTGGCTGCGGATCTGGAAGGCGCGCGGAAACGTTACGAAGAATTGTTTCACAACGTTTTTGATAGAAACAACGCACAGGAATTGAGTCCGGATTACGCCACCAGCCTGGAGAGTCGTCAGCGCTGGAGTGTCGCCACGCTGGCGCCGGCGGGAGCGTTCATTGATTGGCTGTTCAACAAGCGCCTGGGCGAACTGCCACCGGAAAGCCTGATCGCCTTCAACGCCGGAGGCCAGGGCAGCGGGAAGACGACAGCAACCGTCGGCGATGCTGTTTCCGAAGCTGCCGACATTTTAATGGACGGCACTTTGCAGGACGAAGCGCGCAGCCGTGAACACATTCGTGCGGCCTTGGCTGCGGGGCACGGGGTACGGGTTCGTTTCGTATATTGCCCCTGGCCGACAGCGATTCGAAATATCATCCGGAGAGGCGCAAAGGAGACTGGACGCATCGTGCCTCTGTCGCGAGCAGCGGGTGGTCACTACTCTTCTCCACGAACGGTACTGAATTTGGAAACTGAAACCACCACGGCAGATGGTCGTTTGAAAGTCCTTGTTTTCGATAACACCGATTTCACCCAACCGGTGCTGCGTGACACGAACTGGCTTCGAGAACACCTTCCCAATTCCATCGAAAAACTCCTTGAAACAGGCCGTCAGGTGGCCGAATCTTATGTTAATGAACACACCAACGACCCCGAATACCGGACCATCGGAGATCGTTTCTTCCAAACGTCCGACTTTCGAGGAACGCACCGAGCGTCTGGTTCAGGCGACCTTGAACGCGTTGCGAACCGCGGGGCTGGAACGGGAACGTCGCAATCGGGAACAGAGCAGCCTCCAGGAAACTCCCCCGCCCTTTCCAAACGAACCGAAGAAAACGACGTAGCCGGACGCATCCTGCTTGCCACGGTCAAAGGCGATGTCCATGACATCGGCAAAAATATCGTCGGCGTTGTTCTCGCCTGCAATAACTATGAAGTCATCGATCTTGGCGTCATGGTGCCGTGCGAGAAGATTCTTCAAACCGCTCGGGAAAAAAACGTCGATATCATCGGCCTCAGCGGACTCATCACTCCTTCGCTCGATGAAATGGCGCACGTCGCTGGAGAAATGGAACGCACCGGCTTCAAGCTTCCACTGCTGATCGGTGGCGCTACCACAAGCCGGGCCCACACTGCGGTCAAGATCGCCCCGAATTATCACGAAGCCGTCGTTCACGTTCTCGATGCTTCCCGTGCTGTTCCAGTGGTCAGCCAGCTTCTGAATCCCGCCACAAAGCCTGCGTTCCTGAAACAACTGAAGGAAGATTACGACAAGCTCCGCGCCCGTCACGCGGGACCGCCGGCGAAAATTCTTCCGCTGGAAGACGCTCGTGCCAATCGACCGAAACTGACGTACGACAATCTGCCGCAACCCGGTTTTACCGGCATTCGAACGCTATCCTCTACCGGCGTGAATGCCGGGCTTTGCGAATGCGGATCCCCTCACGGACACGCGGGCGCATTCAGTGTTTCGCTCGAAGAAATTGTGCCGTTTATCGATTGGACGCCATTCTTTCACACGTGGGAATTGCGCGGTGTTTATCCCAAAATTTTCCAACACGAGAAGCACGGCGAAGAAGCGCGCAAACTGTTCGATGACGCGCAAACGCTGCTCAAGGAAATCGTTGCCAAAAAGCTGCTGCAGCCGCGCGCGGTTTACGGATTGTTCCCCGCAAATTCCGTGGGCGAAGACGTGGAAGTTTACACGAACGGCTCTCGTCAGCATTTGCGAACAACGTTCCATTTTCTGCGTCAGCAGATTGAGAAAGGCGACGGCACGCCGAATTATTGTCTCGCGGATTTTGTCGCGCCAAAGGGTGAGAAAACTCCAAACGCCAAATCCCAAATTCCCAATGATTACATCGGCGCATTTGCGGTAACCAGCGGCCACGGTCTCAAGGAATTGATCGAACACTTCAAAGCGCAAAATGACGATTACAACGCGATCATGGCGGAAGCTTTGGCGGATCGACTGGCGGAAGCGTTCGCGGAATTTCTGCACAAACGCGTTCGTGAGGAATGGGGATTTGGAAAAGCCGAAAACCTGACGAACGAAGATTTGATCGACGAAAAATATCGCGGCATTCGTCCGGCCGCCGGATATCCCGCGTGTCCGGATCATACAGAAAAAGCGCTGCTCTGGGATTTGCTCGACGCTGAAAAGCACGCCGGCATCAAGTTGACGGAAAGCTTTGCGATGTGGCCCGGCAGCAGCGTGAGCGGACTCTACTTCGCACATCCGGAATCGAAATATTTCGCGGTCGGCAAACTCGGCAAAGACCAGGTCGAAAACCTCTCGCAGCGAAAAGGCAAAACGGTCGCTGAAATGGAACGCTGGCTCGGACCGTGGCTGAATTACGATCCGACGAAAAGCGCCTGAGCGGTGCCGAAGCACACGCAGTCCAAGTGCTCTCGCGAGTTTGCTGACGATTTGAATTGCGCACAGCGTTTGGAGTGCGTGCGCTTCAGCGCCGCTCTTCTACGTGGGTCAGCATGATGCCGAAGATCGCCGGGCACACATTCGATGTTCGAAGTTCGGCGTTCATTGTTCGATGTTCCCAACTTCAGCCACCTGACTCTTTTGTTCCCGCTTGGTCTGCTCCCGGTCCTCCCGCATAATTCGCGCGAAACTTTTGGCTCCATTTGCTTCCATATTTTCATGAACGCGCTGAGCAAAACATCGTCGGTTCGCAAAGGCGGGCTGTTGCTCGCGGCGCTCGTATGTGGTGGGGTCATTGGGACCCCGTCAAAACTTTTTGCGCAGCCACCTTTGCCTCAATTGACCACGGCGGCGCAGGTTCGCCAGCTCACACCTGAACAGGCGGAGCAGCGTTATCCCGTGAAGTTGCGCGGTGTGATCACCGTATTTGATCAGCCAAGTCCGGCGGCAACGTTTCGCTTTATCCAGGATGACACCGCGGGCATTTATCTTTTTCTGGGTGAACTCACGAACAACCTTCCGTTGCGCGCGGGACAGCTTGTTGAAATCGAAGGCAGAAGCGGCAAAGGCGAATTCGCGCCAATTGTCGTAATGCAGAATTTTCAGATTCTCGGTGAAGGCGACTTCCCGAAGCCCCGGCCGGTTTCGTTCGAACGACTGGCCAGTGGCCGGGAAGACAGTCAATTCGTGGAATTCACCGGCGTCGTCCGCTCGGCCAGATTCGACAGCGAAATGCGCTACTTCGTCGTCGATATTGCAGGCGGCGGCGGACGCGTCAGCATCTATATTTCCGAACTGCCAGATGCGAACCCAGCCGATCTCGTGGACAGCACGGTTCGAGTCCGCGGTGTTTGCGTTACGCATTTCAATCAATTGCGACAGCTCTTTGATGTTCGCATTGTCGCGCCGCGTCCGTCCGATCTCATTGTAGAAAAAGCCGCGCCGGAAGATCCTTTTGCAGCTTCCGCTCTGCGCATTGAGAATCTTCTGCAATTTTCTCCGCACGGCAGTTTTGGACATCGCGTCAAGGTGACGGGCACCGTGGTCTGCCGACCGAATGACAGCACGCTTTACATCCAGAATGAAACAGAAGGAATGCGTGTCGAAACCTTCCAAGGTGGGCCGCTGCTGGTGGGCGACGTCGTGGAAGTGCTGGGTTTTCCGACGCGCGGTGATTACACGCCGATGCTTCAGGATGCGGTGTTCCGAAAAATCAGTCCGGGCCCCCTGCCCGCGCCGGATGTCATTACGACGGACGATGCGTTGAAAGGCTCGCACGATTGCCGTTTGGTTCGTCTTGAAGCCACTGTTCTCGATCGCGCGCGCCACAGTCCGGAACAGTTTCTCGTGCTGCAATCGCACGGTTTTATTTTTCACGCCTATCTTGAAAGTAAAAATGCCGGCAATGACTTCGCTCAACTGCAGAACGGCAGCCGCGTCGCTGTCACTGGAATTTGTCTGATCGAAACCGGCAATGCCTGGCAACCCGGCGCGGATTGGCGCGCGAAGTCATTTCGCATTTTGCTGCGTTCGCCAAACGACATTCTTTTGCTTCATGAACCGCCGTGGTGGAATCTGCAAAAAATGCTTTGGGCCGTGGCGCTGCTGATCGGCATTGCGCTGCTGGCGTTGATCTGGGTCGCGTTGCTGCGCCGGCGCGTGAATCAGCAGACGCAAATCATTCGCGAAAAACTTCAGGCTGAAGCCGCAATCAAACGCCGCTATGAAGATCTTTTTGAAAACGCGAATGACATGGTTTTCACGCACGATCTCGAAGGCTGCCTGACTTCCATCAACGCCATCGGCGAACAGCTTTTGCAGTTTCCACGCAGTGAAATTCTCGGGAAGAAAATCCTCGATTACGTCACTGAAGAACAGCGCGGCGCGGCGGGTCAATGGCTGGAGCAGATGGTTCACGGTGTTGAACTCCCGCCGGGGGAATGGGATTTCATCAATCGTTCGGGCCAGCGGTTGCGATTGGAAATCAGCGCTCGCATTGTCGGCACGGGCGGACTGCGCGAAGTGGAAGGCATTGGCCGTGATGTGACTGAACGCAATCGTTTGGAAAAAGAAATTCTCGAAATCAGCACGCGCGAACAACGTCGCATCGGCCACGATTTGCATGATGGCGTTTGCCAGCAGCTCGCGGGAATTTCGTATCAGGTTGATATTCTTTCCGACGAACTGGAAAAGAAAGGCGTGCCGGAATTTGCGGAAGCGGAACGGGTGAGCCGGCTCATCAACGAAGTCGTTCATCAGACACGAAATGTCGCGCGCGGCCTCTTTCCGGCTCGATTGGAAACCGAGGGATTGGTTTCCGCACTGGAGGAACTCACCGCGAATGCTACCGCCTTGTTCAAACTTTCCTGCCGCCTGGTTTGCGAAGACACGACGCTGGAAATCGAACGCGGCGCGGCGATTCATCTTTATTACATCGCGCAGGAAGCAGTGGCAAATGCTGCCAAACATGGCCAGGGAGCGGAGGTGTTGATCACACTCCAAAGCACGCCCGAACGGCTCGTTCTCAATGTGAGCGACAATGGGCGGGGCTTCCGGCTTGACGACGCGGCGCGAAATGGAATGGGCATTCGCATTATGCGTTATCGAGCACGAATCATCGGCGCGACATTGGACTTGAAAACCAAACCAGGCAAAGGCACGGAATGGACCTGCACGTTTTATCCAAAACCGAAGCCGTCCGTTAAAGCCAAATTGAAATGAGTCAGAGCGCAGCAAATCAAAATTCCGCCGCGACAAAAAAGACAACGGGAAAGAATCGCATTTTTATCGTGGACGATCATGCCATGTTCCGCGAAGGACTTCGGCAACTGATCGAACGCGAGCCGGATTTTTCCGTGTGCGGTGATGTCGCCACCGCGAACGAGGCGCTACCGGCGATTGCGGATTTGAAACCGGACCTCGTGATTGTGGACATTTCGCTTTCCGGCACGAGCGGCATTGATTTGATGAAAGCCATTCGCGAGCAGCATGAGGACCTGCCCGTGCTGGTGGTTTCCATGCACGATGAAACGCTTTATGCGGAACGTGCGTTGCGGGCCGGCGCGATGGGTTATGTGATGAAACAGGAACCCGGCAAAACCGTGAAAGCCGCAATCCGCAAAGTGCTCAGCGGCAACCTGCATCTGAGCGAAGCGATGTCAGCGACGATGCTCGCCAAATACATGCGCGGCGATCAGATCGTGCGTCCGGCGTCTCCGATTGAAGCGTTGAGCGATCGGGAACTGGAAGTGTTTCGCATGCTCGGTCAGGGCAAAGGCGTCCGGCTGATTGCCGAGGAATTGCAGCTCAGCATTCCGACCGTGAATTCATTCCGCAATCGCATCAAGGAAAAGCTTTCGCTGAAAAGTTCCACCGAAGTGATGCTGCATGCGATTCAGTGGTTGCGGGAAAGTTCAACGGGTTAACAACCAAAGATGGGAATTCGTATAACTCATCCCTTCGATTGTTCAGGGAACCTTCCGGGTGCGAACGATCAGATTTTTCCACGCGCGAAGTTTCTGCAGTTTTCCGTTCGGAATTGGAACCGGAAATCCACCCGGACTATCGATGGCCCGCAGCGCGTCCAGATAAAGATCCCACGCCGCCCGCATGCTTTCGCGCCGGATCGCAGAGGGATGCGGGCCCGGCGGAGCGACGTGAGGATTGGTGTTGATTTCGTAGATTTGAATGCGCCCGCGATACATTCCAAAATCAGCGCGTCCATACTCAATCTGCGCAATGTCAAACACGCGCCGCAGTTGTTCCGCAAATGGATTGGCTTTGAGCAGTTCCAATTCTTCGCGATAAAGATCTTCCGTCCCGATGCCGTGCTGACCGTATTTCACAAGCCACGAATGGTCGTGAACGGAAATGTGCGGAACAATCCGGTCGCCAATGCGAAACGCGGAGAGCTTGCGATACAAACCATCGCGAATCGGTTCAGCGGCAAATTCCACCACAATGAGATTTTCCATCGGCGTTCCAGCAGCCACGGCTGCGTCAATCACGCGCCGCGTTTCCTCTTCGGTTTGAAGCAGATCGCTCAACGGCTCGCGATGTCCCTGAAGTTTTCGCACAAACACTGGAAATCGCGCGCGGGAAAAATCTTCGGCAGCGCGATACACATTGAAGTCATTCAGCCCCGCTTCATTGAGACTGCGCAGAAGCGGATAACGCGTTTTAACCAGCGCCGGATTGTTTAAAACTTTCACGCCGCTGCTTTTCAATTGAAGGAACGTTTGCGCCGCCAATTCCAGATCCCAGAAGCTCAATCGATCCACGTCGGTGAAAACATAAGTTCCGCGACCCAACCATCGTGCGCGAAGGATGCGGTCGTAATGCGTCATTGTGATCCGCGGCGCCATTCGTGACCGTTTCACTTTTTTTAGAGTGTAGGAATGGCCGCGGGTAAAAAGAAAACGAATCATGTTTGATTTAGCGAATTGATCTTCAGAATCAGGAACCTTGACATGCTCTTGCCTGATGCTAGAAAAGCCTGTGATGAAATCCACAACGAAACGCATCAAGCTCGATTGGGGAAACCTTCTCGGGTTTGAACAGGTTAAATCAGCTCAAAACAACCGCCACAGCGCCGAAGCCCGCGCAATCATCGGCGGCAAAATCGGTGCGAAGATCGGTGGGAAAATTCCTCCGATCGAGGCCTGAACCGTTCAAATCCTCTCCGGCTCGCAGTTCGACAGGCGATTCGGAGAGGATATTTTCGTTGGTTTTTTTCGTTCCTTTCTTGTCCCGCGTTATGAATTCCATTTCCTCAACCTCTCCCGTTCTGACTGTTCCGGACAATCTTCATGCATTTACACCGAATGCGGATCGCGCCCGATTTCTCGATCACCGAATGCGCCAGCGCCTTGCGCAAAGCCTTCGTTACATTCGGTCGGAATCTGACGGGCAACTGAGCCTGGAGAGTGAGTCCTTTGGCAAATTCCTTGCGCAATTGGAAAGCCGAACCGTGTCGCCGCTGGCTTTCACTTATTACAACGAAGCCGTTCTGGCGATTGAAGAAGACGATCTCGACCGCGCCACGCGTCTGCTGCGCGACATGAGTGAATTGCCACCGCCGGCTACCACGCTCCAGATTCAAGAGCTCGCAAATCCCACTACGGATTTCAAAGCCGAGCTGTATGTGCGCGCCATCGATACGGATCCCGGAATGAAGTTTCAGGTTTTCCCGCCACCCCCGCACGCGGCCGCAGCGTGTCGTGAACAGATCAATCAGGCTTTGCGACTGATGCAGGAGGGCGATCCTGAGCTTGCCGCAGAAATTCCAGCGTTGCTGCGCGAAATCATTCTGGCGGCGGGAAGCGAAGATCCGAAGGCTTTCACATTTGATGGCGGTTCATCGTTCATGCTCTGGGGCGCGATTTTGATTAATGCCAACCGCCGCGACGGCGAACTGGCGATGGCGCAAATGCTCGCTCATGAAAGCGCGCACAACCTGCTTTTCGGATTTTCCGCAAACGGTCCGCTGGTGGAAAACACCGCGGATGAATTATATCCCTCGCCGCTGCGCGCGGATCCTCGTCCAATGGATGGAATCTATCACGCCACGTTCGTCACCGCCCGGATGTATCGCGTGATGCGCACCCTGCTCGACAGCGGTATTCTTTCCCGAGAACAGGAGGAAAAAGCGCGCAAAGATCTCGCCGAAGACGCGCGCCTGTTCCAACTCGGCATCGATACTGTCCAGAAGTACGCGCGCCTCACTGAAGTCGGGGAAGCCGTTATTCAAGGCGCAACGGATTACATGGCCGACGCCAGTCGTTGACCGCCAGGCAAAATTCCAAAACTTCATTTCCGACTTTTCCGGCGAATCTTTCGCGCGGTTCACGACGCGCGTGTTTCTTGATTACAACCTTTGCCATTTCGAAGATGTCCGACTCATTTGTTGACATAGCAACAATCAACTGATAAACGTTTCTCCATGAAACCGGTTTCCCCTTCCCGCCCGGCCCATTATCAGGCACTGCTTCAGTTGTTACGCACCGCGGACATTTTGTGGAGCGCGAGCCGGGTGTTCTTCGCCCGTTGGGAACTCAGCCCCAGCCAGTTCAACGTTTTGAATCTTCTTTCAGATCAAACCGCCGGCCTGTCGCAGATCGAGCTTGGGCGTTTGCTGATTACGCATCGTTCCAACGTCACCGGCTTGATCGACCGCTTGGAAAAAAGAGGTCTGGTCGCTCGCAAAGAGGCGGCAGGCGATCGGCGCGCATATCGCATCGTGCTGACGAACGCGGGGCGAAAATTGTTGAATCAGGTTCTGCCCGAGTTTCACGCGCTCGCGAATTCCATCTGGTCGAATACTTCTGCCGCCCGCGCGACTCAATTGTCCAGCGAGCTTTCCGCTCTCGCGGCCAACGCAGAAAAAAAATCGCAACCCAAGGGACCGTCATGAACCTTATCAAACCGGCGTCCTCAATTTCCTGGCGGATGGGCATTCTTTTTATGCTCGGATCTGCCGCTTGCTTTCACTTGGCGTATGCTCCCCATCCCGTTGCGCCTGTCCCGGGGATGGCGTTCATGTATTTGATTCTGCTGACACAACTCGCGCGGCTTCACACGACACGGCTGTCATTCTATTTCGGCCTGCTCACCGGGTTTTTAGGCGTCGCGCCGCAACTGATTTGCTTTTGGGAAATCTTCGGCATGGCGGCAGTTCCGCTTTGGGCTGTGCTGGCGTTCTGGATCGCCGGGTTTGTCGCGCTTGCGCACGTTGTTCTTCGTCGCTTCGGAATAAAATGGGCTTTGGCGCTGATTCCTTTTCTCTGGATCGGATTGGAATACTTCCGCAGCGAATTGTATTACCTCAAATTTTCCTGGATGAACGTGGGATATGCGTTCGCTGAATCACATCCGATTTCATTGCACGTGTTCGGGGTGTATGGGATTGGTTTTCTTGCCGCAATCCTCGGCGCGTTTTCACTCGCCACCCGCTGGATTTATTGTGCTGCGCTGGTGATGGCCTGGATCATCATCCATCCATTTTTCAACTCCGGCGTTACTTCCGCGACTCTGGATCCAACCGTGCGCATTGCCGGCATTCAAATGGAATTTCCCGCCTCTGATGAAATTCCCTCTGCGCTGGACCGGGTCGTCGCCAGGTTTCCGCAGGCTGATCTCATTGTGCTGAGCGAATACACGCTTGATGGGCCTGTGCCCGAAGATTTGAAGCACTGGTGTCGGCGGAATCATCGTTACCTGATCGTCGGCGGCAAAGATCCCGCGCCGGAACAACAGTTTTACGATTCTGCATTCGTGATCGATCCATCGGGCGAGATTGTTTTCAAGCAGGCGAAGAGCGTTCCAATTCAGTTCTTCAAAGATGGCCTGCCTGCGACGGAGCAGAAGCTTTGGAAATCGCCGTGGGGCCGGATCGGCATCTGCATCTGTTACGATCTGAGTTACACGCGCGTCACCGATCAGTTGGCAAAACTCGGAGCGCAGCTACTCATCGTGCCGACAATGGATGTTGCAGACTGGGGCCACCACCAACATGAACTGCACGCGCGGGTCGCTCCGGTTCGAGCCGCGGAATATCGTCTGCCGATTTTTCGCCTGGCGAGTTCCGGGATTTCACAAGCAGTGGACTTCACTGGAAAAGTGGTGGCTACGGCGGAATTTCCCGGAGAACATCAAATGCTGTTCGCGGAATTATCTTTGCCAAAGGTTGGATCAGTTCCCTTCGCTCGCATTCTGGCGAAAGCCGGCGTTGGAATCACAGGCTTGACGATTCTCGGGCTTGTCATTGCCAGCCGGAGAAATCGGCGATGCCGCGTGCAAACATCTTCGCACGCAGAAGCGCAAATGGTGTCACGTTCAAGAGATGCCTGAAGAACTTCAAATTCGTGTTTACGGAAACGCGTCACTGCCGACGTTGATCTATCTGCCAGGATTACATGGCGACTGGACGCTGGTTACGAGTTTTCGACGCGCTCTGGAGAATCGCGTCCGCTTTGTGGAAATCACTTATCCGCGAACTTTGACGTGGTCACTCGATGATTATGCAGCGGCAGTGGAAAACGCGTTGCGACAAAACGGAATTTCCAGCGGCTGGCTGTTGGGAGAATCGTTCAGTTCGCAGGTCGTCTGGCCAATCATGGCGCGCCGACAATTCAAAGCGGAGGGCGTGATTCTCGCCGGCGGTTTCGTGCGACATCCAATTCGCGCCGGTGTTCGCCTGGCGGAACGGATTGCGGGCGGCATTTCGCTGACATTGCTGACGCGCATCATGTTTGGCTACGCGAAGCTGGCGCGATTTCGCTATCGGCATTCCCCCGAGACGCTGAGCAGCATTCGGGAGTTCATCGAACGCCGAACGGAACTGGATCGCCAGGCGGCAAAACATCGGCTGCATCTGATCGCGCAAAATGATTTCTGCTCCGTTGCGCGCAATGTGCTGGTTCCTGTGTATGCGATGACGGGTGTGCTCGATCCGATCGTGCCCTGGATGTTTGTCCGCCACTGGTTGCGGAAGAACTGTCGTGCGCTGCGGGAATATCGAATTTTTTGGCGAGCGGACCACAATGTCCTTGGCACAGCACCGGACGCGGCAGCGAAACAGGTTTTGAAATGGATCAATGAAAATTCCCGAAGCACAAGGCCGTAGCCGGCAGCCGCGGATTATCCACGCAGGATTTTTTCCGCGGCCTGCTTGACCCCGTCGGCCAGTTCTTTCGGTTCAATCACGCTGGCGTCACCGCCCCAGCTCAGGACCCAGCGCTGAACTTCTGCGAGTCCGGAAAGTTTGAGTTTGAGTTCCACGCCGCCATCCTTCAATTCGCGCAACTCCTGGGATTCGTGCCATTTTTTTTCGCGAACATAATCCGCGACGCGATCGTTGAAACGAATCACCACTTCAAATTGTCCTTCGCCGGAATACACGCCAAAGCTGTCGCGCAAACGTTTGTCCAAGGAAAATTTGTGCGGACGTTCGAAGGTTTTTCCGGTTGGCTTGACTGTGAGAATTCGGCCGGGCGCAAAGGTGCGGATGTCACGCCGGAGATGATCGTAGGCGAAGAGATACCATTCGCCATTGATATTCGCGAGGTGATACGGATCAATCAGGCGCGGCTCGGTTTCGCGCCGGCCGGGTTTGCGATAGGCAATTTCAATCTGCTGCCGGCGCGCTGTGGCTTTGGCGAGCGCGTCGAAGATTTGCAGATCAAGAATCTGCTCGGCGCGGGTGCGGAAAGAAATCGTGTGTTCGATGTCGGAGAGATTCAGCGAAATCGTATCCGGCAAAGACTGCTCCATTTTCCGGATTGCACTGAGGAGCGGTTTTTCGAAGCTGGTGCCGCGATATTGTTGCAGCGCTTTTTCCGCGACGATCAGGGCGAACAATTCGCCTTCGGTGATTTGAACCGTGGGAAACGAGTTGACCTCTTCCGTGTAGAAATAGCCGAATCGGCTGCCATCATATTCGAGCGGCAATTCCAGCCGGTCGCGCATGAACTCGATATCACGATGGATTGATTTGGTGCTGACCTCCAGTTCACGCGCGAGTTTGGAGGCGTTGGGATATTTGCCGGATTGAATCGCTTGATGAATCCGGAGCATGCGTTCGAGCGGCGGACGGGAAACACCAACCCGTCCGCCGCCCTCGCGAAATGGATTACGAGGAGGCGCTGGCGAGGCGGGTGAGATTGGCGTCTTCGACAATGACAGATCCGTTCAGTTCGCTGGTTTTGCTGGCCCGCAGGATCACAACGCGTTCAAAGCCGCAGCCGCCCAGGATTTGTTTCCAATCGGCCACGAGTTGATCGAGCTGCCCGGCGTTATATTGCCAGCCGACTACGACCACCGCCATGCCGCGCTCGACTTGAAAATGATTCAGCACCTGGCCGAGATTGTCGCGTTTGACCTGCTGCATAAAACCGTCTTCGGCATAAAACGGTTTGGTCATAAAAGTATAATCCCAGCTGGAGAATCGCAATACCACATTGGCGTGGCGCGCTTCGCGGAAACGCGGGCTTTTATCGGCGGACTGCTGCGTCGTGGCGCACCCGGCAAACAAAACACTGACGAGAGACAATAATGCAATAAACTTAAAATTCTTCATTCGCCCGGGTTAATCGCAATTCACAGGCCAAACCGAGCGAATGAGCGATCCAAGGCGGAATGAATTCTCGTTCGTTCTTCGAGGACAAAATAGGAGAAGTCCGGTGTCTTGCTTGTGGGCATTCGATTGAACGAAGTGAAATAAATCCAGTCACCCATCCCGACGCGGGAACTCTGAAGAAGAATGGAAAAGCGAAAGACCGGCGGAATCTGTGGAGACAAAAAAGCCCGGACGCTTTTCAGCATCCAGGCTTTTTTGAACGAGAGTTTTAGGCGACTATATCAGGAACCTTTTTCCAGCTTTGCGAGCAATTCTTCGTTGGTCTTGTGTTTTTTGAGCGCGGCCGTCAAGGTTTCCATGGCTTCAATCGGATTCAAATCCACCATCGTGCGGCGCAGCTTGCGGATCGCCTCCAGGTATTTCGCCGGGAAAAGTTTTTCCTCTTTGCGCGTGCCGCTCTTCGGAATGTCGATGGCCGGAAACAAGCGCCGATCGGAAAGCTTGCGGTCCAGAATGAGTTCCATGTTACCGGTGCCTTTGAATTCCTGGAAAATCAGTTCATCCATTCGCGATCCGGTATCGACCAGCGCCGTCGCCAGAATCGTGAGCGAACCGCCGTCTTCAATTTTGCGAGCCGAAGCAAACATCTTGCGCGGAATTTCCAATGCGCGGGCGTCCACACCGCCGGTCATTGTGCGACCGCTGCCGCCGTGAACGCTGTTGTAGGCGCGCGCCACGCGAGTCAATGAATCCATCAGCACGAAAACGTCTTTGCCGGATTCCACCATGCGTCGGCAGCGCTCGATCATAAAGCGCGACAGCCGGACGTGCGTTTCCAAATCCTGATCGTTCGAAGACGCGACAACTTCCGCTTTCACGGAGCGTTGGAAATCCGTGACTTCCTCCGGGCGCTCGTCGATGAGCAAAACGAGCACATGCACTTCCGGATGATTTTCCGTCACCGCGTTGGCGATCTGTTTGAGAATGGTGGTTTTGCCGGTGCGCGGCGGCGCCACGATCAAACCGCGAGTCCCCTTGCCGACTGGCGTCACGAGGTCAATGACGCGCGTCTCGATCAGGTCGGGCGAAGTTTCCAGGCGAAATTTTTCGATGGGATCAATCGTGGTGAGATTTTCAAAGCGAACGGCTTTGGTGTAATCCTCAAATGGCATGTCGTTGACCTTGTCCACAGATCTGAGTTGCGGACTGGTGCCGCGATGCGGCGGCTGGGTTGGCCCGACAACATGGCTGCCTTCGCGAAGGAAATTGCGCTTGATGGTATCCGGAGTGACAAAGATGTCAGTGGGTTTGGGATGGAAATGATTCTGCGAAGTGCGGAGGAACCCGAATCCTTTTTCGGAAATTTCCAGATAACCAGAACCGATCTCCTGGCCGTTGCTATTGTTTTCTGTGCTCATACTGAATTTTATTAGTCGCCAAAGGCTTCGAGAATTAACCCCGAAAACTGCGTTTGAACTTTGAATTTTTGGGAAGCTGCTGCGCGGGCTTTTATCAGGAACAACCTCGCCGCACGCTGCTATCAGACCTTCGACACTTACTACTTACGGGCAATCCAACAGCAGCGCAACAAGTATTTTCGAAATGGAGCGGCAGTGACTTCACTGCCGCTCTGAAGGAGAAAAAACGAACGTTCAACCGCCAACTTCCGCGCGCGCTTCCGCTGCGAGCGGAGTGCTGAGATAACGTTCGCCGGTCGAACAAGCGACAGTGACAATGACCTTGCCTTTGTTCTCCGGACGTTTGGCGAGTTCAATCGCCGCTGCGACATTCGCGCCCGTCGAGATACCTGCGAGAATGCCTTCCTCTTTCGCGAGCCGCCGCGCCATCGCAAAGGATTCCTCGTTGCTGATCTGCAGACATTCGACGATCTGCGGACGTCCCTGCGAATCTTTCAGGTGAAGATTTTTTGGAATAAAACCCGCGCCGGTGCCTTGAATTTTGTGAGGGCCCGGTTTGAGTGGCTGGCCGGCGAGCGTTTGAGAAATCACCGGAGAATCTTTCGGCTCCACCGCGACAGCCTGGAACGATGGTTTGCGGGTCTTGATCAGCTCAACGCAACCCGTGATCGTGCCGCCCGTTCCGACAGCGGAAACCAGAATGTCCACCTTGCCGTCCGTGTCCGCCCAGATTTCTTCCGCGGTGGTTTTCAGGTGAATCTCCGGATTGGCGGGATTGTCGAACTGCTGCGGAATCCAGGAGTTCGGCGTTTCTTTCGCAATCTGTTCGGCTTTGGAAATCGCGCCTTTCATTCCTTCTGTGCCGGGCGTCAGGACAAGTTTTGCGCCCAGCATCGCGAGCAACGTGCGGCGTTCCAGCGACATCGTTTCGGGCATCGTCAAAATCAATTTGTAACCCTTGGCGGCCGCCACGAATGCGAGCGCGATTCCGGTGTTGCCGCTGGTCGGCTCAATGATCGTGGTTTCGGAATTGATCACGCCGCGCTTTTCCGCGTCTTCAATCATCGCCATGCCAATGCGATCCTTCACGCTGCTCAACGGATTGAAAAATTCGCATTTCAACAAAATGGTGGCCGGCAATCCGGCAGTGACGCGATTCAGGCGAACGAGCGGCGTGCGCCCCACGGTTTCAACGATGTTATTATAGATGCGGCCCATAAGAGTTCGATTGTTGATTCACTTGAGTAACGAAATTGGATTGTGTCGGAAGGAACACTCGGGGCAAGTATTTTTCCTGAAGCGCAGCGAGGCAAAAAATTTCAACCGTCCGTTCGCCAGGCTGTCTCATTCATGGGCTTTCGCTGTTCTGAAATCGCCATTCAAAATGGGAATTTATTTCATTTCCAAAAACATCGAGCAGCGATGTTTCGGAAAATTATTGCGGCACATTTTCTGCGGTCTTTTCGTCGAACCCCTAACCTGAATGAACGAACGAAAAATATCATAAGAGAACTGTTGTGAAGAAAGGTTGGTGGTTTATGGAAAAAGAAGCGCGGCCAAAGATTCTGCTCTACCAAAGCGTCGGATTTCTTTCGATCATTGGGCTTTCCTGGCTCGATGAATATCTCGGTCTCACGGATTTGATTTTTGGCGATCACCCTTACATCCCGGAATTTCATGCGTCGCTGCTGGCGATGTTGTTCATTCTCGCCGTGTGGCTTCTGGTCATGGCGTCTACGCGGCGAATTCTAGAACGGGTGAAATATCTCGAAGGTTTTCTCAAGGTTTGCGCCTGGTGCCGTCGCATTGATCACAAAGGCAGTTGGATGCCACTGGAGGAATTCATGAAACAGGGCTTCGACACGCCGACATCGCACGGGATCTGCCAGGAATGTCTCGCCATGCAGAAAGCCGCCGCCGAACGCGCGCGCCAGGCCCGACAAACGGCTCAGGCAGGAAGCTCGTAGTTTTCGGAGACGAAAACATCGAACTCCGAACTCCGAACTCCGAACTTCGAACATCGAACTCTGAACCACTTGTGCGCCCGTTCGCTTTTTCGGCGTTCGGAGTTCGTTGTTCAAAGTTCGATGTTCCTCCTCTTCCCGTTTTCGGGCTTTCACCCCATTTGATTTCAAGTCTCACCAAGCGAGTGTGCCTAAACGGTTGATCGGCGAACGTGCCGATTCTGCCGCGCATCAACAGGAGAAATCTATGAAATCGCCGGTCAGACAACTATTTGCATTTTCAACAGTAACCGCCCTCGTTCTCAGCCTCACCGGCTGTTCCAATCTTCCGGGTTCCGACAAACAACAAGGCGCCGTCATTGGCGGATTGGGCGGTGCGGCGGCGGGAGCGGCGATTGGCGGTGAGAATCATCGTTTGCTTGGCGCTTTGCTCGGCGGCGCACTCGGAGCCGGCGGCGGATACGTCGTCGGCGCGAACAGTGATCGCATTCTGAAGCGCGATACTTCCGGCGCCGAAACCGCGACCAAATCCGCGCAAACCACTCCCGCAACCGCGCAGGACGCACTCAAAGCCACCACCGCTGATTTGAACAGCGACGGATTTGTCACGCTGGATGAAGTGGTTGCCATGCAAAAAGGTGGATTATCCGAACAGCAGATGGTCTCGCGCCTGGAAGCGACCGGGCAGGTTTTCGAACTCACTCCGGAACAACAGGAATACCTCACCAGCCAGGGCGTCAGCCGTTCTGTTGTGGATCAAATGGAAAATCTGAATCGCGATACCCGCGAACGCATCAGCCAACAACAACCCGAAGGCACCATCAGCCAGCCACGTTGATATCACCATCATGCGCGAAGTGAATACATCCGATTGGGCCGCTTTCTGTGAGCGGGTGAACCAGAATGAAAACGGCGCAGCCATCTCTGTTCACAAAATGGAACTGAATGGCGCCAAGCTCGAGATCGCTAAAAACGTTACCTTTGAGCGGATGGATTTCGGCCGGCGCGATGATTGCAATGACGGCATTTCCGTGCGGCTTTCCGGAAATGGCGCCAGCGATCACACCATTATCGAACCCATGCACATTAAACTGGCGGAATCGGAAAACGGCACCGCGTTTCAATCCGTAATTATCGAAGCGGAAGACGGCGTAACGATCCTGACTTTCCATCCGGTTTTGAAGGCGGTCTGGCTGAAGGATTTGAAATTACAGTGAAATGCGATGGGGCGTTTCTTCGGCAGCAAAGCGGGTTTCACCGCGTTGAGGCTGAATCGCCCGGGATTATGGTGGATTCAACGGTCGGAAAACAAAATCAAAGGAACAGTTATGAAAAAACTTATCTTGTTGGCGGGAACGGCGCTGGTTCTGGCGGGTTGTAATCAGGGCGGCACCAGTGACGAATACAATTCGGACACCGGCACCGGCAACAGCGCCAGCACCAACTACAACACGAGCGACAGCTACAGCACCAATTCGTCGGGACTGAATTCCGGCGGAGCGACGAGTCCCGGCGGCATGAACTCCGGTTCGAGTTCCAGCGGAAACACGGATACCAACAGTCTGAACTCCGGAAGTACCGGCAGTTCGAGCAGCGGCACTGGAGCCAATCCGGATGCGAATCAACCCGGTGGTGGAACCGGCACACCTTAAGTCGTTTTTATCTCACGCCAAAATCCAAAAGCCCGCCGGGTTTTCCCGACGGGCTTTAACTTTGTTTTCGAAATTGCGTCCTAGCGCAGCATCGCGGTGCGTTCTGCTGGAGCCGATTGAACGGTGCGAATCGTTGCAGCCTTGTAGGAACGGCCTTCAACCAGGGTGATATTTTCGCCGCTCGCATCTTTAAACACGATCGGCAGACTTTCGCGATGTTTTCCATCCACCGCTTTGAACACCGCGAAGTGCAGATGCGGTCCGCTTGAGAAACCGGTGTTGCCCGATAAAGCGATCGGATCCCCCGCATGCACAATCTGCCCCGGAACAACTTTCACGCCGCCCTTTTTCAAATGGCAGTAATGCCCGAGCGTCCCGTCGCTGTGGCGAATCAAAACGTAGTTGTTAAACCGGTCATACGCCAAACTGCCGCCGCCGATATCAGAGTCGTCTTTGATTTTCACAACTTCGCCACCGCGCGCCGCGTAAACCGTCGTGCCTTCCGGCATCTTCCAATCAATCGCGTATTTGTTGGAACCTTTGTGACTGAAGCTGCCGCCGAACGCCTGGGTGACTTTGTGAGCTTTTCCAGGCGCGTAAGGCAGTGAATAAACGTAGTCGTCCGGCACCGCAACCGTGCTGCCGAGCTTGTAATAATTCGTGAACGAATATTCCCACGGCTTCTCAGCATTTTCGGGCGACAGCGTGAATGCTTCGGTTTCGCCGGGAGCAAACGTCGCTGTGTAAGGAAACTTCACCGTGCTTTTCAGGTTCACGACGTGAAAGTCGAACGTCATCGCGACTTCCGTCCGTTCCTGATTCTGCACGTAAACGCGGGTGACATCGCCCTCGCGTTGCGTCGAAATTTTCACGTTGGTGAAATCCGTCGCCACCGCGCCGCGGCCTTCCGGATGGTCCATGCGACAGAGCGCGCCGGCCAACATGCCGCCGCCGATGGCCGCTGTGATTTGAAATGCGATGATCGCATTGCGAACTGAAAAAAAATTCTTCGTCATTTTGGAAAAATTGAAATCGCTCTTTCGCTTCAGGCCGCGAGCGGAACGGTCCGGGATTTTCCGGGAGTTGCGATGGGCGCCTTGCGCGGCAGCGGTTCACCGAAATCGGGGAAACCGTCGCTGCTCCAGGCAAATTGTTTGGCGTGAACGTCGCGATCTTCCCAGCCGTGTTGCTGGCTGGATTTGGAGTGATAAATAATCCAGTCCTCGGTCTGGCAAAGGGACTTCACAAACGAGCAATGTCCGACGCCCCAGACCTGTTCGGTCTTTTGAAACACGGGACCGTGCTTGACCCACTTGGCCGGATTGAGCACGTCGTTGGATTTGTTGTGCAGCATTCCCAGGCAGTAATCCGGCGTCCAACTGCCGCTCGCGGAATACACAATGAAGATGTCGCCGTTGCGCCGGAGCACCTGCGGGCCTTCGCAGATCGGCATCGCCACGCGTTCCCATTTTTCGGTCGGAGCGGCGATCAAAACGCGCGGACCGGAAACCGTGATCGGATCACGCATCGGCGCGATGTAGATATTTTG
>DASTXC010000133.1:0-51643 GCA_035765675.1 Verrucomicrobiia bacterium
CATTCAACGCCATCACACCGTCACGCATCTTTTGCACTGGGCGTTGCACGAAGTCGTCAGCAAGGAAGCGTCGCAGAAAGGTTCGTTTGTCGGACCGGACAAACTGACTTTCGATTTCAATTCGCAGCCGCTCACGCCACAGCAGATTGCTGACATCGAAAAGGTGGTCAATGAACGCATTCTCGAAAACGCGGGCGTGAGCTGGACGGAAGTGCCTTACGCCGATGTGAAATCGCGTCCGGACGTGATGCAATTCTTTGGTGACAAATATGGTGACACAGTGCGCGTGGTGCAGATTGGCGGCGAGGCGCAAAAGCTCAACGGCTATTCCATGGAACTCTGCGGCGGAACGCATGTGCGCGCGACGGGTGAGATCGGTTTGTTCCGCATTCTCAGCGAAAGCGCAGTTGCGGCGGGTGTGCGTCGTATCGAAGCCGTAGCCGGTTTGCAGGCTTATGACGTGGCGGACCAGCAGTTGCAATTGATTCGCGCGCTGGCCGGCAAGATCAATTCTCCCGTTCACGAACTCGAAAAGAAAATCGATTCGCTGCTCGCGCATCAGAAGGAACTGGAAAAACAGGTGCGGATTGCTTTGCAGCGCAACGCTTCGAATGCCGCCAGTGAATTGCTCGGACGCGCCGAAACCGTGAATGACATTCCTCTGATCACGCATAATCTCGGCGATGCGGAAGGCGAATTTCTTCAGGCAATTGCTGACGCATTGAAAGGACGTTTCAAAGGCGTGGTTGTGCTGGGCGGCGGTGGGGCGAATTCCGTCACGCTCGTGGCCACGGTTTCTTCTGAATTCACCGGAAAAATTCAGGCCGGAAAAATCATTCAGCAGATTGCGCCGATTGTCGGCGGCAAAGGCGGCGGCAAACCGGATCACGCCCGCGGCGGTGGCAAGGATGCTGCGAAGCTCGACGAAGCACTGGCCAAAGCGAAGAGTCTGCTGGGCTGAAATGATCACTTACCGCATCGGCAATGATCTCGATCTCGACGCGGTGATCGAGTTGTATCGCGCATCCACATTGGGCGAGCGACGTCCGATTGCCGATCGCGAGCGAATGGCTTCAATATTGCGCAATGCGAATCTGGTGGTGACCGCCTGGGACGGTGATTTGCTGGTCGGCATTGCGCGCAGTCTCAGCGATTTCAGCTACGCGACTTATCTTTCTGATCTCGCCGTGCGCGTGTCGCATCAACGGCAGGGCATTGGCCGCGAATTGATCCGGCGAACCCGCGCCGAGGGCGGCCGCGCGACGCTGATTTTGCTCTCCGCACCGAAAGCCGTGGAATATTACCCGCGCATTGGCTTCCAACCCCATGCTTCAGCCTGGATGCTTCCTGCGGATGCCGAGCTGCGGTGAGCGCGCTGAAACAGCATTGCTTTCCAGACATCGTTTTCTGCTATGTTGAGCTGATTATTCGCTATGAAGCAAAAAGTGAAACGGCCGCGCCGGAGACGCAAACCTCAGTCGCCGTCCATTGAAATCCGGGAAATGCGGCTCGAGGATTTGTCCGCCGTGTTCGCGCTGGGACAGAAACTTTTTACCGCCGAGGAGTTGCCGACTCTTTACCGCTGCTGGGATGACGATGAAGTGATGCAGCTTTTTGCGTCGGACGAGGAAACGTGTCTGGTCGCGGTGGCGGAGGATCGCATTGTGGGATTCGCGCTGGGCGGCCTGATGGAAAAGCCGCGTAATGCGTGGCGTTACGGCTGGCTCGAATGGCTGGGAGTGGATCCGGCCTACAAGCGCCATGGAGTCGCGACGCGGCTGCTCAATCAACTGACGCGGCTGTTCATCCGTTTCGACGCGCGGATCATGCTGGTGGATACCGACGAGGACAACACCGATGCATTGGCGTTCTTTCACAAAAACGGATTCGGTCATCAGCTTCGACATGTTTATCTCTCGCGCAATCTGGATGATCATCCGGAGGCGATTGAGCGGCGCGAGGCGAATGAGGAGGATTGAGCGGGCGGACCCGTGATCGCGGGTTCAGAATTTCGGCAGAGCCAAAGAGCTTGCCGGGTGGAAATTTCAGACGCACATTTTTGCCATGCTCGCCGATGAACAAACCAGTGAGGAGCAATTCGTGATTTTACGGCGGATGATTCCGGAACGCCGGTTGGCTTTGGCGGAGGGGATGTACCGGACGGCGCACAAAATGAAGACCGCCTGGGTTCGACAGCAGCATCGCGACTGGTCAGATGCACAGGTCGCGGCCGAGGTGGCTCGCATTTTTCTGGACGATCCTGAACTTTCCCTTCTGTTCATCCGCACGTTGAATCGACGTCGAATTCGATACGTGGTGAGCGGAAGCGTCGCGGCCATTTTATACGGAGAACCACGTTTCACTCACGACGTGGATTTCGTCGTTCCTTCGAGACAGCGAAATTCTACAGTTTCCAAAAATCTTTCCGTCGCCGGAAGCGGCTACCAGCTTCAAAGCGGATTTCTATCCTGCCGGCAGGCACGAATTCAATGCCTGGGCGTTTCGCTTTTCACGGCGTTTGGATTACATGGGCGAAACGCTCGTGCTCGCGCCGCCGGAATATGTTATTGTTCGCAAGTTGGAATATTTTCGCGAAGGCGGTTCCGATAAACATCTGCGCGATATTCGCGCGATGCTCCACGTTTCGGCGGAACAGATCAACCTGTCCGAATTGAACGAATGGGTACAGCGTTTGGGCGTGGAATTGGAATGGAGAAAAGTGCAGGAAAGCAAATGACGGACGAAACTGAAAAATCTTTATACGAACGACTCGGCGGCCACGAAGGCATTCTCAAACTGATTAAACCTTTTTACGCCGACGTGCGGCAGGACGCCGTGATCGGCCCGATCTTCATGGGAACGATTGACGACTGGCCCGAGCATCTGGCGAAGATCACGGAATTCTGGTCACTGCAAACCGGCGGGCCTTCGCGCTATCGCGGCGGTTTCGGAACCGCGCATCTTCCGCTGGAATTGAAGCCGGAACATTTTCAACACTGGCTGAATCTGTGGGAATTCAACAACGCCCGCGCGCTTCCAGCACGCGAAGCGGCTGAGATGAATGAACTCGCGCATTTGTTCGGGCGGCGATTGTTCATGGTCACGCAAGGCCGCAACGCCATCTTCAGCGGTTCCAACAAGTTTCCGTCTTGAGCCGGGTTCAACGCAGACGCGCTATAGTGGCACGGGCGTCTCGCCTGTGCGTTTCGAACTCGAACTCGAAAGCGACAGGCAAATCACCAACGCACCGGCGAGACGCCCGTGCCACGGTTCAAGCCGCCTGCGAAAATATTTCAGCGTCGAGATGCACCAGCGCGTTCATGTCGAGAATCAATCCCACGCGTCCGTCTCCGAGAATCGCCGCGCCGGCCAGCGCGCGATTTTTGTGAACCATCATGTCGTTGAGATTTTTGATCACGACTTCCTGCTTGTGCAATAAACTGTCCACCAGCAGGCAGCGCACTTTGGGACCGGATTGAATCACAATTACAATTCCGCCCGTCACGTCATCTGATTTTGGCTTGATGCCAAACAGCTCGTGCAAGCGGAGCAGGGGAATCAGCCGGTCGCGCACCTTCACCACTTCGCCGCGTCCTTGAACGCGAGTGATCATGCTGGCCTCAGGTCGGAATGATTCGCGCACGGAAAGCGTCGGCAGAATGTAACGTTCCTCGCCGACCTTCACGATCAACCCATCAATGATCGCCAGCGTCAATGGCAGCGTGATCTTGAACAGCGTGCCTTTGCCGGCGGACGATGAGATGTCAATGCGTCCACGCAGTTTTTCAATGTTCCGGCGAACGACGTCCAGTCCGACACCGCGCCCGGAAAGGTCTGTGATCTTTTCCGCGGTTGAAAAACCGGCGGCGAAAATGAAATTGAAAATTTCTTCGTCCGTGTGCGGTGCGTTGGCGGCGGTTAATCCGCGTTCAATTGCCTTTTGCAGAATGCGTTCTTTGTTCAATCCCGCGCCGTCATCCTCGATTTCGACGACGATATTTCCGCCCTGATGATACGCGCGCAGATGCAGCGTGCCGGTCGGAGATTTCCCGGCCGCTTCCCGTTTTTCGGACGATTCAATTCCGTGATCCATCGAATTGCGGATCATGTGCAGCAGCGGATCGTTCAATTCCTCCACGACGCCGCGATCCAGTTCGGTGTCTTCGCCGCTTGTCACGAATTGAACTTTCTTGTTCTGCTTCGCGCCAACATCGCGAACCACGCGCGCCATTTTCTGAAACACGCCGCGAATCGGCACCATGCGCAGCGACATGCTCACGCGTTGCAGTTCTTTCGTGATGCGTCCGAGCTGCGCCATGTTGCGCGCGAATTCCGGATTCAGATTCGCAACGCCATTCAGCCCCTGGCCGACCAGTGATTGCGCAATCACCATTTCACCCACCAGATCCAGCAAGCCGTCGAGTTTTGCGGTATCGACCTTCACCATCGCGCCAACGTCTGTTTTGGAATTCGAATTGGCGTTGGAAGTGGCTTCAGTGGCCGCCGGTGCTGCTTTGGTTGGAACGATCTGCGGCGAAACTTCGGCAACGGCTTCGGCCGCGGGAATGGCCGCTTC
This sequence comes from Verrucomicrobiia bacterium, assembly GCA_035765675.1. Classification (GTDB taxonomy): domain Bacteria; phylum Verrucomicrobiota; class Verrucomicrobiia; order Limisphaerales; family DASXHY01; genus DASXHY01. The sequence goes on from DASTXC010000133.1 coordinate 4,577, forward strand.
AATCGCGAATGATTCCGCGGGAACGCTCTTTGGCGTGGCGGGTTTTGGGGCTGCGACGATTTCCGATTCGCCGGAAAGCACGCGGTCGATGACGGACTGCACTTCCGTTTTCAATTCCGCAGTGGCAATGGAAATTGGCGTCACGGATTTGGAGCCGTTCACCTGGCCTTCGATTTCATCGAGAAATTGTTTCAGCACATCCCGACCGCGGAGAATCAATTCGATGACCGGCGCGTTGATCGTGAGTTTGCCCTGCCGCGCGAGATCGAGCAGCGATTCGAGAACATGCGCGAGCCGATTGATCGGCAGAAGATTCAGAAATCCCGCGCCACCTTTGAAAGTATGAAACGCGCGGAAAACCGTGTTCAGCGTCTCAGCGTCGGCGGGTTGATTTTCCAAAACAAGAACGCCCTGCTCGATATTGTCGAGATGCTCGCGCGATTCCATGATGAACTCGCGCAGCAATTCGGCGTCTTCGGAAATATTCAAAACCAGAGGTGCTTCTTCGCCGGTTTCGTCCGGGATCGGAGGCGCTTCGGTTTTTACGGGTGCTGATTCAACCGGTGGTGCGGTCGTCGCGGCAGGCGCGGTCGGATTCGTGCGAACGGCTTTTTGCAGAAACGTCAGAAGATCGTTGAGCCAGTTGATTTCCTCCCCGGTGAACGCATTGCCGGATTCAACGATCTGGACCATGCGTTCCCAGGCATCGGCGCAGCGGCGATGCATTTCGGCAAGCTCCGGTTTCCCTTCGGCTTGATCCCGCAAATTGCCCAACAGATCGAGAATGGGAAACTGACCCTGGCTGGATCCGGCCTGTGCCGTGACAATTTCCATCCCGAGAGAATCGAGCAAAGTTGTGAGCCGATCGGAACTACTCATAAAATTTTCAGAATGCGCCGGTCGAAATCACAATGATCCGTTTTGACGCAACGGTTTTCCACGTTCTGCATCGGCGGAATGGGTGGAAACTTGATTTAATTCTGCGCAAACGTGCGTTTTGTTTTGGGGGCTTTTACGAAGCTCAAAAAAAAGCGGCGCTGAAGCGCACGCACTCCAGACACTTCGCGAAATTGTTGACGCATTAAACCGCGCGGAGCGTTTGGAGTGCGTGCGCTTCAGCGCCGCTTTCGCCGCTATTACTTCCGGGCTTAACCCAGATAATTCATCAACGACAATTTCATCAGGCTCGCGCCGCTTTGGAGCGCAGCCTGATACGCGGTCTGCGTCTGGCTCAGAGAAACGAGCGTTTCCGTGAGATCGGCATCGGCTTCGCGTGAAATCACTTGTTCCAGTGAATCCTTGCGGGTTTTACCGGCGGTATTCGCGGCTTCCAACCGGCTTTGCATCACGCCGTTGTTGCTGATGTGATAAATCAAATTTTCCTCATCGTCTGACAGCGCGGGACGATCCGTGGACGCAATCGCCGCAGTGTCGCCGGCGAGCAAATGATCCCGCAGCGAAATCAAATGATTGAAGAAATCCGCGCCACTGCGGCTGTCGGTAATGATCCCGCGCGCGCCGGTTCCCGAAGTGTTTTCGCCTGGAGCATCAATGCTGATAGCCGAACCGGAGCCGATTTCGTTTTCCACCACCGAAGTGTTGCCCTGATACGTAACGCCCGTCACGTTGCCATCAGCATCGGTTGTGAGCGTGAACGGCGGCTGGCTGCTCGCAGTGCCGCCGAAGAGATATTGATCGCCGTGCTGACTGTTCATGACCTGAACCGCCTGCTTGATCAATTCGGTCACTTCGCTGGCGTAGGTTTTAAGTTCTTCAGGCGAACGGGTGCCGTCCGCGAGCGTGGCAATTTCTCCCGCGCGATCCGAAACCGTCTTGACGCCTTTGATCGCATTGAACGAACTCATCGCGCGATCCTGAAGCGCGGCGATGGTATTGCTGTATTGCGTCAGATTCTGCTGTTCAGTTTTCAGGCCGAGCACGCGTTGCATGGCGGCCGGATCATCTTCCGGCGCGGTGATGCGCTGGCCGGTAGCAGCCTGGTTCTGCAACTGTTGCTGGCGGACCGTGAGGCGATTGACCTGATTGAGAAAGTTGGTGGAAAACGTGTTGCCGGTGACGCGCATAAATCAGTGGAGTTCAGGTTAGCGTTTCAAATTCAGAACCGTGTCGAGCATCTCATCAATCGTCGTCACGATCTTGGCCGATGCCTGATAAGCTTTCTGATAGCTCAGGAGATTGGTCATTTCTTCATCAATCGAAACGCCGCTGATGGAATCGCGCTGGTTCAACAGCGCGGTGCTCACAGCTTCGTGATTGGCAACCTGCGTGTTCGCTCCGGAAATGGACTGGCCAAACGTCCCGACGATTGAACCGTAATACGCGCTGAAGGTTTGATTGCCGAGCGCGGCGATGGGTTGATCCTTGAGTTTGGACAAGGCGAGCGCGACGGAATTGTCGCCGGGTCCGGCGGGATCGCCCGAAGCCTGAACCAACGATGCGTCCGTCAGAAACGCGGCGTTGACTGCAATATCCGAAGCGTTCGTGCCGGTGAAGAAATCATTGCCGGTGTTGCCCGCGAGATCGTAACCCGTGCTATGAATCGCATTCACCTGGCTGATGATTGCGCTGGCGAGCGTGTCGAGGCTCGATTGCAGCGTGTAGATTTCGTTGTCCTGAAGATTAATCGAACCGCCCAGCGAACCGCCGGTGAGCGCGAGATTCGTCTGTGAATTCGCCGTGCGAACGTAAAGCTGTCCGCGGCTGCCCGCGTAAGTTTCCAATGCATCCACCTGCTTGTTTCCCACGACCAGCGGTGTGCCGTTGACGCTGATGTTGACCGAGCCGTCTGCTGCGGTTTCAGTTTCGATGTTCGTCAACTGAGCCAGCGATTCCAGCTTCTGCTCGCGCAGATCGCGCAGGTCATTGGCTTTGCCGGTGGTCGCGGATTCGGTGGTCGCGATCAGATCATTGAGCTTCGCAATATCGCCCAACAGCGTGTTCGCGGAATTCACGTCATCTTTGATCGAACCTTGAATCGTGGTTTGAACGTCATTCAACCGTTGCGAAATTTCGTGCAACCGCGAAGCGAGCGTCTGTGCCTGGCTGACCAATGCCTGCCGTTCGGTGATCGAAGTCGGCGACGTCGCGACATCCTGGAAATCGTTGAAGAAATTATTCAGCGTATCGGACAAACCCATCGCGCCATCGCTGCCCGTGGCCGAGGTGCCATCGACATTCTTGGCGCCGCGATCCAGAAATTCTCCCAGGCTGATCTGCGCGTTCTGCAATCCGCTCTGCTGTGCGGACCAATAACCGCCGACGCTTTGCTCGTTGCGGATTTGTGAATCGAGCAGCGCGTTGCGCAATTGCTCAATCGCAACCGCCTGCGCGCCGGTGCCGACCGGTCCAATCGCGGAAGGCAGCGCGTCGGTGGTTTGAATCTGCAAACGCTGGCGCGAGTACGCGGGATTGTTGACGTTGGCCAGGTTTTGGCCGGTCACTTCCACGCCGGCCTGCTGCGTTTGCAGCGAGCGCGTGCCGAGATTCAAGGTTCCGAAAAGTCCGAGCATGAGCTTATCCTATGGCGTCGTAGAGCGAGCGCTGGGGCAGAGCCGCCGCCAGCACCTGGCCGGTTCCGTTGTAAGTGTTGGGCTGCATTCCGGGAAACAGCGATCCGAGAAAACGCTGCATCAATTCCACCACGCGATTGAGCATCAGATGATTCTGCCGCGCGCGTTGCTGAACGCGGACGAGCAATTCATTGTTTTCCTGCACCAGCGCCTGAACGAGCGGACGGTACTCGGACGGAAACAGCGGAATCATCGCGTTGAAAGCCGTGTCTTCGGAAAGATTCAATTGCGCGGCGACATGGCGGCGACGTTGTTCGCGTTCTTCGCGCGCGGCGGCAATGGTTTCCGCCTGCGAATTGATTGCGGTGACGCATTGCAGCAAATCCTGAGTTTGCCGGTGCATCACCATCTGCTGCTGCTGATCCAGCAGGGCGAGCATTTCGCCATATTCCTTCAGCTCCTCGCGGAGCGATTCGACCAGGTTGTGAAGCAATTCTTTCATGGGAAGCGGGTGCCGTATTTCGGACTGTGGAGGACGGGTTGAGAGTGGGAACTCAATTGTTTCGCGGAATGACAAAGCAGTTCACTGGCCGGCGCTTCGGCGTCGGATGATTTCGATTCCATTTGTGAATCATTTTTTGTGCCCCGCGTTTGTTGCGTGAATTCGCGTTTCAGCGTTTCGCCCAGGCCGAGCGAACCTGATTTGGAAATGCTGTCGGCAAGCTGGCTCGTGATCATGTCGCGATAAATGCCGGTCGCGGTGGAGTCTTCCGAGTATTTGGATTTGATCACGGTCTTCTGCGTGCTCTCCAGAATCTGCCGCAGCAGCATCGCTTCAAACTGGCGCGTGGCCTCGCCGATTTTCTGCTCCTGGGTCAACGCCTTGTTGCCCGCGATCTGATCCATCGGAATATCCGACGCGTCGATCTTCGATTGAAGTTGGAGCGGTAAAATGTTCATGAGCCAATCAGCGAATCACCAGTTCAGCCTGCAGCGCGCCGGCCTGTTTCATCGCCTGGAAGATTGCCATCACATCGCGCGGCGTGACTCCGAGCGAATTCAAAGCGGAAGCGACTTTTTCAATCGTCGGCATTTCCGGCAGCGGGACGAGCGAGGATTTTGTTTCGGTCACTTCCGTGCTGGTGCGCGGGGTGACGACCGTCTGGCCGGTGTTGCTGAAAGCGTTCGGCTGTGAAACATCGAGCGTGGAAGCGACATTGATCGTGATGTTGCCGTGCGAAACCGCGCAGCTCGAAACGCGAATCTGCGACGTGGCGACAATCGTGCCGGTGCGTTCATTGATGATAATGCGCGCGGGAATTTCCGGATTGATTTCGAGATTTTCCAGGCGCGCGATGAAATCGACCGGCATGGTTTCGATTCCCTCCGGAATCTGCACGCGCACGGAAGTGGAATCCACCGCGTGAGCGCTGTTCGTGAAAACGTTGTTGATCGCGGTCGCCAAACGCGAAGCGGATGTGAAACCCGGTTCGCGCAGCATCAGTTCAATCGTGTTGTTGTGAACGACCGTTGTGGGAATTTCGCGTTCCACAATCGCGCCGCCGATGATCTGAGCCACGGTCGGATGATTCTTGGTCACGGACGCGCCGCCGCCACCGCCATTGCCAGCAGTGAAACCTCCGACGGCAATCGGGCCTTGCGCCACGGCATAAACTTTTCCATCCGCGCCCATCAATGGAGTTTGCAACAGCACGCCGCCTTGAAGCGATTTTGCATCGCCCATTGAAGCGACCTGAACATCCAGCCGTCCGCCGGATTTGATGAACGCGGGAATGTCCGCCGTCACCATGACCACGGCGACGTTCTTGGACGAAAGCGTGGAAGCCGGAACATTGATTCCGTATCGCTGAAGCATGTTCGCGACAGTCTGTTTGGTGTAAACCGGATCTTTATCGCCATCGCCGGCGAGACCCGCGACCAGGCCGTAACCAACCAATTGGTTGTCACGCGCGCCGGCGATCATCACGAGATCACGCACGCGCACACCAGCAGCCGTGGCGGTAAGGCCGGACAACAGCGCGGCGAGCAGCAGCAGCGAAAGCTGTTTGTAAACGAGCGAGAACGCGTTGGTGAACAGCGAAGGCGTCAATGTTTTCTCTTTGGAAATGGCAGGTTGAATTTTCACCGGCACGCGCGAAGCAATTTCTTTGACGTTGTTTGACGCGGCGGTCTGGAGCGGAGCGCTTGCCGTCGGCACATTGTTTTCGGCTGCAGCCGCGCCGCAGTGTTTCGAATTCAAATTTCGAGGAACGAGTGGCATGAGCTTAGAAAGGAGAAACTTTATCCCAGATGCGAGTGAACCAGCCTTTGTTCTGGCTGTCGGAAATCTGACCTTTGGAAACGATCTGAATCGTCGCGTCGGCCACGTTGTAACTGTAAACCGTGTTGTTCGCCATCACGTCCGGTTCGCGCACCATGCCGCGCAATACGATGGTTTGCTTTTCGCCGGAAAACGAAGTTTCGCGTTTGCCTTCAACCACCAGGTTGTTGTTTGGCAGAACGTCCACAATTTTCACCGCGATGCGCGCGATCATCTTTTCTGAATTCGCAACTGTGCCGCCGCCGTTGAAATCATTCTTCGAACTGAACTTCATCGCGGGCATCTGGCCGGCTTTGGTCAGCAAACCGCTGGCGGCGGGGCTATAAAGAAACGACGCAATGCTCGCATCCACCGCGGACTGTTTGCTCGTCGCCGTCTTGTTGTCTTTCGAAGTCGTGGTGTTTTCCTGAACGACAATCGTGAGAATATCGCCGACGGCGACACCGCGTTTGTCGGAGAACATGGGTTTAGCGTCGTCGCGCCAGATCGATTGCGCAGGAAGGGCGGCGGGAAGCAATGTGATCGCCGCGGCGATGAACAACGCGTTGCGTCGCCGAGAAGTTCCAAGTTCCAAATTCCAGGTTCCAAAGTTCTTTTTCATATCAGAGCGCGAGCAGGATGGTTTGTTCGTCGATCACTTTTCCGCGAAGATCGCGGCGGGTTTGAGGATTGCGGGCGCGAATGATCTGGCCGGGAATACCGTCTTCAAGCGCTTCGACTTTCATCGTGATGCTGAGCGCGCCGTCTTGAATCAACGCGTCCGTGGCCTGGCCGCGATGAATCACCGGACGCACTTTCACGGAACGCGCCAACAGCGCCGAGCCGGCCTGCAACGGTTCCGCCATTTCCAGGGTGGTGTCGCCAGCCGAAAAATCCGCGAGCGATTCCCGCAAGGTCAACACATCGCGACGCTGGCGATCCAGATCCGCGTCGGCGATCAATTCGCCGCGTTTCAAAGCGGAACGTGCGATCCAGATTTCGCGCCAGACGCGCGCCTGCAATGAGATTTGAAATGTGCCGAGGGATTTCTCACTCGTGCGCAATTCGAAACGCAGAATGAAATTCGGTGTCACGCCCTGATTCGGCAGATCCAGAACTTCAATCGTCAACGGTTCATCCGGAACGCTGCGAGCGGTCCAGGGACGGGTGAGGCGCAACTCCAGTTCGCCCATGTCTTTGACGTAATCCTTCTGCAACGTGGCCGTGAGCAGTTCGAGCAAATCTGATTCAGCGAGCTGCCGCATGGCGGGCGCGTTGGTTTGGGATTTGGAAACCGCGGGGCTGGGCGAAGCTGCCGCCGTTTCGACCGCGCCCAATGGCGCGATGCTTCCGGCCAGCAGCACGGCTGCGATCACGGTTTTGGAAAGACTGAAAAATTTCATCTTAACGATCAGCGATGGAGATTATTGCTTTGCTGCATCATTTCGTCAGCGGCTTGAACCGCCTTCGAGTTCACTTCGTAAGCGCGTTGCGCGAGAATCAGGTTCACCATTTCCTCGACGACTTTGACGTTCGACATTTCGAGATAACCCTGATTCAGCGAGCCGAAACCGTTTTCGCCGGGCGCGCCGAGTTCGGGCGGACCGGAGGCATTGGTTTCGCGATACAGATTGCTGCCGGAACTTTCGAGGCCGCCCGGGTTCGTGAAGCGCACCAACTGCACCTGGAAACTGGTCGTGCCGTTCGGTCCGCTGTAAGTCACATCGCCGTTCGAGCCGATCGTGATATTTGTCGTGCCGGCGGGAACGGGTTGAAATCCACCCTGAAGCGGCAGGCCGTCGCTGGTCACGATGCGGCCATCGGAAGAAGTTTTGAATCCGCCGTCGCGCGTGTAGGCGCGGGTGCCATCGGGCATCTGCACTTCAAAAAAGCCATCGCCCTGAATCGCCACATCGAGGCGTTCGCCGGTTTGCGTCAGATCGCCGGAAGTGAAAATGCGCGAAGTCGCAACGGGCCTTGAACCTTCACCGATCTGAATGCCGGTGGGCAGTACGTTGCCGGAACCCTGCTCGGCGCCGGGCGCGCGGGTGGTCTGGTAAAGCAATTCCTGAAATTCAATTTTGCTTTTCTTGAAGCCGGTCGTGTTGACGTTCGCGAGGTTGTTCGAGATGACGTCCAGGTTCATCTGCTGCGATTGCATGCCGGCGGCGGCGGAATAGAGGGCGCGGAGCATAATTTAATTCAGTAGGGAAGTGGGCGTGGTGCGGAAAGGCACACACCACGCGCCACGTTCATTGGCCGGGACTGCGACTGTAGAGTGGCAAACACGTGTCGAATCAGTGGAAAGCTTCAATGCAATGGATGCGGCAGTCTTCATGACGGATTTCCCACTTCAGTGATGACTTTGCCCATGCGCTCGTCCTGCATCTGCAACACCTTTTGGCTCGCTTCAAACATGCGCATGGAAGTAATCAAGCTCGCCATTTCCGCGGTGGGTGAAGTGTTGGACGCTTCGAGAAAACCCTGGCGCACCTGCGTTCCCGTCGCGGTTTCAGGCAGAGCTTCAGGTTTGTCTGCGAGGAAAAAGCCGTCGTTGATCGAGGTGAGCGCGTGCGGATTTTTGAATTCCACAAGGCGCAGCGTGCCTTTGACATCGCCGCCCTGGCTGACATGGCCATCAGCCGAAATCGTAATCGCACCGCCGTTGTTGGGATCAAATTGCAATGGGCCGCTGTCGCTGAGCACCGTGTAACCCTGCTTGGTCACGAGCTGACCCTGCGCGCTCACGTGAAGTTCGCCGTCGCGGGTGTACGCGCTGGTTCCGTTCGGCAGTTGCACTTCAAAAAAACCGGGGCCTTCCAGCGCGAGATCCGTGGCGCTGCCCGTGGCACGAAGTTCGCCGGGTTGAAAATTAGTGCCGAAACGCGCGGCGGGAATGACGTGGCGCATCGCAGTGGCGTTCAGCGCCGTCGAGGGAAGACCCGCTTCGACGGCGGCAAAGGAAACATCACTCTTGCGAAAACCGGGAACCGCGCCGGCGGCGAGATTCTGGGTAATGAGCTCCTGCCAACGCGCCTGGGCGTTCATTGAGGCGGCTGCCTGGTAAAGACTCACATTCATTCGCAGTCTGCTGAGCAACGGATATGCCACTGGTCAAAAATTGCCGTTTGCTCAGGATTTCGAATCTTTTCAGCGGCGCGCACGGGCAATTCTTTCCGGGAGGCGGAGCAGATTTTGCCGGGTGAATTATTACCAATTACGAAATGAAAAGGCTGCGAGCGGAGGGACTTGTCTGAAACGAAGCGCGAAATTCAGTCCGCGAGTTGCGGCGCATTGATCATAACACGCGGGCTGAAGTCCGCGCTCCAAGTCGTTTGCGAAAGTTTGCGTGCGCGTTTTGTCCACCTTGATTTTTTCGTTCACGCGAACGAACGAAAACGTATGAAAACACGGAGCCAGGCCCAACATCGAGAACGATTGAAAAACGAAACCGAGACGAAGTTAAAACAACGACGCATTTCCAACGGTCGCGGGCCGGTCAATCGTCTTGGCGTGATTCAAGGTCAAAATGGCGAGCAGGGAAACACGACCAAACCGCGACAGCGAAAACCGCTCGGCAAACTGGAGCATTGAACTGAAGCGTGGAATTCGCGTTGCGCACCCATCCGGAGCGAACGAGCGCCACCCGAAGAATCAACGAGGATCGCGATCCAGCGAACGCGTGATCAGGCTGGCGTCGGATTTTCGCCGCGAGTTGCGCAGCAAAGCGAAAGTAACAATCACCAACACGCTGAGAATAATCGAAGCCGCGAGCCAGAACCCTTTGCGCTTGGGGACCGGCGCGGCGCTGACGGCGGTTTGGACGGGAGCCGGAGATTCAATCGTCGCAGTTTCGTTGCTTTCGGTGGAAACAACTTCCTTGTTCGCTGGCGCCGCAATGTTTTCTTCCGATGCGTTCGGTGTTGTGAGATCGGGTTGCGGTTTGACGTTCTCGGATTCTGAAATCGGCGGCGGTGTTGGATTTTGTGCCACGACCTCCGGCGCATTCGTGGTTTCGGATTTAACATCGGGCGGCTGGACAACCACCGGCGCAGGTGTTTCCACCGGCGGTTCTTTTTTCTTTCCGGAAAGAATCAACGGCGGAACGACTCGCGGTTGGGCGGGTTCGGGCTTTTCCACTTCTGCGACGGCGGGTTTTGTGACGCGCGGCTTCAATAATTCTTCCGGCAATGCGGGAAGCTCGAGCGGGAAGGGCGGCGTGTTGACAACGTATTGCGCAATCTTTCCATCGCGCGCGCGCAACAGCGTCACGAACGGCATCGCGCTTTTCTCCTGTTGATCCCGCCAGGCCTGGTAACTTGAATTGATCTTCGCATCGAACGGCGTGCCGTGAATCTCTGTGGAGCCTTCGGAAATCAAAATGACGGTGATGAATTCCGACGCCGCGATCACCTGATTCATTTCGGGCATGATTTTTTCCAGGCGGCTGTCCTTCTCATTTTTCTGGCTTTTAAGGAAATCAAAGACGCGCTGAGCGATGGCGCGGCTGTCGCCGGGCTTCCATTCCTGAAGCGGGAATTGGCCGCTGTGTAATGTGTCATTGAAAGTCCAAAGACCAATGCTGTCGCCGGAACGCATCTGGCCATGCATTCCGGAATCGACGAGCGACGCGGCGATCTGCCGGGCGGCATCGGCGCGGCGTTGCATTCCGCGGGAAGTATCGACGACGAACAACCAGCGATTCGACGGAACGGAATTGGTCTGAGCGGAAGCGGCATTCACAAAAGCGAAGGCGCAACCGGCCAGCAGCAGAAGCGCGAAGCGGCGTAGGTATCGGAAATGCAGCGGAAAAAAAGTCATGATGTCGTGTTCACTTACGGGTTTGCACCAGCGACGAAAATCTCACTGTTAATGCCGAATTTTGCCAGCATTTGTTTTGGAGCAACCGTAAGGAAATGCGTTATGCCCGGAGCGCGGAATTCATTTCGCGTGTCTCTTCCGCAATTTCCGAAACGCGCAGAATGAATTCTGCGCTCCGAGGATTACGCAAAGCAGGTTGTCTGTTGGGCAAAATCGGTGAAGGCGTCCCGTCCACTCGCGCCTAGTTTCAATCAGGTTGTCAGCACCACGGCTGGCGCGGAACTGACGGCTGCTGAACCTGAAAATGCGGTTCAATTTTCGCCCATGATCAAGCGACCCAAACTCACCCTGGACGCGAACGAAGCCGTCGCTCGCGTGGCCTATCGCCTCAACGAAGTCATGGCGATCTATCCCATCACACCGTCCTCGGCGATGGCCGAATGGTGCGATCAATGGGCCGCGGAAGGTCGCAAAAACCTGTGGGACACGATTCCCGCGATTGTGGAAATGCAGAGCGAAGGCGGCGCGGTGGCCAATGTTCACGGTGCGCTCCAAACCGGTTCGCTCGCCACCACTTTCACTGCGTCGCAGGGATTGCTGCTGATGATTCCGAATCTTTACAAGATCGCGGGTGAACTGCTTCCGACAGTTTTTCACGTGACCGCGCGCGCGGTTGCGACGCACGCGCTTTCGATTTTCGGCGATCACAGCGATGTGATGTCCGTGCGTTCGGCGGGCTGGGCGATGCTGGCTTCGGCCAGTGTGCAGGAGGCGAGTGATTTTGCGTTGATTGCGCAGGCGGCCACGCTGCGGTCGCGCATTCCATTCATCCATTTCTTTGATGGCTTTCGCACGTCGCATGAAGTTCAAAAAATTGAAGTGCTGGCGGACGAGGATTTGCGGGCGTTGATCGATGATCGTCTGATTGCGGAGCATCGCGGCCGGGCGATGACGCCGGACCTGCCGGTAGTGCGTGGTACGGCGCAGAATCCCGACGCGTTTTTCCAGGCGCGCGAAGCCGCCAGCCCATTTTACGCAGCGTGTCCGGAGATTGTCGCCAATGCGATGGAAGCGTTCGCGAAGCAGGTTGGAAGATCGTATCAGCCGTTTGAATATTTCGGTTCGCCGCGCGCCGAACGTGTCATTGTTCTGATGGGTTCCGGTTGCGAAACCGCGCATGAAACAGTAGAGCAACTTTTGCGTGAAGATGAAAAAGTCGGAATCGTAAAGGTGCGACTGTATCGTCCGTTCGACGCGAAGCGATTCGTCGAAGCTCTGCCGGAATCGGTCCGCGCCATTGCGGTTTTGGATCGCACGAAGGAACCGGGCGCGATGGGCGAACCGCTGTTCCAGGATTGTCTCGCGGCAATTTATGAAGGGCTGTCGAATGGCTGGGGACGCCTGCACACGCTGCCGCGGATTTTCGGGGGCCGTTACGGATTGTCTTCGAAAGAATTTACGCCGGCGATGGTCAAAGCCGTGTTCGAAAACCTGGAGCTGCATCATCCAAAAAATCATTTCACGGTCGGAATCAACGACGACGTTTCCAATTCCAGTCTGCCGGTGGATCAGAATTTTTCGACGGAATCCGAGCGTGTGATTCGCGCGCTGTTCTACGGATTGGGCGCGGACGGAACGGTTGGCGCGAACAAGAACTCCATCAAAATTATCGGCGAAGGCACAGAAAACTTTGCGCAGGGCTACTTCGTTTATGATTCGAAAAAATCCGGCAGCATGACGGTTTCGCATCTGCGGTTTGGGCCGGAACCGATTCGTTCCGCGTATCTGATCAGTCGCGCGAATTTCGTCGCGTGTCATCAGCCGATGTTCCTGGAACGATTTGAAATGCTCAAAGCGCTTGTGCCCGGCGGGACATTTCTGCTGAACACGCCGTTTTCGAAAGAGCAAATCTGGTCGCGACTGCCCACGCCCGTGCAGGAAGCGTTGCTGGCAAAACGCATCAGATTTTTCGTGATCAACGCGAATCAGGTCGCGCGCGACAGCGGCATGGGCAAGCGGATCAACACGATTATGCAGGTTTGCTTTTTCGCGTTGTCCGGCGTGCTGCCGCGCGAACAGGCGATTGAGGCGATAAAAAAATCCATTCGCAAGACTTACGGCAAAAAAGGCGAGGAAGTCATCGCGATGAATCTCCAGGCGGTGGACAACACGCTGACGCATTTGCAGGAAGTGATGCTGCCCGATACCGCAAATGGAACCGGCCCGCTGCTTCCGGGAATGACTGAGAATGCGCCGCGCTTTGTTCGCGAAGTGTTGGGACGGCTCGCGTCGGGTGATGGCGATGAGTTGCCCGTCAGCGCCTTTCCGGTCGATGGCACTTTCCCGACCGGCACCGCGCAATTTGAGAAACGCAATCTCGCGCTGGAGATTCCGGTGTGGGACGAGGCCATCTGCATTCAATGTCTGAAATGTGTGGCGATCTGTCCGCACGCGACCATTCGCGCGAAGGTTTATGGCGCTAAAGATTGGCAGGCCGCGCCTGAAACTTTCAAAAGCTGCGACTCGCGGCTGCCGGATTTCAAAGGCCTGAAATTTACGCTTCAGGTCGCGCCGGAAGATTGCACTGGATGCGGTTTGTGTATCGACGTCTGTCCGGTGAAAAATAAATCCCAGCCCACGCGCCGGGCGATCAATCTTCATTCGCAGCCGCCCTTGCGCGTGACCGAACGCGAGAACTGGAATTTTTTCCTCACGCTGCCGGAAGTGGATCGGCGCCGGATTCGTTCCAGCCAGCTTCGTCAGCAGCAATTGTTGCAGCCGCTGTTTGAATTCAGCGGCGCGTGTTCGGGCTGCGGCGAAACGCCGTACATAAAAATGATAACGCAGCTTTTTGGAGATCGGTCGGTGATTGCGAACGCCACCGGCTGTTCCTCGATTTACGGCGGCAATCTTCCGAGCACGCCGTACACGACGGATGCTTGCGGCCGCGGCCCGACGTGGGCCAATTCGCTGTTCGAAGACAATGCCGAGTTTGGATTGGGTTTCCGCGTTTCCATCGACAAGCAACGCGAGTTCGCTTCCGAACTGGTCCAAAAACTGGCGCCGCAATTGGGCGATGACTTCGTTGCGGGTTTGTTGAACGCGGATCAAAGCAATGAAGCCGGCATTTACGAACAGCGCGAACGCGTCGTCGCTTTGAAGAATAAAATTGCGCGGTTGGATTTGGATGCAGCGCGCCGGTTGCGGCCGATTGCCGATGCGCTGGTGAAACGCAGCGTTTGGATTCTGGGCGGTGACGGCTGGGCTTACGACATCGGCTACGGTGGATTGGATCACGTGCTGGCGAGCGGCCGCGATGTCAATGTGCTGGTCATGGACACGGAAGTTTATTCCAACACCGGTGGGCAGATGTCGAAATCGACGCCGCGCGGCGCGGTCGCGAAATTTGCTGCGGGTGGAAAACCGGCTGGCAAAAAAGATCTCGGGCTGATTGCGATGACCTATGGGCATATTTACGTCGCGAGTGTGGCGATGGGCGCGAAGGATGAACACACGTTGAAGGCATTGCTCGAAGCGGAATCTTATCCGGGACCGTCATTGATCATCGCTTACAGTCATTGCATTGCGCACGGGATCGCGCTGGATCAAGGCGTTGGCGCACGGCAACAAAAACTGGCGGTCGATTCCGGCCAATGGCTGTTGTATCGATTTGACCCGCGCCGCGCTGAGAAAGGCGAGAATCCATTGCAGCTCGATTCTAGTGCGCCGCGAACGAAGGTGGAGGAGTATCTGCTTTCGGAAAACCGGTTCAAGATGTTGACGCAAAGCAGGCCGGAGGATGCGCGCGGGTACTTTGCCCAGGCGCAACTCGACATCGAGAAACGCTGGGAACGTTATCAGAAAATGGCCGCGCCAAAAATCCGCACGCCAGAATCAAGCTGAAGCGCGATCAATCCCGCACTCCTGGGTGAATTCACTGAAACGGCGTTTCCGTTTAGCAATTTTTCAGCCGCCGAAAGCGCCGAAGATGCGTTGGAAACCGCGCCAGCGATTGGGCTGTTGTGGGCCGTAGAGAAGATTCTTCGCGTGTTCGAGATCCACTTGCATGAGAATGCCGACACTGTGGGCACCACGACCGCCGCTGCGCATCGCATCGATGCCGTACGCGTAACCCACCATCACTTTCAGCGAAGGCCGTTGATAAAGAATTCCGCCGCCCACGCCGGAATGCCATTGGCCGGCCTGTTCGAATCCATCCAGATAATCCACGCCCGCGGTTGTTGCCACAATGTTCGCGTTCCAATGACCTTTTTTATCGAGCGCGATGGTATAATTGCCGCCGAGCAGCACGAACTGTTTGGCGCTGATTTCCTGGTAATAGTATCCTGGCAAACTCAGCGGAAATTCCGAGACGAGCGGCAGGAGCGATCCCAATCGATAGGCGCTGAACCGGTCGGCATCCGCGCTCGTTCCAGCGGTGAGGTTGATGTAAAAACTTTGTCCGGAATTCGTGAACGTGTAAGCCAGCAGCGCCTGCCCCCAGAACAGATGCGACATTTCCCGCAACCGGCGGTCGCCCCGCGGATTTGCATCGGGAATGCCGTAAAGTCCGGAGTCGGTTCGATATTGTCCTTCGTACCAGACCGACAATTCCATCGCGAGCGAGGGAAACAAAACCGGCTCCTTGCCGCCCCAGCGCAGTCCGGTGCGAATGCCAACCGTCGAATGGTCGTTTGGGAGAATGAAACGCGCGGCGGTGTTGTCGTCGGTTTCGTAAGTGGAATAATGCGCGAGCCCGCGCAACACTGCGTTCAACGGAATCTGATCGTCGGGATTAAAGCAGTGATACAAGCTGACCGAAGCTTCGCCGCCATGGCCAACGAAGGATTGTTTGGGCAGAAATTTCCCGCGTCGAATTTCATCGTAGCTGTCCGCAAAACCGCCGCCGGCAATGCCGATTCCGAGATCCGTGTTTTCGGTGAAGACATGGCTGATGCCCAGTTCGGAATCGACATACGTCGGTGCCAATGCCAGCCGCAGCGTGAGATTCGTGCGCATGAAACCGGGCACATTGCGATAATAAAATGCGTAAGCGGAAAGTGGCGCGTGTCCCTGAAACGCGGCGTTGTAGCCCAGTTGAATCAGTTCGCGCGGAACGGGATCAATTTGTGCCCGCGCTGTGAAGGAGATCAGCAGACCCGCGGCAACCAGCAAAATTTGAACCCGGCGTATCAGTTGATGCACGCCAGTTTAGTTATCCAAAAGGTTCCGGAGCGGCAAGTGGTTTGATCACCCCAACGCGCCTGCGGGTTTTTCCGGCGCTGGAGTTTAACTGCGCCACTTTCCCAACGCGTTCGGCGGTTACTGAGTTTTCCCACGATGACGGCTAACGGATCTTGCCGGAGAATTTTCGAACATGATGACTTGCGATATCGTTCCGAAAAAGCGACCGAACCCGTTTCTTGCCCGCGCTGTTTTCCTGGCAATCTCTTTGAGCTGCATCAGTTCAAGCTTTGGGCGGAATCTTTCCGATGATTTGCTTTTGCGAACGAACGAGTACCGCGCGGATCGCATTTTAATCAAACCGCGCGCGGAGAAATCTTCCGGCGCATTGAACGCGGCACGGCAGCGCGTGGGCGGAAAAATCCGTCGCAGTTTTTCGTCGCTGGGCAATCTCCAGGTCGTGCAATTGCCGTCGAACGTTTCCGTGCAACGCGCGTTGCAGATGTATCGCGACAGTGGTCTCGTGGAATTCGCCGAGCCGGATTACATCCTGCGCGCCGCGCGGGTGCCGAATGATCCGGGATTTTCCTCCGAGCTGTGGAATCTAAATAATTGGGGGCAACTGGGCGGGACAAAGGATTGTGACATTCACGCGATGACGGCCTGGGATTTGAACACGGACGCAAGTTCGATTCTGGTTTGCGTGATTGATTCCGGCATTCGCGTGACGCACGAAGATCTCGCGGGGAATCTTTGGACCAATCCGAATGAAATTCCCGGAAACGGAATCGATGACGACCACAACGGTTATGTGGATGACATTCACGGAATCAACGCCATTGCCGGAAATGGAAATCTCGTCGATGAGCCGAGTCATGGAACGCACGTCGCGGGGACCTTGGGCGCCGTCGGAGACAATGGAATCGGGATCACAGGCGTCGCCTGGCGCGCGCGGATCATGGGCTGCAAATTTCTGGATGAGAATTTCGAAGGCGCGGTTTCGGATGCGATCGAGTGCATTGAATACGCGAAAGCGAACGGCGCGAAAGTGATCAATGCCAGTTGGGGCGGCGTCACCAGCGGCCCGTTTTTTTCCACGGCACTTTACGATGCGATTGCGGACGCGCGCGACGAGGGAATTATTTTTGTCGCGGCAGCGGGAAATTTTGCGCTGAACAACGACGATTCCAGCAATGCGTTTTTTCCGGCGTCCTTCGATCTCGACAATATCATTTCAGTCGCGGCGACGACGCGGGACGACGGCCTGGCGCATTTCTCGGATTACGGGGCGGATACAGTCGATCTCGGCGCGCCGGGTTACGTGGTTTATTCCTGCATGTCCACCGCGGACGATGCTTACGGTTACGACAATGGCACTTCGATGTCGTCGCCGCACGTTGCCGCCGCCTGTGCGCTGGCGTGGGCGCGATTTCCAAATGAGAATTATCAGCAAATCATCCAGCGCGTGCTGGCCGGCGTGGATGTCGTTCCTGCTTTGGTTGGAAAATGCCGAACCGGCGGGCGATTGAATCTGGACAAAGTTCTGGCCGGTGTGCCGACGGTGGATGTTCCTCTTTCTTTAACGATTGTCGAAGTGAAGGACGGATTTTTTCGTTTTCGAATAAGAGGTGAAGCTCTAACGATGGTTGAGATTCAGTCCAGTTCGAACCTCAAAGATTGGACGACGATTCAAAAAGGTCAGATCTCCGCAGATGGTATTCTGGAATGCACCGATCCGGTTTCGTTGGAGAACCGATTTTTCCGGAGTCGAACGGCACGGTAGATTCGAAAGAATTTCAAATGTTTCGGCGAACCTGCTGCCCCTCGAAAATGGATTAAACGCGGTTGGTGCCGCTCCGATCATTCTTTTTGTGTCGCAAGCCTGAATTTTTCACAAAATTCCTCCGCTTCCTTCGATTTGAATTGGCGACACGCTTCCTGCAAAACCGCTTTCAGGTAATCGTCGCGAGAAGTAAGCTCCTCAAGTTTCACCGCCTTCAATACCCGAAGAAAATAATTTTCCTTTTTCAATCTCACGGAACAGATAACAGCCGCACCTATAGCTCCTTCTCGGTCGTTTGCGCTAATCGTATTTGATTCGATCAGATCAAGAAGCTTCGGAAACAATGACTCAACGACCTCAAGCCGCTCAAGTTTCAACCCATAAAAGCTAGTTGAAATTGCGCTAATATTGTCGCCAAACCTCACGGCATTTGTTCCTGCGCTTAAAGCGGAATCAAAATCGCTTAGAAGACCGCTTGCGGAACTCAAAATCCGCCACCCATGCCAATCGTTCGAATACGTTCCAACGTATTGCTCTGCCAAAGTGGCCGCCTCAGGAAATTTTCCTACAGCCGCAAAGCAGCGACTCACCGGAAGCTTCATCTTTGTTGTTATCGAATTCGAGTTTTCAAGGTAGTAACGGATAATCTGTAATCCGGTTTCTTTTTCTTTCGTCAGCGCTTCCAAACTCAGAGTTCCTTTTTCAAAAGCCTCCAGCTTTTGTCGAATCGCAGCAGAGTCCGCAGCCGATAATTGAAAGCGGGTTTCTTCTCCGGAGATTGAGAAGGTCCAAATGAATCCGATAATCATTAAAAAACATGTTTTGTTCATAATCATTTGCGTTAAACCTCGGTTCGTCTCCGGGGAGGAATGAAATCAAGATCCCGTTAAAATCAAAATGATTCAATTTTTTTCCGTGTTTCCCGGGTGCGACAGAAGAAAAACTACGCAGATGCATGAAAAAGAATTCTTTCTGTTTGCTCCGGGCGATTGACGTGCGTTAGTTTCGAACTTCGCACTATGTTCAGTAGTATTAATAAGTTATTCGGACAAAAGTCGGCGTCGAAAGGCGCCCCGTTGATGCCCGAACCTTCCTCTCGTTCGCCTCTTCCGCAGTCACGTCCGCAAGATCGTCAGACGACCTATTCCAAGGTCTTCCGCTGGCGTCTGCCTGACGGTCATACGCAAGCGCCGGAGTCGGTTCACATTGTCGGTTCATTCACCAATTGGCAGAAAGTTGCCCTGCAGCGCGACAGCACCACTGACGCGTGGCACACGACCGTTCACCACATCCCGGGAAACAAAACCCATCATTACATGATTCTCGTGAACGGTGAGCCAACGAACGACCGCAACAGCGATGGTTTCGCCGTTCCGATCGGCCCGCAGGAAGAGCAATATCAGCTCATGACCGAGCGCGGCCCGCGGGTGTTCATGTTGTTCGCGCAGGCCAAGTAATCGGTTCGCAAAACCGATTCGTCCCGCCGGAGTGTTCCTTGAGCCAGACGCTCAACGGAGCGCGACCAGATCATCGAATTTCGATTCCGAATTTCGAATGCGGAGATTTCGTTTTTCAATGAGGCTCCGTGTTCGGAATTGAGTTCGAAGTTTCTGGTTGGGAGTTTCGAGTTTCGAGTTTTGCGGCGGTTCAGATTTTTCCCAGCACTTCCTTCCAGCGTTTCCACGCTTCATCCCGCGCTTTTTTATTCGCCTCTTTCGCATCGGGAGCCTCGCCGGCGCGCATGAAACCGTGACCCGCGCCGTCGTAGATTTTCGGTTCATACGTTTTTCCGGCTTCTTTCATGGAGGCGGAAACTTTCGGCACCGCGGCGGTGATCCGCGCATCGTTCTCCCCGTAAAAACCGTAAACGGGGCAGGAAATCTTTTTCATGTCTTTCTCGGACGGCGCGTCGCCGTAAAAAACGAAAGCGGCTTTGATGTCCGGGCTGGCCGTTGCAAATCGAAAAGATTTCCCGCCGCCCCAGCAGAACCCGGCGACGACGACTTTGCCGTTGCAGCTTGGCAGACTGCGCGCGTATTTCACCGCCGCTTCGAGATCACCATTGATCTGCTCGGCGGATAAAGAACCGATCACATCGCGCGCGCCGCTCGCGCCTTTCGCGCCGGAAGTGCCGGTTAACAGATCCGGCGCAATCGCAATGTAACCCGCTTCCGCCAATTCATCGGTGACACTGCGCACCCAATCCGTCAGGCCGAAGATTTCGTGAATGACAATCACCGCGGTGGCTTTTTCTTTCACTTCCGGATAAGCGATGAACGAATCGACTTCGCGCTCTCCGCTTTTGATTTTGATCCATTCAAGATGCCGCGGGGATTGATCGAGCCGCGCTTTCGCCCACTCTTGAGCCGGGCAGGAGAGAGAAGTCAGAGCCGCCAGTACGAACAACGACAATAATTTTTTCATAGAGGTTTGGGGATTTGGATTTGCAGGCAATCTAACGGGATTCAGAAGTTTGGAAAGTGTCCGTCGATGCGAAATCCGAGATCACGCAATGGTCGTTCCCGCCGCGCGTCGGGTCCACCAATCGCTATGCAGTAATCCCCATTCGGCGGCGAATCGTTCCTGAAGTCGAAATCCATTCCGCTTCAGGAAATCATCCGGCGCGGTCAGTCGTCGGGCCGGAAGCCGCGTTGCAAATCGGAAGAACGCATACATGCTCCAGAGAATCAATCGCGCGCGCTGACGTTGCCATCCTTCCTGCGGCGCCTGGAAATCTGCCACGAGCCAATCGGCGTCAGGCGTTGCAGCCGAGGAAAGTGTCGCAATGATTTCCTCCAGTTGATCCGGACGAAAACAATCGAGGAAAAAATGCGTGACGATCGCGTCGTAAGTCTTTGTCGGTTTCCAGATCAACGCGTCGGCGGCGATGAAATCAATTGATTCCACGGGAACGCCATTTTTTTGCAATCGCTTTCGCGCCGCTGCCAGCATTCGAGCGCTGGCGTCGATGCAGGTGATGGATGCTTCGGGATTGACGCGGCGGCATTGCAAAAGGAAACGACCGTTGCCTTCGCCGAGGATTAAAATGCGTTCAGCCGATTGAATTCGATCAAGAAATCGCACTCGGCAGCGTTGCAGTTTGTTGCCGGCGAGAATCCATTCCATCCACCGATAATGCGGCGCGAGCGCATCAAAGCTCATGCGTCCGAAACCTCCGCGCGATCTGATCGCGATGCCACCAGATGCCGGCGAGAATGGCGCCGGCCACATACGCCACCACATCCCAGATATCGCCCGTGGCGCGATGCATCAAATGCGGTCCGATGAGTTCAAAGAGAATTGACCAGACGATCAGGTAAAGTGTGATTTCTCCGCCGGTGGGAAATTTGTCGTGTTGCCGCAGCCGGAGCCAGCGTTGCATGAGCAGCAGTGGCGGCAGCGCGCAAGGCATCAGAAGCAGGTCATTGAAATGAAAACGGAGGAACGTGCTGTGAACGTGCGGGCGAATCAGCCAGCGATTGACAGCATAAAGCGAACTGCAAATCAGGAACAAAGGATCGCGCAGATATCCGAACCGTTTCACAGCAGCGCCAAAATCGTCCAGCCAAAAGCAGTGGCCAGCAGCAGTTTGAAAAGAAGAACCATGCTGTATTTTGCCTCGTCTTCGAAAACACGCCAGAACTTTTCCGGCGCGAAAGGAATTCAAAACGGAATTCACAGGAGGGAACGAAGTTAACGGAAGGAAAAGCAGGCAAGCCCATAGCAAATCGAAGATCGCCCGCTGACGATTCGGAATTGGTTTGGAAAAGGCGGTTTTCCCTCACCCCGGCCCTCTCCCATCCGATGGGAGAGGGAGACGGATACATGCGTTCGATGAGATTGCGAACTTCGACATGCGAACGCCGCGGAATTCTTCTCCCTCGCCCATCGGATGGGAGAGGCTGGGGTGAGGGTTCAGTTCTCTAAATCCTAAAACCTTCAATCCCCTTCGACTTCGTTCCCTTCGTGATCTTCTGTTAAACCCGAATTCAGATCACTGTTCCGTGTGGCACGATGCCGCTCTTGGGAATGATCACGATTCCATCCCGGATGTAATAGAGCGGATGATCCGCATTCTCAGGTTTGCCCGCGGGAGAAATCACGACGTTGTTTCCAATGCGCGCGTTCTTGTCGATGATCGCGTTTTCAATGCGTGTGTTTGCACCGATTCCGATACGCGGGCGGCCCGCATCTTCATTGCTCCGAATTGATTCGCTGGATTCGTAATAATCACAGCCCAACAACACCACGCGATTCAATTCCGAACCCGCGCCCACGATACTGCGCACGCCGACAATACTGTTGTTGATCCGCGCATGATTGAGAATGCAGCCGTCGGAAATCACCGCGTGATCAATCTGCGCGCCGTTGATTTTTGATCCGGGCAGGAAGCGCGGGCGGGTGAAAATCGGTGCCGCCATGTCGAAGAAATTAAAGCGCGGCAGTTCGGAAGTGACGTCGAGATTGGCATCGAAGAAATTACGAATCGTTCCAATGTCTTCCCAGTAACCCTGGAACACGTAGGAAAAAACATTATGTGTTTCAATGGCGCTCGGAATGATGTGTTTGCCGAAATCCGCCAGCGCGTTGTCCAGCAGCTTGCGAACGATGTCGCGCGTGAAAACGTAAATGCCCATCGAGGCGAGAAACAATTCGCGGCCATCGTTGATGCCGAGTTTCGGATACCATTCCTGCGGGAGCTTCAAGGAATCCTGCAACGCCGGATCTTTTGGTTTTTCTACGAAACGCGTGACGCGCAGGTCTTCGTTCATCTGCATGATGCCGAATGCCTGCGATTCGCGCCGCGTCACTGGCAGCATCGCAATGGTGATGTCCGCGCCCTTTTCAATGTGCTGTTCGATGATGTGACGGTAATCCATGCGATACAATTGATCGCCGCTCAGGATCAGCAGGTAATCGAAATCATGCGTGAGAAAATGAATCAGGTTTTTGCGCACGGCATCGGCGGTGCCCTGATACCACGAGGTGTCGGTGTAGGTTTGTTCGGCTGCGAGAATTTCCACAAAACCGCCGGAGAAATGATCGAACTTGTAGGATTGCGAAATGTGGCGATGCAGTGAGGCGGAGTTGAATTGCGTGAGCAGATAGATTCGGCGCAGTCCGGAATTGATGCAGTTGGAAATGGGAATATCGACGATGCGATATTTTCCGGCGAGCGGCACGGCAGGTTTGGCGCGTTCTTTTGTCAGCGGGAACAAGCGGGTTCCCTGGCCGCCGCCCATGATCACGGAAAGCACGTTGCTGGTGTTTACCGATTGCCGCCCGGTCTGTGACATAATTCAAAATCCTTCTATTGAAATTTTCCTGAGTTATACGCCGCACCCTGCGCCCGGGCAAGCGGCACTTTCCCGACCCATCCGGAACGGGAAAATTGGAGACGCCGTCCAATTTGAATTCCATGTTCCCTGCGGAAATCCCGTGCGACCTTCCTTCTTTTGCTCCGCAGTCAAGAAATGTTCATGGTCAGACAATCCCGGCGAAGCTTTCGCAGCGCGTGTCAGCAAACCTTGCCGCAAACCGGATCAGCAAATTGCACCCTGCTGATTCGGCCCACGCTGTTTGAACGAGACGCTGACAACTGTTGCTCCCGCGGGCTGGGCCAGCCTGACGGGCGAATGCAAAAATTCCGCCACCATCCGCGCGGCGTGTTTTCATTGTGGTGAAGCGTGCCCGGATCATTCCTTCGTTCGCGACGAAAAATCCTTTTGCTGCCAGGGCTGCCTGGTCGTTCACGATCTGTTGAGCGAAAACGGATTGGAACATTTCTACGCCCTCACGCGGCATCCGGGTGTTTCCATGCGTCGGGCTGCGTCGTTGGAACGCTGGACGTTTCTTGACGAGCCAACGACGCAACAGCGTCTGCTCGATTTCACCGATGGCATTCAAAGCCGGATCACTTTTCATATTCCCTCAATCCATTGCGTCGCCTGTGTCTGGCTCCTGGAAAACCTGTTTCGATTGCACCCGGGCATTGGCCGGTCGCAGGTTGATTTTCCTCAACGACAGGTTGCGATTTCTTTCGCGACACAAAAATTGAAGCTGAGTGAACTGGTCGCGCTGCTGGCGTCCATTGGCTACGAACCGACGCTGACCTTCGGTGAACTGGACAAGCGTTCCACCGCGTCTGTTTTGAAACGTCGCTGGCTGCAGATCGGCGTGGCCGGATTTGCGTTCGGCAACATCATGTTGTTCAGCCTCCCGCAATATTTCGGCCTCGACCCGTTCAGCGGTCCGGCGCTGAAAACATTGTTTGGCTGGATCAGTCTCGCGCTGGCGCTGCCCGTGGTGGTTTTCAGCGCCGCCGATTATTGGAATTCCGCCTGGGTTTCCCTGCGCGAACGCGTGGCCACGCTGGATATTCCCATCGCCATCGGCCTCGCGGTGATCTACGGCCAGAGTGCGTACGAAATCATTTCGCGGACCGGGGAAGGCTATTTCGATTCGCTCTGCGGCCTGATTTTTTTCCTGCTCTGCGGCCGCGCGTTTCAACAGAAAACCCAGGAACGCATCGCGTTTGACCGCGACTACAAATCGTTCTTCCCGCTTTCCGTCGTTCGCAAAGCTAATGCGGAGTCCGGCGCCAGCGAAGAGCGGGTGGCGTTGTCGCAATTGGAAATCGGCGACCGCGTCATCATTCGCCATGGCGAAATCATTCCTGCCGACTCCCGGCTCATCAGTGGCGATGCGCGGGTGGATTACAGTTTCGTAACCGGCGAATCCGAACCGATTGCGAAAACCGCGGGCGATTACCTTTATGCAGGCGGACAACAGACCGGCGGGGCGATTGAAATCGAAACACTGAAAGCGGTTTCGCAAAGTTATCTCGCCTCGCTGTGGAACCACGAAACGTTTCAAAAACAACGCGACGACAGCCTCAACACGCTCACGAATCGCTATAGCCGACGATTCATCTGGATTGTCATCAGCGTGGCGCTGGCGGCGCTTGGATTCTGGATCTTCGCGGGTGAAGCGGCGCGCGGATTGAAAGCCTTCACGTCGGTGCTGATTGTGGCCTGTCCATGCGCGCTGGCATTGGCCGCGCCGTTCACACTCGGCACCGCGCAACGCTGGCTGGCCAAAGCGAATGTGTTTCTCAAAAACGTTTTCGTGCTCGAACGGCTGGCGAAAGTGGACGCGATTGTCTTCGACAAAACCGGAACACTCACCGCGGCGGGCGCATGCATCATGCAATTCGAAGGTGCGCCGTTGAACGCAGACGAACGTATTGGAATTGCTTCACTCACCGGCCAATCCACTCATCCCCATTCCGCGCGGATTCATGAAGCGTTCCATTCGAGTTGCACGAATCCGGTTCGCAATTTTTCTGAAACAATCGGTGGCGGAATCGAAGGCGAAGTCAACGGCCGCATGTTCTGGATCGGTTCTCGCGCGTGGCTGAAATCGCGCGGCGCAACAGGGCTGGATTCAGAAGTTTCAAACAAGGCATTCCGCGCGAACGGCAGCCGCGTGGAACTGGCCATCAACGGAAAATTTCGCGGATCATTTTTGATTTCCAGCGCGCTGCGGGCGGAGGTGGATCGATTGATTCGAGAACTGGGCGCGAATTACGAACTCGCGTTGCTCAGCGGCGACAACGAACGCGAACGTGAGGAGTTCGCGGAATTGTTCGGCAGCCACGCCCGTTTGAATTTCAACCAGTCGCCGCTCGATAAACTGGGATTCATCCGCCGGCTTCAGGATTCCGGAAAAATCGTGATGATGATCGGCGACGGACTGAATGACGCCGGTGCGTTGAAGCAAAGCGATGTCGGCGTTGCCGTGGTGGAAAAGGTCGGCGCGTTTTCTCCTGCCAGCGATGTGATTCTTGAAGCCGATCGTGTCACGGAGCTTTCCCGATTGCTGAAATTCGCGCGGCGCGCCACGCGGATTGTGGGCATCAGCTTCGCGATTTCGAGTGTTTACAACGTGATTGGAATCGGCATTGCCGCGGCGGGCTGGCTGTCGCCGGTCGTGTGCGCGGTGTTGATGCCGCTGAGCTCTGCGTCGGTGGTTTTGTTTGCGTGCGGTGTCACGGCGTGGACCGCGCGACGGTTGTTTTCAGGTTCGGAAATCTTCAATCCGCAATCGTCCCGTTCATGAATGTGATTCTGATTCTGATTCTGGCCAGCCTGGCGATGGCGTTGTTGTTCCTCGCGGGGTTTATCTGGGCCGTTACCTCCGGCCAGTTCGACGACACGCAAACACCCGGCATGCGGGTGCTGGCAGAAGAAAGCCGGCCAATGAATCCGCGCTCTGGTTTTCGTCCGGGCGCGACGATGTCGCCGGGAATTCACTCTGACCTGATCGATGAAAACCAACGTTCCGAAACCTTTCGAAAACGCATTTAGAAACATCTGACATGAGCACCGCATCCCTTCCTCTCGGCCAGCCGAAGCCGACACGCGCTTCGTCGCCGCAGATTGAAACGTTCTTCTACGACAACCGCATTGTCCGCGCGTTTGCGATTGTTACCGCCATCTGGGGGCTGGTCGGATTCAGCGCCGGATTGATCATCGCCTGCCAGATTTTCTGGCCGGAACTGAATCTGAATCTACAGTTCACCACGTTCGGAAGATTGCGTCCGTTGCACACGAACGCCGTGATTTTCGCGTTCGTCGGCAACGGCATGTTCACGGGGATTTATTATTCCACGCAGCGATTGTGCAAGGCGCGGATGTTCAGCGATTTCCTGAGCTGGTTTCATTTCTGGGGCTGGCAGTTGATCATTGTCGCCGCCGCCATCACGCTGCCGCTTGGGCTGACGACGAGCAAGGAATACGCGGAGCTGGAATGGCCGATTGATATCGCAATCACGCTGGTGTGGGTGGCGTTCGCGATCAACTTTTTCGGCACGATTGTCAAACGCCGCGAGAAGCACATGTATGTCGCGCTCTGGTTTTACATTGCGACGATTCTCACCGTCGCGGTGCTGCACATTTTCAATTCGCTCGAAATTCCCGCCGGCTGGTTCAAAAGCTATTCCGTTTATGCCGGTGTGCAGGACGCGCTGGTGCAATGGTGGTACGGACACAATGCCGTCGCGTTCTTCCTGACCACGCCGTATCTCGGCCTGATGTATTATTTTCTGCCGAAGGCGGCGAATCGTCCGGTGTTCAGCTATCGGCTTTCGATCATTCATTTCTGGGCGCTGATTTTCATCTACATCTGGGCCGGGCCGCATCATCTGCTCTACACCGCGCTGCCGGACTGGGCGCAATCATTGGGAATGGTTTTCTCGGTGATGCTCATCGCGCCGAGCTGGGGCGGGATGTTGAACGGATTGCTCACGCTGCGCGGCGCGTGGGATAAAGTTCGGCAGGATCCGATGTTGAAGTTCATGGTCGTGGCGGTGACGGCGTACGGCATGGCGACGCTGGAAGGTCCGACACTCGCGATCAAGAGCATCAATTCGCTGTCGCATTACACCGACTGGACGATTGCGCACGTTCACACCGGCGCGCTGGGCTGGAATGGTTTTCTCACATTCTCGCTGCTCTACTGGATTTTCCCGCGGCTTTACAACACGAAGCTCTGGTCCACGAAACTGGCCAATTATCACTTCTGGATCGCGCTGCTCGGAATGATGTTTTACGTGGTGCCGATTTACGTCAGCGGCGTGACGCAGGGATTGATGTGGAAGCAATTCAACGCCGACGGCTTCCTGCAATATCCCAACTTTTTGGAAATCGTGATCCGCATCATTCCGATGCATCAGCTCCGCGCGATTGGCGGAACGCTTTACATCGTTGGCGCGGTTTTGATGGTGATCAATCTTTACAAGACCGCGAAAGCTGGCGTGTTCGAACCGGAAAGCGAAGCGCAGGCCGCGCCGCTGGCGAAAGCCGGAACCGGTTCTGGTCACGGATATTTCCATCGCGTGCTGGAAGCCAAGCCGTTGTTGTTCACCGTGCTGACGACGATCGCGATTCTGGTCGGCGGACTGATCGAAATTGTTCCGCTTTATTTGATCAAACAGAACGTGCCGACGATTTCCTCGGTGAAACCGTATTCGCCGCTGGAACTGCTCGGACGCGATATTTACATCCGCGAAGGTTGCGTCGGCTGTCATTCGCAGATGGTGCGGCCGTTCCGGTCCGAGACGGAACGTTACGGCGAATATTCCAAGGCCGGTGAATTCGTTTACGATCATCCGTTCCTCTGGGGATCGAAACGCACGGGGCCGGATCTGCATCGCGTCGGCGGAAAATATCCGGACGCGTGGCATTACAATCACATGGATGATCCGCGTTCGACTTCGCCCGGATCAATCATGCCGCGTTATCCGTGGCTGCTGACGCAGGCGCTCGACAGCAACACGCTGCCGGCGCGCATCAGCGCCTTGCGCAAGGTCGGCGTGCCGTATCCCGAAGGATTTGAAAATGGGGAGGCGCAAAAGGAACTCGCGGCGCAGGCGGAAAAAATCACCGCGAACTTGAAATCGGGAATGGTGGAAACCGAATCCGACCGGGAAATCATTGCGCTGATTGCTTATCTGCAACGGCTGGGCATGGACATCAAATCCGCGCCCGAAGCCGCGGCCTCTCTCTCCAACGCGAACTGAAAAATCGAAAAGCCATGGTTAAAAACGTACTCACTCACATTGGCGGCATCGGCCTGTATGGCGTGGTGTCGATCATCCTGTTTGTCAGCGTCTTCACCGCGGTTCTGATCTGGTTGTTGATGGTGAAAAAGCCTTATTGCCAGGCGATGCAGGCGTTGCCGTTGGAAGATGAAAATCGCGCAGCGGCGGAACGTAGATCGCGCCGCGGCCAGGTCGCGCCAGCGATTCCGGAAAAGTTCAAACGTTGATTCTTTTTGCCATGAATGAACCGAATGATCCCTTGCTGCTCGATCACGAGATCGATGGCATTCGCGAACTGGACAACAACCTGCCGACCTGGTGGCTGTGGTTGTTTTATGGAGCGGTTGCGTTTTCAGTGGTTTATCTCTGTTACTACCACGTTTTCGCGCGCGGCGATCTCGCCCGCCACGGCCAGATGGCAACCGAATACGCCGCAGAAATGAAAGCGGGCGCGGCGGCAAAAGTGGCGGCGATGTCCAAATTCGAATCCAGCATCGCGACCCTGCAGCCATCCACGGACGAAGCCGTGCTCGCGTCCGGCCGGACCACGTTTGCGAATCTTTGCGCGCCGTGTCATCGCGTCGACGGCGGCGGACTGGTGGGGCCGAATCTCACGGACGATTTCTGGATTCACGGCGCGAACTTCAGCGACAACGTTTCAGTGATCTGGAACGGCGTGCCGGCCAAAGGAATGGTCACCTGGAAAAATTCCCTGCGCCCCGACCAGATTTACGCAGTCGCCAGTTACATCTACACGCTGCGCGGGTCGAAACTGCTGACGCCCGGCAAGCCGCCCGAAAATCAAACGCCCGCGCCCTCCGGTCCAAGTGATTTCGAATGATGGGAGCGCTGACGTGAACGAAACGGAACCGCAGTTGAAATCGAAGTCAAAGGTCGATCCGGACTTTCGCAATTTCCTTGCGACCGCCCACCAGGACGGCCGGCGCAAATGGGTTTATCCGCGAAAAGTTTCCGGACGATTTTTCCGCTGGCGCACCTGGATGAGCTGGGTGCTGCTGGCGGTGATGGTCCTTGGACCGTTCATCAAAATCGCCGGCGAGCCGTTGCTGATGGTCAATGTGGTCGAACGCAAATTCGTGATGCTCGGACAGGTGTTCTGGCCGCAGGACGGCATTATTCTCGCCGTCGGGCTGCTGCTGTTCTTTACCGGGATTGCCATTTTCACCGCAGTTTACGGGCGGCTCTGGTGCGGCTGGACGTGTCCGCAAACGGTGTTGATGGAAATGGTGTTCCGGAAAATCGAATACGCGATTGAAGGCGACGCGCACCAGCAGCGCGCCCTGGCTGCGGCTCCGTGGAATGCGCGGAAGATTCTGAAAAAATCCGCCAAGCACCTGATCTTTTTTGCGCTGTCGTTCATCATCGGCAATACGCTGCTGGCGTACATCATTGGAAAGGATCAACTGTTTCAGATCATCACCGACAACCCGCTGCATCATCTCAGTGGATTGACTTTCATGCTGCTGTTCACCGCAGTGTTTTATTTGATCTTCGCCCGCTTTCGCGAACAGGCCTGCACATTCATTTGTCCGTACGGCCGGTTTCAATCCACGTTGCTCGATGAAAACAGCATTGTCGTGGCCTACGATTACAAACGCGGCGAAAAGCGAAGTGGATTCAAACGCGGCCAGACCGTGGCTGAACGCCAGAGCGCGGGAATTGGCGACTGCATTTCGTGCAATCAGTGCGTCAGCGTCTGTCCGACCGGCATCGACATCCGCAACGGCACGCAAATGGAATGCGTGCATTGCACGGCGTGCATTGATGCGTGCGATGCGGTGATGGAAAAGATCGGACGCCCGCGCGGCTTGATCCGCTACGCATCGGTGAATGGCATCGAACGCGGCGAACGATTGAAGATCACGCCGCGGTTGGTGCTTTATTCCGCGATCATCATCGCACTGATCAGCCTGGAGACATTTTTGATTTTCACGCGTTCCGATTTGCAGACCACGTGGCTGCGCGCGCCCGGAGCCTTGTTCCAGCAAATGCCCGATGGACGTCTCAGCAATCTCTACACGGTCAAAGTCGTCAATAAAACCGCGCGGGAAATTCCCGTTGGATTCCGACTGGAAAATCTTCCCGGCGATTTGCGCGTCATGAACGAAGGTACATTGATGGTGCCGCCGCGCCAGTGGATTGAAACGCCGGTGCTGATCGAACTGGAACCGGCAACGTTGAATTCCGGTCAGACGCGTCTGGAAATCGGCGTCTATGCGGACGGAAAAAAACTGGAGACCTTGAAAACCGTTTTCATCGGTCCACGCCGAAAGAAAAGTTCAGCATCACAAATCTGGGAGACCCGGCCATGACTCACACTGTAACTCGCAAAGCTTCAAAAAATTTCTGGCCTCTCGGAATCATCCTCACATTTGTGCTGTTCGTCGGCGGCACGACGGGCCTGGTTGTTCTCGCATGCCGGCAGACTTCCGATCTCGTCAGCACGAACTATTACGAGGATGAAGTCCGGTTTCAGACGCAGATCGATCGTTTGCAGCGGGCGCGGAATCTGTCGTCGCCGGCGCAAATTAGTTATGATGCCGCGAGTCAGAAAATAATCTTCACGCTTCCGGCCGAACACGCGCGAACCCAGGCGCATGGCAGCATCCAGCTTTACCGTCCGTCCGCCGCGCAACAGGATCGCGAATTTGAACTCCAGCCGGATCAGAACGGTTCGCAAATTCTCGACGCAAAAACGCTTTTGCCGGGCCTGTGGGAAGTGCGCGTTCTGTGGAGCGCCAACGGATTGGATTTCCGTGCGGACGAAAAAATTGTCGTTTCAGGAAAATCGTCATGAGCGAACTGTGGACCGCATTTTTGCTCGGATTGATCGGCAGCCTGCATTGCGCGGGAATGTGCGGTCCGCTGGCGCTCGCGCTGCCGGTGACAAGTGGAAGCGCATTGAGTTTTGCCGCGGGCCGCGCGGCTTACAATCTCGGCCGGGTGCTGACGTATTGCGGACTGGGCGTGATTTTCGGGCTGATGGGAAAAACGCTGTTGCTCGCGGGAATCCAGCGTTGGGTTTCAATTTCTCTGGGCGTTCTGCTCCTCGCCGGTTTGTTCGGTTCCAGAAAACTGGCGTTGTCGCGCCCGGTCAGCGTGTTGGTCGCCTGGTTGAAAACGCGCATGTCCGCTCGGCTGAGACAACGCTCGTTCAGTTCGCTGCTGCTGTTGGGAATCCTGAATGGATTGTTACCGTGCGGACTGGTTTATGTGGCGGGCGCGGGCGCGGTGTTGTCGGACAGTGTCCTTTCCGGCGCGGCCTACATGGCGGCTTTTGGTGCGGGAACTTTGCCGATGATGCTGGCGATCAGCGGATCGGGAAAACTGATTCCGTTGTCCCTGCGATTGAAACTTTTGAAAGCGCTGCCGATTTCCGTTTTTCTGCTCGCGACACTGCTGATTCTGCGGGGAATGTCGCTCGGCATTCCGTATCTCAGTCCGAATCTCGCGACCGGCGCGTGTTGTCATCCGTGAATTGACACGGGTTTCAGAGACAGAAACCATTTTGTTAAATGAGAAGCGCATCGGCCCCGGCGCGCGGCATTGCCTTTCTTTTTCGATTTTTCCCCGCAGCAAAACCTCTCTGGAAAAACTCAGGTCATCTGGCGATGTTTTCCTTTGCGAATTATCTTGTGCGCCGGGGCGAAACCACCTAACCCGTCGCGAATTATTTATGACCCAGAAAGAGCTGCAATCCATGGCCGCCAAACACGGCACGCCGTTGGTGATCATCGACCACAACGAAATCCGAAAAAACTACGCGGAATTTCGAAAGCATCTGCCGAAAGTGCAGGTGTATTACGCGGTCAAAGCCAATCCCGCGCCGGAAATTGTGAAGACGCTTTACCGGGCCGGCGCGAGCTTCGACGTCGCTTCACTGCCGGAATTCATGACGGTGTACGAGAACATCAAAAAGCTTCCGGCAAAACAGCAGCAGGATTTCATCTGGGACAAAATCATTTACGCCAATCCGACCAAGCCGAAAGAAACGCTGATTGCGCTGAACAAATACAAACCGCTCGTCACCTACGACAATCTCAACGAGCTGAAAAAAATCCGGCAATACGCGCCCGACGCGGGCGTGATTCTGCGATTGCGCGTGGACAACACCGGTTCGCAATGCGAGCTGTCGTCCAAGTTCGGCTGCGCCACCGGTGAAGCGGCGGATCTGGTCGCGGCCGCTTTTGATCTGGGATTGACGGTTGAAGGATTGAGTTTTCACGTGGGCAGCCAGTGCACGAATTTTGAAAATTTTGTGCAGGCGTTGAATGCCGCCGCGGCGGTGATGAAGGAAAGCGCCGGGCGCGGGCATCGCTTGAAGATTCTCGATATCGGCGGTGGCTTTCCCGCGCATTACAACAAGCACGTCCGTCCGTTCCGCGAACTGGCGAAAGTGATCAACGCGGAAATCAACCGTCTCTTCGCGCCGGACATTCAGATCCTCGCCGAGCCGGGACGTTTCCTGGTGGCGTCCGCGGCGACCAGTCTGGCGCGGGTCATTGGCAAAGCAGTGCGCGACGGAAAAACGTGTTACTACATCAACGACAGTGTTTATCACACCTATAGCGGAATCATTTTCGATCACTGCCAGTATCCGCTGAAATCGTTCCGCAAAGGGAAGAAGGAGATCAGCGCGGTTTTCGGTCAGACCTGCGACGGGCTGGATACGATTTCGCAGTCAGAACAACTGCCGAATCTGGAAATCGACGATCTCGTTTACTCGGAAAAAATTGGCGCGTACAGCAATGCGTCGGCGACTTACTTCAATGGCTTTCCGCCCGCGAAAGTCGTGCATGTGAATCAGTGAAATGGAATACGTGAACGGAGCGCGAGTCTGTGACTCGCAGCAGCGCCGCAAATCGGCAGCGTCCACTTACGCGACAATCAGTTTGAAAAATCTCGCTGCTGCGGGTCACAGACCCGCGCTCCGTTCGCATTTCAGCGCAGGCCTGGGGTGACGGCGATGCCGGAATTGCTGCTTCGGTTATTTTTAAACCGCTGCAAATTCAGCCAGCAGCTTTTCCATTTCCTTGGCACTGGCGAGATCCTTGTTCACGAACAACGCCGCGATCACGCCGCCCGCCCGCGCGGTGAACAGAATCTGTCCGCTCTCAAAACTCCAGTGCAGGCGATCCGTCGAAAGCTGGTTCTGTTGAATGAGCTGCACGGCATCGAACAGTTTTTTCAACGCCTGTTCAATCCGCACGCTGGAAAGCTCTTCGCGATTCGTTCGCACCAGAAACGAACGATCCGCGAGGCGCACACCGCAGGCCAGCACACCGCGGCGTCCGGCGGCTTTCTGCAACCAGCTTTCCGCCGGTGCGCTCACGCCGTCCTCCCGGTTTCACTGGAGCGAATCAATACTTTCCGATCCGGTTGAAACAACAGAATCGAGCGGCCGTTGCTGCCGTCGATTTCCAGGCGATCCCCGCGCGACCAATCCAGCACGCGATTGAGTGAACTGGAAATTTCCGCCAGTTGATCCAGCAATTGAATGCGCTTTTCCGAACGCACGGATTGCCATTCGTAAAGCAATTCATTGACGGAAGAGCAGACCACGATTTCATCAATCTGCCGCGGCGATTCAGATTCCGGCAACGTTTCGATAGAAGCCGGCGCCGTCGAACGTTCCAACGCTCCGCCCGCGGCTTCATCACTGAGACGCGCAGCTTCCATCATCAGCGATTCCCAATGGCCATCGATGGTTTGGCGCGATGGTTTGGAATACGGGCGCAACTGGAATTCGCCGCCTTTCAAAGCGAGCAAATGAAACAGCGCCGGTTCGCCAAACGTTTCCCCCGCCTCGGCATGTAGAATGGAACCGTCCTGAATGTAAATTCGTCCAGAGCTTTCGCGGCCATTGATTTCCAGCACGGAAGATTTTCGCCCGAGACATTCCATCTGCAACACATCACTCAGCCCGACCTGCCGCAGCATTCCGCGAAAACCTTCCGCCGGAGTGGACGCCACGGCTTCAATGGCCGCATAAATTTTTTCCAGTCCATCGCTGACTTCCGATTTGTCGAAGAACAGCGCCGCGCCATTCTGCAAACAGAAATTCCGATTGTCGCTCATCGCAGATGCGGTCAGCACGATCACCTGCAACTCCGGATGCGTGCGCTTGAGCAGCGGCAACAACTGCAATCCGTCCATGATCGGCATTTTCAAATCGAGAATGACGAGATCGATCGGATGCTCTTTGATGGCCGCGAGCGCCGGCGCGTAGTGATCGGCGGTATGGACAATCCACGCGCCGGGCCGATACGACAGGAGAAAATCCTTGAAGAACAAAGTGAAGTCCTTGTCGTCATCGACCAGCAGAATCTGCCGCAGACGCGGTTTGACTGACGTGGTTTCACTCATCGCGCGCCCAGTTCCTCCAACGATTTGCTCGCCGCGCGTTTGACGTTTTCGTCGCTGTCCGACAACGCCGTCATCAAAGCCGATGCCGCGCGTTTGTCTCCCAGACGTCCCAACGATTCCGCAGCCGCCAGGCGAACATCGCGATCCGCATCCACCAGCAGTTCCACGAAGATGGCGAAAACGCGGCGTTGTTTGTGCCCGGCGGCGGTAAGCACATTTGCGCTTTCAATCGCGCCGGCGGTTTGCGTCGCAGATTCGCCCATTTGTTTCAAAACATTCGTCGCGGCATAACGCACGCTGGAGTCGTTTGAATTCGCAGCGGCGCGCAATTCTGGAATCACGCGGCGCGCTTCGTCGGATTGCGGCCAGCGCGGCAGGACCATCGGCAACGTGAACGTGGCGGCGCGGCGAACGGCGCTTTCCGGATCGACAAGCGTCAAGACCAGCGGAGCAACCGAGCGCGGATCGCGGAATCGTCCCAGCGACGTAACAGCGGTCTCGCGCACATCCGGATCGGAATCGTTCAGGGCGGTCAATAATCCCTGGACCGCCTGCGGATCCTGCAATTTGCCGAGCGCATTCGCCGCGGCGCGTCGTACATCCCACATCGGATCCGCAAGCAGTTCGGTCAGATTGACGGCGGCGTTTCGCATTTCGAGTTTTGCCACCGCTTCGGCACCCGCCGCGCGCACGCGATGATCGACGCTTTTCAGAGTTGAAGCGATGGCTTCGGCCGCGCGCGGTCCGCCGAAATTTGTCAGAGCTTCAATTGCGGCAACGCTGACGGCGTGATCGGCTGCTTTGAGCGCGGGAATCAAGGAATTCAAAACGCGTTCGTCCTGGATTTCTCCCAGCGCGCGCAGGGTGTTGATTTGAATGTTGTAAGGGCCGCCCTGCAAAACAGTTTCAAGCGGCTCAATGGCTTCAGGGCCGAACGCCGCGGCTTCGGCAAGATGACCGCGCGCGATGGAAAACCAGATCTGCTCGCGAATTGTCGATGGACGCCAGGGACGCTTCTCCAACGCCAGAGCCGCGCGTCCGCGAACGCCGGCGTCGCAATCCTGCAACGCCATGGCCAGGGCGGACGTGACGCGTTCGTCCAGTTGATTTTTTAAAGCGTCAGCCGCCGCCTGGCGCACTTCCACTCCGCCCGAACGCAACGCGGTTACTAAAAACGTGACGGCGGGTTCTCCACCCATCTTTCCCAAAGCGTTGGTGGCGGCGGCAGCGACGGTCGGATTTTCATCCCGCGTGAGTTCACTCAATGCTTCGGCGGCACGCGCTGACGGTGACTCAGCAAGGCTTTGGATGGCCTGGATGCGAGTCTCGGGATTACTGGATTTTATCTGGAGAAGGGCCAGCCAGCGCATTCGTTGGCAAACTAGCCAATGCGCCGAAAGGTGTCACGTATTTAAGATTTCCGAGGAGGCCGATGGCGTCTGAACCATCGCGGGTAATGGGATGAAATCGTTGAACCTTGCACGGTCTCCAACTGAAATTCACGCATGTTCGTGATGGCGATCAGGCAGGTGGAATCGTTCGATTTTCGAAGTTGCTGCGAGTCGCAGATTCGCGCTCCGACGAGACAGAGTTCCTTTGGAGCGCAACTTGGCATTCGCGCATAATAATTTCTCTCCCCGCAGCGAAGCGCGGGGGAGCGCGGATTTTGAGCTAAAAACCTCCTCACCCCGGCCCTCTCTTTCGGCTTCGCTCGGAGGAGAGGGAGTGATCGGCGTGTTTGAATTTCGAAAGCTCAATCCGTTGTTTGAGGCGGGTCAAGCTAAGCCTGTTCACCTGAGCTAAAAACTTTGAGATTCAATCACGTCGTTGCATTAATCGCTCGCCATTGCGCGGCCGGCAATCCAGCCGGTGGTCCACGCAGCCTGAAAATTGAAGCCGCCGGTGATGCCATCGATGTCCAGAACTTCGCCGGCAAAAAACAGTCCAGGACAAATGCGGCTTTGCATGGTTTTGAAATTCACTTCGCTCAACCGCACGCCGCCGCAGGTGACGAATTCATCCTTGTTCAAACTTTTGCCCGTTACTGGAAAATCCGTTCGCAGCAGTTGCTGAATCAATTGATGTTGCCCCGCGCGACTCAGCTCTGCCCAGCGCGTTTCGAGCGCGATCCCTGCCGCGATCACCAGCTTTTCCCAAAGTCGCGACGGCAGTGGCGCGAGCGGTGAATTCACAATTCGCTTTGCCGGCGTTGAGACGCGCCGTGCTTGAAAAATCTCAGCAAGTTTCTCTGCGTGGAAGTCCGGCAGCCAATTCAATCGCAACGTGAAGCGATAATCTTTTTCGTGCAACACCCGCGCGCCCCACGCTGAAAGGCGGAGAATCACCGGGCCGCTCACGCCCCAATGCGTCGCGAGCAGCGGGCCGGATTCCGAAAGCTGCGTTCCGGGAATCGAAGCCTCGACGCGTTCGACCGAAAGCCCGGACAATTCGCGCAACCAGGCGCAATCAATGTGAAACGTGAACAGCGAGGGCACTGGCGGTTCAAGCGTGTGGCCCAGCGCGACGGCGATTTGTCCGAGCGCGGGTGTGCGGGTTCCGCCGATCGCCAGCAGCAGACGATCGCATTTCAGCATTTCACCGTTTGACAATTTTAATTCAAAACCGCCGTCGGAATTTCGTGCGACACTTTCAACCCCGCGATTATTGATGAGACGAACGTTGGCGTCTCGCGCTGCGCTGAGGAGACAATCGATAATCGTTTGGGACGAATCCGTGACCGGAAACATGCGGCCATCTTTTTCGGTTTTGAGCGTCACGCCGCGTTCGGCAAACCACGCGACAGTGTCGCGCGCCTGGAATTGTTTGAACGCGCCGATCAACGCGTGTTCGCCGCGCGGATAGCGGCGGGCAAATTCGCGTTCCTGAAAAAGATCGTGCGTGACGTTGCAGCGGCCGCCGCCGGAAATTTTTACCTTCGAGAGAAACTGCGGACTTTTTTCCAGCAAGACAATTTCGGCGGACGAATCCGTTTGCGCGGCACTCAGCGCGCCGAAAAAGCCCGCCGCGCCGCCGCCGATGATTGCAATACGCCGTCTGTTCATCGGGCGACGTTACGCAAAGGGGAATGCTTTGACAAACCAGTGGCGTGGCACGGGCGTCTCGCCCGTGTGTTTCACGTCAGAAAGCGCGGAACATTAATTGGAAACATTCACGCGGCGCGCTCGCCTTGAGTTAATGCTGAATTGCTTTTTGTTTTTGGAAACGCACGGGCGAGACGCGCGTGCCACTTTGGTTGGTTCCGTTCGCGCCATTGCCGTTGAGCGCGTTGGCCAGTTTGCTTTGATAAAAAAAGAACGCGCTTTGAAGACGGCGATGTTCCGCGGTATCGGCGATTTGCGATAACGGCAGCGACATCAAACCCATTCGGAACGCAGCGTAGGCCATGAAATAAAACGTCAGCGCATCTGGATTCATTTTGAGGCCCGAACGTTCGAGCGCCTGGTGCAGGGGAGCCATTTCCGAAAAATCCAAATCCCATTCCGTCATGACTCCGGCCACATCCCACAACACACATTGCCGGCCGACCACGGTGTGATCGCAATCGTGGCCTTCACAATCCGCTTTGTAGATTTTTCGCGGGCCGGATAAAGGGCTGACACGAATCCACTCGTGCGGTGCGAGATGTCCGTCACCCGATGCCAGAGGAATCCTGACGGATTTCGCCGCGGAAACCCAATCACGGGTGCGTTCTGCCAGGGGTTCGCCCAACGCTTCTCGCGTGTTCCAGAACAGCATTTCCGCCAACCGCGAAACAGAAGCAGCGTGTTCCTCGGGCGTCCAGCGGGGTTCCGCCGCATGCAGAATGTAATCGGCAACGCATTCGAGAACCGCGGGATTGATCGCGTTCGCGGCGGTCAATCGGCGGCCTTGAATCCACGGCATCGCGACGAAGCCGCGGAAGCTGCCAATGGGCGGAACGGTAAAACCCTGTTCCGCGCGGCGGGAAATTTTTTTCAATGCGGCGTCGGTGAAGAGTTCGTCATCGCCGCCGAATCCGGTAAATTTCCAGAGCACAGATTCGCCGCGCGCGTTGGCGCAGCGAAATTTCATCCGCTCGAATTGCGGCGCGACGGCCGGCCATTCTGATTCATCAAAAAAGGCGAACTGCCGCCAGAGTCCACCGCTGCAATTTTCAATCTGGGAGAACGGTTCGAGACTGCCGCAGAGTTCGGCGGCTTTCGTGGCGAGCGTTTGTTGAAGCGATTGACCGCGCCATCTCAGATCTTCAAGGCGCGTGAAGAAGCGCCGCGTTCGTTTCCAGATGTCACGCGTTTCCGGCGACGCCGCGTTGCCGGGTTCGTGTTCATGGCCGGGAAAAAACGAGATGCTTTTAAAGCCACGTTCGCTGAGCGCGCGCGCGGTTGCTGCCATCGAAGATCCAGAAATGCCGGGGCCTTCATCCACCACGATTGCGTGAGAGAACTGGCGCGGATCGATCATCGGCAATTCGACGCGGCGATCAAAAGGATGGCCGCGCGGGCGAACGGTGAAACGTTTTGTGGTCCAGCCGCGCGCTTTCAACGCGGTGCTCACGACGGCTGAAAGCGTGGCGCCAATGCTGCGAACGCCAACAATCACTGCACTGCGCCCCGAAGTGTTTGAATGCTCGTTGGCCCAGCGGGATGCGGTGACGCTGAATTGTTCCGGGAACAACGCGTAAAATGCGAATCCTTCAGGAATTTTGAGGGACAGCGAAAGGTTCTCGGGAAAGCTCAGCTCGGAAAAAATCGCGGCGAGTTGTTGCATCGCATCCAGCCGCAGCACGGGCGCGGCGGAAGTTTCACTGGCATTGATCCATGCGGAATGAAAGGCCAGCGCGGAAAGATCTGTGATGCGACGGGATTGACTGCGAAGCGCTTCGAGTGTGGGAAAAGAAGCCGCGCAATCCGCCAGGCCTTGTTCCAGTTGGCCGGCGAGAATCAGGAGATTTCGGACATCGTCAGACGCGTGTGTGCCGGCGCGGTTCAGCCGGACGCGCAGCCGTGCAAGGAGGGAATCGGCCGAAAGCCAGCGCTGGGGATCACCGAAAACGATCATGCCGGGTTCACGAATGCGGTTGATGAAACCGGCGGTCGGGAGCGAGCTATTCTTCCTCGAAATCCTCGCCGCCGCCATTGAACGCGCCGGTGGCGAGCAGGCCGACGATCAGGCCCAGTCCCAGCATGATGCCGAGTGTCTGATACGGATGGCTGCGCACCATTTTGTCGGTGGATTTCGCTCCGCTGATGGCTTTGCCCTTGAGTTCGCGTGCTCCGAGTTTCAGCAATTGTTCGCCGTCCTGAACAACGGCTTTGATGTCTTCCATGAACTTCTGAACATCGACCGTGTGCCCGTTTCCTGATTTGTGTCGCATACGCCGATCATTTGCCGGTGCCACGCAAAGTGGAATGGGGTATTTACCGGTTGCGGACCAACCTCGCGCTGAAAAAGCGACTGGACGGGAGCGTTGCAGAATGTAAATCGTAGGCAGCGATTGACGGTCATACTTTTACTCATCCTCATGCAAAGCGTCATCCTCAGCGTCCTGTTGATTTTGGTTTCGCTTGCCGGAATTTGGATGACGCTGTGGCATTTCGAATGGCTGAGAGAACACTTGCCGTTTTTGTTGAAATGGGGCCGCGGGCCGATTCCGCGGTTTCGTGCGTCGAAAGTTGGAGTGGGCGCGGGATTTTCGCCGGTATTATCCTGGGCAGTCTGGGGTTGTATTCTCAATTTGCAGAGCCGTCCCGCGCGGCACTGGGTACGATAATTTTGATAATTTCGACCCTGCTGATTGCAGCGGCGATACACGATTTCAAGCGCGATCGAAAAGAACGCAGGCGTGGGCCTCATTAATATATGAACACGATGGAAAGACAGCGCTGGGAGCGGATTCGAATGAAAGGCCACACTCGATTCATTCTGTGGAACTTCTTGTCCTGGGGCGTGCCGATGTTTGCAGTGCAGATTCTTGGTCCCTATTTTTACGCTCTGCTCCTGCACAAACCTTACGACGGCCCTGCCCAGATCGTTCCTTCACGAGTGTGGAGTCTGGTTTTTGATTTAGCGCTTTGGGTATTCGGCTTTGGTTATTTGATGGGTGAGTTCACCTGGCGAAAGCGCGAGAAGGAATATCTGGATCAAAGCGGATCCTGATCACACCTTCTTTTCACGCCGGTTCCCAACCGGGTTCATACTCGCGTTGCCAGAGTTTTGCCGCTTCCGAATCGTTCTGAATGTGGCCGTTGGTGGAATCCAGATTGAGTTCGCGGCCCACGCGCCACGCAATGTTTCCAAGCTGCAACATCGC
This sequence comes from Verrucomicrobiia bacterium, assembly GCA_035765675.1. Taxonomy (GTDB): domain Bacteria; phylum Verrucomicrobiota; class Verrucomicrobiia; order Limisphaerales; family DASXHY01; genus DASXHY01. The sequence goes on from DASTXC010000133.1 coordinate 45,515, forward strand.
CACACTCTTGTGGCCTTCTTCAATCGGCGAGTTCGGCGTCTTGCCGGTGCGAATGCATTCCAGAAAATCTTTTACGTGCAGTTGGTCCAGCGCAATGCCACTGGCGCTTACCGTATTCGTCGCGTCGCCGGCGACGTCTGACTTGCCGGATTTGATCACCTTGTGTTTGGAATCGAAGATCGTGTAATTCGCATTTTCCAGCAGCGCGGTTCCCTTGGTTCCATAAATCAGCGCGCCGCGCCCAAGGCCTTCGACCGGGTAATTGTTGCAACTGCGGCCTTCCCACGAAATGGATTTTCCATCCGCATAATCCCAGGCGATCACTTGCGTGTCGGGCGTTTCCCAATCGTCGTGAAAATGATAGCGGCCGCCGTTCGACGTGACGCGCGTGGGCCAATCCACACCGAGCGCCCAGCGGCAGACATCGACTTCGTGGGTGCCGTTGTTGAGCGCTTCGCCGGTGCCCCAGTGCCAGCGCCAATGCCAGTTGTAATGAACGAGATTATCCACAAACGGACGTCGCGGTGCCGGTCCCTGCCACAATTCAAAATCCAGCCAGGACGGAATCGGCGCCGGTTTCCCGTGGCCGATGGAACCGCGCTGGTTGCAGTACCAGGCTTTGGCAAAAGTCAGTTTGCCGATGATGCCGTTGTGAAGTTCCTGAATCGCTTCATGCATTGTGGGGAAGGATCGACGCTGATTTCCCATCTGGCACACGCGTTTGTATCGGGCGACGGCATCGATGAGCAATTCGCCTTCGCGTGGATTGTGGCTGCACGGTTTTTCCACATAAACGTGTTTGCCCGCTGCCAGCGCGAGGATCGCCATCGGCGCGTGCCAATGATCCGGCGTGGCGATGGTGACGGCATCCACGGATTTGTCTTCAAGCAGTTTGCGGAAATCCTTGATGCCTTTCGGCTCCGTTTTCTGGCGCTTCAATGTTTCCTTGATTCCCTTGGCAATCGCGCGGTCATCCACATCGCAAACGTAAGTGACTTCCACGTCCGGCACACCGCTGGTCAGACATTCAATATGCGCAAGGCCGCGGCCGTTTGTGCCGATGACCGCGACATTGATTTTGTTGTTGGCGCTGGCGGGTTTCGAAGTGGCATCCGTGTCAGCAGCCTGAGCGAGAGGGTTCAGGTAATGGATCATTCCCAGGCTTGCGCCTGCGACGCTGGTTTGGCGAAGAAATTTTCGGCGATTGATGGGATGGCGCATAAGTGAAGAGAAGTTCGGGGTTGCGTTCGTGAAGAGTGGTTGAATTCAGGAACATGGTTAAGCTGCCGCCTCCATGGCTGCCTGAATTTCTGCGTTGCGGCAATCCTATTCAGCCGTAACCAAGTAGCGGCACGGGCGTCTCGCCGGTGCGTTGATGATTTCGCTCGTGGTTCCGAAACGCACGGGCGGGACGCCCGTGCCACTAATCCAGATGAACAATCCCGTGGCGGATGGCCGTGATCGCAGCTTCGGTGCGATCCCGAACGTTCAATTTCGAAAACAGCGTTTTCAGATGCGCTTTGACCGTGTCCTCGGAAACAAACAGCCGCGAACTGATTTCCTTGTTGCTGCGGCCTTTGATCAGCAATTGCAGCACGTCCATTTCACGCCGCGAAAGATCCGCGCGACGATTTCTTTCCGCGAGGCGTTCGGCGACGCGTGAAGGCAGCGTTCCTTCGCCCACATAGACCGCGCGAATCATTGCTGCGAGTTCGTCATCAGGAGTGTCTTTCAGAAGATAAGATTTCGCGCCCGACTGAATCGCGCGGTAAATGTCTTCATCCGCGTCAAACGTGGTCAGCACAATGATGCGCGCGTCGGGATGCTTCAACCGAATGGCCATGATCGCTTCCACGCCGCCCATGCCCGGCAGACGCAAATCCATCAGCACCACATCCGGCTTGGTTCGCGAATACAGTTCCACCGAATCCGCGCCGTCGCCGGTTTGTGCAATGACCGCCATGTCCGGTTCGCTTTCGATCAAGGCAGCGATGCCTTTTCGAAATGCCGGATGGTCATCCACGAGCATTACGGTGATGCGATTGGTTGCTTTGCCGTTCACTTTCGGAAGGCTATCGCGGCGTTTGGTCGGTGTCATTTACCCGTTTGAGTAATTCGCATCCATGGACAGCGGAACGGTCATTGTGATTTCCGTTCCCTGATTTGGTGCGCTGCGGATTTTCAATTCGCCCTTCAATTCGGTCGCGCGCTCGCGCATTCCCACAATGCCGAATCGTTTGCTTCGAGTCTGATTGTCCGGATCGAAACCGCGGCCGTCGTCTTTGATTTCCAGTCGGAACTGACGTTCGCCAAAATCCAGCACCACGCTGATGTTGCGTGCTTTGGCGTGGCGCGCGGCGTTGGTGATCGCTTCCTGTCCAGCGCGCAAAAGATTATTCTCCACAACCGGCGCCAATCGCCGCGGACGGCCACGAACCTGGAAATCTGTTTTCAAAGCGGAACCCTCCACAGTCTGGTTCAGAATATTGCGGAGCGCGGTTGGAAGATCGCTGGTTTCCAGAACCTGCGACCGCATGTTCCAAATGGTGTCGCGCGCTTCCTGTAGATTCGAGCGAACCAGTTCCTGCGCGGCATCGAGATAACGCACGAGTTGTTCGTTGTCGCCATTGGTTTGCTTTTTCGCGAGACGCAATTGAACCGAAGTCGCAGCCAATCCCTGCGCGAGGGTGTCGTGAATTTCCCGCGCGACACGATTGCGTTCGGAAAGAATCGCGGCGAACTCCGCTTCGGCCATGGCGCGCTGCCGCGTTTGTTCTCCCAATCTCCGCCGCGCGAGCAGAGCGATGATTCCCGTGGCGAAGAGCATTACGCCCAGCGCGATGCCGAGCACGTGCGCCAGATGTTGCAGCGTCCACCAGGACGGCTGCTTGAGCACGACGAGATCGGCAGGTGACCGGAGCAGGAGTTGAAAAGATTGCGGATGCCAGACGCCCATCACGGGACGGCGATCGTCATAGGTGACCGTGCAGATTCCGCTGGCGCGCACGACGCTGCCCGGTTGCCAGTCGGGAATTGCATCAGTGTTCGGGGGCAGTTTGATCACGGCTTCAACGGTGAGATCCGCGAGTTCCAACGACATCACCATGCCGCCGTAAATGGATTTGATTTCGGTGAGCTGCGCTTCCACAGAAACCAGGTCGTCGGAATGATCGAACGCATCAATCGGGTTTTTTAAAGGAATGGGAGCCGGCGGTGTGATGGTTTTAACTTTCCGGAAAATCGCATCCTCCAGTTCCGGCATCGCTGATCCAAATTTCGGAAAGCCGATCACGTCAATCACATCGCCGGTCTGGACGTGCTGCGCGGAACGGGTTTGAACCCGGAGTCCGGCGGATTCATCGCGAATCCAAACCAGCGATCCCGGATCCGCGTGCGTCACCACGCCGCGCACGTGAACCCGATGTCCAAACGAACTGCCCAACGAAAACAGCAACAAACTGCCTGCGGGGCGAATTGGCGCGGAGAACGGATCGTCGGGCGCGGGCTTGGTGACAATGATTGGAATGCCGGTGGGCACTTGCAGAACCGGGCCGAGCATCTGGCGTTTCTGGTTGAATTGATAAAAGCAAAGCGCGTGAACGCGCACCTCGGTGTCCTCGCGGATATCGGGATCGTGCGGTCCGTCTCCGCGAATGTGCAGAAGCCCGCCATCGACGACCAATTCCATTCGCCAGGTGCTGCTTCCGGGCGCGGGAGGATTGAACTGCTGAACAATCCCGGAAAGTTCGACCCACTGCGCGTCCATGATTCCAGTGATGATCTGATGATAAGTCACCGGGCGCGGATCGGGAATGGGAGCGGTGCCGATCCGGTTCGCGTGGGAGACTTTCACAATCGGTGCAAATTCGCCGGGATCCGTGACGCCGGTCAGTTCGAGCAAATCTCCGCGCCGATAACGCGCGAGAATGTCAGAAGCGGCCAGCGCATAAATTCCGCCGGATGGATCAATCACAATCAGCGCGTGATCGACAGGATCGGCGCCCGTCAGCACCACACCGCGCAAATGAACCAGACGCGCTTCAGCGGCTTCGACGGCGGTCAACGCGCGCACCTGTTCAGCGCTGGTGATCGGCGCCGGTTCCGCAGCCAGCGCGATTCTGTTGGCCAGGACGGCGGCGAGAAGAAGGCCGATGAGGAAAAATCTTTTTTGCATTACGAGCAGTGGCGAGGAGCGTCAGGTGATGATGGTCGAATGTGAATGACTGATCAGAGCGCGATTATATTCGGCAGTCATCTTTTGCGAAGTCTTTTTCGAAATCGAAATCGCAGATCGGGCGCAACTTAACACGCGCACCAAACAACGGATCGAGCTTTCGAAAATCCGAACGGCTGATCCCTCCCTCTCCTCCGAGCGAAGCCGGAGGAGAGGGCCGGGGTGAGGAGGTTTTCCGCTCAAAATCCCCTCTCCCTAACCCTCTCCCCGCGCTTCGCTGCGGGGCGAGGGAATTGAAAATGGTGCGGGTGTCAAGTTGCGCCCCCCGCAGATCAGCGGCTCAAACTCCGTATGAATGTTCCTCTCGTGTGATTCTTCCAATCTTCACTCGGGCCGATTGCAGAATTACCCGTCCGGGTAATTGAAAGCCCGGTGGCGATGTGAAAAGAATGGGTCTGCTTACACCGAGTCCATGCAACCTGTGCGAAAACTGAAACCATCTGTGACTCTTTCCGCTGGACCGGACGTCAAGTGATGTTCAACGCGTGACCTGAATCCGAAACGCTGCTCCCGACAGCGGGGGCGCTTCCACGATCTGTGTTCTGCCCGAGCGATGGTGCAGAGCTTACAACCGAATACTGCGGACGATATATGCGCAACACGAAAGCTGAAATCCGATCTTTCCGACAAGGCTTTACTCTCATCGAACTTCTGGTGGTCATCGCAATCATTGCGATTCTGGCCGCGATGATTCTTCCGGCGCTGGCGAAAGCAAAAGCCAAAGCGATCCGTACCGCCTGTCTGAACAACAACAAGCAACTGGGCCTGGCGGTTCAAATGTACGCGAATGACAATCGCGATTATTTGCCGTGGCCCAATTGGTCGAATGATGGGAACAGTCCGGCCGGATGGCTTTATCAAGCACCGCTGCCGCCGCAGTTTTCAGTCGCGATTTACAACGCGAATCCCGCGAATTTCGAGCGCGCGCGGCTCAACGCAGTGAAGCATGGTGTGCTGTATCAATACGCCCCGAACATCGCCACCTTCCAATGCCCCCTCGATGGACCGGGAAAGATCAGCACGTTCTGGAACCGCGAAGAACAGTTGAGCAGTTATTGCATGAATGGAGCCGCGGCCTTTTTCCCGACTCCGAACGATAACGACATCTACAATTTCGCCACCGCAAAAATTTCCGGCGTCTGGAATCAGGAGTGTTTCCTGATGTGGGAACCCAATTTTAACAACAAGGATCTCTGGAAAGACGCCAGCAGTTATCCCAACGCGACCGAAGGCCTGAACAAGGTGCATGAAGTGGGAGCCATTGTGCTTGAAGTTGGCGGCGCGGCGAAATGGGTCAAGTTCGCCGAATTCTCCAGCCAGGCTGCAATCACTGGAACAAAGAGTCTGGTGTGGTGGAGTCCTAAAACTGCAAACGGACGCTGAATCGTGAATGTGTCATTCGCAATTTCTCAATCAGCAGTCAGGCCGAACCCACCTGTGAAACAAATGTTCGATCCTGTTAAAAGCAGGAACCAAAAGCGGACAGAAAGATAATGAAGTTCAGACGTATGATAATGAAACCACCCACCAAGCGACTCTCTTCAATGCTGCGATCTTTGTCGGCACCTTCGAATGCTTCTATTTTCTGCGCTGCCGTTATCGTGAGCAGTTTGTGTTGCGAAAAAATTTCCGCGCAAACCTTGACGATGCAGTTCGTCTTCGAAGACAGCGGCGTTACCACGGTGGATTCGGTCAATGGCGTGTCGCTGGACATTGTGAATTCGTCTGGTGCGGCTACCGATCTGCACGGCGCAGTCGGGACAGGCGTTGCAGGAGTCGGGCGGGCGCTCGACTTCACTTCCGGGAGTTCGGGTGGAAGCGGTCCATTGGCCTGGGTGTCGAGCAGTTCGGCTCTCAATCTTGGCAGCGTAGGCAGTTTCACTGTTACGATGTGG
>DASTXC010000134.1:0-4065 GCA_035765675.1 Verrucomicrobiia bacterium
CGGACGAATCGTCATCACGGCGACTCAAAATGGTGACGAAGAAAACTTCACGCGTTTTCCGGAATACCTGGTTGCGGCGATTTCAATCCCGGCGACCGATTTCGATCAAGACGGTCAGGTTTCGTTATTGGAAGCATTCATCGTGGCATCGGCGCGCACGGAAGAATTCTACACGGGCGCAGGATTGCTCGCGACGGAACATGCGCTGATCGATGACAACGGCGATCGTCGCGGCACGGCATTGGATTGGTTTCGAGATGTTGATGCAATGAAGGCTCTCTCGGATCGCGCGCCACTGGATGGTTTGTTTGCCAATCAGCTTTCATTGAGCAATCCAGCGAGATTCACTTTCGGTTCGGGATCCGATACCAACGTGTTGGATTTGATTGCCCGCACCTTGAGAGCGATTCCGGCGCGACGCGATTCCAAGTCTTTGCAGGCTGCGACAGCGTTCGAACAAACGTATCAATCGCTGACTTCCACCAATCGTTGATTTGCAATTCATCGGTAGCGCTGCGAGCAGCTGGCGCGGACAGGTTTTTCGCGTCGTTCCATTTTTCTCGCGCACGATTCAATCATACGAAGACGGGCGCAGAACAGTGCGCCCGGCTTGCCGCAAGCGCGGCAAGCGCTACCTGGAACGACTGCCGCAAACAGAGATCATTTCGCGGCGCGCTCAAATACTTCGCCATTGCCCGGCCAAATCAACTGACCTAGCATCGCCGCGCTTATGGCTGAATCACAATCACTCGTTCCCGAACTGCGCGCCGATGGCCGGAAATCTAATCAACTTCGTCCGATCCGTTTTCAGAATGGCATTGCGCCCAACGCCACCGGATCAACGCTCGTTGAATGGGGCAACACGCGCGTGATCTGTGGCGTGACGGTCGAGGAAATTGTGCCGCGTTGGATGAAAGAACAGGGTGTCACCGGCGGCTGGATCACGGCTGAATATTCGATGCTCCCCTACTCCACGCATCAACGCAAATCGCGCGATATCTCGAAGGGAAAAATCGACGGGCGCTCGCAGGAAATTCAGCGTTTGATCGGACGTTCTCTGCGTGCGGCGCTCGATCTGGAAAAGCTCGGCTCGCGCACGATCTGGGTGGATTGCGATGTGTTGCAAGCCGACGGCGGCACGCGCACGGCAGCGATCACCGGCGCGTTTGTGGCGCTCTCACTTGCGATCCGGCGATTGATCGGAGAACGCAAACTGATTGAAAGCCCATTGCTGCACGCGGTCGCCGCGGTAAGCGTGGGCATTGTGAATGGCAAAGCGCTTTTGGATTTGTGTTACACCGAAGATGTGGCGGCGGCGGTCGATTTGAATCTGGTGATGAATTCCGCGGGTGAATTCATCGAACTGCAAGGCACGGGCGAGGAATCCACATTCAGCGAAAGCCAGCTCGCCGAACTGCTTGCGACCGGCAAAGCGGGCATTCGCGAATTGCTCGCGGCGCAACAAGCCGCGTTGGCCTGACGCGATTGTGCAAAAATCGCTTTCACGCAAAGATGCGAAGGTGAAAAGTTGCCGGAGTTAAGCGTCTTGAAATCGACGGGCTATGTGATTGGGATTTTTCTGCGCTGACAAACTCGGCCTCCAGCGGTTTCGCATTTTCATCCTTTCCCGGCTGGAGGTTCCGTTTCATCTTGAATCTCCCATGACGGACAAGCTGAAAGAGTTACAGATCGATCCGGAACAAAAGCGGCGTCCGCAACGTTCGCTCTGGACGATTTTTCTGGGCGTTCTGCTGATCGCCGCGATTGCAGTTTTCTATGCCTGGCCACGGGAAAAAGACAAACACCGTATGCTCGACACGGGCATCAAAGCGCCGACGAATTCAATTGGCAGCAACAGCGCGGCGCTTTCCCCCAGCGAGATCAATAACGATCTCCTGCTTACCGTCAGCGGCTACATCATCAACCGTGAGCGCATTGAAATCAGTCCGCGTTTTCTGGGCGTTGTGAAATGGATCGGCGTGCGCAAAGGCGATTCCGTGACGAACGGACAAATCGTCGTGCTGCTCGATGATGCGGAATATCAGGCGCGATTGCATGAAGCGGAAGGTCATCTTGCCAACGCGCGCACGGCGGTTGCGAAAGCGGAACTGGATTATCAGCGCACCGAAGCGCTGGCGCGCACGGACATTGAGTCCAAACAACGCGAAGATGACGCGCGTCTCGCGTTGCAATCCGCGCGCGCTTCTTTGATCGAAGCGGAAGGCGCTTACACCCTGGCGAAAACTTATGTGGATTGGTGTACAATCCGTTCGCCGATCGATGGCGTGGTATTGGAGAAACTCGTCGACCCGAATGAACTGGTCGTGCCGCAAAGTTTTGGCGGTCTTCGTGGACCCAGCACGGCGTTGATCGCAGTGGCCGATCCACGCGACCTTCAGGTGGAAATTGATCTGAACGAAGCGGACCTTTCCAAAATTTCACTGCATCAGAAATGTCAGGTGACGCCCGAAGCGTATCCCGACAAACATTATGAAGGTGTGGTGGCGGAAATTGCGCCGGAAGCGGATCGCGCCAAAGGGACGTTACAGATCAAGGTTCAGATCCTCGCCCCGGATGAATTCCTCACGCCGCAGCTCAGCGCGCGGGTGGAATTTCGAAAACACGGATAGTCTTCTCTGCTCCGTCAGCCTTCGCCCCAGATGGATTTCAAATGAGCGACGCCTTTCTTTAATTCTTCCACGGGCAACTTCGGACTCAGCTCAAACACTTTGATGTGTTCCGGCTTCACCATGGGTTTAAGCGCGGCATAATCGATCATTCCCGTTCCCGGCGCGCAATGATCGCGTCCCGGAAATTGCACGTCGTGAATGTGAAATCCCGCGAGCCGATCCGCCATGGATTCCAGGTGCATTGAATGCATGATGAACCCGAGATTCTCTTTGATCTGCGCGTGGCCGGCATCGTGCCAGTAAACCAGATTCGGACTGGTGATTTCACGGAACAGCGTCCAGTAATCGCTTTCGAACGGCAATTCTTCCAACGATTGGCGGTTTTCAATTCCCAGTTTGATTCCGGCCGCTTCGGCTGCGGGAAGCACCTTCCGGAGCGAATCCATCGTGCGCGCAAAAAACTTTTCTTTCTTTGCCTCGCGCTTTTCGTCGAACTCGGCGCAGAGCTTCTGGTATTTCGAAGATTCCTTTTCACCGCGCGAAACCATTTCCAGGAGTTTGTCGGTGTAAGGCTTCATCTCAATGCTGCCGCTGTGCAGGACGACGAGCGGCGCTTTGACGCGCGCGGCGAATTCAATGGTCTTGAGCGTGTAACGTTCGGCCAGTTCTTTCTCGCGCGGACGTTCGTCGGAAAACTGAAAGAGGTTTGGCGCGGAATGATTCACGCCCAGAGGCAGCGGGCAGAAATTGTGAACGCTGGAAATTTTGATTTCGCCGGCATCGACGGCTTCCAGGATTCCCGGCACGAGACTGATGCGCGTCCCGTGGCTTAGTTCGGCATATTCAAAGCCGAGTTCGCGGACTTCGCGCAGCATGGCGCGGCCGTCGGTGTGGCGGTTGGAATTCCAGCAGGTTGACAACGAATACATGCGTGAGTGGATCGGTAAAATAGTTAAACCGCTGCATCAACAAATCGGTTGGGCGATTCAGCGATGCAACGGTTTAACGTGTCACAAAACTCTTACAGGTCGGCGTAACGGGCGCTCAACATGGCGGAGAACCGGGCGGCCTTTTCCTTGCGACGGCGGCGTTCACTGGGCTTTTCGAAATGCCGGTGATTGCGCACAACTTTCAGCGTGCCTTCGCGGTCGATTTTTTTCTTCAATCGACGCAGGGCTTTTTCCACGGGTTCGCCTTTTTTCAGCTTAATTTCTGTCAAACTAACTCACTTCCTCTCCGAAAGACTCGGAAGCAAACGCCACCATGGCGAAGGTTCCTCTTAAGTCAGGGTTGAAGAGACTATTTCCGCGACAAAAAAAGTCAACCGACAAAATCCGGGAATTTTCGCACCGGGCGCAACTTGACACCCGCACCATTTTCGATTCCCTCTCCCCGCAGCGAAGCGCGGGGAGAGGGCTAGGGAGAGGGGATTTTG
>DASTXC010000135.1:0-16338 GCA_035765675.1 Verrucomicrobiia bacterium
GCGCGCTGGCGACAATGCGATTTGTTTTCGGATCGAGGTAAACGGCGACGATTACTTTTTGCCGCGGGCGAATCGGTTTGTCCTGCTCGCGAAAGGGAAGGAGCAAATCTTTGGCGAGACCCCAGTTGAGAAACGCTCCAACGCGCGGATGCAGACTCACGACTTCCAATTGCGCAAATTCGCCAACCATCGCCAGCGGCGTTTCCGTGGTAGCGACGAGCCGGTCTTCAGAATCGAGATAAATGAAAACATCAAGTTCATCGCCGGCTTTCAGGTTGGGAGGAATGTAGCGGCGCGGCAGCAGGATTTCGCCGAGGTCACCGCCGTTGAGATAAAGTCCCGGCGTGGATTCCCGCACAATGGGAAGAATGTTGCGTTTGCCAATGACTGCCATGGCGGGAAGATAAACCGGAACGCAGTGGTTGAACAAAGTTTTACCGACTGATCGGGAAGAATGGCTTGGAGCGCGTGAACGTGGACGAACGTCTTGCCCGCGCCACTACTGCAACAACAGTCGAACCCTTACCCTTCGAAATTCTCCACGCGAATCATCACCGGCTTGCTTTTGACGGCGGGAAGTTTGGCAATCTTCGCGAGCGCTTTCTTCATCGCCGCATTCGGCGCGTCGTGAATCATCAGAATCAGCGGAACGCTTTCACCTTCGTGGCCTTCGGGTTGGATCACCGAAGAAATTCCGATCTTGGCGGCGGAAAAGATCGCCGCGATTTTTGCGAGCACACCCGGACGATCCACCACGCTCAAACGCACGTAATAGCGCGAAACGATTTCGTCCATCGGCAACACGCAACCTTTGCTGGCATGCGCAACAAACGGAGCCACGCGAACGCGCGTTCCGTTTTTCAAATCCAGCGCGGCGTCCGCCACATCGCTTAGCACTGCACTGGCGGTGGCGTCTTTGCCGGCGCCGCGACCGTAGAAAAGCGTGTCGCCAACAATATCGCCGCGAACGAAACAGGCATTGAACACGCCGTTGATGCTGGCCAGGACATGGGAGTTCGGGATCAGCGTCGGATAAACTGAAACCTGAATCTGCGCTTTGCGTTTTGCGGTGGAACATTGTTTCACAATGCCCAGGAGTTTGATTGTGTAACCGAGTTTCTCCGCGAACTGCATGTCGATCCGCGAAATCTCGCGAATGCCTTCGGTGTGAATTTCGTGATGATCGACCCAGAATCCGTGCGCCAGCGAGGCGAGAATTCCGGTTTTGTGCTGCGCGTCGAAACCGTCCACGTCCAGATCAGGCGGCGTTTCTGCGTAACCCTGTTTTTGCGCATCCGCCAGCACGTCGGCGAAATCCGCGCCTTCCTGTTTCATGCGGGTGAGGATGTAATTGCACGTGCCGTTGACGATTCCGTAAATCGCAGAAAACTGATTTGCAACAAATCCTTCGCGCAAGGATTTGATGATCGGAATGCCACCGCAAACGCTGGCTTCGTAATAAAGATTTGCGCCGGTTTTCGCAGCAGCGGCAAACAGTTCGGGTCCGTGCGCCGACAGCAACGCCTTGTTTGCGGTCACCACAGTTTTGCCCTGCGCCAGCGCGGCGAGCACCATGGTTTTGGCGATTCCGGTTCCGCCGACGAGTTCAATCACCACGTGAATTTCCGGATCGTTGATGACTTCCTTCCAATCCGTCGTAAGCAAGGAACGGGTGATCGGATAAGCGCGCGGTTCGTTGAGGGAACGGACGGCGATTTTGCGGAGGGCAACCTTTACGCCGAGGCGAGCGGCCATGAGTTCGCCATTCTGCTGCAGGGCATGAAACACGCCGCTGCCCACTGTTCCGCCGCCGATCATTCCAAGGTTTACCTGCTGCATAAGGCCGCAGAGAATGAAGGGAAACCAGCAGCCGGACAATTTATTTTTAAGCTCACGCAAGAGGGTCTTCTTTCGCGCAGTCTTCGCAAAACAGTCGGCGAGGGCAGCATTCGCGACCGTAGCGCAGATTGACAATCTGCTGTGTCGCCGACTGGCAGTCGGCAGCGCGTGAAAGTTGTGCGTCGAGATATTTGGAACCGCATTCCGAATTCGCGCTCTGCGGATTGGCAATCCACGATACGGCCGACTGCCAGTCGGCGCTACGCCTCATCAACGCAGTTGCGCAAACGCCAGCGCGCGGCCAAGCTGACAGAGTGGAAATCTTCGGTCAGTGTTCCGTCACGACGCGGGGGTTCACGCAATGCATGACAAATAAGATCGCCCATTCATCGCCAGCCGACATCAGAAGCCAGACGCAGGAAGAACTGGTCGCGCAGTTTCAATCCTGGGGCGAACCGTCGTATCGCGTCGCGCAATTGCTCGATTGGCTTTATACGCGGCGGGTGACGAATTGGGATGCGATGACGAATCTGCCGAAAGCCCTGCGGGAAAAGCTCGGAAAACAATTTTCATTGCGCACGCTGGAGCTGGTTCGAAAACAGGGATCGCATGACACCACTCAGAAATTTCTCTGGCGGCTGAGTGACCAATCTTTGATTGAAAGCGTTTTGATTCCCGCCAATCCGGCGTTGTATGGCGAGGCGAGCGATCGTCACACACTTTGCGTTTCCACGCAGGTGGGCTGCGCGTATGGCTGCCGGTTTTGCGCAAGCGGATTGGAAGGGTGGAAGCGAAACCTGACGCCGGATGAAATCGTGGAACAGGTGCTCGGCATTGAACGCTGGGCTGCGGCTCAGAATCAGTCGGCAACGGGAAATTCCGGAACGCGGATGGTTGATAATCTTGTGATCATGGGAATGGGCGAGCCGCTGGCGAATTACGATAACCTGATCAAGGCGTTGAAAATTCTCAATGCGCCGTGGGGCGGGGGAATTGGCGCGCGCAAAATCACGATTTCAACCAGCGGACTGGCGCCGCAGATTCGACGGCTGGCGGATGATCCTTTGCAGTTTCGTCTGGCAATTTCTCTGCACGGCGCGACGGATGAAACGCGCAATCAGATCATGCCCGTCAATCGCAAGTATCCGCTCAATGAGCTGGCCGCGGCGTGTGAGTATTATCAGCAGAAGAAAGGGCGAATGCTGACGTTCGAATACATTCTGATCGCGGGCGTTAATGACGGCCTGGATCAGGTGAAACCGCTGGCGCAACTGGCGCGACGGTTGAACGCAAAGGTGAATTTGATTCCTTACAACAGGGTCGAGGATTTGCCGTGGGAACGCCCCAGCGAAGAAGTTCAGGAAAAATTTCTCGCGGCGCTGGAGCAGCAGAAAGTCATCGCCACGCTGCGTCGTGAAAAAGGTCACGACATTGACGCCGCGTGCGGACAGCTTCGCTTAAAGACTGAGCGGGAAATGGCGAAAGAAGCGATTTAGCAAATCTTTTGCGAGGACAATCCGTTGCCTCACTTCGCCCCCTGATCGATCCAGGCGCGGATCAATCCGACCTGTTCCTTCGTCAGCGGTTTGATGTCGAATTTGTTGTCCTCGGGCGGCATCCACAAATCCGGATCGTTGACGTGCGCGACGCTCTTCACGAGCAAACTTTTGGCGCTGTCGCCCACGTGAATCACTTTGCCGTCTTCGCTGCCTTTTAAAACATTTTCCAAAGTATCGAGACGCAGATGCGCTTTGGCTTTCTTGGCGCCGTGGCATTTCACGCAGGATTGTTCAAAGATCGGCTGGATGTCGCGCTTGAAGGTGACGTCTTTGCGGCTGGAGGCCGGAGGGAGCGGTTCGGTTTCGTTATCGGCGCGCAGTGTGAGAGGTGTGTACGCGGCAGTCGCAAGCAGCAGAAGTGTGATCAATCGAATCATAATCAGGAACAGTTTTTAACAGGTGGAACGCGGAGGTAACAGTTTCAATTTTTTCCGGTTCTGTCAGTGAGATGGAGCGCGGGTGGAATTGTTCCAGGAATTTATAGCTGCGGCGGATTTCGTTTTGCGGTTTGCTCAACAGCGAAATGATTTTGATTTTCATAGCGTCAGGAAACCCGCGGCGCAGCGAGTTCACGGATTCGTGCTTGCTTCGCTGGTTTAGTTAACCTTTTACTGACAACAGCAATCGGAGTGAGTCTGTTATGATTATCTACACAATCTGCTTGGCGCTTGGCCTGATGTTCACCCTGATTAGCGTGCTGGCCGGGCATTTTTTCGATCATGATAGCGGTGGTGGCGGCGATGTCGGCTCTGGTGGCCATGCGGAAGCGGGATACGATCACAGTGGAGTTCCGGGGATTTCGTTTTTCAGCCCGACTGTGCTGGCCTGCTTCGTGACTGCCTTTGGAGCTTCGGGTGTAATTCTAAGCCGGGTCGAAGCAACCAAAAGTGTTTGGATCAGCGCGCCGATTTCAATGATCATTGGTTTGATCCTGGCGTTCGGCGCTTTTCTTCTTTTCAACGCCATGTTTAAAGCCACTCAAGGATCCAGTGAATCACGGGTAGCGTCGTTGATTGGCCAGACGGCTTCGATCATTACGCCAATTCCCGCTGATGGCGTCGGCGAAATTGCTTACGTTCAGGGCGGCACTCGTTACACTGCGCCGGCGCGAACGGAAACGGGCGAAGCGGTGGGCGCCGGAAAGCCCGTCCGGATTCATCGAATCGTCGGCACGCAGTATTTCGTGGAAGTTCTCAAGTAATTCATCAAGCAAAAGGAACCTAATGCAAGTCACACCTCTTCTCGCGGAAATTGGAACCACGACGCTTGTCGTTGGCGGAGTCGCGGCATTTTTGCTCGTGCTCTTCATGTTTCTGGGCATCTGGGCAAGCCGTTACACTAAAGTCGGCCCCAACCAGGTGCTGGTCATTTCTGGACGACGCCATCGAATCATGGATCCCGATGGCTCCATGCGCGAAGTCGGTTTTCGAATCGTCAAAGGCGGCGGCGTTTTCGTCTGGCCGGTTTATGAAAAGGTGGATGTTCTCTCGCTTGAACTCCTGACCATCGATGTGCAAACGCCGGAAGTTTACACCAGCAAAGGTGTGCCGGTAAAAGTGGATGGCGTGGCGCAGATCAAAGTCAAAGGCGACGACATTTCCATCGCCACAGCCTCCGAACAGTTTCTCAGCAAAAGCACAGACGAAATCAAAAACGTGGCGATGCAGACGCTCGAAGGTCATTTGCGCGCCATTCTGGGAACAATGACCGTGGAGGAGATCTACCAGAATCGGGATGCGTTCGCTTCGAAAGTCCAGGAAGTCGCGGCCGGCGACATGGCCAACATGGGGCTGGGTATTGTGAGCTTCACCATTCGCGACATTCGCGATGCCCAGGGATATCTCGAAGCTCTCGGTAAGCCGCGGATTGCGCAGGTCAAACGTGATGCGCAGATCGCCCAGGCGGAAGCGGACCGCGATGCGATGATCAAGTCTTCGCAAGCCACGCAAGCGGGACAGGAGGCCAAGTTTGCCGCGGACGCCAAAATCGCTGAGTCCCAGCGCGATTATCAGATGAAGGTGGCCGATTATCAGGCATCCGTGAATCTGAAGAAAGCGGAAGCGGACCTCGCCTACGATCTGCAGAAATTCAAAACCGGCCAATTGGTCAAGGCCGAAGAAGTTCAGGTCAACATCATCGAGAAGCAGAAACAGATCGAGTTGCAGGAACAGGAAATCAAACGCAAACAACGCGAACTGGAGGCGAACGTTCAGAAACCCGCCGATGCCGAACGTTACAAGGTTGAAACTCTCGCCAATGCGACCAAGTTCCAGCTCGAAACCGAAGCGGCCGGCGCAGCTTCAGCGGCCAAGGCGAAAGGTTTTGCCAGCGCAGACGTAGCCAAAGCCACGGGTATTGCCGAAGCGGAAGCAAACAAAGCGCGCGGTCTGGCCGAAGCCGCCGTGATCGAAGCGCAAGGCAAAGCTCAGGCCGAGGCGATGCGCCAGAAAGCGGAAAGCTTCAAGCAATACAACGAAGCGGCCGTGATCGAAATGATCGTCCGCGTGCTGCCAGATGTGGCAGGCAAAATCAGCGAACCGCTTTCGAAGACCGAGAAGATGGTCATCATCAACAGCGGCAACGGAGTCGGCGGCGGCGCCAGCAAGGTGACCGGCGATGTGACCCAGATCGTGAGCCAATTGCCGCCGGTGATCGAAAGCCTGACCGGCATCAAGTTCGAAAAATTGCTGGAGCAGGTTCCGGCATTGAAGAACGCGATGGCCAAGGAAGAACAACCAAAGGCGTAATCAAATGGGACTGTTCTCCTCCGATCCTGTCAACGTCGAAGTGCTGGGCCAGGCGTTGAAATGCCTGGTTTGCGCACACGATCAATTCAGCCGTCGCGAGGCGCAGTTGAATACCAGCGGCGCGACGTTTTTCAATCTGGATTGGTTGAATCGCTCGGGCGTGTGCTACGTGTGCGCCCGATGCGGTTATATCCATTGGTTTTTGCCGACATGAATCGCATCCGTATCACTGGGCTTTATCTTCTGATTGCTCTGATCATTTTGGCGGAGCTTTCCATTTCTGAAATGAAGCGTGGATCAGGGCGCGTTGATTGCTCATTTATCATTCTGTTGCCGTTCGCAATTGGATTGTTGTGCAACCGGAAATGGGCGGTCACCGGCACCGCAACTTTAGGAATGATCAGCACGATCGTTGTAATTCTTGTCGCGCTGATGCGCACCGTCTCAGGAGCGGGTGATCTTTCGGTCAATCTCGGCCCGTTTGTTTTTGCCAAACCGGATGTTGTGACAGTCTGGTTGTTTGCGTTGGTTTATGTTTCCTTTTTTGGCATTCCGATGATCTGCGTTTCTTTGAAACGGCAGGCGACGCAGGCAACTACTTGATTTGGGCGGCGCTCTTTCGAGACGCGGCTATCATGGATAAATTTGATTATGGATTTTGCAGGCTACACCGAACCACAGAAGCAGAAACTCGTCGATCTGCTGCTTTACGGCATGTATCTCGACGGCAATTTGTCGGCGATTGAAGATCGCAAAATCGGAGAACTTCTGGACACGATGAACTTTGCTTCCGAGGATGCGCGGAATCACTTTCTGGATTCGGCCTACACCCGCACGCGTCAACGCAGCAGCACCGATGAAGGCATGCGCGCGATGGTCGCGGGATTGTCTGAAGTCTTTCCCGAACCCGACCTGCGCCGCCGAACGGTCAACCTTCTGAGTTTCATGCTGAAGAGTGACAATGATGTCATTCAGAAGGAACGCACACTTCTCACCGCGTTGCGCGAGGAATTCAAAATGCGGCCGGCGACCGGCTGAAAGGAAGGAGAACTGATTTATGTTTGCGGCATTTCTTGTCAGCGGCGTAGCGATGCTGCTGGCGCTCGTGCTGATCCCGTTGGGATTGCTGCTGATGGCGTTCTGGATTTGGATGTTGGTTGATGCCATCCGGAACAGGGCGCTGGCGGACGGCGAAAAGATCGGCTGGGTGCTGGCAATTGTCTTTCTCCATTTCCTTGGTTCGGCGCTTTATTTCTTCATCGGCCGCCCGAAACGCCGTTCGTGACGGATCCATGAACGCTCAATGAAGTGCGATCTGACGGAATAGAAAATTGGCTCAAAGACAAATGTCGGAAAGGCATTCTCTCGTCGGCGTTTTATGCGGTCGCAACGATTCTGGGCGGAGCGATTTTTCTGGGACTGACATTCTGGGTGGTATTCATGGCGGCGAAGCTGATTCTGCTTTCCGCGTATCCTCTAGGCCGGTTTGTCGCGAGCGGAAGCGTGCTGATCGCGGTATTGATTTGCGCTTTGATTTTTGCCGACAGCCTGCACGCGCTGCGCGATGACATGTCGTTTCTTCCCACCTGGCTACTGCGCGAATACATCGATATCGGACCGCGATTGATTCTGGAAGGTTATCCGCATCTCAAGCGGGTGCGGACATGGTGGCGGATCAACCTGGAAACGAACGCAAAAGTATTGCGTTTCCTGGCCGTGCGCGATCTGCCCACGCAGAAGCAGGATTTGTTGCGCATTTTTCCCGGGCTGGATTGGAACCGGTTGATCGTTGAATTAAAATTGATTCCGGGCGTGATTTTTTTTCAACCGCATGCCGCGCGTGTGACGCTGACGTTGCCGTTGCGATTGGAATTGCGGCAGTTGATTAAACAACCGCAGCGCGTTCATCTTCCGAAATTCGAACCGGAACCCGCTCCTGAGCCGGAAGCGACGCCGCTCAATGAACCACAAAAGTTAAGCCCGGCGGAAATCCTCGGCGTAACTTCGGTGGCTTCGATTTCAGAAATCAAATTGGCGTATCGCCGCCGGATCAAGGAATGTCATCCGGACCGGTTTGCGGGAATGGACGAACGTTCGCGCGCGCTGGCGGAGGAATGGACGAAATCGCTGAACGCGGCGTATGAAACCTTGTTGGCCGAAAAGCGAACGAGAAGTTGAGACGGAAACGCCGTTGATTATCAGTCGGAGCGCGGGTCTGCGACCCGAAGCAACGTTGATTGCAAACGGAAGCTCCGAGAAGTCATGGCGAGTTTCTTCCATCGCGATTCACAAAGCCGCGCTCCGGGAAGCCGCTTGCAAGTGATTGATTTTGCGGTTTGACTCAAATCGAAAACGAAAGGTGAATCTATGCGACTCTTCGAAGCAATCGTGGAAGCCAATCACCGGGCCGTGGCCGGTGATTCGAGTGCGGGTGTGCGTCCGGCGGACTTTGAAAATGAATTGCCGGTCGTCGCGCTGACCTGTGTGGATCCGCGGTTGAACGCGTTCTTTCCAAATATTCTGGGTTTGCCCGGTGAGCAGTTCATCTGGCTGCGAAATGCCGGGAATATCATCACGGGAACGCAGAGCAGCACGATGCGTTCGCTGGCGCTGGCGTGCGCGGTGAAAGGCGGAAAAGAGATCGCGGTGATCGGACACACGGATTGCCAGGTTGGAAAAACCACGACGACGCAATTGCTGGATCGTTTCAAAGCGCTCGGCATCGAGCGGCGTTTATTGCCGGAGAACATCACGGAGTTTTTCGGCATGTTCGGCAGTGAACGCCAGAACGTGATCAAGTCCTGCGAGTTCATCCGGCAAAGTCCTTTGATCGGCCCGCAGGTTCCGGTGCATGGATTTCTAGTCGATATTCAAACCGGAAAACTGGAGTGGGTGGTAAACGGTTATCAGACCTTCGCGCCAATGCAGGAACGCTGGAATGAAGTCGTAAAGTCCGCGGGCGAAACAGTTGATGCGTTGAAATCCATGGCTGATTTCAAAATCGGCGAACTGAAATTTCCGGAGACTAAAATTGGCGAAACGGTGAACAAAGCCACGGATTGGTTTGCTCAAAAAATTGAGAACCTGGAAGTAAAGCCGGGAGAATTGCCGCGCGTGAATCCGATTTCTGAGAAAGCCGTGGACGTCGCCACGCACATTGTTGAATTTGCGGAGAAGCATTGGCCGAAATCCGGTGAGAGCAAATCGGGACCGCCGCCCCTTCCGCCGAAAATCCGTTACAAATTGCCGCCGCGTCGAGGCGGAAAATAATCAGCAGCACAGGTGTCTCACCTGAATCGCACGGGCGAGACGCCCATGCCACGACGCGTCGCTTACGAGCGTTGAAGAATGTGCAGGATGGTCGCGCCGGCCGAGAGCGCCAGCAGCAGCCAGAACATTCCTCGATACAACCGGGCTTCAGTATGCGCGCTGGACAACTGGACGCGGAGTTCGCTCAATCGCTTTTGTTCATCCTGGCTCATGGCGGGAGTCAATCAGTTGGCTAAAAGGAGACGCGCGACGGCGGCAATTTCCACAAACAGGACAACCAGCATGAAGGCATCGAGACCTTCGAAGGGCTTTTCCTCGCCGTGATTTACCGGAGCGAGGTTCGTGAGGTAGAAGTTTTCTCCGGTTTGAGCGGAGGACTTTCGGACAGCGGCGGCTTTCATGCCTTGGATTAAGCAAAGACCGGGCCGCGCTGATTCCAAATCCGGAATTCGCTGGTAAATAACCCCATGTCAAATTCGGCCCGACGCCGGTTAACGTTGAATCCATGAGAACCATGAACTCGAACAATCCCGGTCGCCTTGGTGTTTTGCTTTCTGTTTTAACGCTGGCGTTTACCGGATGTCATTCGATCGGTTTCCAAACCGGTGATCGCACGGCGGGAACTTTTCGGGAAGCCAGCCACGCGCTGGCGGCTGAAAGCCAGGCGCTGGATTTCACCATCAGCTCGCTGAATGACCTGGTGGAAAACCCGGCAACCGATTTGAAACCGCAGTTCAAAACCTACAGCGCAAGCCTGGATCGCTTGATCGCCTCCGTGGAGAAAACGGACAAAGCGGTCGCGGAGCTGCGGGAGCGCAGTGATATTTATTTCGCCGCATGGGATTCAGAACTGGAAGCGATGAACTACGAAGCGATTCGCAACCAAAGCGAATCCCGCCGGTTGGAGGCCAGCAACCAGGTTTATTCGGTCGTCAGCCGCTACGACGAAACGCAAAACGTCGTGAAGCCGATGATCAGTTACTTTCAGGATATTCAGAAAGCGCTGGGAACGGATCTCACCGCGGATGGTTTGAGTGCCGCGCGATCCATTGTGGAGAACGCGGCGAACAATACCGGTAAAATTCAATCGGCGCTGACGCAACTGACCGCTGACATGATTGCATCAAGCGGCCGATTCTCTTCAACCATCAGCGGCGAACCGAATCACGAGCGATTGGAGAAAACCTCGGATGCGCGGGCCGACGCCGCGAACCCGTAGCGCCGCGGTTGGATCAGCGTTCAGAATTTCCGGCGCGGCTGCGACGGCGCAATCGCGACATGATGATTCGCGCGACTGTGCGTTTCAAAAGCAGGTGAGCTTCGGCCAGGGCATCATCGAGCCGGGCGCATTCTTCGAGTTCAAATTCGTCGAGGACTTTTTGCTGCGACAGGGTCTGCGCGGCTTTGCAGCAGTCAGCGCGCATGGTTTCAATCTGGCACGCGAGCCGTGCGGTGCGTCCAATCGGTAAAACAGCTTTCGTATTCTTTGCTCTAGATCTCACGCCTTGACTCTGGATCGCCTGCAACGCTGCGTCATTCGGCGGAAAACGCAATTTGCGCTCAGTGTTTGTCTTACAGGCTGATCAGGGGAAATCCTTAGCGGGAACGATGCGGTTAAAATAAGACTCGGCAAAACGCAGAACCGCGAAGGACGCTGAGTTGCGCGGCGAAGAGTCGGGTTTTCCCAGACCTCCGAACGGTGAGTTCCAATGAGTTTGGAAGCTTTGCGTTGCTCTGCGGCCTCAGCGTCTCTGCGTTAAATTCAAGAGCCTGCTGAATTCGCCGGTGCGGCTATCCGCGGACCGTAGCGATTTTGAACTGCGATTTGAATTCAGGGCTGTGCTGCGACGGTGGAGGTTTTCGTTTCCACGTAGAAGGGGATGTTCGCGTAAGCAGCTTTGCCGCGTCCGTCGGAGGCATACACGAAGAGCCGATACGCACCCGATTTTTCCGGCGCCTTGACTTCGGCTTCGCCGGCGTCGCCGTTGGAAACCAGATTGGGCAGGCGCGGCGGTGTTGATTCAAAATCTCCGCCCGTGGTTTGCTCGGTGCTTTCTTCCATGATCTCCCAGGAGTAATTCAGCGGAAGTCCCGCCGGAGATTCAGCAATGACTTTTGCGGAATAACTTTGGCCGGGTTTGAGCCGCACATTCTGGGAAGCCGTTTTTCCGTCCAGCGTAAAACCTTTCAATTGCGGACACCGAACCTGCGGCCATTGTCCGGTCCAGAGATGCTGGAGCACATCTACCGTTTCAGTCTCTTCACCCGAGGCGAGAAACATTCCATACCAGGTCGGCGTGCGTTCCTGCTTTTGGCCCCAAAGGAAAACATACGATCCGAGGCATTGTTTCTGATCGGAGGCAATCGCGATCTGATAGCGCTTGCGATACAGTTCCGCTTTCACCGTGCTGTCGTTTTCAATCGGCGCGCCCCATTCCGTTTTGCCGACTTCCCAATGCCCGGTCGCGCCCCATTCCGTCACAATGTAAGGCCCGGTCCAGCCGGTCTCTGGCAGGTAACGCGGGAGATTGATGATGTCGGCATACATCTGAACGGAAAGCAGATCGAGATCGGGAGCGTGAAGTTTGATTTGATCCACCAGACTGCGGCTGATTCCAGCGATTGAAGTCGTCGTGGGATGATTCGGATCCACCTGATGAATCATTTTGGAAATGTCATTCACGGCGTCCCACACTTTGGGATTGTGCGAATTCAAATTCAGTTCGTTGCCAATGTCCCACATGAGCAGCGCCGGATGATCCTTGTATTTGAGCACCTGCGCTTTGATGTTCTCCAATTGGCGAGCGACCGCTTCGGAATCCGAATAATCAAACCCGTGACGTTCGCGTGCCACATCCAATCCCATCGTGACCAGCAATCCATTTTTCTGCGCGCGATCAAGCACCTGTTGTCCGGATTCCCGGCCGTTTTCCGTTCGCCAGGTGCGAAAAGAATTTCCGCCGTGAGCCGCGAGCTTCTCCTGATTGCCGAATTCCAATCCCGCGCCTTTGATGTAAAACGGCTTTTGGTTCACGAAAAGCTGCCAGCGCCCCGCGGTCTGGCGGACCTCCACTTTCACCGGCCCGGTCGCTTGGGAATGTTCCTGCGCCTGGCAACCGCAAATGGCCAGGCCGACCAGCAATAGCAATGACCATTTCAGCGAGACATTTTGATAAAGCATAAATTCATTTCTGGCCGCTCACGGCGCACCGGCGGGAGATTCGGGTTTCCTCCGCGTTCAGAAACCAAGTCGTTTCACGGTCGCGGTTTTTCATTCAGTCAACCCGGTTTGAAGCAGCTCAATGGAAGTGCAGGCGGGCGATGACTCCGTTCTTCAATAAGAGTTGATGGCAAACACGTCGTCCTTGTTGGCCCGCAGATCGGCCCACTTCCAACTCTCAACGTGGCCGTCACATAGTGAAAACACTGCACGACCGTTGTGCCGGCAGGCGGGTTGTTTGGATCCCGCGGCAGCCG
Source organism: Verrucomicrobiia bacterium (assembly GCA_035765675.1). GTDB lineage: Bacteria > Verrucomicrobiota > Verrucomicrobiia > Limisphaerales > DASXHY01 > DASXHY01. The sequence continues at coordinate 12,893 of DASTXC010000135.1, forward strand.
CCGGGCCGCTGGCCCAACCGCCGCCGGGCGACGGCTGCTTCGTGGTCACTTCGGTGTTATAACCGGACGGCATCTTGTCGATGTTCGCTCCCGTTTTTGGAACGCCGACATCTCCGATGAGCCACAACGAACTCGGGCGTTTCAGGCTGGATAACTTCATACTCCCCAGATCTTTGCCCGTGGAATCTTTGGCGTAACGAATGATGCCTTGTGAATAGCTGTTTCCTTCCGCCGGACCGTAACCTTCGCAGGGCGATTTGTAGTAGTTCACCACGCTGGCCAGGATGTCTGAATCCTTCACTTCCGTACACCGCCAGACATTGTTCGAAGTGGAACTGCGCGTGAGATAATTTCCATTGTCCAGGACTTTGAAATACCAGCCATTGGGATCCACCCCCGGCCACGGCTTTATGTTCAAAGGCGGCGGGTAATCGCCATTGTCGCCCGCGTACATCATCAGACCGAGACCGATCTGCTTGTTGTTGCTCAGACACGCAATCGCTTTGGCTTTGGTTTTGGCTCTGGCCAATGCGGGCAGGAGCATTGCCGCCAGAATTGCAATGATCGCGATGACCACGAGCAACTCAATCAGCGTAAACCCGCGTTGGTTCGTGTGACTTTGAATTTTCATGCGACAACTGTCTTTCAGATCACGGCGGCCTGGCTGAACCCGAATGCGGGTTCAGCTCTGGCCTGAGTTTGCGGGTAAACAACGATCCTCATTGGACGTTGATCCGGAAGAATCGTTGCGGACTGTCCGGCTCGACGGGAATCGAGAAGTCCAATATGCCACCAGTTCCCGCATTCGTCAGAACATCCGACCACGCGGGCGGCGCGAGCGTGGGGGTGGCCTGCAGGATGTAATTGAATCCGGCTTGCGATGCAGCCTTCACGGTGAAGTTGCCGCCGCTCAATTCCGAAGATTCGATCGTGGGCGCTGTCGCTCCCGCGTAGAAGTAAACATTGTCGATGTAGAACATGCCGAGCTGCGGCCCGCCGGGATTGTTATTGATGAACAGAAGCTGACCAAGGTTGGAAAAATCCATATTGGGATTTCCATCTGTGAACGTGCTGATCGGGATGTCCAGGCTGATCCAGTCATTCGTGGTGATGACATCGTTCGTAAAGACCACTTCATATTCCTGAATCGGCGTGCCGGGACTCACCAGTTTCACGGAGAACTGGCTAGCGTTTGGTGTCCAAAGATCCAAGTGAAACGTGTTCATTGCCGAGGCGTCAATCGGTTGGCTCAAAAATTCCACGCCCGCGAAATTCAGCGCGCTGTATTTTTTCACGACTCGATTGGCGTTCGTGATCGTGTAGTCGATCTCGTTGCCCATGCTCCAATCGGCGCGCCAGGTGTCTATCGGGACGTTGTTGTAAACACCGCTGCTGTTGTAGAGCGAAACCACATTGGCCGGCGCGCGAGTCGGCGTGGGCGCGGCGTTGGTCGGATAGTTGATAACCGTGCTCACCACGGAATTGCTGTAGAAATAAACGTTGTCGATGTAGAAGTTGCCATTTACGTAACCGCCGCCGGCCTGGTTATCGATCCACAACAACTGATCAACATTGACCAAATCTAAATTGCCGTTCGCATCTGCAAACTTGGACAACGGAATATCGAGACTGATCCAGCCGTTGTTGGTGATTACTCCGCTTGCCGGAAGGAAGTCCACCTGGCCCGGCTGCGTCGTGGGAACAGTACTCGCCAGTTGGACACCAAATTGGTCGGCATTCGGCGTCCAGACATCCACGTGCAACGTATTGTACGGCGTGGTGTCAATTTGGTTCGGGCTATAGAATTCAACGCCCGCGTAGCCGAGGCCGAGATATCTTTTCACAATTGCGCCGGTATTGGTAATTGAATAATCGCTGTTGCCGCCGGGATTACTGCTCCAGCCCGCGAACCAGTTGATGCCCGGATGATCCGCGTAAGTGCCGCTGCTGTTATACATGGAAAGCACTCGATCTGAGGGCACCGTCGGCACAGGAGCGTTGTTGGTCGGATAATCAATCACTACCGGTGGCGGCTCGTCGGGAATCATGTTGGTCGCTTGCAGATCGTCGAAGTAACCGACGCCCGCGTTTTCATCGACGAACAGCGCAAAGAGTTTCACCTGCGCGGTTCCGGACGGAGCGACACCGCGGGCGTGCGTGAAAACCCACGTGTTCGGATCGCTGTCTGAATTCAAAAACGGCGTCGATTCAATTCCCGGATTGGCTCCGTTCTGAGCGTTTCCGACCTCGGCGGTTCCGGGAGCGATTTCAACGCCCTCGGCATTGGCCCAAACGATCTTGAGCAAACCGAACGTCGCACCGGCGGGCAGCGCGTTTGGCGACAACATATAGCCCTGAAAATCCCAGGTCTCTCCCGGACTGGCGGGGAAAGTTTGATAAACATTCGGAACCCCGAAACCGCCATTGCCAATCAATTGCAATGATCCTGTTCCGCTGTGCGTGGGATCACTGCTGGCTGAAGCGGTATTCGCGGTGCCGGAGGTGGTCCAGCCCGTCACGCTCGCAACCGGCGCGGCATCCTGCACGGCATCGGTTTCGAAATCTGGATTCGTTAGCACATTCGACCAGCCAGTGGTTGCCGTGATCAACCCCAGCGTCACGGGATACACCAATCGTTTTAGGAGATTGCTTGAATTCATAATTGTTTGTAGGCGATTCGTTCGTGAGTGCTGAAACCATGGTCATTGTAGCCGGACGAAGTTCCGCGCCTAGCTCCCCAAGTGGGTAGAACTTTCACTACCCAGGTAGTGATTGCCGCGCTGGCGGCAATCCGGGCGCAGCGGTTCTGCGCCCGTTTAAATTTGAAGCGGAATGGGAGTAAAGGAGAATCAGGGAAAGAATCAGGGCTGACGCATCAAAATGAACGTAAAAGCACGGCATCGCGGAGGGATGAATGAAGGTAGCCGTGGAATTGATCCCACGGTTTGAGGTTTGGCGGGCATTCCGTCGCGGAGCGACGGTTGAAACCGGTACCCATCTTTGTCAGCGTGTCTCTTCAGGCGTCGCTCCGCGACGCAAATACCTGTGAATGCGAGATCCGTGGGATGAATCCCACGGCTACATTCAGAACGTCGCTCCGCGACTCGGGTCAGGACTCGATTCAGATGCGTCTGCCCTGGGGAAAGAATCTTCCAAATGAAATCGAAACCGAACCTAGGGACTTCCAAATGCGAATGGAGCGCAGGTCTGTGACCTGCAGCAGCGAAATTTTCAAACCGGGTCTCGGGTCAGAGGAGGCTGCTGGTTTACGAAGTTGCTGCGAATCGCAGACTCGCGCTCCGTAACCGCGCGGGGCGCAACTTGACACCCGCACCATTTTCGATTCCCTCGCCCCGCAGCGAAGCGCGGGGAGAGGGCTAGGGAGAGGGGATTTTGAGCTAAAAACCTCCTCACCCCGGCCCTCTCCTCCGGCTTCGCTCGGAGGA
>DASTXC010000136.1:0-10915 GCA_035765675.1 Verrucomicrobiia bacterium
ACTTACCGACAAAGCCTTCGCGTCATTGAAAGTTTTCAAAGGCAAAGCTCAGGCGCTGGAAGGTCTTGCTGAGTTTCTTCTGAAACGAGACCGGTGATTTCACAGGAGAAATAGCCGTCAGAATACGCAGAATACGCGAAAATTCGATGGCCGAACGGCTTTGCCGGCTTGTCTTTTCAATTCATTCATCATTCCGGAAGGGTTTGATTGATCGGCCTGTGTTTCAAAATCTGTTCCGCGTATTTCGCGTAGTTTGCGGTTTCATGATGTTTCGAAAGTGCTCTTGCCGCTCATGCGTGATTCTCTCATAGTGCTTCCATGTGTTTGCCGGTTGGCCGCCGGGCCTCCTCATCGACGGTGCGCTGCCTGATTCTGATCGGGATTTTTCTGGGAATTTGTTTCAACAGCCTTTGCGCTGCGGCTCCAACGGATTATCTCATCGACATCAAAGACACGGAGGACCAACTGCCGAGCAGCACAGTGACCGCGGTCCAGCAGACGCCGGACGGTTATCTTTGGATCGGCACGTACAATGGCCTTGCGCGTTTCGATGGCGAACGCTTCGTCACGTATCATCCGGTCAACACGCCCGCGCTCAGCCACGCGCGCGTGCAGGGTTTGTACGTTGATGCCGAGGGAACGCTTTGGATCAATACTTTTCGGGGCGGATTAACCTCGCTGCGGAACGGAGTGTTTCAACGGGAGTGGGCTGATGACGAAAAATTGTTCGACCTGCACACCGCCATGGTTTCGTCCTCCTCGAACGAAGTCACATTCGCCAGCCAGTTCGGCGACGTGATCTGCCGCCGCAAAACTCCAGGCGGCGTGAAATGGAAAATGACTTCACCGCCTTCAGGCAGCCGGCCATTGTTTCAATGCACCGACGCGAACGGAAATCCGTGGTTCGTTTCGCGCGACGGCAAATTGCTTTGCTTCGAAAACGAGGAATTCCAGGAATTCAATCAAGGCGAGGTGAACCAGCATCGGGTGATTACCGCGGCCAGCGATGCGCTGGGAAACATCTGGATCGGCGGAGAAAATCTGATCGCGCGCTGGAACGGACGCGAGTTGGAAGACTTCACACCGACCAATGCCGAGCCGACGATTGATCCAAGAATGCTGTTGCCGACGCGTGATGGCGCGGTGTGGGTTCTGGATGGCGATCGTTTGCGGAAGTGCGCGGGTCGCGAATGGATCGATGAAGCGAAAGACTGGCGCGGCCGGCTGGGCTGGGCTTCGGGCCGCGCGATGGGCGCGCATGTGGATCGCGCGGGCGGCGTCTGGTTCAACCATTATGGAAACGGCGTTTTTCACATCACGCCGAAAGGCGCTTTCGAACGTCTGACGACGCAGGAAGGTTTGCCCGGCGACCGCGTCGGAGCGTGGTTTCAAAGCCGCGATGGCAGCATCTGGCTGGGCGTGGATCGCGGCGGATTGGTCCGTTTGCGCGAACGGCGGTTTCATGTCGTCGGCCAGATCGAAGGTTTGCCCACGCGCTCGGCGATCTCGGTTTGCGAAGATGGCGAAGGCGCGGTCTGGATTGGAACGGGCGGCGCGGGGTTGTGTCGCTGGAACGATGGCGCGCTCACGCGTTATTCGGTTGGCAACAACGCGTCGGCGAATTTTGTCTTTTCGATTTTTCCGCGTCCGGATGGCGGCGTGTGGTTGAGCGCGGCGGAAGGCGAAGATCTGTATTCCTTCCGGGCTGGACAGATGCAACGCGCGCCATGGGAAATTCATGGTGTGAAAGCCATCCTCGCGGATCACGCCGGTCGCGTGTGGGTCGGAACGAAAGCCGGTTTGTCATGGTGGTCGCTGGTGGATCGTCGCGTGTTTGGAACGAATGACGGCGTGGCGCTTTCCGCGGTGCGCGCGTTGGCGGAATCACCCGATGGCGCGGTCTGGAGCGGCGGCGACAGCGGCACGTTGTATCGCTGCGAACCCGATCGCGTGAAGGCGTTTCGCGCGCATGATTCGCTCGCGGATCAACCCATCTGGTCACTGCTGGCGGATGACGGCGGAACAATCTGGGCCGGCACCTTTCGCGGCGGCTTGTTGCGTTTCAAAAATGGAAAATTTTCGCGCTTCACTTTGAAGCAGGGACTGCCGGTGGATGTCATTAGCCAGATTCTTGAAGACAACCAGGGACGTCTCTGGCTCGGAACGCATCAGGGTATCTGCACGGTTTTGAAATCCGCGTTGAATGATTGTGCGGATGGAAAAATCAGCCGCGTGGATTGCGTCACGTATGGACGATTGGATGGTTTGCCCACGCTCGAATGTTCGGATGGTTATCAACCGGCCTGCTGGCGCGGACGCGACGGAAGGCTTTGGTTCACCACGGTGAAAGGCGTGGTGTCGGTTACGCCGAGCGAACTTCCGACGAATTCCATTCCGGCGCCGGTGCTGATTGAAGAACTTTGGGTCGATGGCGAACCGCTGGCGTTGAGCGGTGGCCATACGGAAATTCCGCCGGGGCGCAAACGTTACGAATTTCGTTACACGGCATTGAGTTTCGAAGCGACGCGTTTCCGGTATCGCATTGAGGGTTACGACACGGATTGGATCGAAGCCGGTGTCAAACGCACCGCGCAATATTCGCGATTGCCGGCCGGGAAGTATCGGTTTCGCGTGATTGCCTGCGATGACAAAGGCGTTTGGAACGAAGCCGGCGCGTCGCTGGCCTTCACGGTTCAACCTTATTTTTACGAACGACGCTGGTTTATCGCGCTGGTCAGTCTGCTCGCTCTGGGAACCGTTGCGGGAACCGTGCGAACCGTGGCCGCGCGAAAATATCGTCGCAAACTCGCGAAGCTGGAACAGCAACACGCGATTGAACGCGACCGCGCGCGGATTGCGAAAGATATTCACGATGACGTGGGCGCGGGCCTGACGCAGATCACCCTCTTGAGCGAACTGGCGCGGCGCGAGAAAGACCACGCGGGCGCGCATCTGGATCGCATTTCCGATTCCGCCCGCGAATTGACCCGCGCCATGGATGAAATCGTCTGGGCGGTCGATCCGCAGCACGACACGTTCACGGGATTAATGGATTACGTTTCAGCGTTTGCGGAAGATTTTTTGCGCGTGGCGGGAATCCGTTGCCGTATGGATCTGCCGACCGTGTTGCCGGACATTCGCGTGGATGCGGAACTCCGTTACAACTTGTTTCTCGCGCTGAAAGAGACGTTGAACAACATCGTCAAACACGCGCGCGCGACGGAAGTCTGGCTGAGGTTGCGGATTGAGGAACAGTCGTTTTCATTGATCGTGGAAGACAATGGCCAGGGGCTGAACGGCGCGGCGAGTGGCGTTTCGGAAATGGGCGCGGATCGGATTTCATCCGGTTCGGGTTTGGGAAATCTGGGCACGCGATTGAGTTCGGTCGGTGGCAAATGCCGGATTGAAAGCACGCCAGGGCAGGGCACACGCGTGGAAATGTCGGTGCGGATTGAGAGCGAGGATTGAATTGAATGTTTTTCAGCTTTGATTTTCGAAGCGTGTAATTCGTCCCGCCGCATCCGGTCGGCTAGCCAGTTGTGGGGATAGGCAAAGGGCTGAAATGCATTATCATCACGCCGTCGCCGCGCGATTCACCGGAACGGTGCGGCGCGGATTCGCAACGACAGTTGCAGGAAGACTTGAATGAGTATCTCGGTTTCGATTGTGGAAGATGATGCGGAAGTGCGGCAGAGTCTGGCCCGCCTGATCAACAGTTCCCCTGGTTACCGCTGCGTCAGCCAGCACCCGAGCGCGGAAGAAGCGTTGGAAAAAATTCCGCGGGTCAATCCCGACGTTACGCTCATGGACATCAATCTGGTGAACCTCAACGGCGTGGAATGCGTGCGACGATTGAAACCCGTTCTGCCCGCGACACAGATCATCATGCTGACGGTCTATCAGAACACGGAGCATATTTTCAACGCGCTGGCCGCGGGCGCGACCGGTTACATGCTCAAGCAGACACCGCCTGCGGAATTGCTCGCTGCGATCAAGGAAGTTCACGAAGGCGGCTCGCCGATGAGCAGTCATATCGCGCGAAAAATTGTGCAGTCCTTCCAGCGGCCCGCTCCCGTTAAAAGCGAGGCGGACAATCTTTCGCCGCGTGAGGCGCAGGTGCTGGAACTGCTGGCAAAGGGCTTTCTCTACAAGGAAATCGCGGATGCCATGCACGTCAGCTACGCCACCGTCCACACGCACATCCGCCACATTTACGAGAAGCTCCACGTCCGTTCGCGCACCGAAGCGGTGGCGAAGCATTTGAATAAAGGGCGGGTGTTTCCGGTCCTGCGATAATCCGAATTCGGCGCGCAATCGCTTCGAAAACATCACTCGTTTTTCCGCAAATTGGCACCTTGAATTTCGCATCATCACAATTGGCGACTACTCGTTTGCCGCGCGCTTTGTAAAGTGTCCATGCTTGATCCCGATCAAAATGACTATCGCTCAATAGTTGACGGAATTTCATCAGACAACCCAATCAACCCAACCAATGAATGCATCAGCAGCCCGGAAAATGTTCTCAACGTCAGCCGTTCGCATGGCGAGCGACTGCTGTCCACCGCTGGACAAAGAATCAAAACGGATATTTGGCGCGGTGGGTTTAGGTCTGGCGCTTTGTTTTTCGACTACAGCTCAGGCCGTGACTGTGACTACTGCTGATGGACAGGGCGCTGACACTTACATTTCCAACGATTCTCAATCTGGACAGGGGCCGGATACGACGCATGGGACGACCGCGGGTTTTCAACATCGCCGCTATGACAGTGTTCGAATGAAACTCTTGTATGTGCGCTTTGACAAGGGGATAAACCTGATCAATTACTCCGGTTCCACGCTTTCCCTCAATCTCACCGGCGCGAATCGCACGAGAACAATCAACGTTTACGGACTCAAAGACGGAGATGCGGGTGAGCTGTGGCCGGAGGCGACGACCTCCTGGCACAATGCTCCCGGAATCTTTAACCCGGGAATCGCACAGGTTGACATCGATACGAATCGGCTGGTGCTGCTGGGCACCTGGTCCTGGCAGAATGTTCCGGGAGTGCAAACCTCGGATCCGGCAACGCTCAATCTGGCACCGTTCCTCCAGGCTGACACTGATGGCGTCGTAAGCTTTTTCTTCAACCTTCCGGGCAGCGACAGCGCGGCTTCGTATTTTGGTGATACCAAGGAGACGGTTGGTGGTGTCGCGCCGACGCTGACGATGCCAAACGCGGTGGTTGATCCCGGACTTTCAAATCTGGTCTGGGCGGTGGGAAGTGGAACCTGGGACGTCGGTACAACCGCTGATTGGCAGGACGGCGTGGGCGGATTGGATGTTTACCAGGAAGTCAACGGGATTGGCAACCGGGTGATGTTGGACGATAGTGCGTCCGGTTCCTCTCCAATCGAAATCACCTTGGATACAGCTGTCACTCCGCGGAGCATCACGAACAACTCGACCAAAGATTACACTATAACAGGGGCAGGCAGCATTAATGGTCCGACCGGCATCACGAAAGGCGGTTCCTCGACATTGACGCTGAGCACGTTCAATTCATTTACCGGCCCAATCAATCTTGATGGTGGTGTTTTGAGTTTCTCTGTTGGAGCGTTGGGGCAAACGCTCGCATCCATTCAGTTCAATGGAGGCACATTGCGATACATCTCGGGCAATACGGAAGACATTTCCACGCACCCCGTGACATTTGGCCCGGAGGGTGCAACGATCGACACAGGTGGAAATGATGTTTTACTGGTTGGCCCAATTGGCAATGGCGGTTCTGGTTCTTTCACGAAGGTCGGGTCAGGGCGATTGCTGTTGGGCGGCACGAATATCTATTCGGGAAGCACCATAATTAGCCAAGGCAGTCTCGGTTTTAACGCGGACGGGAACATTCCGAATACTCCAATCATTGACATTGCAGAGGGGGCCGTTCTTGATGTCACCGGAATTCCTGCCTATCAATTGACTTCTTCTCAGATGATCACCGGCGACGGCTCGGTCGACGGCACGTTAATCTCTACGCCGGGAACAAAAATCAGTCCGGGGAGTGGAGTTGGGCGGCTGACGATTTTGAACTCCATTGGCAACGGCCAGTTGCAAATGAATGGCGGGATTATTGTCGCCGATATTAGCGCTGTCACGAATGATACTCTGGTGGTGAATGGAAATCTTGATCTAAGCAGTGGATCGGTTCAATTGAATGTCACTGGAACTCTGACGAACGGGTCCTACAAGTTTGTCACCTATTCGGGTTCAATTGTGGCCGGTTCCGCGGCGAATCTGGCGGTAACCGGATTTACTCAGGACGGACAGATTGCTTTCCTTAGTGATGCTACTCCGGGGGAAATTGACATTGTGGTTGCGAACAAGGGTTCTGACAGTCTGGTGTGGAACGGAACCGTCAACAACCTCTGGGATGTTGAGACCACGGCCAATTGGCTGAAAGGTGGCACCCCTTCCGAATTTCTCCAGGGCGACGTTGTGACCTTTGATGCAACTGGAGCGGCTCAGCCAAATGTTAATCTCGCGGGCGCATTGTTTCCCTCAAATGTGATTGTCAATGCATCTTCGGATTACACCTTGTCCAGCACCAGTGGCGGAAAAATCAGTGGCGGCGCAGGGTTAACGAAGAGTGGCACTGGGAATTTGACCATCCTCACGGATAATAACAATAGCGGTTCGGTACTGATCAATAGCGGCGCGGTTCAGGTCGGTGATGGCAGTCAGATCGGTCATCTTGGCAACGGATCAGTCGTTAACAATGGCACAATCACGTACAACAATCCTTCCGGTGCCGACCGTATTGTTGGTTCCATGAGCGGTTCGGGCAGCCTGACGCAAAATGGCGCCGGCTCGCTCACAGTTGCCGGTGATGCAAGTTATACCGGAGCAACGACGATCGGTTCTGGTGCGATTCTTCGACTCGGAAACGGGGGGGCGGTGACGCTCCAAAGCTCGGGTGTTGCTGATGATGGTACGCTGGTGCTTAATTCTTCCAGCGATATTTCATATGCTCATCCTATCAGCGGCTCAGGCGGTCTGACGAAAGCCGGCTCTGGCACGCTGACGTTCGGAGTTCATCATACCTACGCTGATGTCACGCGTGTTGAAGGCGGTAAGTTAATTCTCAGTGGCGCAAACTTTGTTCCGCCAGACGCCATTACTGCCAAACTTCAGATTGAAACGGGTGGCGTGGTAGAGATGGGTGGCTTCGATCAAGGTGTTGGCGCGTTTACCAGCACGTTGTTTGCCGGTGGCCGACTGGTAAATAATCTCGGAACAGGCACGAACACGCTGACCGTTTCTAATACATCTGACAACGATTCATCGGCCATAATCGCTGACAACGATGGTTCCGGAGGTGCGATCCGATTGGTTAAGGCTGGTCCTGCAACTTTGATTCTTCGTGCGGATAACAGTTATAGCGGCGGGACAATTGTCCAGGAAGGTACCTTGTCACTGCGCGCAAATGCTGCGGCTGGGGTAGGTGGAATCACATTAAACGACGGCTCAACCTTAAGCATTGGTTCTTCGAGTTCGGTGTTTCCTGACAACAACATCTTCGTCCCGGCGGGAGCGACTGCCAATCTGGTGTCGGGATCGCTTTCCAGCGGAATGGGCGGGAATTTTGTCTCAGGTGATACGAGCAGTATTCTTACGTTGAATACTCCGCTTTCGTGGGCGGCCTCGAGCACGAAGCAATTTCAGGGATTTACGGGAACGGTTCAGATTGGAATTGCGGGAACGTTGCGTTTTGCGAACACAGGTTTGTCCGTCAACGGTGGCGATAACACTACCTTTGCGCTGGAAGGCATTCTTCAAACTCGTAATGGAACCGGCAGCGGTCCTGGCATCTCCCTAGGGGCGTTGTCTGGCAGCTTCTTGGGAATTATCAATGGGCCTCAAACTCCCCCCGGGAATTCCACTTATATCATCGGTGCAAAGGGTATTGACACAACGTTCTCTGGAACGATCAACGGCAATGTGGCGGGCTCAGCCAATAGCATTGTCAAAACGGGTGTTGGGGTCCTGACATTGGACGGCTCCCTCAACTACATAGGATCGACCATCGTCAGCAACGGTGTGCTGGCGATTGCTGGTTCCGCAGAACTGGATGACAGCCCGACGATTCGAGTGGAATCTGGAGCATTTCTGGATGTGAGTGGAATTGGGGGCAACTTGAATCTTGGGAACGTCGTCGATCAAACGCTTTCCGGTTCTGGAACGCTTCGCGGCTCCGTGACGGCATCTGGATCGGCGATTGCAACCATTGCTCCAGGATTTCCTATCGGAACTTTAACCATCACCAACGGCCTCACGCTGGCGGCAAACAGTCAGGTCGTTCTCGAATTGAACCGCACCAACGCCGGTGCCACGAACGACATGATCATTGCTCCCGTAATTGTGACTTCTGGCAGCACCCTGACGATCACCAACCTTGGGCCTGATTTGATTACGGGCGACAGTTTTAAACTGTTCCCGAGCGCAGTTTCAGGTTTTGCAACGGTTAATCTGCCAATACAAAACGCCGCCGGAACCGTCACTTATCAATGGCAAAATCATATCGGCGACGATGGTTCAATCACAGTGCTGCAAGGCGCATCCCCGGTCGCAACAAATCCAACCAACATCACATTCCAGGTATCGGGTGGGCAGGTGACTTTATCCTGGCCGGAAGATCATCTTGGCTGGCGGTTGCAGGCCCAGACGAACACGCTGAATACCGGTCTGACCACCACTTGGTTTGATGTGGCGGGTTCCACGACCGTCACACAGATGAACATGACGATCAACCCGGCGAACGGAGCTGTATTCTATCGGCTGGCAAATCCGTAAAATTCTGCGCGCGCATGAAGTTTGATGTCTGTGACGAAAGCAAGAAATCGGACCTGCGATGGATCCGGAAGCTCGCGGTCTGCGGCTTACTGTTGCTGTTGGCCGGGTGTGGACACTCCGGAGATCAATCGACCGCACCTTGGATTCAGCCCTTCGACACTGACCGAATCGACATTCATCGTGTTGCGGAGGCATTCAAATCCGCCGACTCCGGCACGCAAGTCTTCCTTCAGGAGTCGATTGCCTCCGTCCGTGCGGGCAATTACGCAGAGGCTGCCGGAAAAATAGAAAAATTCACTCAACACGCTTCGCTAAATACCGAACAGCGAGACGCCCTGACAGAGTTTGAAAATCAACTCAAGGCGGCAGGCGGCGGAAGCAAATAAATGCAAATGAAGGTGTCGTATGACCATGACCAAAAGAAAAGCTCTGCCACAGCAGTCAATTGACGGATTCACATTGATCGAGTTGTTGGTCGTAATTGCGATCATCGCGATTCTGGCGGCAATGCTTTTGCCTGCGCTGGCCAAAGCGAAGGAAAAAGCGCAGCGCACGGTTTGTCTCAATAATTTGAAACAATTGGGATTGGGATCAATGATGTATGCATCAGATTTCAACGGCGTTTTTCCTCCTTGGAGGGCAGGGGAAGGCAATAATGAAAATAATATGAGCGCTCCGCATTACAGCCGGTACGTTGTTTCCGGCCCGGCAGGAAAACGAGCGCCGCAGGATCCCAATGCGTCCGGGTGGTTCTTTCAGAATGGCGGATACGTTTTCGCCCTGAAATATTCGGGAGACGGTAATATTTTCTTTTGCCCGGCTTTCAAAGATCCGAAGACTCCTTTCAGTGCTGCATATTATTCTCCTGTTTTGACTCCAGATGCAGGGGGTGATGTACGCTCCAGCTACTTGTATAATCCTCGCGTAATTAACCCGCTGACGGATACTCATCGTCGCTACATCAAAGAAAGCCAGGTTCAACCGCATAAGCTGTTTGCGGTTGACGTGATTCAAGGTGGTCCAACTTCACAGGGAGATAATTACTGGGCTCATTACAAAGAAAAAGGCTTCCAGGTTTTATTTACCGATGGATCGGCCAGCTTTGCCAAAGCCGATGCAAATGTGATTAAGTGGAATCTGGACGGCAGCTATCAAAACGCGCGGGTGCTGGATATGATGTTTGATCGATTGGAGAACGCGAGTCGGTGACCGGCCACGAGCGGATCAGATTCTGCGGAGCTTTCGACGCGGATTTTTCATTGACGCTAAAGACTGAATGACCGGAGGCGATGTAAACAAACAAAGGCAAGGACTTCGCCGTTGACTTGACGCGGCTAATCCTTTGAACAGCGATTGGTTTGTTCATCCATTGTAAATGGATTTTGGTGCTGGGAGCGGATGACCACTCGGTATACCGAAAACGAGTTCACATCTGTAGGAGTGGGATGGGTTTATGGTTCGGGTTTTCTTGTCAGAAGAACAATGGAAAGAAGCGGCAGTGCAAGCCGGGTATGATGTTCACGCGCTTGCAAAGCTGTGTTTTGTTTCAACACGGCAGTTACAACGAGATTTTCATCACCTTTTCCAAACAACGCCGGGGGAATGGTTGGCCAGAAAAAGAATTGAAGCCGCACAGCGACTTCTTTTATCGGGTCTTTCGGTTAAAGCGGTGGCTTTGGAATTGGGCTTCAAGCATACGTCCCATTTTTGCCGGCAGTTCAAAACGTTCGTCTCCCAAACCCCGACGGAATATATCACTGCGCAACGGTTGGCTGTTGTCGTTTGCAGATAACAACTGTCGCCCGCAGATAACAAGAAGGTCTTCCAAGTAAACGGGAAGTGCTTAAAAATCTATGAGAACTGCGGAAACTTTTTTGGGGAAAATTATGAAACTTCTCAATAGATCCCACCTTTTATTGATTATCCAGCTTGTTCTAAGCTTCCTTTTGATCGGCGGCGCAATTTCTTTTCTGTAAATTCGTTGAGCCTCAAACTGAGGGTGGGTTTTGGCATTCCATGTTGAGGTAAATTTTTCCGGTTTCCCATTCGTCGCTGGTTTCGCTCAAAAGCGCGGTGATCAGACGGAGGAGA
>DASTXC010000137.1:0-39921 GCA_035765675.1 Verrucomicrobiia bacterium
CTCGGACGCGAAGGCGGACATTCCAAACGCCGCATTCTCCACGCGAAAGATGTGACCGGTCGCGAAATTGAACGCGCGCTGCTCGCTGCAATTGCGGCCCAGCCGAACATTTCCATTTTCGAAAATCATTTCGCGATTGACCTGATCACCAGCCAGAAGCTCGGTTACGTGAGAGAAAATCGTTGTCTCGGAGTTTACGTGTTGGACAAGGCGACGGGGAATGTCGAGACGTTCGCTGCGCCGGTAACGCTGCTGGCGACGGGTGGTTGCGGCAAGGTTTATCTCTACACCACGAATCCGGACATCGCGACCGGCGATGGCGTGGCGATGGCGTATCGCGCGGGTGCTTCGATTGCGAACATGGGTTTCGTGCAATTTCATCCGACGTGCCTGTATCATCCGAAAGCGAAATCGTTTCTCATCAGTGAAGCCGTGCGCGGCGAAGGCGGTGTGTTGAAAACGCTCGATAGCCGCGAATTCATGGATGCATATCATCCGCTCAAATCGCTTGCGCCACGCGATGTGGTGGCGCGGGCGATTGACAGTGAAATGAAAAAGAGCGGCGCGGATCATGTGCTGCTCGACATCACGCATCAGCCCGCGGATTTCATCAAGGAACGTTTCCCGAATATTTACCAAACGTGTTTGCGTTACGGCATCGACATTACGAAAGAACCCATTCCGGTTGTGCCCGCGGCGCATTATCAATGCGGCGGTGTGGTCACGAACATTGATGGCGAAACGGAAATCGCGGGACTGTATGCCGTGGGCGAAGTCGCTTGCACCGGTTTGCATGGAGCGAATCGGCTGGCGAGCAATTCACTTTTGGAAGCGTTGGTTTGCGCGCATCGCGCGGCGCAGCGTTCCACGTCCATTCCGCCGCATCAGAACGGTTTCAAAATTCCCTTGTGGCATTCCGGCAACGCGAACAATCCGGATGAACTGGTCGTCGTCTCGCACAACTGGGATGAGATCCGCCGCTGCATGTGGGATTACGTTGGCATCGTGCGGACGAACAAACGATTGCAGCGCGCGCTTAAGCGCATTGAAAATCTACAGGGAGAAATTCACGAATATTATTGGGACTTCATTGTGACGAGCGATCTGCTCGAGTTGCGCAACATCGCGACCGCAGCGGAACTGATTGTGCGGTGCGCGTTGCAGCGTCCGGAAAGTCGCGGGCTGAATTACAATCTCGATTATCCGGAAGCGAATCCCGAATGGGCGCAGCGCGACAGCATGGTTCGTAAATGAAGGCGCCCCGCTGAGTGATCAGCGGGGCGTTGGTAGCACTATGAACAACAACTAAAAGCGGAAACGGATTTTGATGTAGCCGCAGCTCGGTTCTTCCCAGCGGGTTCCATTGTGACCGTAGATCGCAGCGGTTTTGTCCGGATAAATTTCTCCATAGCCGGCCTGAATGCTGGCGCTCGCCCAGAGTTTCGCATCTTGATCGAGGGCGGACCGGCGCGAAAGTTCCAGCAGGGGATGGCGTTCTGCCGCGGGCTTTTCCAGAACCAGCGAACGTGGAAAGGAGAGGATTTCATTTCGGCGCGGCAAAAGAACTTCCACGTGCTTCGCGGTTTCAATTGGTGCTGGCGTTCCGGAAGCAATCCGGGAAATCGGCGACCGACGTTCGGTGCGGATTTCCAGCTTCGCCATTCTAAGGGATAAAATCGGTTCAGCCGCGGCGAGGGAAAGGTTCAGAATTGAGCCGAGTGAAAAAGCGAGAATCATCGCGCGCGCTGCCTTGGCCATTCCGGTATCGAGGAAGCCGATTCGGCGACACGTCAAAAAGCTGGAACTCCGATTCTGCACGGGTTGCTCCAAGCAACGGATATGCCATGGCAAATTACGAAAAGTGGTGGAGCGAACGCGCGCTATGGTCGCGCAAGTTGATTCAGAAAATGCTCAACAAATGCCGCCGTGGAATTCAGATTCGTTTAAAATGGCGAGCGATAGATTCGGACTGTGTCTCAAAAGCGGGGAATCGGTTAACGATAATTGAGGACAGTGAAACGACGGGACAAAACAGAGGAATGGGGGCAGGGGAATGAAGGAGTTTTCGTTCTTCCTTGGCTATCCAATCCACTGCCGCATTCGCCGAATCCGTGCGGAAGATCAACCACGGATGAACACGAATGAACCCAGCGCGGCGAAGCCGCAGCCGGAGTAGCGCAGATTTCTTACCTGCCGGGCTGAGAAATTTTGATGCGCTTCGAACATTCCACACATAGCCGATTTGGAAATCGGCAATACAGCAGGTTGGGAAACCTGCGCTACGACGTTTTCTGCCTCCCAAAATCTTTGTCGAACAGGCGCGGACTCTCATCATTGTCCGTAAAGATGAATTGCGGATTTGCTGCTAATTTCAGAATCATTTCCAACAGGTCCTCGGTTTGTGTTTGTGGATGGAAAATTAACCCTGTCCTGATCCGTGTTCATTCGTGTCCATCCGTGGTTTACTCCTTTTTGAAACCGCATTGATTCCGCTTTACGCAGGACACGAATTGCCTTTCGGCTGGCAAACTTGCGTTCCGGAAATTCCTGCTGAATACTGCGCCCGTGCAGCTAACCGTCACTCAGTTAACCGATCGTCTCATTGCGTCGTACGCGCGCTCCGGAGGCATCAATCACATCGACGGCAAAAATCTTCCTTCCAAGCGCGCCATCACGAATATCACGATTGATCTGCTGCGATTGTTGTTTCCCGGTTTCTTTGACGAGAAGCCGATTCATTCGTCGGAGGTCAAAGTGGAAACCGCCGCGCTGCTCGACACCGTGCTCGGTGCGCTGGAAGATGAAATTTACAAGAGCCTGCAATATCGTCCGCCGGCCAGCGTGCAAAAAAAAGAACTGCGCAAGCTCGCGCACGCATTGACTCTGGAATTTCTCGCGAGCCTGCCGGGATTGCGCGACCTGCTGCAAACCGACACCGAAGCTGCGTTTGATGGCGATCCCGCCGCGCTCAGCAAAGAGGAAGTGCTGGTCGCGTATCCGTTTATCGAAGCGATTTCTGTGCAACGCCTGGCGCATGAGCTTTACGAAAAGAATGTTCCGCTGATTCCGCGGATCATGACCGAATGGGCGCACACACGGACGGGAATGGATTTGCATCCCGGCGCGAACATCGGCTCGCATTTTTTCATCGATCATGGAACCGGCACGGTGATTGGTGAAACGGCGATCATCGGCAATCACGTGAAGATGTATCACGGCGTCACGTTGGGCGCGCGCAGCACGGCGGGCGGGCAACAATTACGCGGCAACAAACGGCATCCCACGATTGAAGATCACGTCACGATTTATCCTGGCGCGACCATTCTGGGCGGCGAAACGGTGATTGGCGCGGGCAGCACGATTGGCGGCAACGTGTTCATCATGAACAGCGTTCCCCCGAATTCATTGGTGATTTACGACGGCCTGGACATGCGCGTTCTGAGCAAGGCGGAAAAGAAAACCGTTTTGGACTTTCAGATCTGAACGGCACTTCGGGCGGAAGAATCAATGCAAGTGGCACAGGCGGCCTCGCCAGTGCGTTTCAAATGGAACTGTAGAATCGAACGAGGATCAACCACTGATCAATCCGTGGAACATTCCAAATTAATTGAATCATCGTTTGGTGTTCTCAGGTTCACTCGATCGAAAATGTCCCGTCACCAAAAGGATTGATTTAGCAAATGCAACGTTCGTAATTTCAAAGGAAGGACGAACGCCGTTTGTCATACCATCAGAAGCTCAATCATGAACATCCGATTCTCTCTCCGGTTCCTTGCGACTGCATTGATTCTCTGCGCCAGCAGTATTCGTCTGGCCGCTGCCGATCATTTTGTTTCGCCGGTTGGTTTGCATGTTTCACCATTCACAGATTGGAATTCTGCCGCCACCAACATTCAGGACGCCATTGATGCCGCCGCGGACGGCGACACGATCTGGGTGACAAACGGCGTTTATGCAGCCGGTGGCAAAGTGATGTCCGGTGATCTGACCAATCGCATCGCCCTCGACAAACCACTGACCGTCCGCAGTGTCAATGGCCCGTGGCGCACGGTCATTCTGGGCACTGGCGCGACAAATGGAAACGCCGCCGTGCGTTGTGCCTGGCTGACCAATGGCGCGGTTCTTCATGGATTCACGCTGCAAGGCGGTGCGACGAGAATCAGTGGTTCTTTGGATCTGCGAAACGGTGGTGGTGTCTGGTGCTCCTCCTCAAATGCGACGGTCATGAATTCCGTGATTGCCTCGAACACTGCGGCTTTTTTGGGAGGCGGCGCGTATTCCGGGACTTTGAGGAACTGCCTGGTGCGCAACAACGCAACCCAACCATCCACAGTCGGTGCCGTCGGCGACGCGATTTTGATAAATTGCACAGTCGTCAGCAACGCTTCGTCAGGGATCTCTCTAAGTGCGCCATTCAATTCGCGAGTCACCAACTCAATCGTTTATTTCAACGGCAACATGAATTTCAATGGGTTTGCCCTGGTTGACCATTCCTGCACGACGCCCTTGCCGACTGGTTTAGGCAATATCAGTGCCGCGCCAGATTTTGCGTCTGATGGAATTCATTTGAGCAACCCATCTCCCTGTCGCGGCTCGGGACTGGACGTGGCGTCTGGCACGGACATTTTCGGTCAACCCTGGGCGAGCCCGCCGTCCATGGGATGCGCGGAATGGCAGCCGTTACCAAGTGTTCCCGATCCGGTTGTGAAGCTCTCCAGCAATCCGCCCGGCTTTGTTGTTTCTGTCTCCGGAACCACCGGCGAAGAGCCGATCACCTATCGCTGGTTGAGAGACGGCGTGGTGATTGAGGGGGACACTCATTTTCTTGGAGCGAATTCTGCAACGCTCACTGCAAACGGAATTCAAGCCAACGATTTCGGTCATTATCAATTGATCGCCAGCAACTTGTGGGGCGCGGTGACGAGTGAGGTCGCGCAAGTTACGTTTCGGTTTGTGAACGTTAACAATCCGAGTCCCACGCCGCCGTTCACAAGTTGGGCGTCAGCGGCGACGAACATTCAGGATGCAATCGATGCCGCGCTTCCCGGTGAAGTGGTAATGGTCACGAACGGCGTGTATGCGAGCGGCGGAAAGATCATGTCCGGTAATTTAACCAATCGCATCGCAATCGACAAAGCGGTCGTAGTTCAAAGTGTGAATGGACCGGGTGTTACAACGATCCTGGGATCTCCTGAACCCACCCTGACAACGAATGGACTCACGGCGGTTCGTTGCGCCTGGATAACGAATGGCGCGGCTTTGAACGGTTTTACTTTGATTGGCGGGGGGACGCGAATCGGCACCAGTTCATTTGATGTTCCGGTTGCAACTGGCGGCGGCGTTTATGGTGTTTCAACCAATGCGACCGTAGCTGATTGTATAATTGCCACAAACACCGCGTCCTATGCTGGCGGCGGCGCGTATCAGGTCAGGCTGTTGGATTGTCTGGTGATTGGAAATCGACTAGGGAACTGGGATGACTTTAGCTCCTACGGCGGTTCTGGTGGCGGTGGTGGCGCGGCTGCTTGTGATTTGATCGGGTGTGTCGTTTCCCATAATCGCTCCGAACGACGGGACGGGGGCGGGACGTTCAATTGCCATCTGAGGAACTGCGCAGTCATTGAAAATTACTCTCCCAGTCGCGGCGGCGGAGTGCAGTCCGGAACTTTGATCAACTGTACGGTTTCGGGCAATGTCTGTTCTGGTTTGACTTCACCCAGCGCGGTTAACGGCGCTTCCGCGACAAATTGTGTAATCTGGGGGAACGTGTTGCTCGGTCCATTGTCTTCCGCAAATTACGCCGATTCTACGCTGGCCTATTGCTGCTCCGATCCGTTGCCGCCTGGAATTGGAAACATCAGCAGCGATCCAAAGTTGTTGATCGATGGAATCCATCTCGCTCCCGATTCGCCATGCATTGGTATGGGCACCGCTTCCGTTGTTTCTGGAAAGGATATAGATAATCAATCCTGGGCGGCTTCACCCGCGATGGGTTGTGATGAATGGAAAATGGAACCGCTCGTCGTCGTTCAGCCGACAATTCAATTCCTTTGGTCAACTCCGGCCCGTTTAAAAATCGGCGGTGCGGCAGTGGCCGGTCAGGAACCCATCGCGTTGTGGTGGACAAAAGACGGAAATATCATTGAGGAGAGTTCGCATTTCGAATCTGCGCATTCAACCGATCTGATTCTCAACGCGTTCGGCCCCGCAGATTCCGGTGTGTATCAGTTGATCGCCAGCAATTCATTCGGGATCGCGACGAGTTCCGTGGTGACAGTCACAGTGCATTGCGTTGATGCTGCGGGCGCTGATCCGATCGCACCGTTTTCAACCTGGGCAACGGCTGCAACGAACATTCAGGAGGCAATCGACGCGGCTGCGGCGGGAGAATTTGTTCTCGTTACAAATGGTGTTTATGCCCACGGCGGAAAAATCATTGCGGGCGATTTGATGAATCGCGTGGTGCTGGACAAACCGCTGACGGTTGCGAGCGTCAATGGTTATCAAGAAACAATCATTCGTGGCGCGTGGGATCCGAATACAACAAACGGTACTCTGGCTGTTCGCGGCGCGTGCCTGATGCGTAATTCAACACTGATTGGCTTCACTGTCGAAGGCGGCGCCACGCGGGCCGACGGCGATATTTTCACCGGGCAGTACGGCGGTGGAATCTGGTGCGAACCCAACTTTGCGGAGTATGTAATCAACTGCAATATCCGCAGCAATTCGGCCGCGTATGGTGGTGGTGGAATTTATTGTGGCTATGTCAGCAACAGCGTGATCCTGGCAAATTCGGCTCAATATGGAGGGGGTTCCTACGGCAGCCTTCTGGCGAATTCCTTGATTCAATCAAATTCAGCCAGCGTTTACGGCGGTGGGGCGCAACCGTTCCGGATGGTCAATTGTACCGTAGTTGGAAATTATGCGCCGCGCGGCGGCGGCCTTTATTTGGGTGGGTCTCCCAATCAAGTTATAAACAGCATCGTTTACAACAACGATTCCGCGCTGCCGTTGCAGAATGATCGGAACTATTACTTTATTTTTTCCCCTCCGTTTAGCCCAGCTATAGTCGAATCCTGTACAACCCCGCTTCCCTCTGGGTCAGGAAACAATATCGATGCTGATCCGCAATTCGTTGACGGTTTTCACATCGCCATCACTTCGCCCTGCCTCGCCGCAGGTGTTTCGAACGCCGCCACGGGAATCGATCTTGATGGCGAACCTTGGGCGAATCCACCGTCGATGGGCTGTGACGAACCGGTTGAATCCGCAATAACTGGTCCGCTGGAAGTTGGAATTTCAACGCTTTTCGAAAATGTTGTTGCAGGAAAGTTCTTTGGGTTGTCGGGCGCAATTGTCGGACGTGCCAGCCGGCTGGCCTGGGAATTTGGCGATGGTTCAAACCTGACGAACGGCAGCTTTCTCAACGTGGGTCACATCTGGACCAATGCCGGCGATTTCCCCGTCCGCTTTACCGCTTACAATGCTGATTTTCCAAACGGTGTGTCCACCAATCTCGATATACACGTGGTTCCATTGATCACACCCTCATTATCGCTGGAGATTTCGGGCACGAATCTCAGCTTCCTTTTCCCTGCGCAACCCGGGCTGCTTTACTGGCTGGAACAAACCGCCAGTTTGACTCCTCCGAACTGGCAAACTGTAACAGGAGCCTATGCGACGAATTCGACAATGAAGCTGATTCTGCCGAACACTGTTGATCCCATGCGCTTCTATCGCATCCGGATCCAGTGACCGACAGAGGAGCAAGGACGAATCTTGTTTTTGGTAGCGGCCGTCGCGCTGCGACGGCCCGGGCGCACTGGTTCTGCGCCCGTCGGTTGCTTTTGTTGAAATTCAGTCTCGCCGAACCGATCCATTTCAGAAGCGCACGAGCTTTTCCAGTTCCTTCACCCGCGCGTTGATCTTTGCGCGATTGACGCGTGTGGTTTGCGTCAGACCGAATCCTTCGCAACAGAACGACGCGGTCACGCTGCCGTAAACCATCGCGCGCCGAATGTTGTTTTCAATCGAACCCTTCGCGGTCGCGAGATAACCCATCATGCCGCCGACGAACGAATCGCCCGCGCCGGTCGGATCAAGCACCTTGTGCAACGGATACGCCGGGCAGATGAAGTGTCCGCGCGGGCCGGACAGGATGGAGCCGTGCGAACCTTTTTTGATGATCACGTATTTCGGCCCGAGCTGGTGAATTTTTTTCATGGCCGCAAACACGTTGTCTTCCTTCGTCAACTGATGCGCCTCGCTGTCGTTCAGAACAAAACCATCCACCTGCTTCAACAGTTTCAACAGGTCCGGCATCGCAATGTTCAGCCACAGATCCATCGTGTCGGCGACGATAAATTTCGGGCGCTGCATCTGGCTCAGCACGTGTGATTGCAGCGCGGGCGCGATATTCGCCAGCAGAACGAACCCGGATTTCTGATACGCCTTCGGCAGCGTCGGTGTGAAGGTTTCAAACACGCCCAGCTCGGTCAGCAGCGTGCGGCGATTGTTCATGTTCACTTCGTACTCGCCGGACCAGTGAAACGTTTTGCCCTGGAGCCGTTGCAGACCTTCGAGATCGATTTTATGACGGCGATACAAATCGACGTAGCGCTTCGGAAAATCATCGCCGACCACGCCCACGAGCTGGACCGGACTGAAAAAACTGGCCGCCACGGCTGCATGACTGGCCGAGCCGCCCAGCAGACGCGGATTTTCAGCTTTGGGAGTTTTGATGGAATCCAGCGCGGTCGAGCCGACGATTAAAACGCTCATGCAGTGTTCAGTTTCGAGTTGTTGCTTTTAAGTTCGAGTTGCGGTTGCGGAAGGTAGGAAATCGGGACGGAGCAGGCAAGCGATGAGAGTGCGCTCACAATGGCCAACAGCAATGCCGCGTAACCGTCGGTTGCTTTCGACGTCTGCATGGAATACCCATTATCCATCCGGGCAGGAACATCGAAATTGAAACCAAACAGCACAGGAGCGTTATGAACCAGGAAAACAAGAATGCACCCGGCCGCGATCTCACCCGGCGCGAATTTGTGAAACTTACCGTCGCTTCGAGCCTCGCCGTGAGCGCCGGAGCCAGTGTCTGGGCGGCGGAATCGAAGAACGATATTCCGTATCGCGCGCTCGGACGGACGGGTGAAAAAGTTTCAGTGATCGGTCTGGGTGGATATCACATTGGCATTCCCGCTGAAACGGAAGGCATTCGGTTGATTCGCAGTGCGATTGATCGGGGCATCAATTTCATGGACAACTGCTGGGATTATCACAACGGCGGCAGCGAAATCTGCATGGGCAAAGCTTTGAAGGATGGTTATCGCGACAAGGTTTTCCTGATGAGCAAAATCGATGGTCAGACGAAAACGTCCGCCGCGAAGCAGATCGACGAATCATTGAAACGTTTGCAAACGGATCACATCGACCTGATGCAATTTCACGAGGTCATTCGCCCGGGAGATCCGGATCGCATCTTTGGCGAAGGCGGCAGCGCGGAAGCGATGTTGGAAGCGAAGAAGGCGGGGAAAATTCGGTTTATCGGATTCACCGGACACAAAGATCCGGAGATTCATCTCAAATGCCTGCGCGTCGCGAAAGAACATCAATTTCGATTTGATGCCGTGCAGATGCCGCTCAACGTGATGGACGCGCATTTCCGCAGTTTCGGGAAAAAAGTTGTTCCGGTGCTGGTGAAAGAAGGCATTGGCGTGTTGGGAATGAAACCGCTGGGCAGCGGCGCGATTTTACGGTCGAACACAGTGAAGCCGATTGAATGTCTGCACTACGCGATGAGCCTGCCGACTTCGACGGTGATCACGGGCTGCGACAATATGAGAATTCTGGATCAGGCCATTGAAGCCGCGCGGACCTTTAAACCGTTGAACGAACAGGAAGTCAGCGCGTTGTTGGCGCGCACCGCAAACGCCGCGGCTGAAGGTCAATACGAACGGTTTAAAACGGGCACGAATTTCGACGGCACGGCGCAGAACCCGCAATGGTTGGGCTAAGCCGTGGTGGATTGGGTCGACTACTGGAATTCAGAAATCTCTCATCGACAGAAGCAGGACGAGGAGCCGTTTGCGCAGGCGCGACAGATTGTTCGCCTGCATAAACGGCTCCCCGCCTGAACGGTCCCCACTTGAAGTTCAATGGGCGGCGTCATACGGCCAGTAACTCCAGGCTGCGCCGACGCACGCTCGCCTGGCGTTTCGCCTGGAGCATTGCGAGTTCGGCTTTTTCATCGAACAACGCTGGGAACGCCAGCAACGGATAGCCGGTGGTCCACGCCAGGGCAGCAGCTTCGTTGGCGGCGCGCCGGAGATCCGCGTTGAAAACGGGAGCGGCAAGTTCGTTTAACGCTTCCCGGAGCAACCGGTTTTTCAGGCGTTCAAGTTCTGTCTCCTGATACGCCCGGAACGGCGCGGGCGGAACCGGTCGGACTTCGAACCGGGTTTCGGGACCGAATCGAGTCGGCACCCGTCTGTAGTTTGCATTCATTTATTTCTTACTTTCTTTTGCTCCCGGCGAACCGGGATTTGTCTGTTAAACAAAAAACCCGCGATTGACTGGTCAATCGCGGGTTTTTTGAAATTTTCTGTTAAATCGGTTAGAACCTTTCACCCACGATGCCTGAGACCAGAGAGCAGCGATGCCAGATGGACATTTGTCCATTGATCCGCTGTCCAGACTGTTTGGTTGTAAACGTGGCTTTCATTGCTAACGCACTGTAAGAGACACGATTACTCCGCGCTTGTCAAAAAAATTCTTGCCCAAACCAGCCAAACCGCGTAACCCCATGCGTCCTTTCGCAAAGAGACGCAAACGGGATGAAGTGGAGCGGTGATCTGACAAGGAATTCCGGCTTGGATTCATTTTACCGACGGCGTGAAAATGATGACCGAACGAGTGTATTCCCCGCATTTCCGATCCGAGATCGTCCGCCGGCTTGCGTTTCAAAGCGGGAACAATCAATGCTATTTCTGAATTCATGAGCGCGCCTTTGAAAATGGTCACGTGCAGCAACTGCAACACGAAGGTTTTTATCTCCGGCGATCTGCCGCCGCTCGCGACCGAGCCCTGCAAAAAATGCGGTCATCCCATCATGATGCCGTTGCTGCTTCGGCAATTCGAATTGCGCAGCGTGATTGCATCCGGCGGAATGGGCACGGTGTATCGCTCCTTCGATACTGTGTTGGAACGCATGGTCGCGGTGAAGCTGATGAAGAAGGAACTGCTCAGCGATCCCAAGGCCTTCGACGATTTCTACAAAGAAGCCCGCGCCTGCGCCGCGCTGAATCATTCCAACATCATCCACATCTACACTTTCGATGAATGGGAAGGGCAGCGTTACCTGGTGATGGAGTTGGCGGATTGCGGGAGCCTCGACAACAAGATTGAAAAACAGCAACGGGTTTCTGAACTGGAAGTGCTCGATGTTGGAATTAAAATTGCCTCCGCGCTCGACCTGGTTCTGAAACACGGATTGATCCACCGCGATATCAAACCCGGAAATATTCTTTTCAACTCGGATAACGAACCCAAGCTTGTCGATTTTGGATTGGCCCGGCGCGTGGATGCGGAACCGGAATCGTTGACCGAAACGCATGGCACGCCGTATTACGTTGCGCCGGAAAAAATCAAACGCGAAAAGGAAACGTTTCTCTCGGACATGTACAGCCTGGGTTGCACGTTGTATCACGCGCTGACCGCGCATGTTCCCTTTGAAGCGCCGACGGTGGAGGAATTGATTGTCGCGCATGTGCAGACGATGCCGACTCCGCCGAACCAGGTGCTGCCGGAAGTGTCTCCTTACACCAGCGACGCATTGATGAAAGTGCTGGCGAAAAATCCGGCGGATCGTTTCCTGAGTTACGACGAATTCCGCATGGCGTTGGAACTCGCACGCAGCCAATTGTTGATTCGTCAATCCACCCAGCCAGCGCAGGGTTCATCCGCCAAAAGCAAAACGAGTTGGTGGCGGCGATAACTTCGATTCCGAATCTCTCCGGAAAACAAAAAGGCAGGCCAGATCGGCCTGCCTTGAGTTTTTCAAAAGCGAACGGTTACTTCTCCATCTTCTCTTTTTTCGGTTTCGCGGCGTGAGTCGTCTTGGCCTTGGCGCCGAAACGAATCATCGTAGCCGTGGAGGGGCCGGATTCGTTCTTCTTGTAAGTGCCGGAAACCGGTTCGCCGATCACGGCATCTTCCAGGGTCGCGGGTTTTTCGTCTTTGATGATCTTCGTGTCGGAAGTGACTTGAAGCGTCGTTTCCCCGTAGGTGATCGTCTTGGCGGTTTTATCTACTGCCTTCAATTTCCCGTGGAACGGCATGCGCCCGGAGCGATTGGAGTGCGCCGTGTGCGTTTCCTTTTTTACCGGATGCTGGTTGGTTTGCTGCGCGTGAACCGGACTGGATGTTGCGGTTAAAGCAGCCGCAACAATAGCGAATAAACAGAGTTTGAGTGTAGATGTAGTCATTGGTTTTTTTCTCCCTTTAATACCGGCAGTTCGCGGGAAGAAATAGCAAACCGCTTGAACCGTGCAACAACTATTTTAGAAGCAGACCTGAAGCGGGCGCAACTTGGCACCGGCACCAAACAACGGATTGAACTTTCGAAATTCAAAAGGGCTGCTCACTCCCTCGCCCCGCACTTCGCTGCGGGGTGAGGGAATTGAAAATGGGTGCGGATGTCAAGTTGCGCCCATCTGAAAGCCTAGATGCGTTTCAACGCCGCCTCGTCACCACGTTCCGTCCACCAGCAGTGAAGTAATATTCTTGGCAAGATCGTCCGCCAGCAACGGCAAGGCCTGACGTTCCGCGCTGGTCAAATCAGCGCCCACCCGCACCAGAGTGTAGCCGCTCACTTCCTGATCCAATAAAACTTTGCCGGAATGAACGTCCTTCGCAGTCACGCGCGCTTTCAGATTCACGCGGAAATCACTCACGGTCAGAATGTCATTCGGCAGGAAACTCAATTCGTGACGATCATAACGCGTCAGGATTCCTGTCACGATAATGTCCGGGCTGCCATGCGTCGCGATGCGATACGTTCCATCACGTTGCATGTTGCGGCGCAGCGCAGAGGTCACTGCATCGCCAAGACGCGGCTCCATGGTTTGATTTGAAAACGGGCTGAGTTGAATGGATTTGGAACCCGCCGCCACGTCATTGGTCGGGCCGAGCCTGTAACCGGCGCAACCGGTGATCGCCACGGCCGCGAGGCACAAAATCAACAAGCGGAGAAAGCGCATGGTCGGTTTATTTATTCGCGGACTGCAGGCGCTGATTGAGCGCATCCAGCCGTTCGCGCGCTTGAACGGCGTAAGCGGAATTCGGCTCGTTCAAAGTCAGGTTCACGACTTCGTTGTAATAAATTTTCGCTGAAACCAGATGATGTTGCTTCTCGTAATATTTCGCGATCTCCAGATTGCCGCGGGCCTGTTCCATGCGGAGATTGGCAATGATCTTCTCTGCTTCCGGCACCCGCGCGTCGTTGGGAAACAGCGTCATGAAATCCGTGAAGGTTGCAATCGCCTGCGCGGCAGTGTTCTGATCGTATTCCGCGGTCGCGGCCTGTTGATTGTAAGCCATCGCCTGTTTAAACAGCGCATCGGAAGCGATTTCCGGACGGTCGTTGTAACGATCCGCCGCGCGTTCATACGCTTTCACCGCGGCGGGATAGTTCGATTGTTTTTCACGCGCTTCACCGATCTTCATTTGCGCTTGCGGCGCAATGTCGCTGTAAGGCCCGTTTTTGACGATCTTCTGGTAAAGGTCAGCCGTCTTTTCCATCGACGGGAAGAAAGGAATGTAACCCCAGAGACGAAACCATTCGCCGGCGAGAAAACGGTTTGCGATTTCGTACTGCCGTTTCAACACGTCATCGTAAACAATCGCTTTGGGATATTGTTCGAGCAGCTTCTGATACTCCTTGAACGCGCGTTCATCCAGCCCGCGCGCTTCGTAGCAGCGTCCCACGAGGTATTGAGCCTGCGGCGCGTAATCTGACAGCGGCCAGACTTTCACCGTGCGATGCGCGGCTTTCGACGCGAGGCTGTAATCCTTTTTGTCGAACGCCTCCTGCGCCACGATCAATTGATCTTTCGCGCGAGCCCGTTGCCATTTGCCTTCGCCACCGACCGGTTCGTAAACCCAGCCTTCGCCGGGAGTATAAATCAGCGGAGCAGGGGAGCGAAAAGGCAGCACCAGAAATGTGCTGAAAAGAAGCAGGAAAATGAACCGGCGATTCATCGCGCCACGGTAAAGACGGCCTCTGGTCAAGTCAACGGCTTTAGCCGCGATAGACGACCATCACCGCGTAATCCGTCACCAGTTTCTGCGAGGAAATGTCAATGTGCGTGTACGTCAGCGGACTGATGTTCACAATATTGTCTTCGCCGATTTTGGCCAGGAAGTTGGACAAAGTTTCATCGAACTTGTCATGACCTACTTCAACACAATCGCTGTGGCGAATGGTTTTCACTTTCAGCTTTTTGTCGGTCTCGCGCGCCGTGACTTCCAGCGGCGGCAGCGGTTTGGAAATCAGGCTTTCCGCGGGCGTGGATCGCACAGGAACTTTGAGGTGCATCTCAACCTTGGCGGCGGCGGAAGTGGCGATTGGATTTGCAGTCAGCGGCGGCGCAATGGGAATGCGGCCGCTGGTATCCGCGCCATTGGTGCGGGTGCCTTGCGCGCCTATCTGCGGAATCACAATGGTTTCGCCGCAGGAAGGACAATCAATTTCCGAACCTGCGCCGGAGCTGTCCACCTCGAGTTCCTGTTCGCATTTGGGGCAGTTGAAGATAATGTCCATAACAACGGGCGTGGTGTTTGAAAGCGCAAACGCAGCCTAAAACTGACGCGAGGTTTTATCCAGCAAAATTCTGTTTCCCGTAAATTTTTCTCGCAACAATCGGGGACGCCTGCCGGACCACGGATGCGCGCTCAGGTTTCTTCAATGCGTTCCACGCGCGCACCGAGCCCGCGCAATTTTGCATCCATGTTTTCATAACCGCGGTCCAGATGATAAACGCGATTCACCTGCGTCGTGCCCTTCGCCGCCAGACCCGCGATCACCAACGCCGCTGAAGCGCGCAAATCACTCGCCATTACCGGCGCGCCGCTCAACGGTTTGCCGCCTTTGACAATCGCGCTCGGTCCTTCAATTTCAATTTCTGCTCCCAGCCGCGTGAGTTCACTGACGTGCATGAAGCGCGATTCAAAAATACGTTCTGTGATGATGCTGATGCCCGGCGTCAATGTCATCAGCGCCATGATCTGGGCTTGAACATCGGTCGGAAATCCCGAGTAAGGCAAAGTCGTGACGTCCACCGGCTTCAACTTTCCGCCGCGACGAACCGTGATTGCCGACCCTTTGCGTTCTACTTTCACACCCGCGTCTTTTAACTTGTCCAGCACCGCATGCATGTGATCCGCGCGCGCGCCCTGCAATGTGACTTCGCCGTTCGTGGCGGCGGCTGCAATCGCGTAAGTCGCGGCTTCAATGCGATCGGGAATGACTTCATGTTCGGCGCCGTGAAGTTCTTTGACGCCGGTAACGGTGATTGTCGGACTGCCCGCGCCGGAAACTTTCGCACCCATGGCGTTCAGAAAATGGGCGAGATCGACGACCTCCGGTTCGCACGCCGCGCTTTCGATAATTGTGACGCCATCAGCCAAAGTTGCGGCCATCATCACGTTCGCTGTGCCCAGAACCGTCGCGCCCGCGCGACCGCCGAGGAACATCGCGGAGCCGGTCAGATGACGCGCACTGGCTTCGACATAACCATTCTCAATTTTCAGTTTCGCGCCGAGAGATTCAAAACCTTTCAGGTGAAGATTGATTGGCCGCGCGCCAATCACGCATCCGCCGGGCAGGGAAACGGTTGCTTTTTTCAAACGTCCCAGCAGCGGTCCCATGATGCAGATTGAGCCGCGCATTTTCCGGACAAGATCGTAATCGCCGCAGCCTTTGATTTTTTTTGCTTCAATGCGGACCGTGTCGCCGTCGAATTCCACCTTCGCGCCGAGCCATTGAAGAATCTGCCCCATGAACCGAACGTCGCTGAGATTCGGAACGCGGCGGATAACGCAGGGTTCGCTCGTCAACAGCGTGGCGGCCATAAGCGGCAGCGCGGCGTTTTTGGCTCCGCTGATGATGACTTCACCGCGCAACGGCACGCCGCCTTTGATTAATAAGCTTTCCATGGATCAATCTTGAAATGTGCAATGCGCATTCGACGTGAAATTGGAGGTGAGAAAATTCAGGCCGGCATACGCCCGCTCGTGGCGCAGGTTTCCAAACCTGCTGTATCGCCGATTTCCAAATCGGCTGGGCGTGAACCATTTCAAGCGCATCAAAAATTCTCCAGCCGCGCAGGTTAAGAAACCTGCGATACAGCAGATTTGGGAATCTGCGCTACGTCGGCTGCGGCTTCGCCGCTTCGGATTCATTAGTAATTTATCCGTGGTTAAGATTATTTGAACTGGATTGTTCCGGCTCAGAGTCGCGCAATCAGGATTCGTTGACGCTGAGTGTAATCCTCGCGAATCGCCTCTACAATCCACTTTTGGGTTTCGAAAATTGCGCGAATCGGCTCCGCCTGATCGTCGCCAAATTCCACCATGATCTGGCCTCCGGGTTTCAGAAAGTTCACCGATTCATTCGCCAGCCTGCGGTAGAAATCCAGACCGTCCGCGCCGCCATCCAACGCGTTGCGCGGATCGAAATCGCGCACTTCGGGATCCAGCGTTTCAATTTCTGCCGTTGCGATGTAAGGAGGATTGCTGATGATCAGATCGAAGGAATTCGCCGTGCCCTCAGGCAGAGCTGCAAAACCGTCTCCGTGAAAAAATTGAATGTGTTCCGCCACCTGATTTAGTTGCGCGTTGTGCCGGGCGAGCGCAAGCGCTTCAGCGGAAACGTCCAGCGCGAAGATGTTTGCGTTTTGAACTTTTGCCGCGAGCGCAATGGCGATACAGCCGCTGCCTGTGCCGAAATCCAGCGCAGTGATCGGCATGCAATCCGATCCCCTTTCTCCCGCCGGACCGGAGAGGGGCCGGGGGTGAGGGACATTCGTCAGAAATTTCCAGCCTTCCTCCGCGAGAAGTTCCGTTTCCGGCCGCGGCACCAACACGTTTTGATTCACCGCGACTTCGAAACCGCAGAACGACGTGGAACCCGTGATGTGTTGCAACGGCTCGCGTTGGCCGCGGCGGCGCACCAGTTCGCGCAGTGCGTCTGTTTCCTGCGACGACAGGGCGCGTTCGAAGTTCAGATAAAGTTTCATGCGCGGCAGTTTCAACACGTGCGCCAGCAGCAGTTCGGCGTGCAGACGCGCGGGTTCCACGCCTTTCTTTTGAAGAAATTCCGCGCTCTTCTGAATGCTTTCCAAAACCGTCATGCGCGCCAGAGTAGGCATTGCCAGCGCCGGACTGAAATGAAAAAGACAGTTCTGAACGTTGAGGAATATTGTTCCCTGCGTTCGCTTCAATGCAGCCTGAAGAAGGCCTGCGGGAGGACTGCCGTATTCGTGATCAACAGACCGATCTGGGAAAGGTTGGTCCAGTTCGGCGCGAGATCGGCCCATGAATCCGTGGCGAGATTCGTGGTGGTTTGAAGAATGTGATTCAATCCGTCGTTCTGCCACGAAATGAAAATGCCGCCGTCGAAGTTGCTCGTTCGCAGAAAAAATTGCGCCGTCAAGGGAAGCTTGAAAATCGTGCCGTAACTTCCAGTCGGATTGTTTGACGACATTGCCCCTGCGCCGCCGCCGCCTGTCGTTCCGTAAAGTGCGCCTTCATACAAGAGCAATTCCGATGCGGGATTCGCTCCGGTGAAACCGTTCGTGAAGGGATGGGTGATCGTGTAATCGGATCCATCGGTCTTGAACGAAAACAGGACTCCGTATCTCGGAACGCCCACGATGCCGCCCTGCGTTGCCGTTCCGTAAAGCCGGTTTCCCGCCAGGGTTAATCCCGCGAACGGGTTTCCACCATCGCCATGCATGAAGGGATCGAAGGTATGGATCACCTTGAAGTTTTCGCCGTTGGTATTCAGCGAAAAGATCGACCCATAATGTGTAGATGATTCATTCGTGCTGCCCGCCTCCGTTGTGCCGTAAAGGGTATCGCCGTTTACGACCAGCCGGCCAAAGGGTCGAATGCCATCGGGCGCAGGATAATTCGTGAATGAATGCAGGATGGTGTAGCCGGTTCCGTTGGTGTGGAGTTTGTAAACGGTGCCGCCCTGATAAACATTGATATTGTTGGTGCCACCCTCTGTGGTGGTGCCATACAGAGTTT
Organism: Verrucomicrobiia bacterium; assembly: GCA_035765675.1. Classification (GTDB taxonomy): domain Bacteria; phylum Verrucomicrobiota; class Verrucomicrobiia; order Limisphaerales; family DASXHY01; genus DASXHY01. Next base: position 18,313 of record DASTXC010000137.1, read on the forward strand.
CTCCCACCAGCGTAAGTCCGGCAAAAGGAATTCCGCCGTCATAACGTCCGAAATTGGGATTATAGCTTGTGAAATGGTGCAGCACGGTGAAATCGGAACCGTTGGTGTTTACGGAAAAAATCACGCCCTGTCCCCAGATTCCGCCAAAACACGTGGTTCCGTACAATCTGCCATCCGCCAGCAGAAGATCACCGCGCGGCGTTCGTCCGTCGAGGCTGCCATGGAATGAATGCAGCACCGAGAAATTCTCGCCGTTGGTGTTCATCGTAAACAGCAAACCCAGGCCCGGCGAGGGCCCGCCGGCTTCGGTCGATCCGTAAATCGTTGAACCCTGAACGACCAGGCCGCACGACGGAGTTGATCCATCCGGCGAATTGGTAAATACGTGCAGCACGGTGAAACTCAAATCGCTCAGGTTCAGCCGGAACACCGTTCCCTCTGCAAGACCTGGCCCGCGTTGCCGGGCGGTTCCATAAAGAGCGATTCCATCCGTGGCCAGCGCGGAGTAAACAGAAGGATCGGTGCCTTCCGCCGAAGTGAACGAATGCAACACCGTGAACTGCGCCATCGCCGAGGTGCAGCAAAGCAGGCCGATCGAAGCGTAGATGGCGGAATTGAGCGTCATGCCGACGATCCCGCGGGAACCGGCGTTTCGACGACATTTTGAGTCTCGATTTTGATTAATGCGATGAATCATGGTTTTTCGATCTTTTGGTTCAAGGTGGTTAGGGCGGCTGAATTTCTGCGACCGCATGTTTCAACTCTGGATGAGATTTGAATAACCAAGCGGCAAAGCGCTGCGGAACAGTGACGTTGAAATGCCGAGTGCGTTGACGTTGGGTTTTGCTTTCATGGGTAGCCCGGCGCAATTGCGTTTTGTCTCAGAACGATTTGTTCGAGCAGATCCAGGCGTCGTTTCAATTCCGTGTTCTCGGTCTCGCGGCGATTGAGTTCATTCCGCAACGCGGCGTTCTCGGATTCAACTTTCAGGTTCAATCCCTGAATCGCCGCCAGCGCCACACCGTCGGCGTCCACTGTCGAGATGTGTTTGTCGTCCGGACCGACGCCGAATGTGCCGTAAAAATCCTGCGCCATCGGGCCGAGATGAGTCGTGCCCGAGTCCTCTTTGAAATTCCATTTTGTGATCGGCAGTGCCGCGACCTTGGCGAGCACGTCGAGCACGTTGACGGGTTGAAAATTTTCTTTGAGGTTGCGATCGCTTGAAGGAGTAAAACTCGTCGCGCTGACGTTGCCGTTGTAATCAACGGACAGGCGGAGCGTCGAGTTCCAGAATTGCAATGCCGGCGTGGCTCCCGGGCTGACATCCATTTCCCAGAACGGGTTTGAGCCAACGTTCATGCGCAGCCGCGCGTACTGGCTGACGGTATTCTGCGTCACTTTAATCTGCGGCGCGCTGCTCGCTGAGACAACATGCAGCGCCCCCGACGGGCTGTTCGTGCCGATGCCGACGCCGTTGCCCGCGCGGATCAAAAACTGGTTCGCGAGAGTGGACGCGAAATCGCCGCCCGGACCGTCATCCGCCCAGACAAATGTTCCATTGTTAACGGCCTTGGCATTGCGGCCGGCGGCGAAAGCGTATTGGCCGGAGGCGGTATTGTTGAATCCACCCGGAACGGTTGCTTGAACACCACTGGCCGTATTGGTTAGACCGCCGCCGACGGTTGCGTGATCGCCGCTGCTGGTATTGTAACTGCCTCCGCCCACGGTCGCGTTCAGACCGCTGCTCGTATTCTCGCCGCCGCCCGCCACCGTCGCACCGCCGCCGCTGCTGACGTTGCCGTTTCCGCCACCGATTGTGGCACCACCGCCGGTGCTGGCGTTACCGATGCCGCCGCCGACCGTCGCGCCCTGGCCAACGGTGGAGTTCAAGAGCCCGCCGCCAATCACACCGAACTCGCCGACGACGTTATCCGCGCCGCCGCCGATAAATCCAAAATCACCTGTGACCTGGTTGGTGAGAGTCTGCCCCTGATAATTCAGCGCGCCGCCACCGCCGATCGTCGCGCCGACGATTCCCGGAACGACAGAATTCATCGCCGCGCCTCCGATGACGTTGACCACGCCAGTGGTGGCGGTCGGCTCGATCCGGAATGCGCGAGTGCCGTTGACTTTTAATTCCAGCGCCTGGTTGTCCGTTGTGCCCAGAAAATTCGCGCCGGTTGCGCCGCTGTTGCCACCGGTTTTCCAATAACCCGTGCTGCTTAAACCCCCAAGCGTCGCGGCATTCACATTCGTCATGCCCGCGCCATTGCCAGTGAAGCTGCCGCTGAAACCGTTGGCAGCATTGTTGAACGTCACCGCATTGCCGTAAGTGCCCGCCGTCAATCCGCCTATGCCGACATTCTTCGCAAATATGGCGTAAGGCGCTGCGGTAAGTTTTTGGCGCGGAATCAGCGGCAGGAAATTGCCGACGCCATTTGTGCGAACGGCAATCTCCAGAAAGAGATTGGCATTGGTAAAAGCGCTGGCGCCGAAATCCAGGCTGACAGTAAACAGCCCGTTGCTCACGGGAGTCGGTGAGTTGGTGAGAATCGGCCCTGTCTGATTGCCGCCCGGATCCGCGGTGTAAAGAATGAAGCGCAGGTCGTAGCTTCCGTTCGCCGGATTTGCGCCGTCATTCAGCCGGCCCTGATAAGTGAACGCGGTAGTTTGGGCAAAGGCGAGGAGTTGAAAGTTGAAAATTAAGAGCGCCAGCAACTCTTGCGCTGCGGGGGGGATCAATCTGAGTTTCCTTTTCATAAACGAATTTTTTTGGAGTCGGCGTGATTATCTGAAAAGTCGATAGAACCTGTTCCCGCTCGGTGGATTCACGATGATGAATTTGTTCGCGCCGTCATCGATGACATTTTCCGAAGGTGTCACCCAATTGGTCGTGGAGAGATTTGTGTTTTGCTGAAGCGCGAAACCGATTGAAGGCGAAGGCCAGGAAACGACGGCGGTGTTGGTGGCGGTCAGAAAAATTTTCAACTTTGGCGCGCCGGGCATTGGCACCACGGAAAGGAAACTCCAGAAGCCGCCAGTGAGAGAATAATTACCGCCGCTCATGGATTGTGGATTCGCGTCATGCTGGCCGATGGTGCCGGTGATCGAATAACCGCCGCCCGTGCTCGTGCCGCCCCCACCGGAAATTTTGTGCCAGTCAATGGAATAGGTTTGAGCGTGCATCGAAAACCACGGAAGCGTCGCGAAAACGATCAACGCCACAAATCGCCACCAGGTTTTGAACTGCCCCGATCTTTCCGCTGCGCGCCAAAGCGCGCCAGCGCGACGGCGATTAGCGCCTGGGAACTTGGCCAAACCATTGCCGCCGTTGAAGAGCAGCAGAGGACTGCCACACTCCAGGACGCTTCGCGCCTGCCGTCCTTTATTTTTTAACTTCAATTCTCGTGTTCTCATTGCGTGCCTCCATTTTTTCGGCTGACGATTTGTTCAAGCTTTTCCAATCGCGCTTTTAACTCCGCCAACTCCGTCTCCTTTTGTTGAAGTTTCTGGTTCAGCCCCTGAATGGCCGCGAGCGCGACGCCGTCCGCATCAACGGTGGCAATGTGTTTGTCATCGGAACCGACACCAAACGCGGTGTAAAAATCCTGCGCCATAGGCCCGAGATGTTTCGTGGTTTCCGCTTTGAAATTCCATTCCATCAGCGGCAGCGCGGCGACCTTTTCGAGGACGTCGCATGGATTTACAGGTTGAAAGTTTTCCTTGAGATTGCGATCGCTCGATGGCGTGAACGTTTTTGCGGTGACGTTGCCGTCGTAATCAACGGACATGCGGAGAGTCGAATTCCAGAATTGCAATGCGGGCGTTGCGCCGCTGCTTACGTCCATTTCCCAGAATTGATTGGCACCGACTCCCATTCGAAGGCGCGAGAAGTCGCTCGAATTGTTTTGTGTGATTTGAAACTGCGGCGCGCTCGACGCCGACGCCACGTGAAGAGCCGCAGTCGGATGGTTGACTCCGATGCCAACGCCCCCGGCGGCGCGGACCAGAAATTGGTTGTTCGCAGTGGAAGAAAAGCCGGTGAACTGAGAATCTGCCCACACAAAGCAGCCTGGGTGATTGGCGGAGGCAAAGGTGCCGGCCGCAAAACTTTGGTTGCCGGCGGCGGTATTGCCGTGTCCGCCTGGAACGGTCGAGCCAGTGCCGCTGGCCGTATTGTCATTGCCGCCGCCGACGGCTGCCGAATCGCCGCTGGCGCTGTTGAATTGGCCCCCGCCGACAGTCGCTCCGGAGCCGCTGGCAGAATTGTAAGAACCGCCGGCCAAAGTCGCCGTTACGCCGTTGACGCTGTTGTTATAGCCGCCACCCAGTGTTCCGAAATTTGCCGTTATTGTATTGGGAAAAAGACCGAAGTAAGTGCCGCCGCCGCCTGCAATGGTCGCGCCATAAACGCCCGGCGTCACTGAATTGATCGCGGAACCGGATACCACGTTGACGATGTTCGAGTGGCTCGAATCGTTGACCGTCGGCTCCAGTCGCAAGGCGCGCCGCCCATTTACCCGCAGTTCGAGCGGCTGGCTGTCCGTAGTGCCGATGAAGTTTGCACTCGGTGTCGTGCCGCCATTGCCCGTCGTGGTCCAGATATTCGAGGCCGTTAACCCTCCGATCGAAGTTGCAGTGACATTGGTGAGTTCGCCGCCGTTGCCGCGGAATGTGCCGTTGAAACTATTGGCGCTGTTATTGAACGTCACCGCGCTGCCGTAAAGTCCCGAGGCGAGGCCGCCGGAAACCACGCTGCCCGCCGTGATGGCGTAAGGCACCGGCGTGAGAGACTGGCGCGGACTGAGTGTGAAGAAAGCGCCATTGCCGTTCGTGCGCACGCCAATTTCCAGCCAGCGGTTTTCGCCAGTGAACACGCCAGGGCCAAAGTCCAGTGTGGTGGTGAACAGCCCGTCGCTTACGCCCACAGAGGAGTTGGTGAGCGGCCCGGCGATCAGATTTCCAGGACTGCCGATTGAATCGTAAATCGCAAATCGAAAATCGTAGATTCCAGCGGCGGGATTGGCTCCCTCGTTGAGTCGGCCTTGATAGGTGAATGCTGCGCTCTGAGTCGGGGTTGAACTTTCGCTTACAAACAAAACGAGGCCGGCGAAAATAATAGCAATGCAAATATCCGCAGGTCGTGGATGTGTTCCCATACCTTTCTTGTTACGGAAAACACAGCCCAAGGTTGCACTGGAGGGATGAAAAATTTTTGGAGCAGGCAGCGCTACCAATCCAGATCGAGCTTCCGCAGTTCAGATCGCAGAACCGGCAGCGACCAGAACTGGAGATCGCCACGGTCGCGCGCGATGACGAGCGTGTTTCCGTCCGGACTGAACGCCAGCGCGAGAATGCCGCCTTCGCCGGGACCATCGAGTGTTGCGACTGTTCTTCCGGTCGCTGACACGATCAATTTAACTTCGCGATCGCGTTGCGTGACGGCAAGCCAGCGGCCATCCCGGCTGATGGTGGCGAGAATCAGCTCCGCATCATTTGAGTCAGCCGGCAAATCCGGCAGGGGACGCCAGTCGCCCACGCTCCAGACGCGGATATCGTATCCAAACGTGAACAGCTTTTTTCCGTCCGGCGAAAACAGTCCATATTTCCCTGCACCTGCAAGTTTAACCGGCGGTTGATTCGGATGCGTTGTATCGAAAACGTAAAGGTTTTCATCCAGATAAGCGCCGCACGCGAGCCAACGATCATTGGGACTCAGAGCAATGTGTAAGGGATGAACGGGCAGCGGAATGTCTCTTTCGTTTCCGGCGCCGAGCAGGTGAACGATGGAACCCGTTTCATCTCCGACCGCAAGCTGGCCATCCGCAGTTTGAGTAAGTCCTCTCAATTTTTTTCCTTCCAGCAATCGGCGCGGTCTGAAAATAAGTTGCTCCGGCTTTTCCTGAAGGTCGGCCTCGAACAGCGCTGTGTCTGTGAGGCAAAGAAGCTGATCGTTTCTCGAATCGAATGCCACTGCGCGCGTTTTTTCGAGCGGCACCCGCGCAATGATCTTTCCAGTCGCAACCTCACGCACGATGGGGCCGCCGCCGGTGAGCGATGCGAGCCAGCGTCCGTCGCGACTGAAGGCGAGTGATTCGTTGATGTCCAATTGCGCGCGGGAATGCCAGGTGCGCTGTGCGATCGGTGGCCGCCATTTCAACGAGAGCGGCCGTCCTTGATCCAGTTGCGATCCAAGCTGCGTGCCTGATTCGTCGAATTGCAAATGCCAGGCCGGCGCGGGATCACCCGCCAGTTTGCGGCGGGTGGCGGCGTCGAAAATCTGTGTGCCGAAACGTTCGCCGCTGACGGCAAGAAGATTTCCGTCCGGACTCAACCGCGCAATGGGCGTTCCGTTCGCGGTGAGATTCAAATGATCGATTTCGCTACCATCGTCGGGCCGTAGCATCAGCACACGATCATCGCCCGATTGCAACACAAGCCAATCCCGCGCGTTTTCCCAGGTGATATTCCAGATCATCTCGGAATAATGGCGTTGCCAGCGAACCGTTCCCGAAGCCGCATCGCATAACGCCAGGGTTCTATCACCCAGCACCAGCGCCAAAGATTTTCCGTCCGCGGACCAGGCAACCGTGGCGCAAACGAGTCCGTCGGGCAGCGGCCATTGCGAGACAGGAACGGGTGGAGTCGCGCCGAGGTCGTAAATCACGAATTGCCCATTAGTTTCACAACGGCCAAATTTTTTTCCATCGGGACTGAATTCCCCGCCGTCATAGTTGCGATGACTTTCCGAACCTTTTCCGGAAATCACCAGCGCGCCATTCGCGGTGTTCCAGACGGACATTTCACCGCCATGCCGCAACAGCAGAAATTTTCCATCCGCATTGAACGCATGGATTTCATCCGGCTTGCGGGTTGCGATGGTTGTGAGCCGTTGACCGTCGATTACGCGGCGAATTTCCACATCGCGCGTTTGCGGATTCCAGATGGCCACGCGCGTGAAAGTCCGGTCGAAACAAACATTCATGGGACTTCCGAGCGGCGGGACATTGGTCACGATCTGCCGCGTTAAATCCGGTCGCCCCAAAGCGGCAATGGCTTCCGCGCGAAGCTGAAACGTAAATGATTTGTCATGGTCGAGTTGATGCGCTTCCGCGAGGCGACGCAAACTGGTTTCGCGCCAGCCCGGTTCGCCGGCCAGTCGCAACGCATGTGCTTCCGAGAACAACGATTCCGCCAGGCGCGCCTGAGCCTCGTCCCGCGAAATCCGCACGCGATGAGCGCTGACTGCAACCACCGTCACAATCGCGAGCAATAATCCCAGTGAAATTCCCGCGAGTGTAGCGACCGAAGGATGACGCCGCGCCCAACGCCAGATTTTTTCCGGCGCGCTGACGGGACGCGCGCGAATGGGTTTGCCATCCAGGAAACGAGCGAGTTCATCCGCCAGTTCCAGCGCGGTTGCGTAGCGTTGTGCCGGATTTTTTTGCAGGCATTTGAGCGTGACTGTTTCCAGATCGACCGGCAGAGAAGCGTTCAAGAATCGCGGCGGCACAGGTTCTGTCGTCTTCACCAGCTCGATCACCTCTTGCGGCGAAGTTCCGAGAAACGGTGGGCGGCCCGTGAGCAATTCATAAAGCATCGCGCCCAACGAATACACATCGCTCGCCGGGCCGATTTCGTCCGTGCGGCCCGCCGCCTGTTCCGGCGGCATGTAGGCGGGCGATCCAAAAACACTGCCGGTCAACGTCGCGGCCCGAGGCGAATCCAGAATCTTTGCCAATCCGAAATCAGTGATGCGCGGCTCATCGTTTTCGTCCAACAACACGTTGGAAGGTTTCAAATCGCGGTGCAGCACGTTTTGTGTGTGCGCGTAGTGAACAGCCGTCGCGATTTTCTGAAGCCATTCCGCCGCGCGTTCGGGCGGCACGGATCCAGTTCTCAAAACATCCGCGAGCGTTCGCCCGGCGATGAAGTCCATCGCGTAGAACGCATGCCCGTCGATCTCGCCCGCTTCGTGAACCGTTACGATGTGGCGATGGCGCAATCGCCCTGCTGCCGCCGCTTCCGCCAGCAGTCGTTGATGTCCCGCGGGACCGACGAACAACCCGCCGCACATCACTTTGACCGCCACGATGCGATTCAAACTTTTTTGTCGTGCGCGAAAAACCACGCCCATTCCGCCGCGGCCGATTTCCTCAAGCAATTCATAGCTTCCCGAAAGCGCGCCGGTTTTTCCTTCCAGAAAATCGAGGCCCTCAGTCGTCTCTCCGAAAGACAGCGCGGACCGTAACGCGCACGCCGGACAAAGCCCGAGCAACGCGCGATCCGGAATCTCGGCGCCACATTCAGTGCAGCAGAATGAAGGAAGCACAGGCATTGTTTGTTACGGAAAAATGTTCCGTCGGTTGCGGTTATCCGTCTAAAGATTCGAGCAGATGCCGCAGTTCGGTTTCGACCTCGGCAGGATTGGAAACAGTCTCCGCCACCACTTCGCGAATGATGCGCGCGTGCCGGGCGCGGGCGCGATGCAAATGAGATTTGAGTGTGTTTACCGAACAGCCGAGCCGGATGGCTTCCTCTGCCAATGGCGGCGCATCAGGATCGCCCAGCCGATTCAACACACGCAGAATTTCCCCGCGTCCCGCGCGTTCGCTTTCCTGTTCAAAGCGATTGCGGGCTTCGGCAAGAATCTGCGCGGCCCAGCGGCGGTCGAATTCCCGATCCGGCGAGCTGTGGTCCAGCGATTCGTGATAACGGCCTTCCGCGGCTTCGAGATCAAGAGAGAGAAGCGCGCAGCCGCCTCCGCGTTTTAAAGCCTGCGTTTTGTCCCATGCGTCCGCCTGGAAATTTTTAACCGATTGCGCAAGGAACGAACGAAAACGTCCGCGTTCGCGCCGGGCCTGAAGCAGACCGTCCTGAGAAAGCAGTTTTGCAAAAAAATCCTGAGTCAGATCGCGTGCGGATTCGACATCGGCGCCGCGCGAACGCATCAGCGCGTAAACCGGAAACCAGTAGATGCGGCATAACGTTTCGAGGGCCGCGCGAGCGGGAGCGGAATCTCCGTGAGCGGCGAGGACCAGACTCCAGCGCGTGGTGGCGAACGCTCCTTCCGAGACCGGGATGCCGTGGGTGTTGGTCGGCTTTTCCGTCACGCGATGATCATGCCACAACAAATCGTGAGGATGCCACTCTATTGAGCTACGTGCGAATCAAACCTGGAACCTGGAAGCTGGAATTTTCCCCTCCTCATTGCTGAAACGCATCCGGAAATTCCGGCAGCATTTTGCCGCCAGTACGGATACCGCGTTGCCGAAAATCTGCTTATGTTTCTTCCGTTCGGATGGGAAACCATCTGCGACGCGTTGAACATGTTTGATAAACTGAACAGCTTGACTACTTCACTGGAAGGTGGAGTGCTTCGAAAAGGCTCGCGTGTATTTGCGGTTCTTGGGAAAGCCACGCCCGCCGGCATTGCCGCTTTTCGCCGCGAGGATATCGGTCGCAGTTGGGCGGTGACCGCGGAATTCGGCTGCCTGCGATTGGAACGGCTGACGGGCGAGGAAGAAGTCACCAGTTTTGAAATCTTTTTAACGACTCCCTTTTCCTACGATTATGGAATCTCGGGAACCAGCGGCACGGCCGATCTGACGCGTTCGGTTTTCGGTCTGCTGCCGTCGGAACTGGAGCAACTCGTTACGACCTTACGGCGCGGCAGCTTTCCGGTGCTGGGCTTTTCGCCGGGCGACACCAAATGTTGCCTGACCTCGAGCCTCATCCCCGGTTGCTGGCCGCACGTCGTGATTTCCAATCTCGCCTTGTACGGAAATGTGATATCCGTCGAGGCGTTCGTTCGCACCTTGATTTCGTCCATGCCGCAGGGACATCTCAGCGCGCGCTTTCCGATGCTGCAACCGGTGCTGAAACATCTGCTTCGGCTGATGATCGTGCAGCGGCGCGGTTTGCCGTATTGCAACGAACTTCTGGAATTATCACCGTTGGGAATGCTGGCCGCAAAATAGTTTAACCGCCGAGCGTCAGTTGGACGGCTGCGTTGCCAATCGATCCACTGAATCGTTCCGGTTCAATGCGCGGGCTGCGGAATACTTGGAATTCGCAGAGTGCGCGTGGGGATGGTGCGGGTCGGCGGCGGCGGAACTCCAGGTGGACGCGCCGCGGCAGGCGCTGGATGAGGCGGCGCGACGGCGGTCGGATGCAGTTTGGCTCCATCCGTTTTGAAATCCAGAAGCTGCTCCACGCCATGATTGGAAACCTTCACAGTTCCGGCAATTTCATCGATCTGAAGCACTTCGATGTCACCGTCGCGCTGACCTTCCGCGAGAATGAAATTCTCCGGCGGTTTGTTGAGAACCTGAACACTCAACAACGCGCGTTTATTTCCGAGCATGGTGGTGATTCCTGAAAGCGTAATTTTGGAAGGTGGCTCCGGCGGCGGTGGAGCTTCTTCCGCCGGCGCGGGCGGTTTAAGCCCGAAAACATTTCGTTCCACAATCGCCTGATAAGGGCTGCCAGCGGAATCAGGTGAAGCCGCGTGGGCGACAACGCAAAAGCTTAAACCCAGCAAAAAAACCAAAGTGTTTGCTCCACGCATCATGTTGAGATTACAGCAGCTCGATTTTGAACACCACGGGGAAGTTTTGGTTGCGATGGAGGAAATTGAAAGCGCTGATCTTCGCCCGTTCGCGCTGATCTTTCGGAATCTTGAATTGCAAAACTGACCAAGAAGTTTTCGAGAGAAATCCAACCAACAAAAAAGCCGCCGGGATTTCCCGGCGGCTTGTGTTGAGTAAATCGTAAATCAATATGCGGCTTGCGCGCCTTTGATCGAACGCTTCTGCATCCAGGGCATCATCGACCGGAGCTTGGCACCGGTTTTCTCGATCGGATGCTGTTCGCCCTTCTTGAGCAGCGCATTGTATTTCTTGTAGCCGCCCTGATATTCCTTCACCCAGTCCTTCGCGAACTTGCCGGACTGAATATCTTTGAGCGCCGCTTTCATGCGCTTCTTCACGCTGGCATCCACGATTTTCGGTCCGACCGTGATGTCGCCCCACTTCGCAGTTTCAGAGATCGAGAAACGCATGCCGCTGATGCCGGCTTCGTTCATCAAATCCACAATCAGCTTCAACTCATGCAGGCATTCGAAGTAAGCCATCTCGGGCGAATAACCGGCTTCGACGAGCGTCTCAAATCCAGCCTGAACCAGCGCGCTCGCGCCGCCGCAGAGAACGGTTTGTTCACCGAACAAATCGGTTTCGGTTTCTTCCTTGAAGTTCGTTTCAATCACGCCCGCACGCGTGCCGCCAATGCCTTTGGCCCAGGCGAGCGCGATCTTTTTCGCGTCCCTGCCCGGATTCTGGTAAACGGCGATCAAACTCGGCACGCCTTTGCCTTCAGTGTACTGGCGGCGCACGATGTGGCCTGGGCCTTTCGGTGCGACCATGATCACGTTCACGTTCTTCGGCGGAACGATGGTTTTGAAATGAATCGCAAAGCCGTGCGAGAACAGCAGCGTTTTGCCCTTCGACAGATTCGGCTCAATGTCTTTCTTGTAAACCGCGGGCTGCTTGGTGTCGGGCAGCGCGATCATGATGACGTCCGCGCGCTTGACCGCTTCCGCAGTGGGGAAAACCTGGAAACCTTTTTCACGGGCGACCGCGATTGATTTGCTGCCTTCGTACAGGCCGATGATGACCTTGAGGCCGCTTTCCTTGAGGTTGAGCGCGTGAGCGTGGCCTTGTGAGCCGAAGCCCAGCACAGCCAGCGTTTTGTTTTTCAGAACGCCGAGATCAGCGTCTTTGTCGGTATAGACTTTTGCCATAAATTGAATTTCTTTGAATTTTTGTTAACGGAAAATCAAGGCTGTTACCAAGTTCTGTCTTTCAGTGGTAACGAAAAACCAGATCGCGTGGGAGCTAGTTTTATTTCGACAACATAATGAAACTGCTGAACTTCACGACTCGACCAAAAGTTCATAAAACCAAAAATTCGACCCTCGTCATAACGAATTTCCAACAGCTTCGGTTCTTTCCATTCGATCGCAAAATTCTTAAGGTGATCCGCCGTAAAAAGCGACCTGAGCCGATCTTCCGGATCAACTGATCCGCCGACTGGAACTAAATAGACTGAGGTCGCAGTTGACGTTGTGGCACCTGCGTCTCCTTCAATGACCAAGGCATCCACTAGCGAATCAGGAGATTTGATGCGATTGACTTCTTTATATTCCCACTTCCCAGCGAGGGTTTGTTCGCCGCATCCAGTCGTAAAACAAATTCCGACTGCACTCATGACCCCTAGCATCAGAAATGGTTTTGATTTCGAAGTCATGGCACGGCGTCCACATCCGATCACAGAAATTCAAAATTTATTTCCTCACCATCGCCGCTTTGCCGGTGCGCGTGATATCGATCGTGCCGAAGGCTTTCATCAGATCGAGGAACTTGCCGACTTTGCTTTCGTCGCCAGTGATTTCGATGGTCAGGCTCTTGGGTTGAACATCCACGATTTTGGCGCGGAAAATATCGGTGATCTGCATCACTTCCGCGCGCGTTTTGGAATCGACGGAAACCTTGACCAGCACCAGTTCGCGATCGACGTATTCGCCTTCGTTGAAATTCTGAACCTTGAGCACATCGGGCAGCTTGTTCAACTGCTTGACGATCTGATCCAACGTCGCTTCATCGCCATGCGTGACAATCGTCATGCGGGAAGTGGAACTGTCGTGGGTGGGAGCGACGTTGAGCGAATCGATATTGTAGCCGCGGCCGCTGAACAAACCGGCGATGCGCGTGAGCACGCCGAATTTGTTTTCCACCAGAATCGAAATTGTGTGTCGCATAAAATTCCCGTTTCGAGGGAAAGCGAAAACTAGCAATCGCAGGGAAACGGGTCAATTTGCAAATTCGCGGATTACGGCCAAAAACGATACGTAGCGCAGACTGTCAGTCTGCCGTGTCGCGGATTGGTAATCCGCCGAACGTGATTTGGAAACGAGGTTCGAGCTTTTGATAATGCTGCGCCCGCCGCCGACTGCCAGTCGGCGATACAGCAGACTCCCAGTCTGCGCTACTTTGTAATCGTCCGCCGAAACACAATCCGCCGCGAATCCAGATTCACCGGTTCCCAGCCGGTCTTTGCCATTTCATTGCACGCGGCGGCCAGACAGAATTCCTCGTTCTGCGCTTCCTTCGGAATCTTCGTTCCCGTTTCCTCCAGATGCACCATTTTGAACTGGTCGGGCAGGTTGTAGTAGAGGCGATCCGGTCCGTCCCATTTCACGATCGCGTATTCGTAACGCTGCGTTTTGTCCTGGGCGGTGAGCGAGGAGGTCAAAGCCAGCGCGCCGAGTCCGATGATGATTGCGAGATAGAATAGCTTTTTCATTGAGTTGTTTTTCAGGTGATGCTCCGTCGCTGCTTTTTAATTCAATCTCGCCGACCCGACTAGCTGAAAAACGGATTGTTCGCCTTCTCCTCCGCAACCGTTGTCAGCGGACCGTGTCCGGGGCAAAGCAGTGTATCCGCGGGCAATGACAAAATCTGTTCGCGAATTTTCTGTTTCGCCAAATCACCGTGCTGCGGTGCGCCGCCCATGGAGCCAGCGAAAATCGTGTCGCCCACAATCGCAATGTGCGGCGCATCTTCCGGCCAGTTGCCGATGATATAAGTCACGCCATCTTCCGCGTGGCCCGGGGTTTCGCGGTTCGTGATCCGCAGGCTGCCGAGATGAATGCAATCATTGCGGCGATTCTTGTGTTGCGGCGGAGCGCTTTTGGAATCGGTGTGCAAATGAACTTTCGGAAAGGCGTCGCGCACCTGCTGCAATCCCGCCATGTGATCGATGTGCGTGTGCGTGATGAAAACGTGTTTAAGCTGAATCTGCTCGTCAGCGATGATTTTCAAAACCTCGGTTGCGTTCCATCCGGTGTCGAACAGGGCCGCTTCGCGCGTGACTTCGTCCCAGACGAGATAGCAATGAACCGTGTTGCCGTTTTCGGTGGTGCTGATCTGCCGCAGTTCGCGCCAAAGGCTCAGATCTTGGGTGGGCGGCACCCAGCCTTTGGCAATGCCTTCGAGCTTCCCGGCATTCAGTCCGACGGTAGGAGCGAGTCCGGCAAAATTGATTTTTCCTGTTGTCTGACCGGAGTCTTCCAGCGCGGAAAGTTCGTTCGCTTTCAATCCAGCCGCGGACGCTGCGGCTTCGACAGAAACGCCGTTCATCGTCCGCGCCTTGCGGATAATATCTCCCAAATGATCTTCGAGGTTCATGGCGCAAACGGTAATCGACGAAAGCGCGAGTTCAAGCTTTACGGTGGAAGAAGGCGGAAATCGGCCAGGGCCGGAACTGTGAATCAGAGTTTGAAGCAGTTGCTAATTTTTTGTGTTATGGCAATTTGCCTGCCGACCATTTGATTATGAACAAACCGAAAATTATCGCTTACTTGAAGCCCACCTGCGGCTGGAGCCAGGGCGTTCGCGCCATCCTGCGCAAATACGATCTTCCCTTCGAAGACCGTGACATCATCAACGATCCCCTGCAACGCCAGGAAATGATCGAAAAAAGCGGCCAGATGCTGAGCCCTTGCGTGGAGGTTGATGGCCACATGCTGCCCGATATTAGTGGCGACGAAGTCGAAGCTTATCTGCTTTCCAAGAATCTGGTGCAACCAGTGGATCGTCAGGCCGACGCGCCGACCAATCAGCCTTGCGCTCATGAAATGCCCAGCGCCCCGCTGAATTTTAACGTGCGTCGCTGAGCGAGATCAATCCGCCGATTTATTCAAACGCGAAGGTTCATACGCCTTCGCGTTTTTTATTTTCAGAAGAGTTCGGGGTGATTTACGCCACCGGAGCAGTGGCGCTGGCTGTTCCATGCGCGCCGCGCAATTTTTGAGCTGCGATCACGCCGGCGAAAAGCGCGATGACGCCGCAGGTCAGGTAAGGCAGGAGCGGCGTGTAAGTATAGGCCGTCGCGGCAAACAACGGACCGAGAATGCGCGCCAGGCTTCCGGCGCTCTGCGCGACACCGATGGTGGCGCCTTGTTCAGAGGAATGCGCGAGATTCGAGAGTAATCCAAAAACAGGCGGACGCGTGAGGCTGGAACCAATCGCCAGGAGCGCCAGCGCAAAAAGCATTTTCACCCACGGCCAACCCGCGGGATGAAACAGGCGCGACCAGAACAGTTGTCCGTTACCTTTCAGGAATGGGAGCAACAGAAAGCTGACGCCCGTCAGCAACAGGCTCAGCCCAATCAGTTTCGGTTCGCCCAGCTTTTTTACCAGTCGCCCGATTGCGCCACCCTGAATGAACGCGGAAATCAATCCGCAAAAAACAAACAGCGAAATAATGGTCGTCGCCGGACGCGTTTCATCGGCAGCAATGCCGAGATGGAAATTATCGTTGATCAGCAGAGGCAGCGTGATTTCAAAGCAACTGAAACAAAACGTCGCGAGAAAGAAAACGCCGATGAGCAATCCGATTTTGGGTTGTGCGAGGGTGTGGCTCCATTGTGCAAAACGCGGACGTGGTTTTGCGTGTTCGGAATTGGGCTTTCGGCTTTCGGCGAGGATGAACAAGGCGAGCAGAAAATTGGCGGCGCACATTCCCGCAGCGAGCCAGCCCGGCCCGGTGTTGCCGAGATGCTTCAATCCAATTCCACTGATCACCGGACCAAAAATAAATCCCAGCCCGAACGCCATGCCGATCAGTCCCATGCGTTTTGAGCGATCCTGCGGCGGTGTAATATCCGCAATGTAGGCCTGCGCCACGGTAATATTTCCGCCGCAGATTCCTGCGAACGAACGCGACAGCAGGAGCATCCAGATTGCGGTTTGATAATTCTCCATTCCGGACGCGAGCGCGAACAGCACATACGATATTGCCGCGCCGGCGGAACTGGTCAGCAGAATGGGACGACGTCCGTAACGATCCGAAAGACGTCCCCAGATTGGTGAAAAAATGAACTGCATCGCGGAGAACGACGCGCCGATCACGCCGATCATTAAACCACTCGCGCCATAATGTTTGCTGTAGATGGGCAACAGCGGAACCACCATTCCGAAACCAATCAGGTCAATGAATACGGTGAGAAAAATAATGAGAACCGAGGGACGTCTTTTCATGAAATCTTAGAACGACGCAAAGGTCGCGGCGCGCAGCGGGCAGAAAACGAGTGACATGGTCACAGAGTCTAGGGGTGGAGATTTGCGAGTCAAGGAAGCGGAGCGGGTGGTGTGGAGGTTGAGGATAATGGGGAATAGATGATGGAGGATAGAGGATGGAAGAGGGAGCGACATGCAATCGCATTTGGAACTTGGAACTTGGAATTAACCCTCTCCACGGCGATCCGATTATCTTCAATACAGTTGCGCCGGAGCTTGGGATTGATACAGAATGCCGCAGTTCATCGGCAGCCGTCGGGAAGGGCGGGTGGACAAAACTCTGAGCACTTTGACGCATGGCAGAGCCAAAAAAACGGGAAGACAAAAATAACAAGACGCGCATTCTCATCGTGGATGACCACGCGATTGTGCGCTTCGGCATTGCTCAGGTGATCAACCGCCAGCCGGACATGATCGTCTGTGGCGAAGAAGAAAATGCTTCCCGCGCGCTCGATGCCATTTCCGCACTGAAACCCGATCTCGTCATTGCAGATATTTCTCTCAAGGACAGCAGCGGTCTCGAACTGATGCGCAACATCAAGGCGCAATATCCCAAACTCCCGGTACTCGTCGTCAGCGCGCATGACGAATCCATTTACGCCGAGATCGCCTTCCGTGCCGGAGCGCTTGGATATTTGATGAAGGAAGAGGCGTTGGAAAAAATTCTTGCCGCCATTCGCCGCGTGCTGAGCGGTGCGGTTTACGTCAGCGACGCTTTGGCTGCGCGCCTGTTGCAGCAACAGATTCGCGGGCAGACGGACATTCAGGAATCTCCCGTCAAGAGCCTCAGTGATCGCGAAATGGAAGTCTTCCGGCTGATTGGCCAATGGAAAAAAACCCGCGAAATCGCCGAGGAACTTCATCTGAGTATCAAGACGATTGAATATTACCGCGAGCAGATTAAACGGAAGCTGGGTTTGAAAGACGCTTCTGAACTGACGCAATACGCCACGTCCTGGGTTCAACGCGAAACGCCGCAGTAATTTTCTTTTCTTCTCTCCGGTCGGCACTTCGAAGCTGACCCTTTCTTGCAGTAAAATCGGGGTTTCCCCGGGGATTTCCTCTCGTAGCCGTGCCGGGTCTTAATCCGGCGATGCCCTGATTTTCAACTTTTTCCAGTCCGTTAAAGTGACATCGTATGAAGTTGGCCATCAAACCGAATCTGACGCGCGGCGGAAATTCCCGACGGCGCGGTTTTTTCGCGCTGCGTGGTTTGCTTGCCCCATCCATCGATTGCATGGTGGATCAAAGAAACTTCCGTCGCGCCGTTGCGAAAGGAAGTGCGTGGGCCGGAAAAGGTGGAAAAACCCTGAACGAAAAGAGAAACGCATGAAAATTGAATCCATGGGCGTCAAATCCAAACCGGCTACGACCTCACCGGTGTTATCAACATTGCCAGCCGATGGGTTGGTGGGGCACATTCAAGCCGCAGCCTTGCGGACTAAAGCCTTGCCGCAGGAAAGCAAAATGAAAAAACGTATTAAAGTATTGTTAGTCGATGATCATCCGGTCGTGCGCAAAGGCATCGCCTCCTGCCTCAGCCAGCATGATCACCTCGAAATTATCGGCGAGTGCGCGGATGGACGGGAAGCTTTGAAAAAAGCGCGGGAACTGATTCCGGACGTGATTCTCATGGACATCGACATGCCGCACATGAACGGCCTGGCGGTGACGGATCTGCTCCGCAAAGAGCAGCCGAAGATCAAAGTCCTGATCCTCTCGATGCACAGCAATACGGATTACATCCTGCGCATCATCCAATCCGGCGCGCGCGGTTACGTTTTGAAAGACGCGGGCACGGAAGAATTATTGAAAGCCATCGAAGCCATCAACCAGGGCGAAGCGTTCTTCAGTCCGGAAGTCGCCCGCGCCGCGTTGAATCAATATGTCAAAGGTTCCGGCACGGTGAGTTCCCAAGTGACGCAGCTCACGAATCGCGAACGCGAAGTGTTGGTTCACATTGCGGACGGATTGAGCAACAAGGAAATCGCCAGCCAGTTGGGCGTGGGAGTTCGCACGGTCGAAACGCATCGCGAACGTATCATGCGCAAGCTGAACATTCACAGCGTCGCCGGCCTGACCAAGTTTGCGATTTCCCAGGGTCTCGTCTCGCTGCAATAATCCGGCGATTCAATTGCCGGTCTGCTTGTTCGCCAGGTCGCTGGAACTGCGGCGAATCCGGTAATCAATCGCCACGGAAATTCCCATGCGATGCGGAAAAGTGTACACCAGTGTCAGCGCCATCGTGCCGCCAAAGATGTAAGGCCACAGCGCTCCGGGATCATGCGGTACCAGAAAAATCGCGATGAACGGGATCATGAACAGAACGCGATCCGCGAGCAGCAGCAGTCCCCAGAGATCGCCCTGATTTTCCAGATATTTCAACCCGCAAACCGGGCAGCAATCCGCCAGCTTCACCCAGCGGACGAATAATTTACCTTCGCCGCATTGCGGGCAGTTGCGGTGCAGACCCCGTCCCAAAAGGGTTTTCCAACTCGAGGTGGGCTCGCTCATGTGCTTGTTACTGTAACGCCCTTCGCCGGAGTGTCCAGCGGTCGAACCGGGCCGGTCGTCAATTCTCAATTCCGCTCATAATCGTAATTCTGAATCTTAATCTCAGTTCTTACGCGTTTTCCCACAATTTGATGTTCGTTGTTCGAAGTCCGCTCTGTTTTCTGAAGTCCGTCGATTGACACTGACCATCTTCAAGCTATTGTTTCCCCCAATGTCAGCTGGTCATACAACTTTTTCTGCACGCGAATGCGCCGCTTTTGGTGATCCGCTGAAAGTTGTTTCCTCTCCGGCCTCCATTCTGATTATTGGAAAGCGCGTCCTGATCTCCGTAGCCGTATGGTCTTTCGGTGAGCAGCGCGAACGAGGATAACTGAACCCGATTTTTCCCGCCCTGCTCCCGAAAACGGAAGCAGGGCTTTTTTATTTTGAAAACGCAAAGCATGAAAACGCGAAGCAGTTCGGCAGCAGGGTCAGCGAAAGACAAAGTGCAGCAGTCCACCATGGCAATTCTCTTCGCCCTGAGCTTTTCACATCTTCTGAACGATTCCATTCAAGCGTTGATCCCGGCAATTTATCCACTGCTGAAAACCTCTTTCCATCTCACGTTCACGCAGATCGGGTTGATCACGCTCACGTTCCAAATGGTCGGTTCCATCTTTCAGCCCATCATTGGCTATTACACCGATCATCATCCGAAGCCTTATTCGCTCGTCGTTGGAATGGGTATTACGCTGGGCGGATTGGTTTCCCTCGCGCTCGCGCCCAGCTACCACTTTGTCGTGCTTGCGGCAGGAATGGTCGGAATGGGATCCGCGATCTTTCATCCGGAATCTTCCCGCATGGCACGGCTGGCCTCCGGCGGACGACATGGCTTTGCGCAATCGGTTTTTCAGGTTGGCGGAAATGCCGGCAGCTCGGCGGGACCGCTGCTCGCCGCGTGGATCATTGTGCCGCGCGGCCAGCGGCATATTCTCTGGTTCACCGTGCTGGCGTTTATCGGAATGCTCACACTTTCGCGAGTGGGAAAATGGTATCGCGCCAAACTGGCGGAAGTGCATCCCGCCGGAACTCATTCCGCTCATCACCGCGCACGCTATCCCATGTCGAAGATCAGTTTCTTTCTGCTCGTATTGCTGACGCTGATGTTTTCAAAGTTCTTCTATCTTGCGTCGATGACGAACTATTACACGTTTTATCTGATCCAGAAATTCGGCGTTACGGTTCAACACTCGCAATATTTCCTGTTCCTGTTCCTCTTCGCAGTCGCGTTGGGAACCATCATCGGCGGACCGGTCGGCGACAAAATCGGACGCAAACAAGTAATCTGGATTTCCATTCTGGGCATGGCGCCGTTTGCATTGTTGTTGCCGTTCGCGAACCTGTTCTGGACCGCGGCCCTTTCGGTAATCATCGGCATGATCATGGCCTCGGCATTTCCAGCGATCCTGGTTTACGCCACGGAATTGTTGCCCGGAAAAGTAGGGACGATTGCGGGTCTGTTCTTCGGATTCGCCTTTGGCCTGGCGGGAATCGGCTCCGCGGTGCTGGGAAAACTGGCGGACGCGACGAGCATTATCTTTGTGATCAAAGTCTGTTCGTTCCTGCCGTTGATCGGTTTGCTGACCGGCCTTTTGCCGAATCTCAAACACAATGACGAACCGCCGAGCGGCGAAACAATTCAAGCGGCTACGGAATAGTCACCGTCAGGGCTTTACGCTCATCAGCCCATTCAGTAGCAGCCGACGTGAGTCGGCTCTATTTCTCTGCGCCTTTTTTCAAAGAGAATTGGAGGGTAGCGTCCACTGCTACGAGGAAATGATTTTAGCCCGCAATCATGTGGGTTTTGCATTTCACATGAGCCGAGCCATGATCAAGTCATCCCGCCAACTTCCATTCTGAAATACGGCTTGCCTTCGGCGTCCCTCAATCTCGAAGCCAAATTTCTCATACAGGTGAATGGCAGAACTGTTATCAGCATAGACAAACAGTTCTATCCGGCCAACGGCTCGCGTGCTCTTCGACCAGGCAATCGCCTCTGCCATTAATCGATTTCCCACACCTTTGTTCCGCCACTCCGCATTAACCGACATGCCGAGTGTCGCAATATGATTGAACGCGCGACGAGTCCCGCACTTGCAATTGATCTCACCGATGATTTGATTTCCTGCCTCAGCTACGAAATAGACCGAACTCGCAGAATTCGATGCGTTGGCGAGAATCCCGCGTTGCTGTTCCACGCTCAATACGAACTCGCCCGGATCGAGCGGAATCGGAATGCCCGGTTCCCGCAGCAGCCGATGAATATGCCGAAGCAACTGTTCCGCATCATCCGGTCGAGCTTTTCGAATAATGAAATTCATATGCGATCCTCGCGAAGATATCTTTATTTTCCGCAATCCCGCAGCCGCGCCTCAAGCAGGGCGCGTTCAGATTTGATTTCAGTCAATTGAAGTGCGCGGCGAAGATGTTCGGCGGCGGCGGGAAAATCTTTCAGTTGAATTTCAAACTCCGCCAGCACCGCGTAAAAAAGATAATACGCGCCGAGCGATTTCTGATCCGGAATGGCAGCGACACTTTTGATTCCCTCTGCCGGCCCGCGAACTTCCGCTACGGCAACAGCGCGATTCAACGCCACCACTGGCGAATCATCGAGTTTCACGAGTTGATCGTAGAGCGATAAAATCCGCGGCCAATCCGTGGATTGCCAATCGGGAGCGGAGCAGTGACACGCTGCGATCGCGGCCTGAAGATGATACGCGGTGAGATCGTTTCCCTTCGCCGATTGCGTGAGATGAAACATTCCGCGCGCAATCATCGCATGATTCCAACTGGAGCGATCCTGTTCGCGCAGTCGCAGAAGATTCCCATTCGCATCCACTCGCGCATTCAACCGCGCCGCGTTCAGCAGCATCAAAGCAAGCAGCGCGTGAACCTGCGGTTGATTTCCAACCGCGTG
>DASTXC010000138.1:0-5746 GCA_035765675.1 Verrucomicrobiia bacterium
TCTCCTCCGTCTGATCACCGCGCTTTTGAGCGAAACCAGCGACGAATGGGAAACCGGAAAAATTTACCTCAACATGGAATGCCAAAACCCACCCTCAGTTTGAGGCTCAACGAATTTACAGAAAAGAAATTGCGCCGCCGACTGGCAGATTGCGGCGGACATCAAGGACGGAAACATCAGCCAGTTTCTGCTCAAGCCGATTGACTATCTTTGGTACCGGTTCTGCCTTTTTCTTTCCGGTCGCGTGGCCTATCTCGCTGTCGCGGGAATTCCGATCGCGATTTTCATTCTTTGCCTGCGCCAATATTTTGTTCTGCCGCCAGACTGGAGCGCGTTTGGATTGTTTCTGATTTCCATTTCGCTGACAGCGTTGCTTCAGTTTTTCATGTCATACACAATGGCGATGCTGGCGTTCTGGGTCTTGGAGGTTTCCACGTTCATTTTCATTCTGTTCGCTTTCGAATATCTCGCGAGCGGACATTTGTTTCCGCTCGATATTCTGCCGCCGTGGATTGAACGCGCGCTTTATCTCACGCCGTTTCCGTATCAACTCTATTTTCCCATCAGCGTTTACATGGGCAAAACTCAAGGCGCGGAATTGATGCGCGGTTTGGCTGTTCAATGCGGCTGGGTTCTGCTGACGTATCTGCTCGCGCGATTTGCGTGGAATCGCGGCATTCGAAAATACAGCGCGGTCGGAGGATGAAACCGGTGAAGACAAATTCCAGAATCCAAACTCCAAATTCCATTGAGCACCGGGAATCGCCGTCGCGTCGCGCGACGATCACCCGCTATTTCTCCATCTACTCCGCGCTGTGGAAAAATTCCGTCACGCGCGAAACGATGTTCAAAGGCAATTTTCTGCTCTGGATTTTCGTCGAGCTTTTGTGGTTCGGATTGCAACTTACTTTCATCAGCGTCCTCTACCTTCATACCGATAACATTGGTTCCTGGACGAAATGGCAGGTGGTGATGCTGATCGGTGCGAGCCAGTTCATTCAACAGATGTTCCAGGCTTTCTTCCTCGTGAACTGCACGAATCTTTCAGAACTGGTGCGGACCGGGAAACTGGATTTCCTGCTGTTGCTTCCCGTCAATACGCGCTTCGTCGTTTCCTTCCGGCAAGTGGATCTGGGCTCGTTCGTTAATGCCGCGTCAGGTTTGGCGGTGATGGCTTTCGCCGCAAAACAACTGCACTACACGCCCACGTTGCCACACGTTATCGGATTTTTTGTTCTGTGTGTCGCCGGTGTGTTGATTCATTACTCGCTGATGTTTTTGCTGGCGACGATCAGCTTCTGGACGGTGCGCGCGCAGGGAATCGTCTGGGGATATTACAACCTGTTCAACATCGCGCGCATGCCGGACGAAGCGTTTCAGGGATTGTTCAAAGCGCTGTTCACATTCGTGTTGCCAATGCTGCTGGTTTCCAACGTGCCGGTGCGTTTGCTGGTGAACAAATTTTCCGTGAGCCACGCGTTGATTCTGATCGTCATGGCAGTTCTGTGCGCCGCGGTTTCTGAACTGGGCTGGCGCACATCCATCCGCCATTACACCAGCGCGAGTTCGTGACAAAAAAGAAAAAGGCGGCCGAAGCCGCCTCGCAAATAGAGTTGGGGAAAACAATCACCGCCCCGTCTGACGCCGCTTGACCTTGAGTTGCGCCAGCGAATGCGCGAGGGCTGCTTGAACCATCGCCGATTCTTCATCGTCGATCTTTTCCGCCAATCGGGCTTCGGCACGGCGACGCGCTTCTTCAGCTTTGCTCTCGTCGATGTTCTCCGCACGAATTGCCATGTCGGCGAGAATCGCGACGCGGTCACCGGTGATTTCCACAAAGCCTTCACCAATCGCAAGAAACAGATCCTGGCCGCTCTTGCGCGCGATGATTTCGCCCGGCGCGATCTGTGTCATCAGCGGAACGTGATTGGGAAAAATTCCCATTTCACCTTCCACGCCGGGCAGCGTGACCATCTCCACGTCGTCGGAATAAACCTTCGCGTCCGGTGTGACGATTTCGAGTTTCAAAGTTGCGGCCATGTTTTCTGTTGAATGCGTTAAACAGGTAACTTGTTAAATCGTTAAATGGCTAAACAGATTGTTTGCTCAAACTTGTCACTCATTTAACCGAGTCACTCATTTAACCAATCATCTATTTAACTTCCTTGACCTCATCAATTCCGCCCTTCATGTAGAAATTCACTTCCGGCACATCGTCGTGTTTGCCTTCGAGAATTTCTTTGAAGCCGCGAACGGTTTCGGCGACGGGCACCTGCTTGCCTTCAATGCCGGTGAAGATTTGCGCGACCGAAAATGGCTGGCTGAGGAAGCGCTGAATCTTGCGGGCACGCAATACCGTGAGCTTGTCGTCCGGACTCAATTCGTCCATGCCGAGAATCGCGATGATGTCCTGCAAATCCTTGTAGCGCTGCAAAATCTTCTGCACGCCACGAGCGACTTCGTAATGTTCCTGGCCCACGATATCCGCAGACAGCGCGCGGGAGTTCGAAGCCAGCGGATCGACCGCGGGATAAATTCCCAACTCAGCAATCGAACGCTCCAACACAATCGTCGCATCCAAGTGCGCAAACGTGGTCGCCGGAGCCGGGTCGGTCAAATCGTCCGCCGGCACGTAAACCGCCTGGAATGACGTGATCGAACCTTTCTTGGTCGAGGTAATGCGTTCCTGCAAATCACCCATTTCGGCCGCGAGTGTCGGTTGATAACCGACCGCGCTCGGCGTGCGGCCCAGCAGCGCGGATACTTCGGAGCCGGCCTGTGAAAAGCGGAACACGTTATCGACGAACAGGAGCACGTCCTGATTTTTTTCGTCGCGGAAATACTCGGTCACAGCGAGCGCGGAAAGCGCCACGCGGAGACGCGCTCCCGGCGGTTCGTTCATCTGGCCGTATACCAGACCAATGCGGGAACCGGGCTCGATTTTCGGCAAACCGTTTTCGCCGATCACCGGATGACCTTTGGCGTCCTTTTGAACTTTGATAACGCCGGCTTCGATCATTTCGTTGTAAAGATCGTTGCCTTCGCGCGTACGTTCACCGACGCCTGCGAACATCGAAATACCGCCGTGCAGCTTCGCGATGTTGTTGATCAATTCCATGATCACAACCGTCTTGCCGACACCGGCCCCACCGAACGCGCCGACTTTTCCGCCCTTCAAGAAGGGACAGATCAGGTCGATGACCTTGATGCCGGTGGTCAGGATTTGCGGGCTGGTGGATTGTTCCACGAGCGCGGGTGCGGCACGGTGAATCGGAAGAAATTTGTCGGCTTTCACCGGGCCTTGCTCATCCACGGCCTGACCGGTGACGTCAAAGACACGGCCCATGACGGCTTCGCCGACGGGCATTGAAATCGGCGCGCCCTGGTCGAGGACTTCCATGCCGCGCTTGAGTCCTTCAGTGGTGCTCATCGCCACAGCACGGACCCAGTTGTCTCCGAGGTGCTGTTGCACTTCGAGCGTCAGCTTGGTTTTTCCAGCCGCGCCCGGCGAGGTGAAGTCCACCGTCAGCGCGTTGTAAATGGCCGGCAATTTTTCCGTGAACTCGATGTCCACGACCGGGCCGATGATTTGAACGATTTTGCCTTTGTTCATGTGCTAAAAATTTTGCGATTCAATTTGCGTTGTCTCAACCCAGCGCCATCTGCGCCGTCGTGATTTCCAAAAGTTCTTTCGTGATGTTCGCCTGGCGCAGTTTGTTGTATTCCAGCGTCAGATCTTTGATCAACTGCTTGGCGTTGTCGGTCGCGTTCTTCATCGCCACCATGCGCGAGCTGTGTTCCGAGGCTTTGGCTTCGAGCAAAATCTGATACATCTGGAAATTCAAATAATGCGGCAAAAGCGATCCCAGGACAGTGTCCGCGCCCGGCTCGAACTGAAATTCCAAAACCGACTTTTCCAAAGCGACCGAAGTTTCGTGGCCGTGAACTCCCGCTTGAACGCCTTTGATCTCGCCAATCGGCAACAGCGGAAGCACTTCCGGCTTCTGGTTCAATGTGCTGATGAAATTCGTGTAAAGCACTTCCACGGAATCAACTTCGCCTTTCAGGAACATTTCCTGAACGAACTTGGAAATGGCGCGGGCTTCGGCAAACAACGGGGAATCCTTGTAGGTGAATTCCGCGGACAACTGCCGTTTTGTTCGCGCGACGAACTGCGCGCCCTTGCGTCCCGCGCAGACAAACACCGTGGTGTTCTTGTCGAACTTCGCCGCTTCACGCGTCAGGTTGGAATTCAACGCGCCGCACAAACCTTTGTCCGTGCTGATCAAAACCACCACGCGTTTTTTCACATCGCGCTTTTCCATCAATGGATGGGAAAAATCTCCGGAATGACCCGAGACCTGCGCGAGCATGTTGTTCATCAACGACGCGTAAGGCCGTCCGGCCAGAGCCGCTAGCTGGGCTTTGCGCATTTTCGACGAAGCCACCATCTGCATGGCTTTCGTGATCTGGGCCGTGTTTTTGACCGACTTGATCCGCCGGCGTATGTCGCGTGTGCTGGGCATGACTAAAATCTTTTCTTTGACCGCACGCGATAAAGCGGTGCGGTCTCACGAATATGAAAACCAATTTCCTTCGGCTTTTCTTCCACTGCGGGTTCAACCAACTGGCGGATGGCTTCAAACAAATCCTGAATGGATTGATCGTGTCCGCTGACGCGCGATTCCAATTCCGCGAGCTTGCCCGCGAGTTCTTTGTGCGCCGCCAATTGTTCACGCATCAGAATGAATGCCCTCACAACCCGCACGCTGGCTTCGATTGCCACAGCGCTGTTCAACACGCTCGCGAGCATCAACGCACCGTGTTCGGTAAATACCCAGGGCAACTTGCGCCGGCCGCCATGCGAACTTGATATCGCAAATTGCGACATCAAGTTCCTAAACTCCTGCTGTTCAAGCTGAAACGCGAAGTCATCCGGGAACCTTTTACGATTCCGTTTAAACTGTTCGTTCAACCGCAATGTGCTGACGCCATAAACTTTGGCCAAATCGGAATCCAACATGACGCGTTGACCGCGAATGAGGAAAATCATTTCCTCAATTCGGATCACGCGAGCGTCTGTGGATTTTCTAGCCATGAACGAGTTAACGGTAGGTCTGCTTGAACTCCGTCACCGCCGCTTTCAACTCCGCCGCGAGCGCGTCATTGATCGCCTTCTCCGTGCGGATTTTCGTCAGCACGTCGGCTTTGCGGGTGTTCAGGAAATCCGTGAGCTTGTTTTGAAAATCCTTCACCTTGTCCACGGCGACGTCATCGAAGAAATTGTTCTGCACCGCCCACAGGATGGCGACCTGAACTTCAACCGGAATCGGATTGAACTGCGGTTGCTTGAAGATTTCCACCACGCGTTTGCCGCGTTCGAGAATCGATTGCGTCTTGGCGTCGAGATCGGAACCGAACTGCGCAAACGCCGCCAATTCACGGTATTGCGCGAGATCGCCTTTGATGCGGCCCGCGACCTGTTTCATCGCCTTGATCTGCGCGGCAGAACCGACGCGGCTGACGGACAAACCGACGGAAACCGCCGGACGCACGCCTTGATAAAATAAATCCGTTTCCAGATAAATCTGGCCGTCCGTAATCGAAATCACGTTCGTCGGAATGTAAGCCGAAACGTCACCCGCCTGAGTTTCAATGATCGGCAGCGCCGTGAGTGAACCGTTGCCGTACTTTTCCGAAACGCGTGCGGAACGTTCAAGCAAACGACTGTGCAAATAGAACACAT
>DASTXC010000139.1:0-11507 GCA_035765675.1 Verrucomicrobiia bacterium
CACCATGGTTTACACCACGCCGGAAATTGAGCGCATCGCGCAGGTCGCATTTCGCGCGGCGCAATTGCGACGCAAAAAAGTCACCAGCATCGACAAGGCAAACGTGCTGGAGAACGGCGTTTTGTGGCGCGATGTCGTCACGAAAGTGGCGAAACAATTTCCCGACGTGACGCTGGAACACATGTTCGTGGACAACGGCGCGATGCAGTTGCTGCTGCGTCCGACGCAGTTCGACGTGATGCTCTGCGAGAATATGTTCGGCGATATTTTGAGCGATGAAGCCGCGGCGCTCGCGGGATCGCTTGGCATGCTGCCCAGCGCCAGTCTCGGTGCGACGAGCGGTGAGAAAACGTTCGGCTTTTATGAACCCGCAGGCGGCACCGCGCCGGATATCGCCGGAAAAAATCTCGCCAATCCAATCGCGCAGATTCTGTCCACGGCGTTGATGCTGCGTCACAGTTTTCAATTGAACGACGCCGCGGCGGCCATTGAACAAGCAGTTCGGAAAGCGATCGAAGCGGGAAATCGCACCGGCGACATCTTCAATCCAGCGGAAACGAACGCCCGCAAAGTCGGCACACGCGAAATGGGTGACGCGATTGTGGCGGCGATTTAGTGGCACGGGCGTCTCGCCCGTGCGTTGATCGAAGCCTCAGAAATACACAGGCGGGACGCATGTGCCACTGCAGCCTTGCGTCCCAGCTTTGAAAGCAGTCAATCGCACGGCACAGTTCTCGCCGCAGCCCAGGCGCGGATTTCCTCCACTTTTTCCGCCATCACCACCGACAGCGGCCGCGTCTGTTTTATTTCCGCGAGCAGATCGTCCTGCATAATTTCCCGGCCTTGCGCATGGGCTGTGTACATCCCGGATACAATTACCTGTTCGATTTCCGAGCCGGAAAATCCATCGGTCGCTTCAACCAACGAATTCAAATCAAACTGCGCCGGATCAAGATGCCGTTTGCGCAGATGAATCATCAGAATTTCACGCCGATTCGCGGTGCCAGGCAGATCGACGAAAAAGATTTCATCGAACCTTCCCTTGCGCACAAATTCCGGCGGCAGTTGCGTAATGTCATTCGCTGTCGCGACCAGAAACACCGGCTGCTTCCGCTCTGACATCCAGGTTAACAACGTTCCCAGCACCCGCCGTGAAAGTCCGTCGTCGTTTCCATCCGCCGCGAGACCTTTTTCGATTTCGTCCATCCACAACACACAGGGCGACATCACTTCCGCGGTTTCCAGCGCTTTGCGGAGATTGCGTTCCGTTTCGCCGTAATACTTGTTGTAGAGCACGCCGAAATCGAGTCGCAGCAGGGGCACTCCCAGAATTCCCGCAGTGGCTTTGGCCGCGAGACTTTTTCCGCAACCTTGAACGCCGAGCAACAACAGACCGCGCGGCGGATCGAGCGACTTGTCCTGCTCGAGGAAAAAACTTTTCCGCACGTCGAGCCAGTTCCGCAATCGCGCCATGCCGCCGATTTCCGAAAACTTCACGGTGTCGTATTCAAACGACAGCAACGCGTCGCGGCCGAGCAGTTCGTATTTTGCGCGCATCACTTCCGGAATATCCGATTCGGAAATCGCGCCGTCGTCATTGATGGCTTTGTGCGCGAGGCGGCGGGCGTCGGTGGCAGTGAGACCCGCGAGATTGCGCACGAGCAGATCCAAGGCTTTGTTCGTGGTCTGCACATCGCGGCGGCCATGTTCCGCGCCCCATTCCGAAGCGGTTTCGAGCACGATGGCGCGAAGTTCATCGGCATTCGGCAACGGCAGTTTGAAATGCGCCGTGTAGGGTTTCAATTCCTCCGGCACCTGCAGCGAATAGCCGACCAGTACGACCGTGGAATAATGTTTTCGATATGTCAGCGCGATGTCCTTCAACTGCCGGACGTGCAGCAGATCCTGCATGAACGGATGAAAATCCAGCAGCACAAACAGGCAGTTGTTGGCGCCGGTTTTGATGTAGGCCAGAAGTTCGTTGGATTTGTGAACCGATTGTTGCGGCTGATCCATTGGCTCGAACGCCTGAAGCCCGTCGGAGACCGTCCAGCGATACGCCTTGAGTTGCAGTCGCTGGCTGATCTGCCGAACCATGCGCACGACCTGCGGTTCCTCATTGCTTTCCACGGCGATCAACGGCGTGCGCGAGCGAATGATCGCCTCGAGATCGCGCAGCGGGCTTTCGGTGTTCAACGCTCCAGTGCGGATCAATCTGGCGGAAGGTACGTTCATGGTTCCCGTTCAGAAGTCGTTTGAAATGCGCCCGGGTTCAAGGAAAAAGTCTGGAAGACACGGGAAACATCGAACAATGAACGTCGAACAACAAACTCCGAATTGGGGAACGGTTGCGTCGTCTCTCTGAGAAGTTCATGGTTCAGAGCTCGATGTTCCCGCACCATCCATTTCCTTCCAGTTGCCTCTTGAACTGGCGGAAACGGGTTTCTATCGTTCGGAAATGAAACGAATTTCTCTTTTCCTCGCGATGGGTTTGCTGGCGGCTCCGGCTATTTCGCAAGCGCAGGACGCGGCCACCGAAGAACGCTTGAACAAGTTGTCCGCGCGCATCGACGTGCTGCTCGAAGCCAAGGATCTTCAGAACAAACGCATTGAAGAATTGGAACGCGCAGTGAACGCGCTGCAACAGCAGATCAACAAGCCGAGTCCGAATTACGCGTCACAGGAAGACCTGAAAAATCTGGCGGATAAAATCCGTGAAGTGGATCAGAAACGCCAGGACGACAACGAGCAGATTTTGAAGAGCGTAAAAGTGGAATTGAGAAAGCTCGCCAACGCGGTCCCCGTCGCTCCTGTTCGTCCGTCCGCCACCGCGACGCCTGTTCCGGATAAAGGCTACGAATACGTGATCCAATCCGGCGACACGATTTCTGCAATCGTTTCAGCGTATCGCGACCAGGGGATCAAGGTGACGACCGAACAGATTGTGAATGCGAATCCAGGTTTGAAACCCACCAGCCTGCGCGTCGGCCAAAAGATTTTCATTCCCGCGCCAACTCAGTAAGCGAAGTCAATTCTTCATTCTTCACGGATAAACCAGGCGGATAAAAACGCTTTCGTTTTCCAGATTCATCGGAAGAAAAATTTCGTTGGTGGAAATAGATTCGGAAACCGTGATCCAATTTGTCGTCAGACCAGACGCCAACGAATTCGTCTGAATTTCCATTCGCCAGCCAATGTGATCTTCCGGCCAGGAAAGCAGCAGCGCATGGCCCGTCGCCTGCGCGTTGAGATTAGTGGGTGTCAACGACGGTGAAAGCGCAACGATCAACCGCACTTCACCAACCGCGTTCGTGTCCCATCGATATTCATAACCGGCCGGCGCAGTTCCCAGATTCAGCGATGTCCAATTCAGCTTTTTGCCGTACGTGAACAGCGTATAAATTCCGTTCGTAAAACCTGAACCCGCATTGACATTGATCCTGCCACTGGCGGTGAAATTTCCAGTGACAGCGATTTGCGTCGGATGTATTCCGAGCGTGAAATTCACAGTCGAGAAAGTTCCCGAATTGAAATCATTGCTCACAATCAAAGTGCTTTCTCCAAGCGTCAGCGGCGCGCCGCCGCCGAAAAGGTTTGTGTCCGAAATCACCACGTGCGATTTGAAAAAGCCGAATTGATTGGTCGCATGCGTGGAACTCCAACCGCCGATTTTGACCAGTGCCGGATTGAAGATGCGATTCGTAAGGAGCAGATCAACGTTGTAAATATTGAACGTATTGACGTTGGCCGGAAGGTTGAATGCGCAATTTTCAAAACGCGCATGGCGAACGTGATAAAGATCAAAACTTTTCCCCGCTTGAATGCTCACACTCTGAAACGTGAGATTTGTGATCGGCATTTCCGGCAGTCCGTAAACGCGCCCGGCATTGCGCCCGGACGGAGTCGCGATGCTGACATTGCTGATCGTGATGTCGCGCCAGATTGGCGTTAATTGAGTGATCGCGGTGCCGATGTCGCTGGTGGGATTCGCTGGAATCGTGTTGTCCGGATAATAGCTGGAAATGAAAATCGGATTCTGAACGTTGGTGATTGTGAGATTGCGATAAGTGAGATTCCGAACAAAGCCGCCGCGATCGCGCCCGGATTTCAGGCGGATACCGGAACTGAGGCTGTGACTGTCAGCAATGTTCAGCGAACTGTTCTCCACCACAAAATTCTGCAATCCACCATCGGTATGGCTGCCGATGGAAATGCCGTGGCCGTTTCCAAACGTGCAGTTCGTGATGACAACGCCACCCGAATCTCCGCCCGCTGCAATGTGATCGTCGCCACAACTGATCCAACAATTCTGAATGATACAATTCGTGGCGTTCACATCGATGCCATCGGTGTTATCTGAAAGCACATCCGAAGTCGTGTTGATCGTAATGCCGCGAATCGTCACGTCGCGGCAGAGATTGCGGAGTGAAATGTGTGTGTTCGGCGGGCTTTGAAAGGTGACGTTTTCGACAAGCACCGTCCGGCACTTGGACGGCGCGAACATCGCTTTCGGCCGCGCAATACCGCTGGCCTCGTAAGCCGTCCACCAGGCCGCACCCTGACCTTCGATCACGCCCGTGCCGGTGATCGCAATGTTGTCCAGGCCGCTGGCGGAAATGAAATCCTTCGGCGATGGACTGACGGGATATTGTCCGTACGGCAACATCTCCAAAACCGCGCCGGCATCGAGCTGAAGCTGCACCGAACTTTTCAAAGTCAGCGGTCCGCAGAGAAACACGCCCGCGGGAATTTCCACCACACCGCCGCGAACGCCATTGGTCAATCCGCCGGACGCCGCGGCATTGATCGCGTTCTGAATCGCAGTGGTATTCGTCGCAACGCCATCGCCAATCGCATTGAACGGCGCGGCCGTCACCAGCAGGACGTTGTTTGAATTGATCTGCGGCAATGGAATTTCCGCAGGCGCGGAATTCAGGAAATGCATCAACACAGCGCAGCCAAGGCAAATGCAGCAAAATCGCAAAGCTCGATGCCGGTGAAGATCAATTGGGAAACGAAGGCAAACAAAGTTCATGCAGGTCCGCCAGCTTAGGCGCTACCGTCGCGCCGTGGCATCCCTGCTTTTTGCATAGATGATTGAAATCTGCGCCACAAAAACTAAGGGGAAGAAGCCGCAGAATACGCGAAACTCAAATTGAGAAATGAGTGTTTCGACGCGTGATGCCCGCAGTTGGCCATGCGATTTCCGACGCCAATCAGCTTTGTCATTCCTTTCCGCGTATTGCGCGTATTTCGCGGTCAATTTTCCCGCGATGATTTTCTATTTCAAAAACTGCTCGCGATAATGTTTAGGTGAAGCGCCGGTGATTTGCTTGAACGCGCTCCAGAAGCTGTTGGCGTTTTTATAGCCGCAACTGTTGGCCACGACTTCCATTTTTTCATTCATCGAAACCAGCACCTTCTTTGCGTGTTCGATCCGGACGCGTTGCAGTTCATGTCCGGGCGTGCGGCCCACGTGATTCACGAATTCACGATGAAAAGCGCGGCGCGACATTCCGGCGGCGCGCGCGAGGTCGTTCACGCCAATTTGTTCGGGAAAATGTGCGAACAAAAATTTCAGACTTTTCGCCACGCCTGGATGATTCACCGCGATCAGATCGCTGCTCTTGCGCGCGATCAATCCGGCTGGCGGAATCCGCAGTGGTTCGGGCGGAACGATTTCGCGGTGCATCAACCGATCCAACAATTCCGCGCCGCGATAACCAATCATTTCCATGTTGGAATCGACGCTGGAAATCGGCGTGCGCATCGCGTCCACGGCCAGGAGCGAATTGTCCATGCCGATAATGCTCACCTGATCCGGAACCGAAAATCCGGCGGTCTCGCAACATTCCAGAACTTCAAGCGCGTGGTCGTCAGATGCGGCAAAAACCGCCAACGGTTTCGGCGCTTTCTTCAATTCGTTCAACAGCCAGTTGCGTTTGGCTTTCCACTGCAAGTGCGCTTCAGTGAACGCTGCGGAGCGATGCCAGCGGATCCAGTTGCAGGAAAAACCCGCGGCGCTGATGGCGCTGGAAAAGCCGTGACCCGTTTCTTCAAACGCCCAGTTCTCCGCGCTGCTATAGAACAGAAAATGCGTGAGCCCGTGTGAAAGAAAATGTTCGGCTGCCAGATGCGCTGCGGCGGCGTGATCGGCCAGCACGCGGGGAAACGCGAGTTGCGGACGCCGGAAACTGAAATCGACGGTTGGCTTCGCCGCCTTCACAACAAAGTCCGCGAGGTCTTCGCCTGCGCCGAGCCAGGCCAGAATGCCATCGCCTTCCCAGCCCCAGGGAATGACTTTTTCCTTGGTGACATCGGAGCACAGGTGCCAGCCATTTTCCTGCGCGTATTTTTCAATGCCGCGATGCAGGCGGTAATCGTACCAGCCGAGCGCCAGCAATACACGTGGCGGATTCCGTCTCATATCCGGAGCATGAACAAGTTTTTGGTGGCGGCAAATTCTTTTGCGGTTGTGGGAAAGGGGAATGAAGTCTTTTTCTCCGTCGTGGGAAAGCGGCGTTGAAGCGCACGCACTCCAGACGCTCCGCGAATTTCAAATGCGTAAGAGTTTCGCGATAGCGTCTGGAGTGCGCGCTTCAGCGCCGCTCTTTTGAGGGAACTATCTGTCGCCAAACGACAAAGAACCCGAAGCCTCACGGATTAAAAACGAAGACAACGGTTGATCTCCTCGCGTGATTGAAATTCAGAACGCCACCTGCTTTCCGTCAGATTTGTTTGTTTACCCCACTCACGCATTTTTCGCCCTTGCCACATTTTTCAATGTCTTTTGCAGAAGTCTCCATGGGCTTGTCCGCGCGGGTTGATTACCGTTTCGCCATGGCATTTCGATTTGGCTGGATCGCATTCACAACAGCGCTGGCTTTCATTCCCCAACTCAGCTTCGCGCAAATCCCAACCGCCGCTGCGAACGCAGGCTGGAATCTCGTTCCTGAAATCCTGAAACGCA
Source organism: Verrucomicrobiia bacterium (assembly GCA_035765675.1). Lineage (GTDB taxonomy): Bacteria > Verrucomicrobiota > Verrucomicrobiia > Limisphaerales > DASXHY01 > DASXHY01. The sequence goes on from DASTXC010000139.1 coordinate 6,971, forward strand.
TTGTTCCGCCCACTTTTCCAAAACGTGAATTTTCCATCCACGATTTCGGTGCGATTGAAGGCGGCCAGACCAATTGTTCGGCAGCATTCAAATCCGCAATCGACGCCTGCGTCAGCAGCGGTGGGGGACGCGTGGTGGTGCCGGCCGGAAAATTTCTTACCGGCCCGATTCATCTGCAAAGCAATGTGGAACTGCATTTGAGCGAAGGCGCGGAAATCATCTTCAGCGACCGCTTCGAAGATTATCTCCCGCCGGTGTTCGTGCGTGTCGGCGGCATTGAACTCTACAATTATTCCCCGCTTATCTACGCGCGTGACTGCACCAACATTGCCGTGACCGGTCCAGGAAAATTGAATGGCAATGCGAAAGCCTGGTGGGAATGGCGGCGAAAAGAAGGCGCGCATTTTTTTGAAATGGCTGCGCGCGGTGTGCCCGTGGATCAACGCGTTTTTGGAACACCCGAAGCAGCGATCCGCCCCAGCTTTCTCAGCTTTGTCAGTTGCACGAATATTCTGCTCGAAGACTTTACGATTGGCAGCGGACCGAACTGGACGATTCATCCGATCTACTGTTTGAACACCACGATCCGCGGCGTGAACGTGGACACGGACGGCCCGAACAATGACGGCATTGATCCGGATTCGTGCCGCGACCTGCTGATTGAAGATTGCACGTTCAGCACCGGTGATGATTGCGTGGTGCTGAAATCCGGTTACAACGAAGACGGCTGGCGCGTCGGGCGCCCGACCGAAAATGTGATCATGCGCCGCTGCTTCAGCAAACGCGGCCACGGCGGACTGGTGATCGGCAGCGAAATGTCGGGCGATGTCCGCAACGTGTTCATGTATGACTGCGAATTCGATGGAACGGATCGCGCGATTCGAATCAAATCACGGCGCGGTCGCGGCGGCGTCGTGGAAAATATCTGGGCGCGAAATCTCAAGGTGAAAAATATGCAACGCGAAGTGGTGATCCTGAACATGGATTACAGCGCCGATCAGAAAAAAGCGGTGAATGAAAAGCCGCCGGTGTTCCGCAACATGGTGATCAGCGACGTGACCGGCGACGGCGCGCCGATGGCGATGTTGATTTCGGGATTGAGCGATTCGCCGGTGGAAAACATCCGGTTTGAAAACATGACGATTCATTCAACGCGCGGCGTCGTGGCCAAAGACGTTCGCGGCATTGTTTTTGATGGAGTTCAGGTCACGCCGGAGAAAGGCCCGGTGTTCGCTTTCACCAACGCCGCCGAAGTGATGATTCGCCGCACGAAGGCTCCGAAAGAAACCGACGTGTTTCTGAGCGTAGCCGGAAAAAATTCCGAGCGCATTCGCATCGAAGCCAGTGACCTGAGCGGTGCGAAACAGCCGTTCACGACTGCGCCGGAGGTCAAAGAAAACGCCGTTTCAGTGAAATGATTTCCAACTCACACCGCCCGCAACGTCATGGCTGAAACTTCTTCCTCCACTCCGAAACCGGTCGGCTATTATCGCTGGACGATTTCCGCGCTGCTCTTTTTTTCCGTCGCGGTCAATTACATCGACCGGCTGGTCATCGGGATTCTCAAACGTCCGTTGAGCGAGCAACTCGGCTGGAGCGAAGCGGATTACGGGCACATCGCTGCTGCCTTCAATTTCGCTTACGCATTTGGCTATTTGTTCGGCGGACGCTTGATGGATCGCTTCGGCGTGAAACGCGGTTTGCCGATGTTCGTGCTGGCGTGGAGCGCGGCGGCAATGGCGCATGGCTTGTGCGGATTGATTGGCGTGAGCGAACAATTCCATTTGAATTATCCGTGGTTCGCGGGCTTCGAAAAAGGAATCGTGTGGATGACGCTGGCGATGCCGATGACCGCAGCGGGTTTCATGTTTGCACGCATTGCGCTCGGGTTGGCGGAAGGCGGAAATTTTCCGGGCGCGATCAAAGCCGTCGCGGAATGGTATCCGGTGAAGGAACGCGCGTTTGCGACAGGATTGTTCAATGCGGGTTCCAATGTGGGCGCGGTGCTGTGTCCGATCGGCGTGCCGTGGGTGTTTTCGCATCTCGGATGGGAAGCGACGTTTTATATCACCGGCGGCATTGGCTTTATCTGGGTCGCTGCCTGGTGGTGGATTTACGAAACACCGGAAAAGCAGCCGCGCCTTTCGACTGCGGAACTGAATTACATCAAGGAAGGCAAACCTGCGGTCGAAGATAAGCCCGTAAAAGTTCCCTGGCTTTCCCTGCTGCGTTATCGCGCGGTATGGGCTTACGTGATTGCCAGCATTCTCGCGGGACCCGCCTGGGGATTTTATCAATTCTTTCTGCCCGATTTTCTCGACAAACGTTTTCACCTCGACCTGCAAGAGATTGGAACCTGGACCGCAGCGTTCTTTGCCATCGCAGCAATTGGCGGAATGCTGGGCGGCTGGCTGCCAGGGCGATTGATGAATCGCGGATGGAGCGTGAATGGCGCGCGAAAAGTTTCATTGCTGATCTGCGCGCTCGCGGTCGTGCCGGTGTTTTTTGCGCCTTACGCCAAAGGAATCTGGCTGGCGGTAATCATTGTGGGAATCGCAGGTTCCGCGCATCAGGGCTGGTCGGCCAATCTCTACAGCGTGGTTTCCGACACGATGCCAAAGGAAGCGATCAGTTCGGTGGTCGGGCTGGGTGGATTCGTGGCTTATTTCACAGGCGGATTCGTCAGCGAAATCACCGGCAACATCTTGGAAAAAACCGGCAGCTACGTGACTGTGTTTGCGTATTTCTCCGGCATGTATGTGCTTTCGCTGCTGGCGATTCAATTGCTTGTGCCGGTGATTGGAAAGTCCCAAAAACCATGACCCCGCTTTCGACCAGTTCAGCTGCGGCGGCGATTGGGAATTCAGACCTCGGAAATTTCCCGTGGGTTCCCGACCAGGGCGACGGCACATTTCGCAATCCCATTCTTTGCGCCGATTATTCTGATCCGGACATCGTTCGTCACGGCGACGATTTTTATCTCACCGCTTCGAGTTTCAATTGCACGCCTGGCCTGCCGATTCTGCATTCGCGCGATCTGGTGAACTGGAAGATCATCGGTCATGCGCTGAAAAATCTTCCCGGCTCGCGCTACGAAAAGGTTCAAGCCGGCTGCGGCGTCTGGGCGCCGTCCATTCGCTTTCACGCGGGGCGATTCTGGATTTTTTTTCCAACTCCCGATGAAGGCATTTTTGTGGTGACGGCGGAGGATCCGCGCGGACCGTGGTCGGAACCGCATCTGGTTCAAGCGGGCAAAGGTTTGATCGATCCCTGTCCGTTGTGGGATGACGACGGGAATGCTTATGTCGTTCACGCCTATGCGCATTCACGCGCGGGAATCAAACATCTCCTTCGCGTCCGGCCAATGGCGGCGGACGGATCGAAGTTGTTGGGTGAAGGCGAAATTGTTTTCAACGTGCCGGAACGTCATCCCACTTTGGAAGGCCCGAAGTTTCTGAAGAAGGATGGCTGGTATTACATTCTCGCGCCGGCGGGAGGCGTGGCCACCGGCTGGCAACTGGCGCTGCGTTCACGAAATATTTTTGGCCCTTACGAAGAAAAAATTGTTCTCGAACGCGGCGCGACGAACGTGAACGGCCCGCATCAGGGTGCGCTCGTGGATTTGCCGAATGGCGATTGGTGGTTTGCGCATTTTCAGGATGCCGGCGTTTACGGACGCATCGTTCATCTACAACCCGTCACCTGGCGCGACGGCTGGCCGCTGATGGGCGCGGATCAGGATGGCAATGGAATTGGCGAACCGGTGGCGCGCGCGCCGTTGCCGCCAGTGAAACACCGTCAGCCGATTTCCATTCCACAAACGTCGGATGAGTTCGACGCGCGAACTTTGGGGCTGCAATGGCAATGGCACGCGAATCATCGTGATGACTGGTGTTCACTGAACGCGCGACCCGGCTGGCTGCGATTGTCTGCGGCGAACGAAATCGATCTTCAATATCTGCCGCAATTGCTTTCACAGAAATTTCCGGCGCGACAGTTCGAAGTGGAAACACTGGTTGAGCTGTCGTCGAATGAAAAAGTCGAAGCGGGATTGATTGTGATCGGACGAACACACGCGGCGCTGGCGATTCGACAGAGCGATGTGGGAGTTCAAATTGTGTATCGCGAGAACGGGGCGGAACAGTTGATCGCCGATGCGATTTCCAATCGCGTTCGATTGCGCGCAGGTGTGACGGAGGGAGGGAAATGCGCGTTTCAGTTTTCCAACGGCGATGGTGATTTCGTTTCGGTTTCAAGTGTGTTTCGGGCAACTGCGGGAGTTTGGATTGGAGCGAAGGTGGGAATTTACTGCATTGCCCGAAACGCTGCGGGAAGGGGACATGCCGATTTTGATTATTTTCGCTTTGCGTGATAAAGCGGCGCTGAAGCGCACGCACTCCAAACGCTCCGCGAATTTCAAATGCGTAGGAGTTTCGCGATAGCGTCTGGAATGCGTGCGCTTCAGCGCCGCTTTTTTGTGATGGCCAGCTACGATCAAATCACTTGTTGTCTTCCAACCTCTTCGCGAGTTTCCTGC
>DASTXC010000140.1:0-18798 GCA_035765675.1 Verrucomicrobiia bacterium
TTCGATCGCAAAGCGAAAAATCCCAGGGGGTTTGGGGGACTGGTCCCCCAAGGCAACAAACAAACGAACAACGAAAACCCGGCCGCTACTACTTTAAGCCGCCCGCGCAGTTTTCCAATTCACGCTGAACCAGTACAAAGACTACCGCTCAGGCCGTCAGAATCGGATTAGGCAACATTAAGAGCCTGAAGGTCAGCTTGTGTTGGTGGATCGCTGAAGGTCAATTCGCCAATCGCGTTTTTAACATTCCTCGATTGTGAACCCAAAGGGAAAGCAATCAGTCCCGAACGGATAAAAGGAAACGAAATTCTCCTTCACTTGTAAATGTGCGTGACCAACGGACGCTCCGTTCCGCTTCAAGGCTTCCACTCCATTTCGCTTCAGCCTTTGTGCTGCACTACGCGCCCGTTCGTCACCGCACCGAACGTTAGATCGAAACGCGAGGGGCGTTGGCTTCCGCCAGAAGGTGTGAAGCCATGCGCTATGTGTCCGGCCCTTCTCCCTCTCCGGCACTTCGCACCCGCTTCACACCCTCTGGCCGAAGCTAGTGAATACGCTATTTCGTGTTGCGAATGCTTTTGGCGCGAGATCGGCTTCAGTTGTTCCATTGCAGCTGATTCGCGACCAGGCTTTCCGTCAGATTCGCCATTCAGTTCCCGCCGCACATGCGCATTCACATCCAGAATACCATCCGAACACGGATAAATTCTTCGAAGTTTCTGGTTTGTTCCCAATCGGAAAGAGAAAAAGTGGTAATGGAACGAAGCCCATGGTGCAGAGTGGCGCTGCCACAGTGCCATGAAAACCTGCCTCATTTTATGTCGTTTTCAGAAACGTCAAGGATACTACGGTAACGTTGCTTCCGTTCCTCCTTGACCTTTCTGAAAACGACAAAGCTCGCTCGGAGGTTTTCATCGCAGCACAATTGTCGCTGCCCCGAAAGGATGGGCAATCCGCAATGTTTTCGACTGCTCGGTTCTGTTCCGGCGCACTTTTTCTCCAACCAACATGCTCCGGACTGCGCTCACGGATTCCCGAATTGCAATCCTGATTTCCAAAGGTGGAGTTCTTCACCTCGGAAATGACGGAATTGTTAACCACAATAAAAGGCGGCAGATGAGACACGTGCGTTAATGATGTTTACCATCGTGCAGGCATTCAGTTATGACATAAATTCACGCACACGTGTTGGCGGAATAGCTATTCGCCGGCCCAACGCACGAGAGAGACCTGAACTCGACTCTTTGGTGGACTGATGTTCGTGTCAGCGGGAATGAAGATCAACAATTCCAGCGTTTGTCCTGCGGCAAGGTGAAGCGTGCTGACCAGAGGGTTGGCGGCGATGATTTGATCTTCGGAGTCGAGCAACGCGATGCATAACACGATCTGTTCAGCCGACTGTCACCGTTTATTCTCGATGCGACAGCCAACGGCATAGCCGTGCTCCACTGGCTGAACCGAAATCACCGTGGCGATAATGCCGGCCGTATCGCGCAAAGATTCTTCAGTGGGTGCGACTTTTTGCCAAAGCTGGATTCCCCAAACACCACCGAGAGTGCCAGGACGATTAGCACTGAGATCGTGTAAGAGCCTGTCAGAAAAATCCCGGAGCGCGGCTGCGTCGCTTGCGACCAGCTGTAGCGCTTCGACAGTGGCATGCACTCGCCAAACACGGAAATCGCCGATCACGCTGCGGCTTTGCCATTGACCGACCGCTTGGAACTCATTAATAGCCCGCAATGAAATTCACGACGACTTTAGTCCGCTGGCTTTGTCTGGGGGCTTTCCTTTTGGTCATCGATTCACTCCATGCCGATACCGTTCCGCGCCAGCCGAACATTCTCCTCATTGTGGCCGACGATCTCGGTTTTGCTGACGTTGGTTTTAACGGCGGCAAAACCGTGCCCACTCCGAACCTGGATCGCCTCGCGGCCACCGGCATCAATCTCGCCGGTTTTCACGCCGCTCCGATATGTTCTCCCACGCGCGCAGGTCTGATGACGGGCCGCTGGCCGCTGCGTTTCGGCATGATGCGCGCCGTGGTGCCGCCGTGGTCGTCTTACGGTTTGCCGTCAACTGAACAAACACTGCCTGAATTACTCGGATCGGCCGGTTATGCTCCGCGGGGCATAATGGGGAAATGGCATCTGGGCCACGCGCGTTATGAATTTCTTCCGCTGCAAAATGGCTTCACTGAGTTTTACGGACATTACAACGGCGCAATTGATTATTTCACCCACGAACGGGAGGGCGAACTCGACTGGCATCGTGGCACGCGCACGGTGGACGAGAAAGGTTACTCCACGGATTTGCTTGCCGCTGAGGCCGCGCAATTTATCAGCAAAGCCGGATCCGCCACGCCGTGGTTTCTTTATCTGCCCTTCAACGCACCACATTCGCCCTATGAAGCCAAGGATGAGGATTTGAAAAAATATTTGCAGATCAAAGGTCCGCAGCGACGCGCCTACGCCGCCATGGTGGATTCCCTGGACCAGGCGGTGGGCCGGGTAATATCCGCAGTGGAAGCGCGCGCGGATGCGACCAACACACTGGTTCTGTTCTTCAGTGACAACGGCGGCATTCTTCGAGTCGGTAGCAGCAATGGTCCAATGCGCGGAGAAAAACTCACGGTTTACGAAGGAGGCACGCACGTGTGCGCGACGATTCGCTGGCCCGCCGGCGGACTGACCGGTGGCCAGCGTTTTGAGGGACTGGTCGGTTACATTGACGTGTTGCCCACGCTGCTCGCCGCCGCCAGAGCCCGCATTCCGGAGAACCTGGACGGCATCGATTTTCTGTCGGCTTTGCGCGGTGAAACGCCGACGCCGCATCGGCCGTGGTTCTCTTACATACATCAATCGGAGCGAGCCCAGGCTTCCGTTCAGGAAGGACCGTGGAAACTCGTGGTGCATGGCGAACCTTTCGAAACAATCGACGGCGCGACCAATCGATTGGAACTGTACGATCTGAACGCTGATCCTTCAGAACGGAAAAATGTCGCGTCAGAACATCCCGAAGTAACGGCCCGCCTGCACATCCAATTGCGCAATTTCGGCAAACTGCAAAAGCCTGGGGTCAGCGCGTATTCGGAAGGCCGCAAAGATTTCCACGCTCCAACGCGATGGATAATCGAACCTGACGCGCAGACGCTTCGCGACTGAATACCGAGATGTAAAGCGCCAGTTCCACACACCCGCAAAGCTTCAGCGATGTTTCGCATTGTTGGACGATGTAATCGCCTGAGAAATTCCAGCGATGCGGCGAATCGGACTGCGGATCGCCTGTACCGCATTCAATCGTGATTATCACGCGCTCGAGCATTTCGAAGTTTCTCGCAGGGCTTTCATCCGAGAATGCGGTCCGTTTCCTCGCGCTCGTAGATACCGGTCCCGTCCACGTCGAACAACGAATCGATTGCCGCCTGACTGGCAGTTGTAACGAGTAACTGATTCATCATTTGCATCGCGTTGGCCTGCTCGGCGTAGTTCATGACCTTTTAAAATTCTGAACCTTCCGTATGAAGATAAGCCGGAAGAGATTTTTTCCATTCCAACGCCGCTTTCTTCAAACGTTCGGCGAGTTCCACCTGGACGGTCGCCAGATTGTTTGTTTCCTCTCGATCCGTTGCGACGTGGTAAAGTTGAACTTCCGAACCGTCCGGATTTACCAGTAGTTTCCATTCGCCCTCGCGGACGGCCAGATGCGGACTACGGTCGTAAACCGCGCGCGGATAATGAAACAATTTCGATGTGCGGCCGTATTCCCAAAAAATGGTTTTGGCGGGTTCTGACTGCTGGCCGTTGAAAGCGGAAATCCTGTTTTGTCCGTCAAAGTCAAATCCCGCCGGAAGCGGCGCTTGCGCAATGGCACAGAAAGTCGGAAACAAATCAACCATTTGCATCACGGTCTGATCGTCCACCCGGCCCGGTTCGGCGTGCCCGGGCCAACGAACAATAAACGGCACACGAACTCCGCCTTCATAAAGACTCAACTTGCTGCCGCGCAAACCGTCGGTGCGGGTGTGCTGGAAATGCGGCAACGGGCCGTTGTCGCTGGTGAAAACGACCAGCGTGTTGGTCTCGATACCAAGAGCTTTCAACCCATCAAACAAGCGCCCCATCTGCCGATCGTATTCGGCCAGCACATCGGAAAAATTCTTCCGCGATTCCCAGGTGCCTCGTTTTTGTTGTCGTTCAACATCCGGCACCCACGGCGTGTGAACGTCGTCAGGCCAAATCTCCACGTAACACGGCTCGTTCTGATGACGTTTGAGAAAATCCAGGGCGTGATCCACAAAATAGCCGGTGCGCTCCCAACGTTTCACTTTGTCCTTCGGGGACCAGATCCAATCGGTGGCGGTGATGTCCGGATCCGGTTCCGGGCTTTCGTAAGTTCCCACGCTTTCCTCGTAGCCGTAAGCATTGAACAGCGGTGCATTCGTTACATCGCGTCCACCGCCGAGATGCCATTTGCCGAAATGCGCTGTTTTGTAGCCCGCTGCTTTCAACACGCGCGCCAGTGCCGGAGCATTGGTGGGGAGGAAATTCGCCTGTTCACAGTCGCGATTCTGCGCGCGCTTATCGAGATAAGTTGTGAAGTTCCAGCGGACGGGAAACATGCCGGTGATATAGGAACAGCGCGACGCCGAACAAATCGGAGCGTCATCGTAAAATTGCGTGAAGCGAATGCCTTCCTTCGCCAGACGATCGATATGGGGAGTGGGAGCAAGTTTACCGCCGTAACAACCCGGATCGCTGTAGCCCATGTCATCGGTCAGGATGAACACAATGTTCGGACGTTGAGCGGCGGATCCGATGCTGGAGATCGTTGCGGACAACGCGGCTGCAAAGGTGAAAAGAGAAAAATGGTGTTTGATACGGAGCCAAAGCATAAAATGATTGATGAACAAACTCGTCAGAATTCAATGAGACGCACCTTGTCGGAAGGCATCGAAACTCACTCGTAACAGGAATTAAAAAGGAATCGGATTGTATTGCGGCAACATAAAACGGACGGTCGTATTTGCTCCCGGCAAATAACGGTCCATCATGTTGCTGATCCGGTCTTGCAATTGTAAAGACTTGGTCGCGCTCACGCTGCCATCACAAAATGCCAACACACCAACTCCGTTGTGTCGCATCTTGTTCACCCATCCGCGCCGAATGATCAACGACCTGTTAAAGGAAAACAACGCTCCACCGGCGGGATTGTCCGGCATCGCCAACGTGTTGTTTTTCGGGTAATCGGTCGAAACTGTGTTGTCGCCCACCAGGATCGCTTCGGGACGCGTTGGCAACGAATCGGGACAAACCATATAACTCAAATTGGTTCTGAAATCCCACGCCACACTTAATTGATCCCAACCTGTCAGCACAACTCTCTTGGTATCGGCAGGACAGGTCAGCACTTTTGGATTCGCCAGATAGGGTTGCAAAACCAGCCAGTTTGTACGCAAGGGGTCAACCGGCGTATGACCCGGTCCCGACCCCCACGGATAATTTCCATTGTTGTTGTCATCTCCCCACATGGTGAACGACAAATGAATCTGCTTCTGGTTACTCACACAGAGTGTCCGTTTCGCCTTTTCTTTTGCCTTGGCCAAAGCAGGCAACAGAAGTGCGGCCAGAATGGCGATGATCGCGATCACAACCAGCAGTTCAATCAGCGTGAATGCTTTTGTGAGAAGCAGTCTGGAAGTATACTTTCCACCAGACATCCATCGTCTCTTCGTCGCTATCTTGCTGTTCCGCTCGAAAGACACACCGTTTGCTTTATTGTATATATGCTGCTCGTCACTGCTTCGTAATTCTAAAACGTCTTTGTTCACAATTTGCATACAGAGAAAAACCTTTTACGAAATTTCACGGCAACTTTATGCGGTAAAAGAAAGCGGGAACGTTCGCAGGCGTATTGTTCGTATAACCAAAGGTGCCGCCCGCTCCGAAGACATTCGTCGCCACCGGCACCCAATCGGCGGCCGGAGTTGCCAAATTGGTGGAACCCACCACGTAATACGTCTCGCCCGGAGTTCCGCCGGTGCCGCTGAAACTGAAGTTGCCACCGTCGCCTGAAACCGAAGAAATGACCGGCGACGCGGCAGAGCCTTCAACCGAGATATAGCCGTCGCTGTTCAGATTCTTCGTATTCCATGACAAGCCACCAGGAAGCGCTGAAAGGTTTGGCAGCGTAATTCCCGTGAAAGCACCGGCGCCTCCTTTGCTGAACAACTGGTAAATGTCATTTGCCTGCGGCGACGGCGCCCCAGCTCCGAGAACCACCTGCAAAACACCGCCGAAGGTAAGATTGCCTCCGACCACCAGGCGATCGCTGTTGGGAGTCAAACCGCGGTTCAACTCCATCACTGTCGTGCCTGCAAGGGTGACATCTCCGTTCACCGTCAGCGAACCCACTCCGCCGTAACCCGGAGCACAAGTGCCGCCCACCATGATCAGATTTCCGGCGATAACACCGGTCCCGGCAATCCGGCCGCTGTTCACAGTTACATCACCGGTCGTATTGGTGCCGTTCAGTACGAGAATAGCGGGAGTCGTGAGAGCTGTTAAAACAATCGATCCAGAGCCTGTCAATGGTCCGTTCAAGACCAGATTGGCCTGATTGATATTGAATTTGTTCAGCCCGTTGATTTCGACCGCTCCATTGAGAACGTTATAGGCACTGGTGCCGCCTCCATGCGCCGCCAAAGTGGCGTTGGTCATGGAAATTTTTCTCGCAATGGGATTGGTCAATCCAAGATCAAAAAATTGAAGCGTTGCGCCTTCGCTCACGGTGAGCTGTTTCGATGGATTTCCCAGGTCCAAAGATTGTGCAAAGGCAAGAGTGCCTTCGCTTACCGCGATATCACCGAGATTCATCTGCCAATAAGGCGTCGCCGCGCCTAGGTTTCGATCACTGGCGATGCTGACAATACCGGAACCAACTTTGGTGAGGTTGAATCCATTGCCCATCAATCCAGGACCAGCCCCGGTCGCCGCATTCACCCGTAAATCCCAGCGTCCGCCGTTCGGCGCGCCAAAAACCGTATCTCCGGTCAGCGTCACATTTCTCAAGTCAAGCAACACACCCGTATCCGCAGTGGAATCGATAATCGCACCTTGATCATTGATTCCCGCGCCCGATGCCACCACCGGTTCATTGCCGAGATTAAGGTTGTTCAAATCCAACGTGCCGCCGTTGGTGATAATCGTTGAACCGTTGGTAGTTCCAAACCACTGCGCCGTCGTTGGCTTGAGCGTGCCCTGAGTAACCAGGAAATTTCCGGTGTAGTTCGGGTTGGCAACCGAGGCCGTCAAAGTCGAAGGTCCATTTATCACCAGCGTGCCCTGGCCGTTTCCGTCATCGATTAAAGGCGTAGTAAACGCTGAGTCGTAGCTATTGTTAATGATGAGGCTGCCTTGATCCAATTCGATCTGATCAATGAAATCAGCTTCACCATCAACGCGGGTCAACACGCCGTCACCTTTTTTCACCAGCAACGATGTCGTCAGCGCACCGCCGCTCATGACATAAGGCAAGGTGCTGTTGCTTACCAAAATAGTCGAAGGCGTGGGAAAGCCGGCGACATTGATAAGGCCGGTTGAAGCATCGTCCAAAAATTTGGTCAGATATCCGTCGTTGAAAGTTGCTGGCGTACCGGTTCCATCCACCCAGTTAAGAGTTGAGTAATCCCAGTCACCGCTTTCAGCGCCGGTCCATTTCAATCCCGGCACACTGGTGATGTTCAAATCAATCGAGCCGTTCGCTGTATTGTTCACCAGATTGGCTTCCATTCCCGGAGGCAGGCTGCCGATTGTGAATGAACCAAATCCACCGCCACCGACCACCCCGTTATAGTCAATCAGCACAATCGTGCCGATGTTGAGATACGGCCCGTGCGTGACATTGACGGTTATGGTTCCGTTGGCTGACAAACTGGAAACCCGCACTGCTGGCGCAGTTGGATTGTGATTGCTGAAGTCAAATGATACCGAGCTGGATGAACTGTCGCCGAGGGTCAGACTGCCGGCTGTGAGGGTGGTGCCAGGCGATTGAACCAGAACGCCCAAGGTTGCCGCATCAGCCACGTGAATCGTCGCGGCATTGGTTTGAACGCTCGGCAAAAACAGCGCGCCCTGAGATACCAGAATATTTCCAGCAAAGGTATTGGTTCCGGTAAGCGTCGCCGTATTGAAACCCATTTTGGTTAATCCGCCAACACCGGTCAAAGGCTGCTCGATCTCTACATCCGTCGTCGATGCATCCAGTGTCAGTCCACCAGCGTTAATCTGCGCCACGTCCAGTCCGCTCATGAATGCGCTGTTGCTCGCGCCCACTGCCGTGCGCAAAACCGCATTGTCGAAATTCATCTCAGCCACACCATGCGTGGAGTTTTTCAGAATTTGAATGGCCTCCAAGGTTCCATTGGTCAGATTGTATGTTCCCATTCCAACACCGCCTTGGCTGAAATTAATCCTGCCGCCGGTGACCAGTCCTCCGACCTGATTCACCACGCCAGTTGCGCCTTCTGCGTACGGAACCGCCAGCGAACCGCCGCTCATCGTCAGCGTGCTGTTGTCCATCGTCAGCGTAGCACCGAGAGGATTGGTGCTGTCGCCCAAACGCATATTGGAAGCCGGGATCGTGATCGCCAAAGAAGCTCCATTGGTTAGAATCACCTCCGGCGCAGTCACGGAAGTCGCCGCTGATCCAACACGAAAACCTCCGCGTGTGCTGAAGCTGCCTCCATCCACGATGAACTTCGCGTCATTAACCATGAATGCCGCAACCAGGGACGAATTGACCTGTCCGAAGTTCATCGCCCCGTTCAATCGCAAGGTGCCTCCGCCATTTAAATTTTGATCGCCCGTGCCAAATTCGACCGAATTATTGTTGTTCAATACGAGTTCGCTGCCCGGCGACAGATTCCAGGTCGCACCGGATGACGGCCAATCCATTTCCAGATCAATCGTGTTAACGCCAGAAAGGTTGGTGATGATTCCCACATTCAAAAGTGGATTGCCGGAAAGATCGAAACCGCCGTTGTTGAACGAAAGGCTGGTTACGCTGAGGTCGGTCAGGTCATTGACGTTTGCCTGCCGCGTCGTTCCGTCGAAGATCAGTGAATCACCGGAGATTGGAGTCACTTCGTTCCAATTCGCCGCGGTGCTCCAGTTACTGTCTGATGAACTGCCGCCGGTCCATACCCGCGGAGCTGATCCCGGACCGGAATTCCAGGTGAGCGAGAAATTATCGTAAGTGACCGGTCCGGCGTTTGGCGCGATGTCCCAGGAAACATATCGGCCTAATCCCGAAAATTGAATGCCGGCATTGGGAAGATCTGTATCCGTCGCCGTGTCATAAATCCATGTGCTTCCGCCATCCACCGACACCTGCACGCGCGAATGATAATTCGCCCCGCTCTCTGCGCCCGCATCGGTGATGCGGATTAAAAATGCCACCTCGTTCGGATACGTTCCCACCAAACCGATTGGCAGATTGATGTCCGCCCCTGTTCCCGCTGCCACTTTTCTGATCCTTTTCTGCAACGTGAAAGCAGAATCAGCCGCATTCGCGTGATACAACTGGATTCCAAAATCCCACGCACCTGTATTTCCAGCCGCCGAACCGAACGCAAAGGAGAAACGATAATTGTTCGCCGCATCCGTCGCATTGGCCATGTTGATTGTCAGATCATAAACTCCGGGCGTGGCCGGCGTTTCGGATGCCGTATTGAGCGATGGACCAAAATCGAATGCCCCGGTGCCGGTGGACAATGAAATCGTGGAGGAACTGGTCGCCGGCGCGATGGCCAGCTTCGTATCGTTCGTAATGTAGTGAGCGGACGCAGCCTTGGTGCTGCCCGCGATCCGGATGTAACGCAAGTCGGCCGCATCCGCACCGTTCAAACGCGTGACCGGCGGATTGATTCCCGAGTTGACACCGCTGCCGAGATCAAAGCCGGAGCCAGTATTAGCCACATTATATTGATCTTCGATAATGAGCGTCGCTGCCGATGCGCCATTGCCGGCAGCGGAAGCGAGCAGCCAAGTGGCAAGCAGAATGGGTGTGCGATAGGTCTTCATGAGCTTGAATATTCGACTTGGTTCTAAGCGGACGAGTGTTGGGTTGAATCGATGCTTCTCACGCTATCGAAAGCGGCTGAAACGGGAATACCCGCAAACTAGGGTGGTCGAGGTCGGGCGCAAAGACATTGGCGTCATTTTCTTTACGCGCAGCCAAACCCGCCTTGAATTTATTGCGGCATGGTTTTCCACCAGGCGACAAGTTGATCCGCCATCGATGAAGCCAGCGCCGGCTGAGAAGCAGCCAGATTGCTGGTTTCAAACGGATCCGTTTCCAGATCGTACAGCTCGACCACGCTCTTGGTGTAATCCGTGAGAACTTTCCATTTTCCGTTTCTCAAAGCCAACGGCGGCGCGTGATGATAATTTCCAGCCGCGGGACCGGTGTCATTGATGAACCACCAATACAAAGGCTTTGAGCGCTCTCGCGGCTGGCCCAGCCACGTTGAACTCATGTTCTCGCCATCCGGCAGATAACGCGCGGGTAAACTGATCTGCGTCAGCGCACACAGTGAAGGCAAAAGGTCAACCGCACTCAATACCGTCTGAGTATCGATTGAGTCCGGCGTGATGTGACCCGGCCAGCGCACAATGAACGGCAGCCGGATTCCGCCTTCATACAAACTTCCCTTCTTGCCGCGCAGCCCGCCGTTTCGAGCCAGGGAAAATGCCGTGGAACCGTCTCCCGGCGCGCCATTGTCGCTGCTGTAGATGACAATTGTATTCGAACGCAGTCCGAGATCATCCAGGGCATTCAGGAATCGTCCGACCTGCGCATCCACATTTTCCAGAACGGCGTAAAATTTCTGCTCGTTCACATTGTCCGTAAAAGCAGCGTATTTTTCCCAGGTTCCAGGAGCCGGAAACCAACCAGTGTGAACATCGTTCAACCAGAGGTCGAGATAGAAAGGCTGATTCGTATGCTCAGCGGCAAAGCTGATGGCGGCATTGACCTGATTTGAAGCTGCTTGAGCTTTGGGCATCCAAGTCAGATGACCTTGTTGCAGAAGAGCGTTGGCGGTGGACAAACCTTCTTCATTGTAAGCCAGCCGATTGCCCAATCCTTCGAAAGCAACCAACGAATCGTCATAACCATAACTTTCCGGCAGCGGCGCGTCATCGACATTGCGTCCCGCACCCATGTGCCATTTGCCAAAATGTCCCACCGCATAACCACCGGCACTAAATGCCCGCGCGATCGTGGGCACCTGAGGATCGGCGAAATCCGCCATGTTGCGTCTGCGATTGGCGTTTTTATTGTCGATGTACGAAGTGATCCGCCAGCGGCCGGGATAGGAACCGGTCAGCAAAGCCGTGCGCGAAGCGGAACAGATAGGAGCGGCCACGTGATATTGAGTGAAACGAATTCCCTCTGAAGCCAGCCGATCAATGTTCGCCGTTTTCACAACCGGCGTCGCGGCTGTTTGATAGCAACTGGTATCGGCATAGCCCATGTCATCGATCAGAATAAAAACGACATTGGGTTTGTTGGTCTGAGCTGCGGGAGCCGGGATTGCCAGCAGTAATCCGGCAATCAACATCAAACGGCGTGTTAATCGAACTAGCATGATTTAATTCTCGAGATTGATGGTGAAAATCGCCGACTCCGCTGCAACGAGCGAATCTCCCGCCGGCAATGCCACGCGAAATCCGAAATGTCCCATGGCGAATCGCGGTGGCGCGTCGGCGCGATTGGCGACGCGGCTTTTCCAGGCGTTATCCACGCCGCTGCCGCCGCGGTAAACACGATCGCCGCCCCACGAAGCGGAAGACGGTCCACGGGTGTTGGCGTCGGACGCGCGTCCATCTGAATACCAACTGTCGCCATAATAATCCCAGCACCATTCCCAGGTGTTGCCCGCCATGTCGTAGAGTCCGTAACCACTGGGCGCGAACGAACCCACCGGCAGCGCATTCGGAAATTCAAGCGCCAGTGGATGCGGCCCCGAAGTGCCGTTCACATCAAAACTCTCAAACGGAGTGCTCCAATAATCGGCTTGTGCTTGCGTGATCGTGTCGCCAAGCGGAAAGCGTTTTTCTTCCAGTCCGCCACGCCCCGCTTTTTCCCATTCGGCTTCCGTGGGCAATCGATAACCCGCTCCCTGCCAGCGCACGCTCAATTCATTCAGATCCAATTGTCCGGCGCGATAAATGGAAGTCCAGGTCCAGTCAGTGAAATAGGCCGGCGCCAGGCCTTCCTTTTCGGAACGCGCATTGCACCATTTCACGGCATCGTACCAACTGATCTGTTGAACGGGAAAATCACCAGCCGCAGCCACAGCCGGACTTTCAAAAACGTAGCCGTGATTCGTTCCCCATTGCGCTACTGAATCCCACAATGCTTTGCTGACTTCAAAACGCTCCAGATAAAACGCATCCGTCGCAACCGCGTGAACGGGCGTTTCGCAAGCCAGACCTTCACCTTTTGCATCGCCCATATTGAAAGTTCCCGCCGGAATCAGAGCCATGTTGGTCGAGTGCGGTGCGCGGTCGGCAATCACCTGAATGCGCACATTCGGACTCGAACCCGCCAGCCAATCGGCGCCCACATCCCAGACAATGTGCCGTTCGGATCCTGGCGCGATATTGTTTCCAATATCACCGCTGATGCTTGCCGCAGGAGCCTGGAAACTCTGTCCGTCATTGGTTGAAACGAGAATCGAAATGGATGCCCATCCTCCGTAAAGATCAGATAAATCGTAATAAATATCGACCAAAGACGTGCCCGCGCGCTGAGTGGCCGTGACCTGATTCACGCCTAATCCTGAATTGACCAGCCGAGCCACTCGATAATAAGTCGCGGCGACATTCGATATTCCTTCCACAACCGTCGTGTTGGTGTCGGCGGCCGTCACGTTGGTCACCAGCGTCCAGGCACCGGAAAAAAGATTGGTGCATTTGAGAACACTGTAGTTGGTGTTCTTCTGGCTGGACCAGGTAAGTTCAAAACCTGCGGGATCCAATCGCGAAGAGAGAATCCGGAGAGGCAGATTCGTCGTCGGCGGCAGATTAGTCACATCCGACAGCGTGAGCGAGAACGCATCGTAAGTGACCGGCCCTGCGTTGGGAGCCGTATCAAACAATATCAATCTCGCCGCGGAGCCAGCGAATCGGAACTCGCCAGGCGCACTGGAAAAGATGAGCGTGCCATTGGCAAATACCTGATAGGAGGAATTGAAATTTCCAGTTCCGGATTCAGCACCGGCATCGCTGATGTGAATGCGCAGGTCCACTTCCGTTCCCGCTTTGCCCACCAGCGTCGCGATTACATTGTTGTAATCCGCTCCACTCGAATTGCAACTGGAGTCCACGCGCCGGTAGATTTCCAGGTTCGCTCCGTTATTGACCAATTGAACCCCAAGAGCCCAGCCCTGAACGCCTTCATCAGTCGTTGCAACACCAAAGGAAGTTCGCTGAATGCCACTACTTTGGTTGGAAATTTTTGCAGCAAGTTCATAAACTACCGGGGAAGCCGGTGTCGCATACACAAGTCCAAGGGCCGGCCCCAGATCCTGCGGCGCGGTGCCATTGGCTGTAAAAGTGAAACGGCCGGGATTATTGGCCGCCGCCACTTGAACTCGGTTGCTCACGATGGAGTAACTGCTGGTCGGCTTGGATTTGTCGGTCTGGATATAACGCAAACCGCTCGCTGCCGTTCCAGTCAACCGACCGGAAATCTGATAATTCACTCCCGCCGCCGTCCCCGTTCCAAATCCTGTTCCCGGCGAATCGTTTCCCGGCACATCAAATGAATCTGAAAGAATCAATTCTCCTTTGGCTGAAGCCGCTCCCCACCCCAGCAACACGGCAATGATTGAATTCATCCACAGCGAGAATCGAAAAAAAGATTTTAGCATGACGTCGCGATACTTCAACAGAGCGAAGGGTAACAAACAGACGGCAGACGTCTTACACCCGCAAATTAGGGTAACGCTATCCGCGAGAGGCAGGCTCTTATTTGCCGGCTTTGAGAATCGCTTGCGTCCGGGAATGCACGTGCAGTTTGCCGTAAATCGCTTTCACGTAACTGCGGACGGTCGCCGTCGTCAACCCCAGCGCATCTGCCACTTCCTTATCGCTGTAACCCAGCGCAATGTAACTCAGCACTTCGGATTCACGTTTGGAAAGCGCCTCATCGGGCTTTACCGAGGGCGCGGGACGACGGAACGATTGCACCACTTTTCGCGCAATGTAAGCCGACATTGGAGCGCCACCCTGATGCACATCGCGGACGGCCTGAACGATTTCGTCCGCCCGGGCGCGTTTGAGCAAATATCCGCTTGCGCCAATCTGCAGCGCCTGAAAAATGCGCTCGTTATCGTCATACACAGTCAGCATGACGATGTGTATATCGGGGATAATCTCCATCAATTGACGGGTGCATTCCACGCCGGACATTTTGGGCAGGTTCACGTCCATGAGCACTACGTTCGGTCGTTGACGCGGAAGTTCAGCAACTGCCGCCTCTCCGGATTCGAAGCTGCCGACGAATTCAAAACCATCCGTTTCCCGCAGCAACATTTCCAGACTTGAACGCCAGCGCGCGTCGTCTTCAACAATTGCGACTCGTAGCGACATAGGTCAGCATTTTTGCAGTTTTCGGAGGGGCAATGCAAAGTCAAGTTTCGTACCGCCACCAGGTACACTGGTCACGCGCAGGGTACCTTCGAGTTTCTCAATTCGTTCACGCAAATTGCGCAGACCATCCTGCCCTCCGTTATTCTCCTGGCGGTAGAAACCTTTGCCGTTATCAGAAACACGCAGCCACAACTGATCGCCCTCCGACGCCAGTTCCACGGTCACTTCCGAAGCTTCGGCGTGGCGAATTATGTTGTTGAAGGACTCTTTGAGAATCAACAGAAGCTGGTGCCGCACGTCAGGATCCATGGGTTGTATCGGGAAATCGTGCGGCAAACTGAACCGCGTCCGCAGTTGCGTTGGTGCGAAAAACTCGCGCGTAAACTGCGCCACATAATTCGCGCATTGATCCAGCGAATCGTTTCGGGGATTCAACGCCCAAACAATGACATCCATGGCGGCAACACTTTCGCGAGCTGTCTGGGAAATCTGTTGTAAATCACGCGATAACGCGCCGGGATCCGATTTGTGTCGCTCGCCAATGTCAGCCAACAATCCGATGCTGGTCAGATTCGCACCCAATTCATCGTGAATGTCCTGGGCAATGCGCGCGCGTTCGCGATCAATTAAATGCTGTTGCCGCAATTCTTCCACTCGTCGCATGAGCCGCCGAGCGTGGGCATGTCTAACGCCCCAGACCGCGCTGGCAGCAGTGACCGCCGCCAGACCTGCAAGAAACCAGGTCGTTTGCCAGAAATAGGGACGTGCTGTAAAACTCACCTGTGCGGATTGCGCGCTCCATATTCCATCCGCACCGGACGCTGTCACCCGAAACACATGACGACCGGAAGGAATCGTCGTGTAGGTCGCGGATCGAACGGTTCCCGCTTCCACCCATTCCGGATCCACACCCTCCATTTTGTAACGAAAGCGAATCCGGTGTGAAGCGGTCAAAGAAGGAGCAGTAAACCGAAATTCCAGACGTCCCGGCCCGGGACGAAGATTTGCCAACGCCGACGGATCAAGGGGTTTTCCTTTCAACAAAACCTGTTCGATGAAAGCCTTGGGGCCGTTTGTATTCGATCCGTTCATTGGTTCGAAATGGATTGCTCCTTTGGCAGTTGCAAACCAAAGCTCACCATTCGGCATCTGTCGGCAACCAGGCGCGCCCAGATTGGCAAATAAGACTTCGGAGATGCCATCGTCACGGCCATAGGTCAGAACCTGAAGTTCGCTCCGCCCCCCATCCATTACGTCATTCAGCTGACTCAAAGAAACTTGAAACAATTGATGTGAGGTCGTCGCCCAAAGTGAATTCTGCCGATCAAGCAATAACTGATGAACGCTGCCACTGGGCAAGCCCTGTTCAGTGCCGATCCAAGTGATTTGCCCCTTTTTGATGCGAAGCAATCCGCCCGAACTGTTGCTGATCCAGACAGCACCTCCGCCGGCAACCATCCCCTGAACAGCATTTAAAAATTCGCTGGGATTACACTTCAACTCCCATTGTCCGTTGTGAAATCGAGCCACGCCGCCTTCCCAGTCTCCCACCCAAACGTCACCGGCTTCGTCCTCGATAATGTGACGAATATGCATACTCGGCAAACCCGTCTGGGTGGAATAGCTGGTGAGTTTCTGGCCTTCCCGGCAATAGATGCCCTCATTCTCAGTGACCATCCACAACCGTCCGTGACGATCCTCAAGCAGATCCGTTATCGGTTCGCCTTTAGCCGCCAGACCCAATTCACATCTGGCAAAAACGCCATTGCCCCAATGCCAGAGTCCTCGTGGCACGGTGGATATCCAGATTCCTCCGTCTCGGTCTGGAAAAACACACATCGCTTCCAGCTTCGGCCATCCGTTCGGAAGCCCCATCTTGTGCCAGGAACCCTTTTCCCAATATCCCAGTCCACCCTTTCCCGCCGCCGCCCAGACCCGTCCCGCACCATCCGGCGCGAGGCTGCGCACCGAGTCAATTTCCGATCCGCTGCCAAGTTTCTCTTTGTAAAACTGCCGTTGGCGCACGCATGTCAAACCACCCCCGCGAGTGCCCGCCCAAATGCTTCCCTGATCATCTTCAAATAAACAGGAAATCGTGATGGCGGCAGGCACAACTTGCCTGCAGCGAGTCCCGTCAAAATAGAAAAGACCCTGCGAAGCGGTTCCAATCCAAAGCCGACGATGGCTGTCTTCCATCATGCAGGAAACCCGCGACAGGCCATTCCAGGAAAAGTCCACAATGTCACTCATGACGCCATTGCCTTTCACAAAACGCAACTTGCCATCACGCGCAATCCATAATCCACCGCCTCGTCGCGGCGCAACCGTAAGTGTCCCCACTCCCGGCACCGCCACCTCACGCCATTTCCCATCCTCACGGATTTGCACTCTCCATAGGCTGACCAGCCACAATTGGTTTTCGAAGCCGCGAACCCAATGTCCGTCGGTCATTTCCCCCGTCGAATTGAATCGCGTGATGAGTTCTGAACCATCCGTCGTGATGTGTCCCATGCCCGATTCAGCATCCACCCACAGCAGTCCGTTGCCGCCGTCGCTGCACATACTTTCCAATCGTCCGGAAAGCGCCGAGTTCGTTAAGGTGGCAATGACGCCATGGCCATCAAGACAAAGAATGCCGCCATTATTCGGTGCAAACCACAAACGTCCCTGACCATCCACATCCAACGGACCGCTTTGATTTTGAAATACTCCGTTGATAAATGGTTGAAAATGCAGGCCATCAAACCGTACCAGCCCACGTGGCGTGTCCAGCCAGAGAAATCCATCACGGGTTTGCCTCAGAGTTTCAATAGTATTGAACTCGGGAGCATCGCTCGCTTGCCAGATGCTGACCACGAAGCCAGGATCCGGCGAATCCATGGAATCGGGAACGACCAGCACCGGGTCGCGTAATGTTGATCGCGCCGGATGAGAATGCATCGTTTCCCTCGCGGTCGTGGCAACGTTATTGGAACTGACTACAGCCGACTCGTTTTGCAATTCAAAGTGGGATTTTGTAATGATCGGGGATGTTGTTCCCGAAATCCACATCAGCGAAAAATCATCGTATGTGGCGGGACCAGCACCCCGGGCGGCATCCCAAAGAATACATCGCGCTGCGCCGTGCATTCTCCACCCATTGGGCAGGTCGGGATCGGACTGTGTGTCGTAAAACCAGGTTTTACCTCCGTTTAAGGATAATTGCGCGCGGGAATTGAACGCAGTGCTTTCATCTCCGGCGTCGGTAACGCGCAGCAAAATATCCAGTTCGCTACCGTAGCTGCCTGGAGGCAGGTTGGTAATCGCAGCGTTAAGATCAGCCCATAGTCCTGAAGCACCGCTCTTGATTCTTTTTCCGATAACATAGGCATTCTTCGTTTCCGCTCTGTAAAGCTGGATACCAAAGCTCCAGGTATCGGCCGAACCTTCAGCCGTGCTCAACGCGAAGGAAAACCGTTGGTTGCCACGCGAGTTATTGGCCATCTTGATCATCAACTCATAAACGACCGGAGTTTCCGGCGTCGCCTTCCACGTTCCCAGACTGGGAGCGAAGTTGAACGGTGTGACTCCATCTGCGGAAAGAGTAAATCGTCGCGAATTGTTGGCGGGAGTGATGCGGAGTTTGTTCCGTTGAATAATAGTGGTGACGACGGCACCCCGACCCTGAGCCGTCGTGAGAATGTATCGGAAATTGAGATTGGCCGCGCCGCTCAGGCGCGTTCTGGGAGGCAAAATCCCCGAGTTGACGCCGATATTCAACCCGAAACCAGCCCCGTTGCCGATGACATTGTAATCATCAGCAACAATCAACTGTCTGGCGAAAGCGGGAATTCCGAAAACGACGAGGCTTGCGAGTAAGCCGGCAAAAACTTTCACGGAACGAATTCTGCATCAATCCTTCTTTTATCTCAAGAAGCACAGGAACAATGGTGCGATTTGAAATCATTCATTAAGCCTCATTCGAGGCAGCTTGGCTAAAAAGCTCTCACGTCATCTCTTTTAAGAGCGTGTCTGAAAAATCATGAATGAAGCGGGATCAGGCCAGGCGGCGGAGTTGGATTCGGATCATGGCGATGTAGATCCAGGCCTTGGCGCTGGATTCGGTGGTTTCGTAATCGCGCACCAGACGGCGCTGGCGCAT
>DASTXC010000141.1:0-55940 GCA_035765675.1 Verrucomicrobiia bacterium
GTGGTCGATGGCGAACGAATACGATTTCATGGAGCACAAAACCGAGGCCGATTGGGAACGCATGGGCGAACTGGTTTCGCGCCGCGATCCGTTTCATCACTTGCTTTCAATTCACAACGGCAAACGCATTTTCAATCAGACTCGGCCGTGGATCACGCACGCTTCAATTCAGAATGGTTCGGCGGTGGAAGATCCCGGACGCGCGGAGCTGTATCGGGATGCGTATCGCAAACCGATTGTCTTCGATGAAGTGAAATACGAAGGCGACATTCCGAAGCGCTGGGGAAATTTGTCCGCGGAGGAAATGGTGTTTCGTTTCTGGAACGGCACGGTCGCGGGAACGTATGTCGGTCATGGTGAAACGTATTTGAGTTCCGATGACGTGTTGTGGTGGTCAAAGGGCGGCGTCTTGAAAGGTCAAAGCCCGGCGCGCCTCGCGTTTCTACGAAAGGTGCTGGAGGACAGTCCGGCGGAAGGCATTGAACCGATTGATCAATGGCAGCATCCGGAATATGGCGGCAAACCTTCGGAATATTATCTGGTGTATCTCGGCAAACAAACACCGACGAACTGGCTATTCAGAATTCCAAAGCCGCCGCAAGGCCACGGTCTTCCACCGGCTGAAGGAATGAAGTTTACGGCCGAAGTGCTCGACACCTGGAACATGACGATCACACGAGTTCCCGGAACGTTCAGCCTGGTGAAGCAGGATGATTATTTTCATGCGGACAAAGATGGACGCTCCATCGAACTTCCCGGAAGACCTTACATGGCGATTCGGATCAAGCGGGTGAAGGAATGATTCAAACCACAGAACACGGAATGATGCGAGAGCGAAATGTAGAGCCGACCGTAGCGCAGCTTTCCAAAGCTGCTGTATCGCCGATTTCGAAATCGGCTGAGCTGGAAATTTTCGAACGCGTTGAAACCGCCGACGCGGCGCAGGTTTCGAAACCTGCGATACAGCAGACTTGGAAGTCTGCGCTACGTCGTTGGCGGCGGACGATAAGCACTGCTCCAGCGCCAGCTTTCCGAAGTGGTACACAAGCCGGCCTTCACCGGATTGTTCCTGATATAACGGGCGATCCTGGCCTTTTCGTCGTCATCTCGAATCCAATGATCGTAAGATTCCCGTTGCCAAAATGGTTGATTGGCCATTCCCAGAATCTTCTTGGCTCGGCGGGATGTGAATTGCTTCCACGATTTCAGAATATCGCTCAGCAGACAATTGGGCATCGGCCAGAGCATCGCGTGGACATGATTGGGCATCACGACCCATTCGAGCAGGAGATATCGGCTTTCGTGAAAGTGCCGCATCGCATTCATGATGAGATCAGCAATTTCGGGGCGACGCAAATAACACGCACCGGCTCCGTGGTCCAGATAGCGTTCCAGCGCCCGGTGAAAATCACGCGCGATTTCTTCCGGCAAATCGTCGGGTTTCAGGCCGCGTTTCGCACAATCGTTCAGTCGGCGAAGACGTCCGGCTTTTTCGCGTTCGAATCGAAGAAGCACTTCGGCGGGCAGCGAATCAGCCAGACGAAAAGTAACGAAATACAAAGCGCCTTCGCGTTTTACGTGTGGCAGATAGCCGCGCGTATGAATGCCTGTTCGCAGCGGGTTTTCCTGCATGGCGCGCGCGCCACTTACTCGAAGCTGGTGCTTTGCCCGGTCCAATCCTGGATTCGACTGTCCCGGGATTTCAAACTCCATGGCGAAAAAATAAATGGATGGCTCGGAGACGTCCAGCGTCGGATTTACGACGTAGCGCAGCTTTCCAAAGCTGCTGTATCGCCGATTTCGAAATCGGCTGAGCTGGAAATTTTCGAACGCGCCGACACCGCCGACGCGGCGCAGGTTTCGAAACCTGCGATACAGCAGACTTGGAAGTCTGCGCTACGTTTTCGGGTTATATGTTTTGCTTTTGTCTCACTCTTGCTGTCGTTGTGCGTTGTCGCCAAAGCCGAAACGGTTTCGATTGTCATTCCCACCAACGCATCGCCGCGGGTGCAGTTTGGAGCCGACAAACTGGCGGAGGCATTGAAGCAGGTCGGCTATGAGGCCAATATTACTCGCAGCTATACCAACGCTGGCCGGAAGATCGCCATCGGAAGGCAGGATCAAACCGACGTTTGGCGTGCGGTTCAGAATCACCGATTTGATCTTAGAAGTATCCCGCTCAAACCGGAGCATTACTTTTGCATCGACGGCAACGACACGAATTTGATTTTGTTTGCAGCGGACGATTCGGGTGTGCTTTACGGCTGTCTTGATTTCGCGCCGCGTGTTCGGGACTTAAAGAAAATCCCCGAACGATGGACTTGGTCTGATGGCCCGAAACTGACTCTCCGCGGTGCCTGCGTCGCGATGCAGAAAACCTACATTCTGCCGGGCCGCAAGGTTTACGAATATCCCTACACGCCGGAATTGTTTCCGTGGTTTTACGACAAGGAACTCTGGCGCGAATATCTCGATACGCTCGTAGAGAATCGCATGAACACGTTGTATCTCTGGAACGGACACCCCTTCGCTTCGCTGGTGAAGCTGAAAGATTATCCGGAAGCGGTGGAAGTGCCGGACGATGTGTTTCAGAAAAACGTGGAAATGTTTCACTGGTTGACGGCGGAATGCGATCGTCGCGGCATCTGGCTGGTGCAGATGTTCTACAATATTTTTCTGCCCAAACCGCTTGCCGAAAAGCACGGCGTTTCCACTCAGCTTTCCGCGCCGACGCCGCTGGCTTCGGATTACACACGCAAATCGATTGCGGAATTCGTGAAACAATATCCGAACGTCGGCCTGATGGTTTGTCTCGGCGAAGCTCTACAGGGCACGGAAAATCAACTGAACTGGTGCACCAACACCATTCTGCCCGGCGTGCTCGATGGCATGAAAGCCGCCGGTCTGAAGGAGCAGCCGCCGGTCGTAATCCGGACGCACGCGATGAATCCGCAGGCCATCATGCCCGCGTGTTTCACGGTTTATTCCAACCTGTTCACGATCACGAAATACAACGGCGAATCGCTGACCACTTACGAACCGCGCGGAAAAAATCAGGCCACGCATCTCGCGATGGCAAAGCTCGGGCCGCACCTGGTGAACGTTCATATTCTTTCCAACCTCGAACCATTTCGTTACGGCGCGACCGAGTTCATCCGCAAGTCCGTGCTGGCGTCGCGCGACCGCCTTGGCGCGAGCGGTGTGCATTTATATCCGCTGGCGTATTGGAACTGGCCGTATTCGCCCGATGCCGTCGAACCGCCGTTGAAGCAGTGGCAGCGCGACTGGATCTGGTTTGAAGCGTGGGCGCGTTACGCGTGGAATCCGGACGTTCCCGCTGAAACCGATCGCGCGTATTGGATTTCCCGGCTGACGGAGCAATTTGGAAACACCAACGCCGCGGCGAAAATGCTCGACGCTTTCAACGAAGCGGGTGAAGTCGCGCCCATGCTGATCCGGCGTTTTGGAATCACGGAAGGAAATCGCCAGACGCTGTCGCTCGGAATGACTTTGGATCAATTGGTGAATCCAAAACGTTACGGCGTGATTTCGGATTTATGGGAATCGCAATCGCCGCCGGGCGAACGGCTGGATGAATTCGTGCGCAAAGAAATGAATCACGAAGCGCATGTCGGTGAAACGCCGGAGACGGTCATTGCCGACGTTCTGAAATTTTCCAGCAACGCGGTGGTGAATATGGAATCGGCATCCGCGCTGGTGACGAAAAACCGGGGTGAATTTGAATGCTGGCTGAATGACCTTCGCTGCATTCAGGAAATGGCAAAAAATTATGCGGCGAAAGTGAAAGCTGCAGAACTGGTGCTGCGATATGAAATGGCCGATGACCGCCCCGCCGCAACCGTAGCGCAGGCCTCCGAGCCTGCTGTATCGCCGATTTCCAAATCGGCTGGACGGGAAAACTTCGAGCGCGTTCGAACCACCAACGCCCCGCAGGTTTCGAAACCTGCGATACAGCAGGCTCGGAGGCCTGCGCTACAGGACATGCTCGATGCTGAAAAATTTTTGGCAGAAAGTCTGAAGCATTTCGAAGCGCTGACCGCGCTGACCACCAACACTTATCGCTTTGCAAATTCCATGCAAACCGGTCATCGCAAAATTCCTTTCGGCGGCGCGGCGCATGGCGTGGGCACCAATTATCACTGGTCGCAGGTGCTGCCGTTGTATCGGAAAGAGCTGGACGATTTCCGCGCGCGCGTCGCGGAACTTCGTTCACCCGAACACCAGGCGGCGAGCAAGGTTCCACAGGCAGCCTGGCCCGTGGCGAAGTTTCGCCTGCTCAGCACCAATGCGGAAACCTACGAAGTCAAAGTCGGCGCGCGTCCGTTCACAGATCGGAAATACACGATCACGGAACTGGCTCCGCAGTTGAAGGGGCTGACGGGAATTCGCTTTTCACACGAAGAAGCGAAAAACGGACGTTATGTGCCGATTGAGTTTGAAGTCAGCGAACCGGTGCGGGTGTTGGTCGGCTATTTTCAAAACGAGCGCGACATCTGGCTACAGGTGCCGAATCTCGATGTGGCGTCGCAGGCGGACGAACGCGGCGGCGTGGATGTGTTGCTGCGCGATGCGGCGAGAATCGAAGAATGTCCGTCGGTGAATGTTCACGCGTTCCGCTATGAACCCGGCCGGCACCGGTTGGAGCTGATTGGCAAAGGCAGTTTTGTTGTGCTCGGCGTCGTCCCGCAGAGCGCTGAGTTGAAGTGAAATGAAATCCAGGTTTCAAGATCCAATGGTTCAAAAGAATCCGACAAAAAGCGGAATTCCCAGGATTAGATTCAAAACAAGTTGGACGGTCGGTTTCGGATTTCCAAGTGCTGAACTCGGAACTGACAACATTGTCAGTTCCCTCTCCCCGCAGCGCAGGGCGGGGAGAGGGATAGGGAAAAGTGATTTTGAGCTAAAAACCTCCTCACCCTGGCCCTCTCCTCCGGCTTCGCTCGGAGGAGAGGGAGCGGTCAAGCGTTTGGGTTTTTCGAAGTTTAACTCGCTATTCAGGCGAGCGGCACGTTGTGCGCGAGTTCCGATCTCGAATTTTTTTCGACGATCGAATGTCGGAATCCAAATCGTTGCATTCCTTTACGCAATCAGCATCGGCGGCGTTTCCGCGTTGGCGGCTCCGGTTTCAAGAATTCAACCCGCTCAACTCAATGAGGTGCATTGGACACGGGGATTCTGGGCGGACGAATTCGAATTGTGCCGCACGCAAATGGTTCCCGCGATGTGGCGGTTGATGGAGGGAACGAATTACACGCAATTCTTTCGCAACTTCGAAATCGCCGCAGGCCTGGCGGAAGGCCGATCGCGCGGCGCTTCGTTCAATGACGGTGATTTCTACAAATGGCTGGAAGCCGCCTCGGCGACGCTTACGGTGACGAATGATCCCGCTTTGGAAAAGACCATCGAACAGGTGATTGATGTGCTGGGCCAGGCGCAGCGCGCGGATGGTTATCTGAACACACCCACGCTGATTCGCATTCGCGGTGGCGATACCAACGCCGCGCCCTTTTCGGATCGCGGCAATTTTGAAATGTACAATCTCGGCCATCTGTTCACGACTGCGGCGGTGCATCATCGGGTCACGGGAAAAACGAATCTGCTCGGCATCGCAATTCGCGCCGCGGATTTTCTGGATCACAGTTTCAGCAATGCCACGCCGGAATCGGCGCGCAGCCCGGTTTGTCCGTCGCATTACATGGGCTTGGTGGATCTGTATCGCGCCACGCACGAGCCGCGTTATTTGAAACTGGCGGAAAAACTTTTCGAGCTTCGCAGCGAAGTGAAAAACGGCGGCGATGACAATCAGGATCGAATTCCCTTTCTGCAACAGACCAACGCGATGGGCCATGCTGTGCGCGCGAACTATCTGTATTGCGGCGCGGCGGATTTGTTCATGGAAACCGGAGATACAAATTTCTGGAAACCGCTGGAACCGATCTGGACGAATGTGGTGCAGGAGAAGATGTACATCACCGGCGGTTGCGGCGCGCTTTACGATGGTGCGTCGCCGGACGGCGCGCGCGATCAACGCCACATCACGCGCGTGCATCAGGCTTATGGCCGGAATTATCAATTGCCGAACACGACGGCGCACAATGAGACCTGCGCGAACATTGCGAACGCGATGTGGAACCGGCGCATGTTTGAAATCACGGGGGAAGGGCGGTTCATGGATGTCGCGGAGCTGGCGCTCTACAACAGCGTGCTTTCCGGCGTCGATCTGAAGGGCACGAATTTCTTTTACACGAATCCATTGCGGGTCACCGATCCGATGCCGACCGAGTTGCGTTGGTCGCGGACACGCGTGCCGTTCGTCAGTTCGTTCTGCTGTCCGCCCAATGTCGTTCGAACCGTTGCTGAAATCGCCGAATATGCCTACAGCAAATCGCGCGATGCGATCTGGGTGAATCTCTACGGCGGAAACACATTCGGCACGACACTGGAAGATGGCGGGCGCGTGCGATTGAGTCAGCAAACGGAATATCCGTGGAATGGCCGCGTGCGGATTCGGATTGAAGAATGTGGCTCAACGTCCTTCGCCGTGAAGCTGAGAATTCCCGGTTGGACAACGCACGCCGAAGTACGCGTGAACGATGGCCCGCCCATTCTTGTGAACCGCGATCAAACGCCGGAAAATTTCGCGCACGGTTATCTGGAACTGCGCCGAAGCTGGAACGCGGGCGACGTGATCGATCTGGATTTGCCGATGCCAATTCGTTTGGTGGAAGCGAATCAGCTTGTGGAAGAAGATCTCAATCAATTCGCCGTTCAACGCGGGCCGATTGTTTATTGCCTCGAATCGGTGGATTTGCCGGAGCGCGCGGAATTGCTCGACATTCGAGTGAGTCCGGATACGAAACTTCGCGCGCGATTCGATCAACGTTTGCTGGGCGGTTGCGTTGTGCTGGAAGGCGAGGGGTTGCTCGAGGTTTCGGAATCATGGGAAGGAAAACTCTATCGCGACTATGATCCTGCGCCGCGGAAGCCGGTCAAGCTGCGGCTGATTCCGTATTCGCTCTGGCAGAATCGCGGGCCGTCCGAAATGACTGTGTGGCTGCCGCGAGCGGATTGAGCGTTGTCATTTTTCCAAGACGATTTGCAGGATTTTGCATGTTCCGTTTCAGCACCGGCAGCTAGGCTGGACGGATTGAACCTGCTGTTCCCGATGCGAAATTGTCCGCTCCAATTCGCTGCCGAATCCTCCTCATGAAAAATCTTTTAAATTTGTTCTGTCACGCGACGGCGTTGCTCAGCCTGACGGCCTTCGCGACTCCGCAAGAAATCAAAGTCGATATCAGCAACACAGGCCGGCCCTTGGCTGAAGGATGGGATCCGGCGTTCACTGCGTGGAGCACGAATCAGAACTGGTTTTCCGGCGGCGACACCACTTCGTCCACCTTCAATGGCGTGACGGTTACGTTCACACGCGTCGGTTCCGTCGGCACGGCGTTGAAACCCAATTATTGGAAAGCGGGTGTGCAAAGCTCAGTCTTCAATGTGAAACTGACGGGCGATGGTATTAACGTCGCTGACGGCGATGCGGGGGCGCAGATTGAAATGCGCATTTCAGGATTGTCCGCCGGAAGCCACACGCTGCTGACGTATCACAACGTCTGGGATGGGCTTTCGGCTGCGAACATTGCGCCGCTGGATTTTTCGGTGAACGGTGTTTTGCAACTCACTAATCTGCCAATGACGGTGCGCGTCACCAACAACGCTGACGCCGCCACCGCTTATTTGAATCTCGAAGCGGTCGAAGGCGAAGACGTGGTGGTGTTGATTCAAGCGGAAACGGACAATGCCGCGCCGACGAAAAATGTTTACATCAATGGATTCGAAATCGACACGGCGAATTCCACTTTGAAGGCCGTTTCGCCCGTGCCACAGGATCATAACGAACACGTGGACGCGGATGGCGGCAGTATGTGGTTGAACTGGACGGCGTCAGGTTCGGCGGTTTCGCATGATGTTTATTTTGGTTCGAACAGCAACGCGGTGAAAACCGCGACGCATGATTCGCCGGAGTTTAAAGGGAATCAAACCAGCGCCAGTTTTCTTGCTGAAAACCTGAACAGTCTCGCGACTTACTTCTGGCGCATTGACGAAGTGAACGCGGGAAATCAGGTGACCAAAGGTGATCTCTGGCAGTTTCGTCCTCGGCACCTGGCTTTTCCGGGCGCGGAAGGTTATGGACGATTCGCGCGGGGCGGACGCGGCGGCGTGGTGGTGGAGGTTTCGAATTTGAACGACAGCGGGCCGGGCAGTTTGCGCGATGCGTTGACGGGAAATTACGGGCCGCGCACGGTGGTTTTCACCGTCGGTGGATTGTTCGAATTGAACTCCGATGTCACGATCACGCAGCCGTATATCACGGTCGCCGGACAGACCGCGCCGGGAAAAGGAATGTGCACCAAAGGTTATGCGCTCGGCGCCAGCGGCGCGAAGGATTTGATCATTCGCCATATTCGTTCGCGCCCGGGAAATATTTCAGGCACGACGCTCAACGGCTCCGGACTCGCAGGCGTGGACCATGCGATCATGGATCATTGCTCGATCAGTTGGGGTATTGACGAGGAAATGAGCACGCGCAATGCAAAGAACGTGACGCTGCAACGCACGTTGATTTCCGAGGCGTTGAACATTGCCGGACACCAGAATTATCCGCCCGGAACGAAGCACGGTTACGCGGCGAGCATCGGCGGCGACGTGGGTTCGTTTCATCACAATCTGCTCGCGCACAATGAAGGTCGGAACTGGAGTCTGGCTGGTGGTCTCGATGGGGCGGGTTTTTATCAGGGGCGTTTGGATATCTTCAACAACGTGGTTTACAACTGGGGCCATCGCGCCACGGACGGCGGCGCGCACGAGGTGAACTTCGTGAACAACTATTACAAACCGGGCGCGGCCACGACTTTCTTCTACGCGTTGAACGCGCAGTACGACGCCTTTCCGGGAACGCAGCAATATTACTTCGCCGGCAATGTGATGCCGGGACATTTTCAATTGAGCAATGAAACCGCTGGCCGCGAAGCGACGGACGGAAACGGCACCGTGCCGACGGATTACAGTCCGTGGGTGGACGCGCCGTTCTTTCCGTCTTAT
This sequence comes from Verrucomicrobiia bacterium, assembly GCA_035765675.1. GTDB lineage: Bacteria > Verrucomicrobiota > Verrucomicrobiia > Limisphaerales > DASXHY01 > DASXHY01. The sequence goes on from DASTXC010000141.1 coordinate 9,124, forward strand.
GCGGAAATTCAAACCGCGACGAATGCGTACAAGCGCGTGTTGTCGGACGTGGGCTGCACGCAACCGATGATCGACGACCACGACGCGCGCGTGATTCGTGAAACAATTGACGGCACTTACACTTACACTGGAACCGGCCCGTACGGCGGCGCGCCGGGTTTGCCGAATTCACAGGATGACGTGGGCGGTTGGGAAGATTACCCCACGGTTTTCCGGCCCGCGAATTTTGACAGCGATCACGACGGCATGCCGGACTGGTGGGAAGAAATCAAAGGTCTGAATCCCGATTCAACCGCCGGCGACTTTACCGAAAGCAACGCGGATCCTGACGGCGACGGTTACACGCAGCTCGAAGATTATCTCAACTGGATGGCAGGGTTGCACACGGATTGCGCGGCGTCGGTTGATATTGACCTGACACAGTTCACGCGCGGCTACACCAACGCTTCCCCGGCTTATGTGGTTTACGCGCCAACGAACGGAAACATCACACTGTTGCCGGATGGCCGAACCGCGCGATTCACATCGACGGTTGCCGGAAGTTCGCTCGGCGGTTTCACTTTCGTGGTGACGGATTCGCAAGGCGGCGGGCTGACGAATTCGATTGGCATTCACATTCTCGCGACCGAAACCGGAAATAACGCGCCCGAGTTGGAAACGATTCCAGATCGCGCAATCAATGTCGGAACGATTCTCAATATCGCGGGCGTCGCGAGCGATTCCGATGTTCCTGCGCAAACGCTTTCGTTCAGTTTGATCAGCGCGGTCACAAATGCGTCGATTGATTCCACGACGGGAATGTTTCATTGGCGTCCGCTGGTCACGCAGGCGAATACGACCAATCAATTCAGCATCGTGGTGACGGACAATGGCAATCCAAACCTGAGCGCTACGCAGAGCTTCAGCGTGGTGGTGGCGCCGCTGATTTCGCCGGAAATCGTTTCGCCGTGGATCAGCGAAGGGAAAATTGGTTTCGCGGTGAATGGAGCGCTCGGACCGGATTACGCGTTGCAACGTTCGACGAACCTGATCGATTGGGAAACGTTGTTGATCACGAATCCGGTGACGATGCCGGTTCTGTTGAACGCGGACGCCGGAATTTTGCCGGGTGAATTTTACCGGGTAAAAGTCGGGCCGCCTTTGCCTTAGCAGTGTCGGAAATCAAAAATGCGATAACCCAAGACGTTTGGAAATTAAAATGACTGCTCGAAATCTCTTTGCCTTGTGTCTCTCGGTTTTTTGCCTCGCAGTCGCCGGTTGTTCCTTCGCGCCGGGCGGAACCGCGACGGAAAAGAGCCGCGGCGATTCAGCTTATCTTTTCAGCACCTTTCACGAACCGGGAAAAGATGGATTGCGATTCGCCTGCAGCTTCGATGGCTATCATTGGCAGGCGATTCCGGGAACGTTTTTGAAACCAGAGGTGGGCAGCAAAATCATGCGTGACCCAAGCATTGTGCGGGGACCGGACGGAACGTTTCATCTCGTTTGGACCAGCGCCTGGCGCGGCGATCCAGGTTTTGGCTACGCGAGTTCCAAAGATTTGATTCATTGGTCGGAACAGAAATTTGTCGAAGTGATGAAGGACGAACCCACCGCCGTGAACGTCTGGGCACCGGAATTGTTTTACGACGATGCTGAAAAACGATTCATCATCACCTGGGCTTCGACGATTCCCGGACGCTTTCCCGATTATCTCGAAACGCCGACGAACAATCATCGCATGTACTTCGTCACGACGAAGGATTTCAAAACGTTCTCGCCGACGCGTTTGTTTCTCGATCCCGACTTCAGCGTGATCGACTGCCAGATGGTGAAGGACGGCAATCGTCACGTGCTGTTGTTGAAGGACAACAGCCGTCCGCAGCGGAATCTCCGCGTTGCATTTGGCGAAACACCGCTCGGTCCGTGGCGAAATATTTCTCTGCCGTTCACTCAAAAATTCACGGAAGGACCTTCGGCTTTGAAGATCGGAAAAGACTGGCTGATCTACTTCGATGCGTATCAGGAAAATATTTACGGCGCAGTTCGCACGCGGGATTTCAAATCATTCACCGACATCACCAAAGAGGTTTCGTTTCCCGAAGGGCACAAACATGGAACGGCGTTTCGTGTGCCGCGAACAATCCTCGACGCGTTGTTGCAGCGCGCGAATTCATCAGAGAACTGATTTCAATCTTCATGAAAAAGCCGCTGCTCCGGCACATCGCGAATCTCTGGACACTGATGGGGCATCCGTCGGAAGCGAAGGAGTGGACGCTGGATGAAAAACTTCGCGCGATCCGGGAAGCCGGTTTTGACGGCGTGTGCTGGGCCGGCAGTCCGGAATTGCGCGCCGGTTGCGAAAAGCATGAGCTGAGTTTTGTCGGCGGCATGGCATCCGGAGACGCCGCGGATTTTCCACGACTGTTGCGCGAACAAAAAGAGTGCGGCGCAATTCACGTGAACGTGCAACTCGGCAACGATGAAATGTTGACGCCGGAAGCGTTGGAATTAACGACGTCGCTGCTGTCAGAAGGGCGGCAGCTGGGACTTGAACCGGCGATTGAATCGCATCGCGGCACCTGCACGGAAACGCCGGAAAAAACCTACGCGCTGGCCGATGCGTTTCAGAAGAATACTGGCGAGCTGCTGCCGATCTCGTGGGACTTTTCACATTTCGCCGTGGTCAAGCATCTCGTGCCGGAGAATTTTACGGAGCGATTGCTGGTTCGTCCGGATTTGATCCAGCGCGCGCAGCAGTTTCATTTTCGTCCGTTCAACGGTCATCACGTTCAGGTTCCGATTACCGATGCGCGCGGAGAAATCACAGGCGAGGTCCGGGTGTGGATGCCGTTTGCCGAAGCCTTGCTCCGCTGCTGGCTGGAAGGAAATGCTGATTCGGAGCGCGAGATTTTTATCTGTCCTGAACTCGGCCCGGTTAAAGGCGGCTACGCGCTTTCCACATTTCCGAACAGTTGGGAGGACGCGAAAGTGCTGCGCCGTGAAATCGAACTGCTCTGGAAAAGGATCCTCGGCGACGATTCGTAGCGCAGCTTTCCAAAGCTGCTGTATCGCTGATTTCCAAATCGGCCGAGTGTGAAACTTTCAAGCGGGCGAAAATTTTTAAGCCGCGCAGGTTCGGAGACCTGCGATACAGCAGATTTGGAAATCTGCGCTACTTCGACGTTTTCGCCGCGCTGGTTCTTGTTCGTCTTGAGGAAAATGAAAACTTTCGCGATGGTCAAGTTGCGTTGCCGAGCGCTTCGACTAAATCTTCCACCACCCAATTCGGACGCGTGCGCTGAAGCTGATCAGCCGTTGCGCCGTGCCGCCAGACGGCGTAACGAATCGTTTGCAGCGGATCGGCCTGCAATTGCTTTTGCGCGAGCAGGCCGGCCAGATAACCGCCAAGCGCATCGCCGGAACCGCCCTGCGCCAGCGCCGGATTTCCAGTGGAATTCACAAAAAGATCGCCAGTGCTGCGACCGATCAAGGTTTGATGACCTTTCAAAACAATCCAGCAGTTTCCAAACTTTTTCGACAACTCGCGCACGGCTTTGGCGCGATCAGCTTGAATATCGTCCGCCGATGTTTGCAACAGCCGCCCGGCTTCACCGGGATGCGGCGTGATGACGCGGATGGCGTTTTCCGGAGTCGCGCCGGTTGGAAGCCATTGCAGCGCGCTGGCATCGACAATCATTGGAACGTTTGCGGATTTCCAAAGCTCTTGAACCTGTTGCTTCAATGTTTCCGGAACATCGGCCGCCGCCAATCCCGGCCCGGCGAGCAGCGCATCAAATTCTCCCGGCAATTTTTCGGGCGACCACGGTTGAACCATCACCGCCTGCAACTGCGAGGCGCAGGGGACGTAAGCCGATTCATGGGGAAACAAGGTGATCAATCCAGGTCGGGCGCGTTGAGCCGCGCGCGCTGAAAGCACTGCCGCGCCATGATAGCCCACGCTGCCTGCGACGATGGCAAGGTGACCGAACGTTCCTTTGTGACTGGCGGCCGGTCGCAAAGGCGGAAAGCCGGCGAAATCTTCGGGCGCAGTCCAGTTCGTTTCTCTTTGAAAGGGGCAGGGGATCAGGCCGATGTTTGTGGCCACTTCGAGGCGTCCGACGTAAGGCCAGGCGCATTGTTTCAGCATCCCGATTTTTGGCGCGCCAACGGTAAGCGTCACCATGGCTTGGATTGCTGCACCCTGCGGTTCGCCGGTGTCGGCATTCAAACCGGACGGCAAATCCACAGCGAGCACGGGAAGTCGAAATTCGTTGATCCGTTCGATGAAACGAATCCACGCGGCGTCGAGCGGGCGATTGATTCCAATTCCGAACAAGCCATCGATGATCAAGGCCGGATGCAACTTGAGCAGGGTTTCCAGTTCCTCGAAATCGTTTTTCGGATCATGCACTTGAAGGACATCGATCCGGCGTTCTTCCAATTGCTCCAGCGTATTGCGCGCGTCGGCGCCGTTGTGACCGCGGCCAGCGAGCACGATGATCAACTCAGCGGGCTTGGTCAGGCGGATTGCCATTTCGGCGACGGCTTTTCCGACGCGGCGGATGACTTCCGCTTCCGTCTGTCCTTTTGCCCACGTGGCATTTTCCCACTCGCGCATCTGACCCACGGTGATCACTGGAATCGGCATGGGCCGAGACTAAAGCGTCCGTGCTTGAATCGAAAGTAAAACGAATCACTTCAACGCTGCGCATGCGGATACGCAAAGCCCAATGAACGTTTCTTCCGCGAGACTAAGCCGGCGGCCTTTCCAATGCAGAATGCCCCAATGCCGTTCCAGCTTGCGGCGGCCGAGCGGCAGAGCGACGAGTGAGCCGTCCTCCAATTCCTTGCGCGCAATCCACGGCGCGATGATGCTGACGCCGATTCCGAGCTTCACGAGTTCTTTCGTGGCTTCCATGCTGCCCATTTCGATCACGGTGTTCAGCGTCATTTCTTCGCGGCGGAAATACTGTTCGATCAATCGAAACGTTACGCTGTTCTTGTTGTAGAGAATGTAATTTTCGCGCGGAATGGCGGAGCGGTCGGCTTTTCCAGCGCGCGCCCAGGGATGCGTCGGGCTGACGATGAAATGCAATTCGTCGTTGAACAATGGATGGAATTCCAACTGCGGTTCATTCGAGGGTTCGAGCGAGATCGCGAGATCAATGCGCTGGCGCAAAAGCGAATTGACGAGTTCGTTGGTATCGCCCGGTTGAATGGTAATCGCGTGATCCGGAAAACTTTCCTTGAACTCGCGCATCACCGGCGGAATCAAATGCTGACACGCGGTCGTGCTTGCGCCCAGACGCAGCCGGCCGCGGCCCCATTTTCCAAGATGCGCCAGAGATTCGCGCGCGTTCTCCATCTCTTGAAGAATTTTTGTCGCGTGATGCAGGAGTTGTTCGCCGGCCTGCGTGAGCACGACTTTTTTGCCCAGCCTGTCTAAAAGGCGACAACCTACATCGCGCTCCAATGCTTTCATCGCGTGGCTGACACCCGATTGAGTGACGTGAACTTCGCGCGCTGCCTGCGTGAAACTTCCCGTGCGCGCCAGCACACAAAACATTCGCACCTGCCGACTGTCGATGGGCCCGTTCATATATGAATCCGCTTCATGGTTTTGATGGACATTCCGCCAAGCAATCATCACGCCACGGGCGTCATCTGGCACACGCGTCGCTAAGGAGGTCGCAGCAAATGAAACGTGAATCAATTGTCGCCAGCTCTGAAACGGACCGGGCTTTGGCGTTGCAACTGTTTCTTCTAATCGAAATCAACAATTCCCAAATCGATCTGTCTTGCCACAGCGCATTCGTGAAATCCTAAAATGAAAATCTCTCAGAAACATTCTCCCGCAATGATCACCGGCGCGACGCTGGTTCTGGCCGCTGTCAATTCGGTGTTCGGCGCGGAGCTGCCGTTTACCCAATCGGGCACCGGACAACCTCCCGCTCCACCAATTTCGAAATCGTCCGCTGCGCCATCGTCTTCGGCCGCGCTGGTTGCTGAACCGAATGCCGTGGAAAAATTTTTCAACGGCAAAATTCCTGAGGCGATTGCGAAGGGAAAATTCAATCTCAACGCGCGACTGCGCTACGAATACGCGGATCAGACAGGCGTTCCCACAATCACGGATGCTTCGCACGCGCCGATGCTTCGCACGCGTTTTGGTTTTACGACGGCGCCGTTGTATGGATTTCAAGCGATGATCGAAGGCGAAGACGTGCGCGTGATTGGATCGGAAGGCAATTACAACGCCGCCGGTTCGAACAACAAAAGTTACAAGCCGGTCATTCCTGACCCGGCGACAACGGAACTCAATCAGGCTTGGGTCAGTTATTCCTATACGAACCTGCTCACGCTGAAAGCCGGACGTGAACGAATCGTGCTGGATAATCATCGCTTTATCGGTGACGTCGGCTGGCGGCAGAACATGCAAACATTTGACGCTGCAAATCTGGAGATCAAGCCTCTCGAAAATTTAAGCCTCAGGTACGCGTATCTTTGGGAAGTGCATCGTCCTTTCGGCGATGTGAGCGGTTTGCCTGCGGACAGTCCGAATCGTGATTTTCAGTCGAGTTCGCATCTTATCAACGTGGCGTATGCGCCGTGTGAATTCATTCGCGTCGTGGGTTACGCGTATCTGTTGGATCTGGATCTGCAGAATGGAACGGCGACGCGATACAATAATTCGTGCGCGACGTACGGCGGTTATGTTGCCGGCAGCGCACCGATCACGGAGAAGTTCGCGCTCGCGTATCGCGGTGAATTCGCGTGGCAAATAGAGTACGGCGACAGCGCTCTCGATTACGACGCCTCGTATTACAACATGGAATTATCCGGCAACGTGAAGCCGTTCGCGTTTGGCGCGGGTTGCGAAGTTCTCGGCAGTGGCGAAAACAATGGCGCCGGTGGGGGACGAACTGGATTTCGCACACCGCTGTCCACGCTGCATGCGTTCAACGGCTGGGCGGATGCTTTTGTGAACACGCCGAACGATGGTCTGCGTGATCTCTACGCTTTTGCGCAGGTGACATTGCCCGGAACAATTCCGCTGCGATTTGTGTATCACAAGTTCGATGCAGATTCGGGCGATGCCGATTTCGGCCAGGAGTTCGACGTTGTGGCGTCGCGGCAGTTCGGGAAGAACTGGACGGTGTTGTTGAAGTACGCGAACTACCTGGGCGAAGACGCCGCCGCACCGGCGCTCGCGCTGGCCCACGTGGACGTGCAACGCTTCTGGGCTCAAGTGGAATTCAATTTCTGATCGGGATAATCGGAAGGACGAGTTATACGAGTCTCCAAAATGAAAACCGAACGGTTCGGCATGGGCGGGTGAAATAAATTCCAGTCGCGCACTCCGAAACTCGAAAGAAATCCCAACTCGCATTGTGCCGGCGCGATTGTGACCTGGAGCTTTTTGCATGGCGGGGTTGCTGCGGATCGCAGATCCGCGCTCCGGAAGGCGTCCTTGCAAAAGCGCGCCGCCGGTTGTCAAACATCGTTCATCAGACGAAACTGAGAACAGATGTTATGAAAACGAAATGGATCGCGCTGGGTTCGATGCTGTCGTTGGTTTTGCTGGCGGGATGCGAAAGCATTCCGCCCGGAGCTGAACCCGGGCCGCATGGAACGATGGCGTACTATGTGCCCGTCGAATCTTCCGAGCCGGGCGTTCGGATCGAAGTCAACCGTGAGCCGGTGGGCACGACGCCGTTGACGCTGAAAATCTTTGGCGATCCGGATGGAACATTTCACGATTTCGGCTCGTATGAATACGTCGTTCAGGCGTTTCCTTTGCGAACCAATCAGTATGTGCAGACCCGCGTCTTTCGAACCGGGAAAATGTTCACGCCCGAAGATTCCATCCCGCATCAGATTTATTTCAATATGAACCAGCCGCCGCCGGTTTACGTTCCGGTGCCCGTGCCTGCTTATTACTATGCGCCGCCGCCCTATTTTTATGGGCCGTCTATTTATGTTGGTCCGCGCTTCTACCTCCGCCCCCACCATCGAGGGCATTTTCGATGAGCGTGAGTGCTTGATCAATGAGGCATCTGCCAAGGATCAGCGGTGTGAAATTCAGGTAGAGTGACTGCGCTGCGAACTGCTGCATTCCATCACTCCGGCGACGGAGAATTAATCCTACGGCAATCATCATTCATCGCGTCTTTGCGTAACGCTTTTGATGTGTCTGCTCCGTGATCTCTCGGTCGGACGTTTGACAACCCAACTCATTTCCGATAGGTAGATTGCCGCAGCCGAAGTCCGGGACCACCGGGCGCGGGAGAACCAATCCTGCTTGCAGGAAGGGGCGTGCGTCAGTGGCGAACCACTGGCGGGGTTACTTTCAGAACCCAGCCCGTCAGCTAATCTCGCAGGCAATTGAAAGTGCAATCCCCGATGATTGCGGCGCACTTCTTTTGTTCAGACTGCATGGAAAGCTTTGATAACAATGCAAAAGAATGTTGGCAGCCGTTACACTCTGGCCCTGGCTCTGGGCGCGCTGGGCGTGGTTTATGGCGATATCGGAACCAGCCCGCTTTACTCCTTGCGGGAATGTTTTCACGGACCGCACGCGATTGATGTTTCGAAAGCAAATGTGCTCGGCGTGCTGTCGCTGGTTTTCTGGTCGCTCATTCTCGTGGTCTCCATCAAGTATCTCGCGTTTGTCGTGCGCGCGGACAACAAAGGCGAAGGTGGGATTCTCGCGTTGTTGTCGCTCGCCTTTCCCGAGCGCATCGCGGCGCGCGGCGGGCGGCTTTCAAAAATCATGATTGTTCTCGGGCTGTTCGGAACCGCTTTGCTGTACGGAGATGGAATGATCACGCCGGCAATTTCCGTCTTGAGCGCGGTGGAAGGTCTTCACGTCGCAACTTCGTTCTTCGATCCGTACGTGATTCCGATTACGGTGGCGATTTTGGTCGCACTGTTCTCGATTCAACGTTTTGGCACCGGACGCGTCGGCAATATTTTTGGCCGGGTCACACTGGTCTGGTTTCTCGTGCTGGCGGCGCTCGGCATCAAAGGAATTGTTTCCGCGCCGGGCGTGCTGATCGCGGTCAATCCGTTCTACGCCGTGCAATTTTTTCTGCTGAACGGACATCAAGGTTTTCTGGTGCTGGGCGCGGTGTTCCTCGTGGTCACCGGCGGCGAAGCATTGTACGCGGACATGGGACATTTTGGAAAAAGCCCGATGCGCCTGGCGTGGTTTTCCGTCGTGCTGCCGGCGCTGCTGTTGAATTACTTTGGACAGGGAGCGTTGCTGTTGCGCAATCCTTTGGCGGCGGAAAATCCTTTTTTCCTGCTGGCGCCGAAATGGTCGATTTACCCGCTGGTGATGCTCGCCACTTCCGCCACGGTGATCGCTTCACAAGCGCTGATCTCCGGCGCGTTTTCACTCACCATGCAGGCCGTGCAACTCGGTTATTTTCCGCGGTTGAAGATCGAACACACGTCGTCGATGGAGAAAGGCCAGATCTACATCAAGCACGTGAACTGGTTTCTGATGATCGCGTGCATCGGGCTGGTGATTGGTTTCGGTTCCTCTTCGAATCTCGCGGCGGCGTACGGAATTGCCGTCACAATTACGATGATCATCACAACAATTCTTTTCTTTTTCGCGGCTCAACGATTGTGGAAATGGACGCCGCTCAAGACGGCATTCATTTGCGTTCCAGCACTCGCATTGGAACTCGCGTTCTTCGGAGCCAACATTTTCAAGATCGCCAATGGCGGCTGGTTTCCGCTCGTGGTGGGCGTGATTATTTTCACGCTGCTGACCACCTGGAAAACCGGGCGGCGCGTTTTGGGCGAACGATTGAAGCGTTCCACAGTTCCCTTCGCGACGTTCACCAACTCAACCACTGCGACCGAAGCGAAACGTGTCCGCGGCACGGCGGTTTATTTATCAGGCCGCGCAGGAACGGTTCCGATGTCGCTGCTGCACAATCTCAGGCACAACAAAGTTCTACACGAACGCATTGTGTTTCTGACGGTGCTGACGCATGAGAACGGGCGCGTGGATGAAAGTGAAAGGCTGGAAGTGGAACCGCTGGGGAATGGATTCTATCGCGTGATCGGGCACTTCGGTTTCATGGAAGATCCCAATGTTCCTGAACTGCTGGAGCAATGTCATGAAAAGGGTTTGGATTTGCGCCGGACCGAACTCAGCTATTTTTTGAGCAAGGAAACTTTGATTCCCACTCCCGCGCCGGGCATGGCGATGTGGCGCGAAAAGATTTTCGCCGTGATGTCGCGCAACGCCACCAGCGCAGCCAGTTTTTTCAAATTGCCGCCCAATAAAGTGGTGGAACTCGGTATGCAGATTGAAATCTGAGCTGAGTTGTAACTCGATTGTAACCGGAACGAAAATCTGTCCGGAGACCAACAACGGGATTGACTGAATAATTTTTTAAAACCCATAGTCAGTCATCAAATGCTAAAACCGATTCAGAAAATTCTGGCAGCGTGGATCATCTGCGCCTTCACGTTTTTAACTTTCAATCAACCCGCGGCAGCGGCTGACTCTGGGGCAACGAATCAAGTCGTCGTCATGATCAGCGTCGATGGTCTGGCAGCATTTTATTTCGACGATCCCAAAGCCGAAATGCCCACGATCCGGGAACTGGCTTCCAAAGGCGCGCATGCGTCCGCAATGCGGGCGGTGGCGCCGACAGTCACCTGGCCAAATCATACGACGCTGGTGACGGGAGTGATGCCTGCGAAACATGGTGTGATCGGTAATAACTATTTCGACCGCGCGGAAGGAAGGCGCGTCACGCTGATTGCCGATCCGGAGTTCGACAAAGATCAGATCGTGAAAGTGCCGACGCTTTATGATGTTGCCAAAGCGGACGGCTTGAAAACCGCAGCGGTTCGCTGGCCGGCGACGCGCAACGCCAAAACGCTGGACTGGACCATTCCTGATATGGCGATGCCGTCGCTGATTAAAAATTCAACGCCGGCTTTGATCACCGAATGTGAGAGCGCGGGGCTGCGGCTTGATTCGCCTCAACGGAACAGCGAGGAAATGGATTCGGTCTGCGCCGAAATTTTCAATCACATTCTCAAAACGCATCGACCCAATCTGGCGTTGTTCCACATCATCAACGTGGATCATGTGCAGCATGGAAAAGGGCCGCGGACGCCCGAGGCTTACGCCGCGATCAAAGCCATGGATCAACAGGTGCGCCTTGTCTGGGAAGAATTACAACGTGATTATCCGGGGCGCGCCACGCTCTTCGTTGTTTCCGATCACGGCTTTTCGCCGGTCCGACGCACGATTCTGCCGAACGTCGTTTTGCGTCAGGCCGGGCTTGTGGGTGAACAATCAAAACCGAAAGTGGAAGTCGTGGTGCAGGGCGGTTGCGCCATGATTTACGTGCGGGATGAAGCGCAACGAACTGAAATTTTGAAACAGGTGCGGAAAGCGTTCACTGCGATTCCCGGAGTCAAGGTTGTAGGCGTGGCTGATTTTAAAAATTATGGCATGGCCGATCCCAGAAAGGATCCACATGCGCCGGACCTGTTGCTCTTTGCCGACGAAGGTTGCGCGTTTGGGAACACGGCTTCCGGCGACGAAGCCTTCAAGGACAAACTGGAAACTTCCGGAACGCATGGACACGATCCGCATTTGGCGCATCTGCACGCGATGTTTGTGGCGTACGGCGCGGGCATCAAGCCGGGCATTCAGTTGGGCGAAATTTCAAACACGAGCGTGGCCCCGACGATTGCGCGTTTGTTGAATCTGAAACTGCCGGACGCCGACGGTCCGGTGTTGACGAAAATTCTGGCGGACGAGACCAACGCATCGTCGAAAAATTAAATAAGCAGGCGTCTGCCGGTCGCTGAAATAAAGAAATTCCAAAAGACCTCAAATGGGGCGCAACTTGGCGCCCGCACCAAACAACGGATCGAGCTTTCGAAAATCCGAACGGCCGATCACTCCCTCTCCTCCGAGCGAAGCCGGAGGAGAGGGCCGGGGGTGAGGAGGTTTTTAGCTCAAAATCCCCTCTCCCTAGCCCTCTCCCCGCGCTTCGCTGCGGGGAGAGGGAATCGAAAATGGTGCGGGTGTCAAGTTGCGCCCCTCAAATGCACTGACCAGGATTGGCGCGCATTTGAGGTTTTCGATTTTCAACGACTGCGATACGCCTCGGCCAGCAGCGTGACAGGATGGACGACGCGCAAATTTATTCCCTGTTGTTTCGCGCCATTGATCAGTTGCAACAAGCAACCCGGATTCGCGGTGGCAACCGTGGTCGCGCCGGTGGCCTGGATGTGCGCCAGTTTGCGTTTCAATAAACTGTCGGCCATCTCCGGCTGGATCAGGTTGTAAACGCCCGCGCTGCCGCAGCACCAGGAACTTTCCGGCAATTCCACCAGTTCAAGATTCGGAATCGAACGCAGTAATTGCCGCGGTTGAACGACGATTTTCTGCCCGTGACACAAATGGCAGGATTCATGATACGTCGCGCGCGTGACTTCACCGCCGAAACTCGGAGCGCGAAAGCCAATCTCCACAAGCCATTCATGAATGTCTTTTACCTTTTGATCCCAAAGCCGCGCGCGATCGGAATAAGCAGGATCGTCCGCCAGCAATTTGGCAAAGTGTTTCAAGTGCGATCCGCAACCGCCAGCGTTCGTGATGATCGCGTCGAACTTTTCAGGCGGAAACTGATCAATATTCCGGCGCGCGAGAATCTGTGCGTTCGTCCATTCGCCCGTGTGTGCGAAAATGGAACCGCAACAATTTTGGCTGCGAGGCGTGATCACTTCGCAACCGTTTTGCGCCAGCACTTCCACCGTATCGCGGTTCACATTGCTGTAAATCAAGTCCTGGGCGCAGCCGGTGAGCATCGCCACGCGAAAACGTTTCGGGCCGATGGATGGCGTAAACGGTTCGATGATATCCGCTGAAAAATTTCTCTGAATGTCCGGCGTCATGGCTTCCAGCTCGCGCAGGCGTTGAGGAAGCAGGTTCAGAACTCCGGTTTTGCGAACGAGACTTTGCATTCCGGTTTGCTGATAAAATCTCAAGGCGCGTCCCGCGAGTTCCAGACGATTCAAATCCATGAACAACCCGCGCAATAGAAAGGCGCGGATCAGATCGCGGCGAGGAGATTGCAACGCGCCGCTTTGCTCTACTTCTGCGCGCGCATGTTCGAACAGCTCGGCGTAATTCACACCCGCCGGGCAAGCGGTCATGCACGCGAGGCAGCCGAGACAGAAATACATTTCCTCGCCGAACGCGCGCGTTGCTTCGAGTTCGCCATCGGCAATGCCGCGCATCAGCGCAATGCGTCCGCGCGGGCTGTTACGTTCGAGCTTGGTGGCATCGTAGGTGGGGCAGGTCGGCAGACACAATCCGCAGTGCATACATTGCTGGATCACGGAGTAATCCAGATTCTTCAGATGCGAAGGTGTTTCAACGCGTAGCACGGCAAAGTTTCCAAACACCGGAGCGCAAATGCAATCTGGTTTCGGGATTGGTTAAACAACGAAGGAATAAAAGAGCGAGGGCTACGACGTCTTTATTTGGCTGTTTAATTTTCGCATTAAAAGCGGTGCTGAAGCACACGCACTCCAAACGCTTCGCGTGATTCGGTGGCGCAAGAATCGCGAAGCGTTTGGAGTGCGCGCGGTTCACCGCCGCTTTCAGGCGCCCTCAACTCAAAATGAATTTCACGGAGTGCTTCACCCAATTCCAACAACGAAGAAACAAGTGGAAAAGATAGTCGGCCTTCGTTCCTTCGTTGTTCCATTTCTCTGCGAGTTGAAACCACGCAGCCAATCGTTCCGCATTGAATCAGAATCGACATCAGCGATTCGCGGCTTAAGATGAATTCGGTTTTGGCGGGTTCATTTCACCGGCCGGCCGCTAATTACAGAGTCAATGCAACCTATGGAAATTCGATATTCTCCCAATCCGAAAGATTATCAACGGCTGAACACCGACGAACTGCGCGCGGCATTTCTGATCGAATCGCTGTTTGCGCCCGGAAAACTGGAACTCGTTTACACCGATGCAGACCGCGCCATCACGGGTTCAGCCGTGCCGACGAATGCCGCGATTGAACTGAGCGCGGATGCCGAATTGCGCGCGGCTTATTTCTGCGAGCGTCGCGAGCTGGGAGTATTGAATATCGGCGGAGAAGGCACGGTTGAAGTGGATGGGAAAACGTTTCCCATGGCAAAGCTGGATTGTCTGTACGTCGGGCGTGGCAGTCAGAAAATTTCTTTCACGAGCCGGAATGCAAATGATCCCGCGGCGTTCTTTCTGTTGAGTTACCCGGCGCACACGGCCTATCCGACCACGCATGCACAAAAAAAAGATGCGACGCCCGTGGAACTTGGAACGTTGGCGGATGCAAATCGCCGCACGATTTACAAATACATTCACGCGGGCGGCATCAAGAGCTGCCAACTTGTGATGGGTTTCACGCAGCTTCAGGAAGGCTCGGTCTGGAACACCATGCCGGCCCACACGCACACGCGGCGTTCGGAAATTTATCTGTATTTCGATCTGACGCCGAAGCGGCGCGTGATGCACTTCATGGGCACGCCGCAACAGACGCGACATTTAATTGTCGGAAATCGGCAGGCGATCATCTCTCCAAGCTGGAGTATTCATTCCGGCTGCGGCACGGGCGCCTACACATTTTGCTGGGCAATGGGCGGTGAGAATCAGGCCTTCGATGATATGGATCCCGCGCCGGTGGACGAGTTGCGGTAGTCCTCCGTTCAAATGGGAACATCCAGTTGTTTTCCGTTGTCAGACGGCCCGAGTTGAAGCAGAAACGGCACGGCAACCTTGGCCCAATCTGCCGCTTTCGGATAGCTGTTCGCAGAACCACCGAAAGCGCTTTGCAGCATTTCCGTATTGATGATTCCGGGGTTCAGCGGAATCGCCGCCATGCCGGAAGGCAGTTCCTGCGCGAGCGCCTGCGTGAGTCCTTCAATCGCCCATTTGCTGGCGCAATACGGCGCGACTTCCGCGTCGGTTGATCGGCCCCAGCCGGAACTGAAATTCACAATCACTCCACGCGCGCGCTTCACCATCGCCGGCGCGAAATGCCGGATTACATTGGCCGGGCCTTTCACGTTCACATCGATGACGTTTGAGAAATCCGTCGCGCTCACTTTCCAGAGCGGCGCGTTGGGATTGATGATTCCCGCATTGTTGATCAACAGGTCCGGCGCTCCGAACAACTTCAAGCAATGTTCTGCCCACGAGCGCACGGCATCGTCGGACGCTACA
Source organism: Verrucomicrobiia bacterium (assembly GCA_035765675.1). GTDB lineage: Bacteria > Verrucomicrobiota > Verrucomicrobiia > Limisphaerales > DASXHY01 > DASXHY01. Next base: position 24,365 of record DASTXC010000141.1, read on the forward strand.
TCCACGGCGGTGAAATCGTGCGGCTCGGAAATCCGCTTCTGCAATTCCGTGATCTTGGATTGTGAACGGCCGCATCCGAGAACCGTGTGACCCATTCGGACGAATTCTTCGGTCATCGCGCGGCCCAATCCTGACGTGACACCGGTGATCACCACGATTTTGTTTTTGTGAGGCATGAAAGAATTTTCGCTCAGGCCCGAACAGTTTCAATCAGGAAACTCGGATCCGGACTTGGAACTTGGAACTTGGCATCGCTGCGATGGGAACACGACCTGCTTTTTCGCGTTCAACAAATCCATCGCTGTTATGACAAACACCTTCTCGAACTTCATTGTCGCCCCGCTTTTGGGCTGGCTCACGCTGTTGGCGCTGCTGGTCGTGGGTTATCTCGGGCGCTTGGAATATCTCGAAAGACGGCGGAATCGGCGGTTGGATGAGAAGCGCGAGCAGATCAGCAAAGGCGCGCCGCTTCGCTCGAAAAATCCGCGGCCTTTGGCGATGCGCCAAAATGTGGATGTCCTGCCTACCGCTCCGGATTGTCCGGCGTTGGGACGCGCGTTCCACAAATTTGACAGGCATGGCGGATTGAAACTGCGCCCGCTGGATTTGAACTGAACATAGTGGCATGGGCGTCTCGTCCGTGCGTTTCAAGCGACACACGGACTATCAACGCACGGGCGAGACGCCCATGCCACTTCAATGCGACTGAAAAGCAAACCTTCCTGCTCCTTGCGCCTTCGCAATTTCGCGTCTTTGCATTAAAAAACTTCAGCACCCTCACGGATACTTTCACCTCGATTTTGTGAGTTGCTGAAGCACCGAGGCCAATCTTTCCAATCGCGGAACCGGCACTCCCGCAGCTTTCGCCTGGCGCAAAGGCTCGAGAAAAAGGCTTTCCAATTCCAACGGTTGGCCGCGTTCGAAATCCACCAGAGTTGAAGCTTTGTAGGCGCCCATCGTTCGCGTTCGTTCGATCTGTTTTTTCGAGACGCTTTCGTCCAGTGAACAACCGAGTGCATTGGCGGATCGAATCACTTCCAGCATCAGTTCGCGAACGAGCTTTTCCCAGCGCGAATCTGCGAGAAGTTGATCCGTCGTGAGGCAGGGGCCGACGACAGACTTTCCGTTCGAATCATTGTCAGCGATTGCGTCGTATCCTGCCGCGCTGGCTACGCCCAATCCATTGAATGGAATATTCCAAACCAGTTTTTCCCAATGTGCCTGCGCGAGATTGTCGGTGACTTTGCAGGGAATGCCCGCATCGCGAAACAGCGCGGCGATGTCATGCGTGCGCGGCTCCGGCCAGCGATTGTACTCACCGAGAATCACCCGTCCGTGATCGAGATGCCGGATCACGCCCGGCTCAATGCGATTCAAACAAACGAAGCAAAGCCCGCCGAGAATCTGCTCGATGGGGAAAAGCTTGGCGAGTTGCGCTTCGTTGCCGAGGCCGTTTTGCAGGGTGAGAATTGCGGTGTTCGATCCAACCAGCGGTGGAAGCAATTTCGGAAATTGATCGTTGGCGGTGGTTTTCAGGCCGATGAGAATCAAATCGCTGCGGCCGATGTCTTCGGGAGTTCGCGCGCAATGAGGGCGAACGTTGAAATTGCCTTCAGGACTTTGAATGAAAACACCGCGACGGCGAACCGCGTCGTAATCCGAGCGCAGCAGAAAATGAACATCCTGCCCGGCGCGGACAAGTTTCGCGCCATAAAAACTTCCCAATGCTCCACAACCGACAACAGCAATTTTCATTTTGGTTTTAGTCAGTGGTCAACAGTTCGTAGTCAGTAGTTCAGTAGTTGTGAAGTTCCACTCGGCATTTGACGTTTTTGCTACGAACCATGGACCACGGACTACTGACCAATGACTATGGCCTGAAAACAAAATCGGCGCTCTGAAAAATCAAAGCGCCGATCGGAAAAGTCTGAGAAGATTATTTCGCGCCGAGGATGGCGTCTTTGGCCGCTTTGGCGACCTGGAATTTGACCACGCGCTTGGCGGGAATCTGAATTTGTTCGCCGGTCGCGGGATTACGTCCGGTGCGGGCGGCGCGATTTTTGAGTTTCAATTTGCCGAGGCCCGGCAGGGTGAAGGTGTTCTTCGCGTTCTTGTAGGCGAGCGCGGCGAGTTCTTCGAGATACTGGACGGATTGTTTTTTCGTGATGCCAACTTTTTCAGAAAGCGTGGAAGCGATCTGTGATTTGGAGAGTGATTTGGCCATAAACGTGTGTGTGTTGTGGTGTGTAGTTGTTTGTGTTTTCTAAACCAAAAGTCGTTCGACTTGGCTCGTATTAAAACTCCTGTCCGAAGTCGCGCAAGGAGAAAATTCGAAAAAAACACCCGGAAAACAAAGGGCTTTTCCACCTTCCGACGCTGAGCGGAGACTTGACTTAAACTTCGGTTTCGCAAACATCGCGGCGTGGCTCTCTTCACCATTCAAAACGAATTCCGATACGACATCGTGCGGAAGATTTTCGAAGGCGGCATGGGCGTCGTGTACGAAGCCGAACAGAACGGCGCGCGCGAATTCGTCAAACGAATTGCGATCAAAGTCATTCGCCAGAATTACGCCAGCCAGAAACAGTTCATCGATAATTTCATCGGTGAGGCCAAGCTCGTGGCCGACCTGATCCACACCAACATTGTCCAGACGTATCATCTCGGCGAAACGCGCGGCGTCTGTTTTATCGCCATGGAACTCATTCGCGGCGTGAACCTGGAACAGTTCGCTCAACAGCTTGAAGACAAAAAGCGTCAATTGCCGCGCGAACTTGCGATCTTCATCGTCAGCCGCGTCGCGCGTGGACTGGCCTACGCGCATTCCAAAACGGACAAGGACGGCAAACCGCTGGGCATCGTGCATCGCGACGTGAGCTTCAAAAACATCATGATCGCGTTTGAAGGTGATGTGAAACTGACCGATTTCGGAATCGCGAAAGCCAAGGGATTTCTCACCGATCAGGAGGGAGAAGTCGTCGCGGGTAAAGCGGATTACATGAGTCCCGAGCAGGCGAATTTCCAGATCACGGATAAACGTTCCGATTTGTTTTCCGCGGGCGTTGTGCTTGGGCATCTGTTGCTCGGCAAAAACATTTTCAAGTGCAGCACGGCTGAAGAATCGCGCCAGCGAATCATGAACATGCCGATCCCGGATTTTCGCACGCTTGATTCGCGCATCGACGACCGGCTCAACGAGATTCTGCACAAAGCCCTGGCCCGCGATCTTGACAAACGCTACGCGACAGCCGACGAGCTTTTGTATGATCTCGAACATTACATTTATCACACCGGTTACGGCCCGACGAATGAGACGCTCGGAAAATACATTCGCGAACTGTTCGGCCAAAGCACGCCTTCAGTGAACAGCCTGAAAAGCAAAACACAATTGCTCGAAGACACCGTCCGAATTCAAAACCAAGTCTGATTTCAATGAAGCGCTCCGCCTCCGCCGATACCGTCAATCTGGGCCTGATTCAAACCGCCTGTTCCGCTGATCCGGCGAAAAATCTCAAGCAGACACTCGCTGCCGCTGAACGTGCTGCCAAAGATGGCGCGCAGATTATTTGCACGCAGGAACTGTTTCGCTCTCAATATTTCTGCCAGGCCGAAGACCACGAATTTTTCAAACTCGCGGAGCCCATTCCCGGCCCGAGCACGGAAGCGTTTCAGAAAATTGCGAAGAGACATCGCGTTGTGATTGTCGCTTCGCTGTTCGAGAAACGCGCGGCGGGATTGTATCACAACACCGCGGCAATCATCGATGCCGATGGATCGTTGCTGGGCATCTATCGCAAAATGCACATTCCGGATGACCCGCTGTTCTACGAGAAATTTTATTTCACGCCGGGCGATCTTGGTTTCAAAGCCTGGCAAACCCGGTATGCAAAAATCGGTGTGCTGATCTGCTGGGATCAATGGTATCCCGAAGGCGCGCGACTGACTGCAATGCAGGGCGCGGAAATTCTTTTTTATCCAACCGCAATCGGCTGGCATCCGAAGGAAAAAGAAAAGTACGGCGCGCTCCAGCATTCGGCCTGGGAAACGATTCAACGCAGTCACGCCATCGCCAACGGCTGTTATGTCGCAGTGCCGAATCGCATCGGCCATGAAATCATCAAAGGCGTGGGTGGCGACGGGATTGAATTCTGGGGACAAAGCTTTGTGGCGGGAACTTCCGGGCAAATTCTTGCGAAAGCGAGTGCCGACAAAGAGGAAACGCTCATTGTGCCGGTGGATTTGTCCAACGTGGATACGACACGGACGCACTGGCCGTTCCTGCGCGATCGCCGGATCGATTCCTACGACAATCTCACGAAACGTTTGATCGATTGAACGATTTCGCGGAAGACGATTCGCGCAAACGGCTCCGCACGATCTGGATCACGGGCGCGGGCGGGCTGATTGGAAATTATCTGGTTCAGACTGCGAAACATTTTGCGCCGGATTTCAAAGTCGTTGGCCTGACTCGAAGCGATCTGGATTTGCTGGATTTCCCGTCCGTTCGGCAGCGTTTTCATAAGGAAAAGCCGCAAGCTGTCATTCACTGCGCTGCGATGAGTCAAAGCCCGGCGTGTCAGAAACAACCGGCCTTGGCACGTCAGGTGAATGTTGGTGTCACTGCTCTGCTCGCTGAATTGTCCGCGGACATTCCGTTTGTTTTCTTTTCCACCGACCTCGTTTTTGATGGACGAAAAGGGGATTACGTTGAGACGGATGAAGTCAATCCGCTGAGCATCTACGCTGAAACGAAAGTCGCTGCGGAAAAAATTGTGATGGCGAATCCAAAGCACACCATTGTTCGCACTTCATTGAACGGCGGCATTTCGCCGAGCGGAAATCGTGGCTTCAACGAACAGCTCCGAAACGCATTCAGATCGGACGAAACGGTGACGTTGTTTACCGATGAATTTCGCAGCCCCATTCCGGCAAGCGCGACTACGCGGGCGGTTTGGGAATTGATCGGGAAAAATCTGGCCGGACTTTTCCACATTGCGGGTGGCGAGAAATTGTCGCGCTGGCAGATCGGGAAATTGATTGCAGGGCGTTGCCTGGAATTGAATCCGAAGCTGAAACCGGAGTCGCTGGTCAACTATCACGGCGCGCCCCGTTCTCCGGATACATCACTGAACTGCGCCAAAGTTCAGGCGCATCTTTCGTTTGCGCTTCCAGGGCTGAGTGAATGGTTGTCGCATTGTCCGGAACCGGCTTTCTAACAATCTTCATTCGGGATTCAATTTGCGAATCCAGTCGAAAATGATTAGATTGCAGGCATGACGGAATCGCAACAGCAACGCTTGAAGCGAGTCATGAAAGACGCGCTGCGAATTCAGGATCGTTTCAAAGCTGAACCTGTTCTGGCGCGCACCGGCAAGGGATATCTCAAGAGCGAAGGCGTGGAAACGCTTCGACGAATCAAGGCTGGATTAAAAAAAACTGCAGCTCGCTGAATCCGCATGGCGCGCCTGACCAAACGTTGGCTGGCACCTTTCGACTGGGAACTCGTCACGGAAATCAATCGCGGCCTTTGTCAGCAGAAAGGCGCGCTGCACAAGCCCACGTCTGACGGACACACGCCAGCAAAGAATCTTTGGCAAAAAAGCCAATCAGAAGAACTCACGCTGACGGAAGCCATCGATATTTGTTTGAAGTGCCACAAGCTTGCTCCGTTCTGCTTTTACAACGGAAACACTTTTGCGGCGATTGCTCGTGATTTCATTATCGAGATGTCGAAAGATGTTCCTCCAGACAAAGTTCACATTTTGCGGAGCATAGCCGGACACATTGTTGCGGGAACCGCGACGGATGTTGAACGAAGGCAGTTGGAAGACATGCTTTCGGAAGTTTTCCCGCCGAAGAAATAAAAGACTACTTCAACCTTCCCGCGAGATTCCGTCCAAGCTCCGCGGCGTTTTCAAGCGAATCATTTCCTTCCGCATGCCGAACTTTCCCGCCCATGAAGGAAATCACGCGCATCCGGATTTGATTGCCGACGGTTTCGGCATAGGCGCCGACGGGACTCTGGCAACCACCGCCCATGCCCGCGAGAAACGCGCGCTCGGCCAGAACACATTGGAAGGTTTCGAAGTCATTCAATTTTTCGCAGATCATTGCGAGCCGCTCGTCGTTTTCGCGAATCTCAATTCCCAGCGCGCCCTGACCGACGCATGGCAGCATGATTTCGGGATCAAGAATCGTCGCGAGCAAACCCGGAGGAACATTCGCGCCGTTCAGTTTTCCATCGGGCGTAATGCGATAACCCAATCGCGTGAGACCGGCGAGCGCCAGAAGGGTGGCATCGATCTCGGGATTCTGCGCGAGCTTCTGCAAACGGGTGAGAACGTTTCCGCGAATATCAGGGACTTTCAATTCGGGATTCTGCACCAGCAATTGCGCTTTGCGACGCGTGCTGCTGGTTGCGACGACCGCACCGCTCGGAAGATCTTTGATGGCAAGCGCTGGAGCGTATCCGCGCCGTTCCTCTGAATTGGAACCTGGAATTTGGAACTTGGAATTTCCAACGAACGCCGCGTCGCGATAAATCAGAACGTCACGGACATCCTCGCGCCTGCCGCCAACCCCGCCGAGTTTCAATTTGGACGGCAACTCGGTTGGCAGATCTTTAAGACTGTGAACCGCGAGATCGGCACTGCCGTCCAGCAAAGCGGCTTCAAGTTCCTTCGTGAACAAGCCTTTTGGCAGCGATTGCGCGGCCTGAGCCTGCGCCAACGAAGCGGTTTGAAGTTTGTCGCCGGTGGTTTTGATGATCTTGAGTTCGAACGCAAACTTCGGAAACGCGACGCGGCATCGATCGAGAATCAGGTTCGACTGCGCCAATGCCAGCGCGCTGCCGCGGGTTGCGAGGAGAATCGGCTTCAGAACAGTCATAAGGAGATCGAAAATAAAATGAGCGTGAGCCGGGTTTGATAAATCAGGCGTTGCCTTCGTTGTTCCGCACGCACCACGCGCCTCGCACGCTGCCGCCCGGAGGCGTCTCGAGCAAAGCCCGCGTTTTTTCCGCAATGATCTTCTCGCAGCGCGCGGCTTCTTCTTTGCGATGTTCCAGATAATCGTTCGCGATCGTTTGAAGATCATCCACGTTGTAGAGATAAACGTTCGGAATCAGATTCACTTCCGGATCAATATCGCGCGGCACCGCAATGTCGATGAGCAGCAACGGACGATGCTTCCGCGCTTTCATCAAAATTTCCAGTTTGGCGCGATCCAGAATATGCGTCGGCGCGGAAGTGCTGCTGATGGCAATGTCGATTTTCTCAAACTCCTTCGACCAATCTGAAAATTGAACGGCCCGGCCGCCCAGCGTTTGCGCCAGAGCCTGAGCGTTTTCCAGCGACCGATTGGCGACAACGAGACTCTTCGCGCCGCGGGAGAGCAGGGCGCGCGCGGTTTTTTCGCTCGTATCACCGGCGCCAATCACCATCACGTGACGCTCGTTGAGCTTTTCAAAAATTTTCTCCGCGAGTTCGACGGCGACCGACGCGACGGAAATGCTGCCGCGTTGAATGCTGGTTTCGGTGCGAAGCTGCTTGGCGACGTTGAACGCGCGCTGGAAGGCCTTGTTCAACCGCGCGCCGGTGTGATGATGTTGCAGCGCGATTTCGTACGCTTTTTTCAACTGGCCGAGAATTTCGGTTTCGCCGAGAACCATGGAATCCAAACCGGACGCGACTTTGAACAGATGCTGAATGCTTTGCGGTTCGTTCAACGCATAGATTTCGTCCGTGAGGGGATCGCGATAATCATGGCAGGTGATCAGAAATTCTTTCAGTTCTTCAAACGCAGCGCGGGGTTCCAGTGAAGTGGACGCGTAGATTTCAACGCGATTACAGGTGGAAAGAATGACGGCTTCGTCGGCAATTCCTTCGTCGCGCAGCAATTGAAGCGTCGCGGGAATGCGCGCTTCCGCAAACGCAAATTTTTCCCGGACGGTGACGGGTGACGAACGATGATTAAGGCCGATGACGACGAGAGGCATGTCAGAATCCGAGGTGCAAATCAGCGAAACGTCGAACAACGAACGCAGAACTCCGAACTTCGAAGTTCGTGTCGCATGCGCGCCGTTCGAAGTTCAAAGTTCGATGTTCGTTGTTCGGCGTTTTCGAGAACGCTGGAGGTGAGAATGATTCGCTCATGGATTGTGCAACGGCGAAATAAGAATAAAGCCCCAGAACGTCAGCAGCAGAAACGCGAAGCTGCCGACAACGCCCCACGCGAATCGGCGTCCGACCTGGCCGAATTTCCAGCGCGCGACGAACAGCAAAGAATAAACGATCCAGATGAAAACCGAGTAAAACAGGATGGGATCAAATCTTACCTGCTCGCCTTTGGCTTCCGCTTCGCGAATCAGCATTGGCGCGAAAGCCAGCCCGAGCGTGAGCAGAACAATGCCGCAAATCAGCAGCCGGCTCATGATGCGTTCTAGTCGTTGAATCGGCGGCAGCAGCGAGAGCATGGCGCGCGCTTTCCGAAATTTGAGATCATGTTCCTGCGTCAGAAACATCACTCCGGCAATTGCGCTCAAACCAAATGCGCCGCACGAAAGGAGAATCAGCGCGCCGTGAATTGTGCCCCAGTCCGTATGGAAATCCGGATGGCCGTGATGCGGTTGGTCGAGCGGCGGCATCAGCGCAAAAACGCCGATCGCGAAAAGAATTGGCGAGGCGAACGCGCCGAGAAAACGGAATTTTTGAAATAACCCGACGACCAGATACGTCGCCACAATCGTCCAGCTCAGAAACGTGATGGCTTCATAGAGATTATTGACCGGGCAACGGTTGAAGGAGAAACCGCGTTTGATCATCGCGGTGGTATGCAATGCAAAGGCGATCAGCAGCAGGAAATAATTGATCCGATCCGCTTTGCGAAATCCATGTCGCCAGAGGAAAACTGAGTACAACATGCTGAAGCCGTAAACGATCACGGCCAGCAAAAAGAAATGTCGATCAGTGAACCAGGTCACGGCCCAAGGGTAAATTGGAAGTCACGTCAGGCAAGCGGCATTTGAAGCGGGACGAATCGGAAAACATTCAACAACCAACATTCAACGTCCATTTTCAGGTAGCAGTTGCCGCGCTGCGGCAACTCGGGCGCACTGGTTCTGCGCCCGGTTTGATGGAGGTAAAGCTACAAGCCGGCGCGGAGAACCAGTTTGTACCGGCGGCTCGCAAGCGTGGCCTAACCGATCCATTATTTATTTCCACCAAGGTTCACGCCGAGTTTGCTGCGCATGGTCGCAATCACACCCGGCGGACAATCGCCACTGTTTCCCGCCAGCCCGGCGGCGATTCCTGAGGCGTAGGCGGTCGATGCGGAAGTGCCGTTCACGAGATACGATTGGCCATTGAAGGGAACCACGCTGGATCCTGGCGTCATCAAGTCCACAAAGCTGCCGCGATTCGCATAACTGGCTAGATCGCCATTGCGATCACCGGCGGTCACCGCGATAACTTCCGAGTAAGCCGCGGGATAAGTTGGTGTGGTAACGGGTTCGTTTCCCGCCGCACCGAAAAAGACGACACCGTCTGCACTGGCTTGTTGAATCAAGTTATGGAGGAACGAACTGTCACCACTTCCGCCCAGGCTCATATTGACGATATTTGCACCGGAATTGACCGCCTGATAAACACCTTGCGCGACATCGAACGTGGTTGTTGTCGCATTATTTCCATAAACATCCACCGGAAGGATGCGTGCTGAGGAAGCGCCGCCTGTCGCAGTGCTTTGAATGCCCTGAAAAGCTGTCATCAACATCGCATAACCATGAGTCAATTCGGGCGTCGTATTTACGGCCCGGGGAGTCACTGCGCTTTGGGAACTGCCATGCTGCTGAACGACTGAAATAGCCGGCATCAGAAAATTTTTCAGGTTTTCGGGAACCGCATTCATGCCGCTGGTATCGAGGATGGCAATGATGGGATCACAATCTCCGGTCGGCTTTTTCAAATCCAATTTGATATTCGATGCAGCAGCGGCATCAAGAAGTTGGCTCGGTTCAGGGCGATCAACGGAAAAGTTTGAATCGATACTTTCGACATTCGGATCGCTGGAAAGGCATTCCCGCGCAGAGAGTGTCGCTGCTTCATCTTGGAATTTTACCCGATATGTGTTCATTCCTGTTATTTGGCCAAGAATTCGGGCGTTTTGAAGACAGGGGACTTGTTCAGGCTTAACGCCGCGTTTGAGCGTTACTACCAATTCATCTGGAATTCGATTCGTGGACCCGGTTTTCCCGTCAAGACTGCCGGGGCGAACGAGCAGGGTCGCGTTTCTTTGTGACGATTGAAAGACGTAAAGGCGGGAGCGAGAATTTGTTTGCGGAACAAGCGCAAAATTCAGGTTGCCCAGAAGATTCCGGAGCGCTTCACCAGCGGGCAGGTTTTTGAATTTCACCGACACATTGCGGGTGGCATTGGATTCCACATAAACCTGCCAGCCAGTCAGTTGCGAAACGCCTTCGAGCAAGCGTAACAGCGGCACGGACGTGATATCGGCGGTCACGCGATTATTGTTGGTGTTCCAATTCAGTGTGTCCGCGCCGAACACCGATCCTGCGCGAAGGACCAGCAGCATCAAAAAAAATGCCGCGACAAATTGGAATGGCCCGCGAGATTTCATGGTTTCGAATATAGCGAACGCCTGTGGAAAAGAAAGACTCGGGCGGTCTTCGGCCTGGGTTTTGACACGGATTGCACGGATTAACACGGAATTTTTTAAAGGAAAAGCTGGAGAGGTTTGGTTTGTTTCAGTGAATCTGTGTCAATCGGTGGAATCCGTGTCTCAATCGCTGGAGTCCGTGTCTGTCCGCGTCTGGCACAGGGTGTCCAACGACCGGACAATCCTTCCTCGGAAAATCTGGTTCTGTGTGCTTTTTTGAACTTTTCCGAAACAAAATCCGCCGAAGCGTGTTAGCATATTCGCGACAGAGTGGTTGGCACCGGCTCTGCTAATTTGAAAAGTGCGGTTGGCAGCAGGCAATCAGTGAACGCAAACTGTAGAAATGAATAAACCGCTTGCTGCTGTGTTCACGCCGCGAATGAAAGGTAAAACGTTAGATATGAAAATTCAGACCTCCCGTAAGGCGGGCTTCACGCTCGTAGAAATCATGATCGTGGTTGCGATCATCGGCCTTCTGGCTGCCATCGCGATCCCGAACTTTGTGAAAGCGCGCGAAACCGCGCAGAAGAATGCATGCGTCAACAACCTTCGTCAGATCGATGGTGCAAAGGACCAGTTTGCTCTGGAAACCGGCGCCGCGACAGGCGGAGCTTGCACGATCGACAATGTGACCGAGTATCTTCGCAACACTCCCACATGTCCGGTCGGTAAAGCGGCTTACACGGTGAATGTTATCGGAACGGCTCCCCAATGTGCATCTAGCGCTGCGGTTGATCACAACGCTGCCTATACGCCTGCGGCGGCCGGTGGTGAAGATGCTGGCGGTGGTGCGTAATTGTTTTAGCTTCAAATCGCTCGAAGCGTTCATTCGCTTCGAGCTTTTTTTTTATTCAGATTGCGCCATAATTCGGAACAAATTTTGCAATCTAGTGCCGAGTCGCAAAACATGAATCCGATTCTCCGAACCGACAATCTCCGCGTTGAATACCGCACGCGAGAGCTGAAACAGGGCGCAAAGCTGGCTCTTAAAGGATTGAACCTTACCGTCAACGCCGGCGAAGTGTTTGGCTTCCTCGGTCCCAACGGGGCGGGCAAGACGACCACGATGAACGTGCTGCTCGGTTACGTGAATCCCACCGGCGGCGCGGCTTATCTTTTCGATGTCAATGTCCGCGAGCCCATCGCGCGTCAGCGGATCGGCTATCTGCCGGAGCTGACCTACTATTACAAATTTCTCACAGCGGAAGAATTGCTTCGGTTTTACGCTAAAATTTTTGAGATTCCCAAGGCCGAAACGGAAAAGCGCATTGATCAACTATTAAAACTCGTGGAACTGGAACACGCTCGGAAACGTCCGATCCGCACCTATTCCAAAGGCATGCAGCAGCGCGCCGGACTGGCGCAGGCGTTGATCAACAATCCCGATCTCTTGCTTCTCGACGAGCCGACCAGCGGCCTTGATCCGCTGGGGCGAATGAAAGTGCGCGAGATCATTCAGCGTTTGAAGAACGAAGGAAAAACCGTTTTCTTCTCCTCACACGAACTCGGCGAAGTTGAAACGGTTTGTGACCGTGTCGCAATTTTGCATCAAGGTGAATTGAAAGTGGAAGGCCGCGTGGATGACCTGGTGAAACAGTATCAATGCAATCTTGAACAGATTTTCCTGAAAGTGGTCGGGTACAACGCGCAATCCTGATATGAACAAGATTCTCGCTGTTTCAGGTGTTGTTATCCGTGAGCTGTATCGCCGCAAAGATTTTTACGTGCTGTTCATTCTGACGGTGCTGATCACCTTGCTGGCGGGTAGCGCTAATTTTTTCAATGATCACAGCATTGTCCGGTACCTCAAAGAAATCTGTCTGATGCTGATCTGGATTTCCGCTCTCGTTGTAGCCATTACAACCGCGGCGCGACAGATTCCGTTTGAGCGCGAAAACCGAACGATCTTCCCGTTGCTGGCCAAACCCATTTCGCGGTGGCAGGTGATCACCGGCAAATTCCTGGGTTGCTGGCTTGCGAGTGGCGCGGCGCTGCTGGTGTTCTACATCTTCTTCGCAATCGTCAGCGGAACACGGGAACATTCATTCCCCATTGGAAATTATTTTCAAGCGTTCTGGATGCATTGGCAGATGCTCGGCATCGTAATCGCGCTGACGCTGCTTGGCTCCGTGGCTCTGACCACTCCGGCGGCAAATGTTACCATCGTGTTTATCGTCACGTTGGGAATTCTGTTCGTCGGGCCTTATCTGCATAAAGTTGCGATTCGAATGACGGAACCCTCCGCGTCGCTTTTGACGGGGATTTATTTCGCAATTCCACATCTGGAATTTTTCGATCTGCGCGGGTTGATCATTCATGATTGGCCAATGGTGGCGTGGCTTGATATCGGCGCGGCGACGCTTTATGGCTGGGTTTATTCTGCGTTCTTCATTATTGCGGCGTGCCTGGTGTTTCGCCGTAAAGCTTTGAATTGATCCATGCTCAGGCAACGGCTCATTTTAATTCTGTTGTTCGTGGGATGTTTCAGCCTGGCGATCTGGCTGGACGCAAAACAAAGCGAACGCGATCAAGCGGGAAAATCCTCCAGCTTTTTGGCGCTGGCGTTTGGGGATGGGCGAAAGCTGTTTGCCAATTCCACTTTTGCAAAAGCGGACGCGTATTTTCATCGAGGCAATTATCCGTCCATTTTCGAAATCAACGCCAGGCGCGAGGAGAATCACATGTCGGGAGAGGCCGCGCAGGGAGAAGCCGGTCATGCGGAAGGCGATCATGAACACGAAGGCCACGAGCACGAAGAACACGAAGAAGGCCCGCCGCCGTCGTTGGACTGGATTGAGGCGTTTGGAAAGCATTTTCGCGCCTCGGTTCACGTGCATCTGGAAAAAGGCGAAGAGCGTGAAATGCTCCCATGGCTTCAACTCTCGGTTGAGTTGGATCCCCAGAGCATCGAGGCATACACCGTGGCGGCATATTGGCTTTCGGAGCGATTGGGCAAAGTGGACGAAGCTGAACAGTTTTTGCGTCAAGGCCTGCGAGCGAATCCCAAGAACCCGGATATTCTGAACGAACTGGCGTCGCTTTACCTGAAACATCGGCATGATCCGGATCGTGCGCGGAATCTCTGGAAGCTGGCATTGCGTCGTTGGAACGAAGTCGAAAAACCGAAGGAAAAGCCGAACGACTTTCTGCTCGACCAGATTCTCGGCGGCTTGTTTCAAGTTGAACTGCAACAAGGCCACACAAATCAAGCCATCGAATATTTGGAGCAAATGAAAGCTGCGTCGCCAAAGCCGGACCAGATTCAGAAGAAGATTGATGAATTGAAATCCACACAGGGCCGCTGAAATGGGGTGAGAACAGGGCAGGGAATGAGACCAAGGGAATGAAAGAATTTCACGCGGAACCGCATCAATTTCCATCGAACGGTTTTCTTTCGGAGAAAGTTAGTTTTAAAACGTTTGAACCGGATCTTCGATTTGCGGAGATATTTGTAACGTATGGTGTTTTCGCCTTTCCGCTTTGTTTTCCAGACGGCGTTTGTTTTACTCCGTTCCAATGAAGTTACGGCAGGCGAACGTCAAACGCGTCACCAACGAAACCCGCATCCAGCTCAAGCTGACTATCGACGGTTCCGGCAAAAGTTCGATTGCGACCGGCATCCCGTTTTTCGATCACATGCTGACGTTGTTCGCGAAACACGCAGTCATGGATTTAACGTTGCGCTGTCAGGGTGATCTGGAAGTTGATGCGCATCACACGGTAGAGGATTGCGGGATCGCGCTGGGTCAGGCGTTTGTGCAGGCGCTCGGGGATAAAAAAGGAATTCGCCGTTACGGAACAGGTTTTGATCCACGGAATCCGCTGACGGGCGAAGCTTACGTTCCTATGGACGAATGCCTCGCGCGATGCGTCATTGATTTCAGCGGCCGCCCGTATCTGGTCTGGCGCGGTTTGAATGAATTTGCCCAAAAAGCCGTCAGGAAAGCGGATAAAACTCAGGATATGTCGAGCGCATTTCGATTCGGGCTGGCCCGGGAATTTTTTCAAGGTTTTGCCAACGAAGCCCGTTGCAATCTCCATCTGGAGCTGCTTTACGGCGACGAACCGCATCATATTGTCGAAGGATTGTTCAAGGCTTTCGCCAAAGCCGCGGATTTTGCCTGCCAGCGGGATCCTCGGATTGTGGGGCAGCTTCCGAGTACCAAAGGAAAACTTTAATCTCTCGAATAGCCGAAACTGATCCTGCGTCAAACCATGGCTGAAAAAGACTATTCCTCGGCTGAAGACACAGCCCTGGTGCGGCAAGCCCAGAAGGGTGATGCCGCCGCCTTTGAGGAATTGGTTTTCCGGCATCGGGATCGAATTTATGCCCGGGCCTACAGCATGATGCGGAATGAAGAATCCGCGCTCGATCTTTCGCAGGAAGCCTGGGTGAAGGGCTGGCAACGGCTGGTGCAGTTTCAGGGTGAATCGAGTTTCACGACCTGGATGACGCGGATTGTGATCAATCTCTGCCTCGATCAATTACGAAAGCAGAAGCGGCAGCGGGCGGAATCAATCGAGGAAATGAACGAAGAATCCGGCGGCGTGGAGCGTCAGATGCCGGTGGTCGCAGTGAATCCGACCGAACGCCTGGAACGTGGCGAATTGCGGCAGCGCATTGATAAAGCCATGAACCAGTTGAGCTACGAGCATCGCACCGTGCTGGTGCTGCACGAATTTGAAGAAATGGAATACAAAGAAATCGCCAAAACGATGGATTGTTCAATCGGAACGGTCATGTCCAGGCTGTTCTACGCCCGGCGAAAGCTCGCGTCATTGCTGGCGGATTTGAGGAATGAAAAGAGTTAAACAGGTTAAATGAGTTAAATGAGTTGCGAACGGCGACGATTGACCGATTTAACCAGTCACTGATTTAACAAATTTAACCAACCAAGCTATGAACGAAGAACAACAACTGAAACTTCAGGCCTTCCTGGACGGCGAATTGCCGGGCACGGAAGCGCGGGAAATTTCCGCCTGGCTGGCTCAAGACGAGGAAGCCAATGGATTGGTCAAGGAATTGCGGAACACACGCCAAGCGCTCAAGAATTCGCAATCGCCAGTGCGCGTGCCGGAATCGCGGGAATTTTACTGGTCAAAAATCCAACGCGAAATCGACCGCCTGGAACCCGCCGCCGAACCCGTGCGGAAAACCTCGTGGCTTCAGACGTTCCGCCGTGTTTTGATCCCGGCTGGAGCGGTTGCCGCGGTGGCGATCATTGGGATCATTGCCGGACGCCAGTTTTTGCCGGCGCAATTGGCCTCCGCGGCGGAATCCGAAATGACAGTTGCCGATTCCGGTGCTTTTACTTATCACGATTACGCCCACGGAACCACGCTCGTGTGGGTTTCCTATCCGGCCGACCACTGAATTGCGAAATGATGTTCGTCAGTTAAAATTCCAGACAATGAGATTCAACCCGAGCTTATTTTCCCGCTTCGCGCCTTTGGCGTTGGTGTCCCTTTTATTTGCGTTGACGGTTTCCGCCGCCCGCGCTGCGGCGGACTTCAAGTTTGAAGTTCAACTGGTCTGGGCAACCACCGCGACCAATTCTCCCAATCCAGAACACAAGCCGGTTGAAGAAGAAGTCCATAAAAAGCTCAGTGAACTGCCGCTGAAATGGAAACATTATTTCGAAGTCAAAAGCGAAAATATCCGGGTGTCAAAAAACGAAACGCGCGAGGCAAGATTAAGCAAAATATGTCGGATTTCGGTCAGGGATATCGATGGAAAGAATTTTGAATTCGCGTTGATCGGCAAAAACGAGCCGGTGCTGAAACGCACGCAGAAACTTCCCAAAGGCGAAATGCTGGTGTTGGGCGGCAATGCTCCGGATGCCACCGCCTGGCTGGTGGTTTTGAAGCGAATAGAATAATTTGGTTTTAATAAAAAACGCCCCGGCGTTTTGTAACTCCGGGGCGTTTGCTTTTTCAGTTCAACAATCTTTTCAGCTTCCCACGCTCGCGAGTTCTTCGTTGTTCGCCACGTTCACAATCTTGAATTGCTCGGCGTGCATTCCCGGATCGGCGCGGAAGGACAACTTGCCGAAATAGCGTTTCTCCATTTCGATCAGATGCTTTTCATCCTCGGTGCGCAGGCGTTCGAGAATCGTCGGATTCACGACAATACGAAGCTGGAAATCGTTCTCATCGCGCGTGCGTTTCTTCAGAATTTCCTGAAGCTTGCGCTGGATCTCCACGCTCATTGTGAGCGAGCTTTTCACCTTGCCGCGACCTTTGCAGTACGGGCAATCGTCATAAACCGCGGCACGCACGCTTTCGCTGTGACGCTGCCGGGTCATTTCCATCAGGCCCAGTTGCGAGATCGGCAGGATGTGCGTCTTGGCTTTATCGCGACGCAATCCTTCCTTCATGCGCTGATAAACGCTCTGTTGATCGCGGCGCGATTTCATATCGATGAAATCCAGCACGATCAATCCGCCCATGTTGCGCAGACGCAATTGCCGGGAAATTTCATCCGCGGCTTCGAGATTCACCTTGAGAATCGAAGTTTCCTGATCCTTGCCGCCTTTGTGACGACCGGTGTTCACGTCGATGGCCACCAGCGCTTCGGTCTCATCGATGACAATGTAGCCGCCGCTCTTGAGATGCACCTGACGTGAGAATGCGTTCTCCAGTTGTTTGCTGACATTGAAGCGGTCAAAGATCGACTGCGGTTCGGAATACAAAATCACTTTGCCGGCGGAGCGACGGGAGATTTTGGAAATCATTTCGCGCATGCGGTCGCAGGCTTTCGGATTGTCCACAACGATGCGTTCCACATCTTCGGTAAGAAAGTCGCGCACGGTGCGTTCGATCAGATCCGGCTCCTGAAACACGCAGGTCGCCATCGGCTGCGATTTGATTTTTTCCTGAACGGCGGACCATTCTTCGAGCAACAACGCGAGATCGCGGACGAAATACCGCTTCTGTTGTCCTTCGCCGGCGGTGCGCATGATTACGCCCATGCCTTCGGGAATCGTGAGTTCGCGCAGGATTTTTTTCAAACGCTGGCGTTCCTGTTGATTTTCAATTTTCCGGGAAATACCGCTTTGATCCGAGTTCGGCAGCAGCACGAGATAGCGTCCGGGCAAAACGAGATTCGTCGTGACGCGCGGGCCTTTCGTGCCGATGGGGCCTTTCGTGACCTGCACGATGATATCGCTGCCGGGCGGGTAAACGCGCGGAATGTCCTTTTGTGTGATCTTTGGTTTATCGCGCTTGCGGCCGCCTTCGCGTTCGACAATTTCGACGCCGCTGTCGAATTGATTCGGAACGATGTCCCAGTAATGGAGGAACGCATTTTTCTCAAAGCCAATGTCCACGAACGCGGCTTTTAAACCGTCTTCGAGATTGCGCACCTTGCCTTTGAAGATGCTTCCGACCAAACGTTCTTCGGTCGTGCGTTCGATATTGAATTCTTCGAGGCGCCCTTCTTCCGTGACCGCCACGCGGGTTTCCAGCGTTTCGGCATTGATGATCACTTCCTTGTGAATTTTCTTCACCGGACGAATCAGCTTCTGAACCTTTTTAACGAGCGTGTTGGCGGCAACGCGGATGGCGTCCACCAGGCCTTTGGGCTTCTCTTGAATTTTGACGGGTTCAAAAGGCTTTTCCGGTTCAACCGGTGGCGGCGGGGTGGCCGCGGCTTTCGTCTCGGGAGCGGGTTGCGGTGGTAAACCTTCGGGAGGCAGGCCGGCGGCAATGTTTTCCGCGCGTTCAATTTCATGGGCGTGACGGCGTTCGAACACTTTCTCTTGCGCACCCGCGCCGCCCACGACTTCCGCGCGCGCCTCGGTGGCTTCGCGGTCGGGCTTTTGCGAAGTGTGTCCCAGGCCACCGCTGGGGCGAAAACGCATTCCGCCGCGGCGCCGCCGGGAAAAATTCCTGTCACTCATAATCAGTATCCTTTTCGATAGATATACACGTTTTGAAGCATGCCCATGGCGATCAACGAGCTGAGCACTGAAGACCCGCCGTAAGACAACAGCGGCAGTGGAATGCCCGTTACAGGGACAATGCGAATATTCATGCCGATATTCACAAACACATGGCTGAACAGCAGCGTCACGACGCCCACTGCCAGCAATTTGCCCAGGCGATCACGAGCCTGGCCGGCGATTCTGATTCCTGAGAACAGAATCACCGCATACAGCGTCAGCACAATCATGCTGCCGATGAATCCTTCCTCCTCGGCGATCACGGAGAAAATGAAATCGTTATGAGCCGCGCCCGCCGGCAGAAACGCCAACGCGGTCTGCGTGCCCTGATGCCAGCCTTTGCCGCGCAATCCGCCGCTGCCGACGGAAATCATGGCCTGCCGCACCTGGTAAGATTTTTGGCGTTGCAGATCTTCAGCTTTTTGGCGCTCGGCCGGTGTCGCGTTCTTGGACGCGAAATCCACGCCAAAATAAACGAGCAGGCGCTGCTTTTGATATTCCTCCAGCTTGATCTGCCAATGCGGCGGCGCGAACAACACATCCACCAGGAACAGCGTCGCAAGAATTCCAATCACGCTCACCAGCCGGATCAGATATTTTTTCGGCGTTCCCGCGCAAAGCATCATCACGAATCCGGTGGGGAACAGCACGATTGCGGAACCCAAATCCGGTTCCTTCATGATCAATAGAAACGGCAGCAGCATCATGCCGATGGGTTTCCAGAAGTTCCCTGCAAAGCGCAGTTCTTCCATTGGACGGCTGAGAAAATTCGCCAGCGCAATGATGACGGAAAGTTTCGCCAGTTCGCTCGGTTGCAGATTGAAAAAGCCCAGGTCAATCCAGCGTCGCGCGCCCCAGCCGTGCGTTGATCCGATTCCCGGAATCAGCACGATAATGAGCAACAGGATCGATGCCCAATAAATCACAATCGACCAGCGCGTGAACACCCGGTAATCGAGAAGGCACAACCCCACGGCCGCACCTGTGCCGAACGCGTACCAGACGACCTGCCGGAACCATGTCTGATTGTAGAGCGGCAGTTCGCGGACGTTCTCGCTCACCATCGTGGCGCTGTAAATGAAAGCCGCGCCGAGAAACATCAATCCGGCAATCGCTGCCAGTTGCAGCTTGTCGATGCGCGGCTGACGTTCGTTGAGAATGGGATCGAACATATCAGCGGTTCCGCGCAATTACGCCGGGGTTGTTCATGTGTTCACGGGCGACAATCGCCTCGTAAATTTTTCGGGCAATCGGCGCGCAGGTGCCGCCGCCGGAGGAACCGTTTTCCACCATCACCACCACGGCGTAGCGCGGATTTTCGTACGGGGCGAAGGAAAGAAACCAGGTGGTGTAACTGAGCAGCCGGTTGTGAATGTCCTGCACCTGCGCGGTTCCGGTTTTGCCACAGACGCGCATTTCATTTTGATGCGGCCAGTTGCTGAACGCGCGGTAAGCGGTGCCTTCCGGACTTTCCGTATCGTCCAGCATGGCGTTCTCCAAAATCTGCAACGTGCTGCGCTTGACGCCGAGTGTGTCCCGCACGCGGCCTTTGGGAAAAACTTGCGGCGCTTGTTTGCTGTCAGGATCCTGCGATTCAATGCGATCAACGAGCCTCGGCCAAAGCACTCTTCCGCCATTGGCCAGCGCGGCGGCGACAATGGTCATCTGCATCGGCGTGATGTCGAGATAGCCCTGGCCGATGCAGAGATTGGCGGTATCGCCATCGGTCCAGCCGGAGCGGACGCGTTTCAGATTCGGAAAGGAACCACTGGTTTCCTGGCGCGTATTGAGGTCGAAGGTTTCTCCCAGATGCAGGCGATCTCCGAGCGCGACGATTTGTTCCAGAATGCCCGGCTGCAATCCATTGTGAATGAAATACGAATTGCTGGAATGAATCAGCGCGCGTTTGAAATTATACAAACCGGGCGGGACCGTATCTTTGATTTTGCGGCGGCCCACGAAAATACAACCGTGCCGCGGATTTTCAGGATCGGGTTGCACTTCATAAATCGCGTTTGGATTCATTCCGTTTTCCAAACACGCCAGGCCAACGACCGGTTTGAAAATCGATCCCGGACGATAATTCTCCTGAGTTGCGCGATTCTTCTCCGCAGTCAGCGATTGAATGCGCTGGTATTCGCCCGGCGGAAATCCCTGCACAAAATAATTTGGATCAAAGGTCGGCAACGAAACCATCGCCAGCACATCACCCGTTCGCACGTCCATGACCACTGCCGCGCCACGCACCGGGGCGGGAACTTCGGCTTCACCGAGCGCTTTCTGCGCGGCTTGTTGAAGATGCAGATCCAGCGTCAGCACCACGTTTTTCCCCGGTTCGCCGGGCGACAAAATATTTTCGTTCTGACGATAGCCGAGATTGTTCACGACCACGGATTTCGCGCCCGCGCGACCGTGCAGTTCGGAATCGAAAGCGTATTCCAATCCGACCGCGCCGCGGAAATCCGGCAGGCGATAATTGAAGAACGCCACCTCGCCTTCGACCGAACTGTCGTCTTTGCGAAGATGCCCGAGGAGATGCGCAGCAGTGGTTCCAAACGGATAATACCGGGTGGATTGAATATCCAAATCCATGCCGCGAATGTTGGCGGATTGTTCGGCAAACTTCGCGATGTCCGATGAGCCAATATTCTCCGCGACAGGGAAGGGGAGGGCCAGACGCGTGAGATAATGTCGTTTGAACTCGCGCGGATCGAAACTCAGTGGCCGGCGCAAATCCTGGCTGACCCGGAAAATCGCATTGCTGACCACATTGTTCCGCGCGGCCCAGACCAGGTTATCGGTCTGGGAGCGTGAGAGTTTTACGTATTGGGTGCGAACGCCGCTGTAGCCGAACACCCGTTTCCAGATCGGAACGTGATTGGTGACAACTTCGACCTGATGGCTGCGCAATCGCTGATATTCCTCCCGGAACTGGCTCGACAATTCTTCGAGATACAAACTGATATTGTAAGTCGGCCCGTTCTCCGCCAGTGCAATGCCGTTGCGATCCAGGATTTTTCCGCGCACCGCCGGAATGCGAATGGTGCGAACGGATTGCGTTTCAAGATTTGCGCGATATTCGCGAGCGGAAACGATCTGCACCCACCAGAGGCCACAGGCCAGAACGAGCAAACCGGCGAGCACCAGGAGCGCCAGCATCCGGAGTTGCGGATCGTTCTTTTTCAGTTGGTCGAAAATCAGCATGGGAATGCGAAGGTAAATGAGTTGAACGAGTTAAATTGGTTAAATGAGTTAAACAGGTGAGCGGCGCGAGGCGCTTGAACTGATTTAACCAGGCAACCGTTTAACGATTTAACGATCTTCATTTCCTTCCCCTCCGGATTTCGCGATCGGAACGGAAGCTGGTTTCCGTGGCGCGACGGTAGTTCAAGGAACGGTCGAACAGACTTAAAACGCGAAACCAGATCGGCGTCGCAATTCCGCCGCCGACCGTCACAACAATCCATTGCCAGATCGAGCCGAAGCCCAGCATCGGCGGCTCGCCTTTGGTGAGGATCAACAACAGCGTGAGCGCCGGCGCAAGGGCGCTGGCAATCGCGCCGAGAACGAATTGCGCGAAAAACTGATCGCGCAAAATCAGTTCGCGTTGCGAATAAATAATCAGCCCGACCAGGAACAACGGCAGCACGCTGACGCCAAGCGGATTGGCGGAAAGAGAATCGAAC
This sequence comes from Verrucomicrobiia bacterium, assembly GCA_035765675.1. Taxonomy (GTDB): domain Bacteria; phylum Verrucomicrobiota; class Verrucomicrobiia; order Limisphaerales; family DASXHY01; genus DASXHY01. Next base: position 46,668 of record DASTXC010000141.1, read on the forward strand.
ATGAGCCCGCCCAGCACGGCGGTGAGCGAAGTGGTGATCAGCCCGGTGGACAAGCTCGCGTAAACCATCAACGCCGGAAGCAAATGGATCTGCGCTCCGAGTAACCCGCGAATGCCGTTGAACGACGCTTCCCAGAACACCGCGAGAAATGCGGCGATCAGCACCAGGATGGAATTCAGGGCGGTCATTGAGAATGATCGGAGAACATCGAACACTGAACTTCGAACTTCGAACTTCGAACAACCTGCGGAAGACGTTTAAGTTTCGGAGTTCTGAGGTCGGAGTTCTGAGTTCGATGTTTCATGGCTTTCATGGAAACAGCACCCACACTTCATCCAGCGCGCTCAGATTGGCGGCGAGTTTCACGCGGGCTTCAACGTAAAGACCATACTCCACCGGACGCGAATCGACGACGGTTCCAATCGGAATGCCTTTCGGGAATACCCCGCCCAAACCGCTGGTGAAAACGCCCTGGCCGGATTTCAGAATCGCATTCTTGGAAAGATAGGACATCTCGACGAGTGAACCGTCGAACGGTCCGCTCGCGCCGATCACGCCCATGTCGCCGCTGTCATTGGCAATCTGCGCGGAGACTTTGCAATTCGGATCGCCGAGAAGGACGACCTGGGAACGATCGTAAGTGACGGAGGAAATTCGCCCGATCAGACCTTCCGTCGTAAGCACCGGCAGATCGACTCTCATTCCGTCGCGACTGCCGCGGCTGATCTGGACTGTGCGCCACCAATTGGCGGGATCGCGCAGGACGACGCGGGCGAGTTTCAGGTTCCAATGTTTCTGTTGCTGCCAGCCGAACAATTGACGCAACCGGGCGTTTTCGCGGAACGCGGCTTCGGCTTGAAGTGCCTGCATGCGCAGTTGCTGGTTTTCAGCGCGAAGGGCTGTGTTTTGCTTGATCAGTTCGGACCGGGTCGTGATGGCGTCGCCGGCTTTATCGATTACCTGATGTGTGGAACTGGCCAGACCGAACAGCGGCAGAAACACGCTTCCGATGGCGACCTTCAATCGCGCAGTCGTGCGGCTGGGAAGATTCAGAATAATCAGAATCAGCACCACGACCACGGTCAACGCGATGTAATGTTGCCGCTTTAACATGGGGAAAAGTCCGAAGACCGAAAAGCGAAGTTCAAAACAAACCAGGAACCTTCAACCTGCAACCTCCAGTGCTCAACTTTTAATTGAAGCGCGTGGTGGGAATGACCGTAATTCTCCATCCGTGCGAACGGTCGATCAGACCTACGAACGCCCGAACCTTTGCTGACCCCCTCTCCTCCGAGCGAAGGCGGAGGAGAGGGCCGGGGTGAGGAGGTTTTTAGTTCAAAATCCCCCCTCCCTGACCCTCTCCCCGCGCTTCGCTGCGGGGAGAGGGAATCCAAGGTGCCAGTACCGAGTTGAGTATTCTCCGAGCGGATTGAGCCTTGGGAGTCGAATGTCGAATGTTGAATCTTCCCCTGCCTGAGGCCTCCGAGAAGCGCACGATCATCCACCTTCGAAGTTTCACCTTCGAGCTTCAGTCGCGTTTCAGATTTCGGATTTCGGATTGATTGCATCAGAGCCGCCGCGGAAAAATCCGCTTTATTCTCTGATGATCGGGAGGGAGTTACTTGGAATTCGCAGTGACGCGCTTTAAGAACTGAAGCTCTTGCAAAACCCGGCCCGTGCCTTCGGCCACGGCGCTCAATGGATCGTCAGCGATATGAACCGGCAATCCGGTTTCTTCGGCGACGAGCCGGTCAATGCCGCGCAACAGCGCGCCACCACCAGCCATGACGATTCCCCGGTCCACCAGGTCGGCGGAGAGTTCGGGGGGACAGCGTTCGAGGGTAATGCGGACAGATTCGAGTATTTGAGAAAGCGGCTCTTGCAGGGCTTCGCGAATTTCTTCCGAGCGAATGGTCAGGGTTTTCGGCAACCCTGCGCTCAGATCGCGGCCTTTGACTTCCATCGTTAATTCCTGCTCCAGCGGAAAGGCTGATCCAATACGGATCTTGATCTCTTCCGCCGTGCGTTCACCGATCATCAGGTTGTAGGCGCGCTTCATGTGAGCCACGATCGTCTCGTCGAATTCGTCTCCACCTACCCGCAGGCTCCGGCTGAAGACAATACCGGCCAGGGAAATGATTGCGATTTCGCAGGTTCCGCCGCCGATATCCACGATCATGTTACCCGCTGGCTCATGAACCGGCAGTCCGGTGCCGATGGCCGAGGCCATGGGTTGCTCGATGAGATAAACCTCGCGAGCGCCGGCATGAGTTGCGGAATCTTTCACAGCCCGTTTTTCCACTTCGGTAATGCCCGAAGGCACCGCCACGACGACGCGGGGTGCTATCAATTTCCGGTGATGGACCTTTTGAATGAAGTGACGGAGCATCGCTTCGGTAATTTCGAAGTCGGCGATGACGCCATCTTTCATTGGCCGAATGGCCACAATATTTCCGGGGGTGCGTCCCAGCATGCGTTTGGCTTCATCGCCAACCGCCAGGACATTCGTTGTTCCCGCCTGGATCGCGACGACCGATGGTTCTCGAAGAACAATCCCTCGATCACGAACGTACACGAGGGAATTTGCGGTCCCGAGGTCTATCCCGATATCATTGGAAAACAGGGTTTTTACTTGTGCAAACATGAATTTGCCTAACGAGGGCAAACAGTAGGCGGGGCGGCGCGAACAGGTCAAGACTATTAAGGTTCGTGAACGAACGGCGAATTGCGACGCGGATTTCCGGGAATCCGGGGAACATCGAACAACCAACATTGAACTCCGAACTTCGAACGAAGCGCCGTCGAAGTTCGATTGTTCAGGCGCGCGACTGCCGTAGCGCAGATTGGTAATCTGCTGTATTGCCGACTGGCAGTCGGCGGAGCAGTGAGATATCGGAAAGAGCGGAGGATATTCCGGAATCGCCGCCGGGCGGATTGCCAATCCGCGATACAGCAGACTGTCAGTCTGCGCTACGCTATAGATTGTCTGCCATTCGCGTTTGACCCCTTTCATTGCCGCCCGTACGTTTTGGTCATGGCGAAGTCAAAAAACGAAAAGCCCCGGCGCAAAGCACTGCTGCTCGGAGTGGGGCTGGATTCCGATGGTCATAAACGCGTCACGACGGGGCCGAATTTTGCGCTCGTTGGCGGATCGGCGGAAACGCACGAGGTCATGACCGAGAAGGCCATCAAGATCAACGAAAAGCTCGCCGCGAAAGGAAAACAATTGGCGGATGTGAGCGCCGAAGAGTTTGATGACATCGCACATTCGGTGGGGCTGCATCGTCCGCCTTCGAATTGAATTTCCGGCACCGCGTTGGTTCGGGAAACTTTGACGCCTCAAAAATTGTTGATTCCCGCGGAAAAATTGCCCGTTCCTTGACTCGCCCGAAGTCGCTTGGTACGGTGCCGCGCAGTTGGATTGAACTGATTTTATGTCGTCCGCCAGCGATTCATACCTGCCGATCATTCTCCTGCTGGTTGCCGCAATTGGATTCGCGCTCACGCCGCTGGCGCTGGCCTGGCTTTGGGCCAAAAAATTTTCTCCGCGCAAACCCGGCCCCGATAAAAGCGCGACCTACGAATGTGGTCTGGAATCGAAAGGCGATGCGTGGATTCAGTTCAAGGCGGAGTATTACATTTACGCGATCATCTTCCTGATCTTCGATGTCGAAACAATTTTTCTGCTGCCCTTCGCGGTCGCGTTCACGAAACTTTCCCTCGGCGGTTTCATCGCGATGATGATTTTCCTGCTGCTGCTGGTGGAAGGATTGGTCTGGGCCTGGCAGAAAGGCGTGCTGAACTGGAAATGAACCATGGACGACACACTGAAAAGCGAATTGCAGAAGCAGGGCGTGTTCGTCACCACGCTTGAAGAGCTTTACAACTGGGGGCGCAAAAATTCCGTCTGGCCGCTCGGTTTCGGACTGGCGTGTTGCGCGATTGAAATGATCGCGGCCTCCATGTCGCGCTGGGACCTCGCGCGTTTCGGAGCGGAAGTTTTCCGTCCCTCACCGCGTCAAGCCGATCTCATGATTGTGGCTGGAACGGTTACCAAGAAAATGGCGCCGCAGGTGGTTCGCCTCTACAACCAGATGGCCGAACCTAAATACGTGATTGCAATGGGCGCCTGCGCAATTTCCGGTGGACCATTCAAGCAGGGCTACAATGTGCTGAAAGGCATCGATCGTTTTCTGCCGGTGGATGTTCATATTCCGGGTTGTCCGCCGCGTCCCGAAGCGTTGTTGCATGCATTCATGACGTTGCAGCAGAAGATCGATGAGCAAAAACTTACTGGCGAAAATCGTCCGCGACATCTGCGTGCGGATGCGCCCAGCGAATTTCCCGTGCCGGAATTCGGTGAACACGATCTCGTGCCGCCGAACAATCCCGAAGTCTGGCACGCGCCGCGGTTGGTGCGCAAATGAGAGGCTGTTTTGGAAACACTCGAAGAAATCAAATCACGAATTGAAGCCGCTGTTCCCGGCGCGTGTTTGGAGGTCATTCCGAACGACAGCCCGTCCGGGCAGCGTTCGCTGCTGGTGGATAACAATCATGCGTTCTCAGTCGCGAAGTTTCTGCGCGACGATCCGGCGTTCCGATTTGATTACGCTTCGAATGTGACCGGCGTGGACTGGCTTGACGCGGAACTGACGGAAAAGGTGAAGGTGAAAACCGTGGTGGATGGCGTGGAAAAGGAAATTGAAGAAGCGAAGAAAACTACGCGCCCCGGTTATCTCGAAGCAGTTTATCATCTTTACTCAATGACGCTGAAACACGGCCCGTTGATTCTCCGTCTGCGCACCGCAAATCGAACGGAAGTTCATCTGCCTTCGCTGACACCGATCTGGCGCGGCGCGGAATTTCAGGAACGCGAAATCTACGATCTTTATGGAATTATTTTCGACGGCCATCCCGATCTGCGCCGGATTCTGATGTGGAACGAATTCAAGGATCATCCGATGCGGAAGGATTATGTTTCGCCGGATGATTTCGAATACGAACCCACGCCACATGATGAAGTATTGGAACGCGCGAAGGCGCATCATTCGGATGAGGTGAATCGTGAGTGAATCCGAGCTTAACGAAGCAGCAGAAATATATCGTACCGCGGATTCCCACTCGCCTTATGCGAAGATCGCTGAGGACATTTACAGGGAACGGATTCTTCGCGCACGAGCGGCATCACCTGAAAACAAAATCCTGGCTGGCCAACGCCTATTTGATGCTGCCTGCGAGATTACTCTCATAGGCATAAGACATGAGTTCCCGGCATATTCTGAGGAGCAATGCCGCGAAGTTCTTCGTGGCCGATTAGCAATGCGCCGGAAACAGGAGGCGCAACTGTGACCGTAAATGACATAATGCTCCGAGTGGCTGATGCTCTGAATCGAGCAAAAATTCCTCACATGCTGGTCGGCTCGTTCTCCAGTAACCTGCATGGAATCCCGAGAGCGACCGAAGATGTGGACTTCGTTATTGAGTTCAACGGCCCGGTGACTGCCGAATTTGCACGGATATTGGGATCCGACTTTGAACCTGAGTCGCAATTGTCGTTTGAGACAAACACTGGAACGCAACGCCAGGAATTTCACGTCAAGGAAACCGATTTTAAGGTCGAGTTGTTTCGGTTGTCAGATGATCCCTTTGACCAACAGCGATTCCAGCGTCGGCAGCTCTATCAAGTCGCTGGCCGGCAATTGTTTTTTCCTACTCCAGAGGATGTGATTGTGATGAAGCTTCGATGGGCAAGACCAAAGGACAAAGCAGACGTTCATGCGATAATGTCGGTAAAACGCGGCAAGCTCGACTGGTCTTACATCGAAGGTTGGTGCAAACGTCATAATACATTTTCTCTGATGGAACAAATCCGCCGTTCCGTTCCTGAAATCTAAAGATGTCCACCACTGAATTCATCCCAGCCAAAAACTACACGCTGCTCCCAAAGCGAAGCGGCGGCGCAGTCGATGGCGAGTTGCTGGAGATTTCGATGGGCCCGCAGCATCCATCCACACACGGCGTCTTCCGCATGGACGTGGTTCTGGACGGTGAACGCGTCGTGAAGCTGAAACCGGTCTTTGGTTATCTGCATCGCAATCACGAACAGATCGGCGAAAGCGCGAGTTATCTCTCGTCCATTCCTTACACTGATCGCCTGGATTATTTCTGTTCGATGACGAACAACTGGGCGTATTGCTTGTCAGTCGAAAAGCTCGCCGGCTTACAGGTTCCCGAACGCGCGGAATATTTGCGCGTCATTCTTGCCGAACTCACGCGCCTGCAAAATCACGCTTCGCTTTGCGGTTTTCTGCTTCAGGACATGGGCGCGATGGGCACGCCGCTTATGTATGCGTTTCGCGAACGCGAAAAAATTCTCGATCTCTTCGAAGCGATCAGCGGTGCGCGGATGATGTGCAATTTCATGCGCTTCGGCGGACTGCGCTGTGATGCGCCGGAGGGCTGGCTTGATCACGTGCAGAAAGTGGTTGATGAATTTCCAAAGTTCCTCGACGAGTTCAATGCGTTGCTCAGCGAAAATGAAATCATCATGGCGCGTACGCAAAACGTGGGCGTGTTGCCGCGCGAACTGGCGATCAGCGCCGGCATCACTGGCCCGATGTTGCGAGCGAGCGGCGTGAATTACGACATTCGCAAAGTGGACAAGTACGGCATTTACGAACGCTTTGATTTCAAAGTGCCGCTCGGGGATCACGGCGATGTTTACGATCGCTACATGATGCGCGTTCTGGAAATGCGCGAGTCCATCAAGATTTTACAACAGGCGCTGAAGGCAATTCCGTCCGGGCCGATCATCGATCCAAAAACAAAGCTGCGCGGTTTTCGTCCGAAAGCCGGCGAAGCTTATGGCCGCATCGAAGGTCCCAAAGGTGAGTTGGGCTTTTATTTGATCAGCGATGGCTCGCCGAATCCGTATCGCTATCGCGTGCGCCCGCCGAGTTTCATCAATCTCACCGTGCTGGAAGACATGTGCCTCGGTCATAACGTCGGCGACATCATTATCATTCTCGGCAGCGTGGATATTGTGTTGGGTGAGGTGGATCGATGAAACCGAGTAAAATTCCAAATCCCAAGTTCCAAATTCCAAAGGGAACTTCGTGTGAATCGGCGCGTGCTTTGGGATTTACGAATTGGAACTTGGAATTTGGAACTTGGAATTTTTTCCCATGTTAGGCGAAGAAATCATCCGCGGCCTGGCCGTGACAGCGAAGAACTTTTTCGGAAGTTACGTTTCCGAAGAACGGCTGCCGACGATTCAATATCCGGAAGAACGTCAGAAATTGCCGGAAGCCACGCGGCAGTTTCCATTTCTCGTTTACGACGGCGACGAGGCTCAGAAAGGACTGCGCTGCGTCGCGTGCCAGATCTGCGAAAAGGAATGTCCGCCGAAATGCATTTATATCGTCAAGAGCAAGGACAAACGGATCGATTACAAAGGTCAGGCGCAGTTTTATCCGGCGACATTTGACATCGACATTTCGGTTTGCATGAGCTGCCAGATCTGCGTCGAAGTCTGTCCGTTCGAAGCGATCAAGATGGACACGGAATTCGAGCTGAGCACCAGCGATCGTTTTGGCGATTTGTTGGTCAACAAATTCCAGCTCGCGAAATCGAACGAACATTATCGGAAAATTCACCCGCGCGATGCCGCGGAATCGGATGCCGTGATCGCTGCGGAAAAAGCCAAAGCCGAAGCGAAGGTGAAAGCGGATGCCGAAGCGAAAGCAAAAGCTGCGGCGACAAAAGCTGCAACGGTCGTCGAGTCAAAACCCATTCCGCCAACTCCGGAAAAATGAAGTCACACGTTTTTATTCTCGAAGTGGTAGCGCAGCCCGCGCTTGCGGGTTGCCGGCGCGAACAGGTTCTTCGCGCCGTTGTTGCGGTTGGAACTTTTGCCCGCCGGGCGCAGAACCAATGCGCCCGGGTTGCCGCAGCGCGGCAACCGCTACCAGCGCTGCGATAAAATCTGAACATGGCTGAGACGCTCGATCAAATGTTCGTGATGCTGAAGCACTGGCTGGTTGGCTTTGCGCCCGCCGCCTGGCAGCCATTTGTCTCAATCGTTATTTCCATCGCGGCGCTCATGGGTGTCTTCGCGACCCTGTTTGCGATCACCACAGTTCTTGAACGCAAAGGATTGGGACGAATTCAGAATCGTTTCGGCCCGAATCGCGTTGGGCCATTCGGTTTTCTGCAACCAGCGGCCGACGGCATCAAGGCGTTGATCAAAGAAGATCTGGTTCCTTCAGCCGCGGACAAAGTCGTTCATTTTCTCGCGCCAATTCTGCTCGCTGTTCCGCCGTTTCTCGTGCTCGCGGTATTGCCGCTGGGACGCAACATGACGTTCATTGATTTCGATGCGGGGATTCTATTCTTCTTCGCCATCGGCGCCTCGATGGAACTCGCGGTGTTCATGGCGGGCTGGTCGAGCCGAAATAAATATTCAATGCTCGGCGCCATGCGCGCGATTGCGCAAATGATCAGCTACGAAATTCCGCTGATTCTTTCCAGCGTGGCGGTGATCATGATTGTCGGTTCGCTTTCGCTGACGGAAATCGTAGCGGCGCAATCCGGTTTCACGAACGGCTTTCCCAATTGGTTTGTGCTGACGCCGTGGGGTTTTGCGGGATTTGTGCTGTTCATGATCGCAGCCACGGCGGAATCGAATCGCTCGCCGTTCGATTTGCCGGAAGGTGAATCGGAAATCATCGCTGGCTATTACATTGAATATTCGGGCTTCAAATTCGCGTTGTTTTTTCTCGGCGAATATCTCGGCTTGTTTGCGGTCAGCGGATTGGGAATCACGCTGTTTCTCGGCGGCTATCAGGCGCCACTGGCGGGATTGGAATTTCTTCCATCGTGGTTCTGGTTTTTTGCGAAGCTGCTGGCGTTGATCGCGGTGTTCATCTGGGTGCGCGGAACGTTGCCGCGCCTGCGCCAGGATCAACTCATGAACTTCGCCTGGAAATTCATGCTGCCGATGACGCTGCTCAATGTTGTCATCGCCGCCATCTGGCATTTCATGCTGCCGCTGCCGGCGCCGGCGCGCTGGATCGCATGTTCGGCATTGGTGGCCGGTTCTTATGTTTTGCTGGGACGCGGATTGTGGGAACGGAAACAAATCGGAAAACGAACTTATCGGTTTGCAGATTGACGAACTCCATTCATCAAATGGGAATCAGCTTTGCCATTATCTCAATAGTGACCATCGCCGCCGCTGTGGCCGCGATGAGCCTGCGGAATCTCATTCATTGC
>DASTXC010000142.1:0-16815 GCA_035765675.1 Verrucomicrobiia bacterium
AGTTTTTCGCGCGCGCCGCTCCACCCCTTCGGGGCTCGGCTGCGCTGCGGCTCGCTACGCTCGCCTCCGCTCCGCCTCACCCCAAAGGGGTGGAGGCAGATGGAAGAAAGACAATTTACAGAAAGACTTTTACACCCCCATTCGAATGCTGACGGACAGTTTGGAATTGTTGATTGTATGCTCTTGCAACCAGATGGAAAAATTTTGGCGAGTGGAGATGGAGGCCTTAAGCGATTTAATTCGAATGGCACATTGGACAGTTCGTTCAACGTGGCGGTGAATGGAATGATCTGGAAAATGGTACAGCAGCTTGACGGTAAGATTCTCATCGTCGGTGAGTTTACTTCGGTCGGTGGACAGCCACACGTAAAATTGGCACGTATCGGATCGACACCGTAGCATCAAGACAACACAAATCTCTCATCGCGTTCGGGTCATCCAGACGAGTTGAATTGCTCGGCATTTGTATGGTGAATCGTTTTTACACATCCGCGGCTTTCTGCTAATCAACAGGCATGCCTTTCTGCCGATTTTGGTCTGAGTTGCTCCTGATCGGCCTGTTTTGTGATTTGTGTTTTGTAGGTGCATTAGCGAACACCAATTCGACAGATGACTACCTCCTCCAAGCTTGGCAGAGCGAAGACGGGTTGCCGCATCAACTGGTCAACAGCGTTTTGCAGGATCGTCAGGGGTATCTCTGGCTGGCGACGGAAACGGCGCTGGTGCGGTTCGATGGCGTGCAGTTCAAGGAATATTCTTCGCCGCTGATCCGCAATGAAAAGTCGTCACGCATTCGCACGCTGATCCAGGAGGATGCTTCCACGCTGCTGATCGCGCCGGATATCGGCGGACTTGTGCGATTGCGCGATGGCAAATTCACGGCGCATCCCGCCAGTGCAATGCTTCCGGCTCAGCCTGTCGCCACGTTGTTTGCGGAACGCAGTGGCGCGATCTGGATGGGTTTTCTCGGCGGGGATATTGTCCGCTGGGAAAACGGACGGACGAATTCGTTCGCGGCGCTGGACGGCTTGAAAGGGCAGTGGTCGTCGTTCGCTTATGACAACTCGGGCGAACTCTGGATTGCGAACAGTTCTTTCCTCGGCCGCTTCACCAACAACACGGTGATTCCTTTCGCGGAAAATATCGGTGACCGCCTTTGCATCGCGTCGCGGCGTGCGGGCGGATTGTGGATCGCGAGCAACGAACGCCTTTGTCTGTTGGAGAACGGACGCATTTCGCATTTGATCGAATCGCCGCCCTGGGCCGGTGCGGCGCGGGTGAGATCGCTGTTGGAAGATCGCAGTGGCAATCTTTGGATTGGTACCAGCGCGTGCGGTTTGTTTCGATTTGCCGCCGGGAAACTGATTTCCGTGTCCACGTCGCATCTGTCCATCAACGCCGTGCGCGAAGACGTGGAAGGCAACATCTGGGTGGCGACGCATGGTGGCGGATTGAACCGTTTGCGGCCGCGGATTTTCGATCTTTACAATTCGAAGAAGGGTTTGCTCGACAACATCAGCTATTCTGTTTTTGAAGACGCCGGCGGGCGGCTTTGGATCGGAAATTGTGACGGCGGTCTGGCGCGCTTGGAGGAGGACGAGCGTTTCGAAATTCTCACGCAGAATCCGGACTGGCCGCCGCTGCGGGTTTTTTCCATCAGCACGGATGCAAAGAACAACGCCTGGATCGGGACGCGAACGGGATTGTATCACTGGAACGCGGACGCTTCGACGCCGCCGCGGCAGGTGGAGGAAGAGCAGATCAAGGATGTGCATGTGATTTTCACGGCGCGCAACGGCGATGCCTGGATCGGCGCTGATCCGGATGTGCTCGGACGTTTTCGCGAGGGAACATTCCGCCGGTTCAATGTTGAAGACGGTTTCAGCGGCAACCACGTGCGCGCCGTTGCCGAAGACAAATCGGGCGATATCTGGGTGGGCACGGATTCGGGCGAACTGTTTCATTTCGATGGAAAAAATTTTCAGCGGTTCACGACTGCTGACGGTCTCCCGGGCAGTTCAGTGCGCGTGCTTCTGTTTGATTCGGAAGGCGTGCTTTGGATTGGCACCAGCGGCAGCGGACTCGTCGTTCGGCTCGACGGAAAATTTGTGCGGATCGATACCGACCGCGGTCTGCCAATGAATTCCATTTTTCAAATGCTGCTGGATGATCGCGGGCGGATGTGGTTTGGGTCGCCGGCGGGATTGTTTCATGTTTCACGCGAGGAACTGCTCGCCAGCGCGCGCGGGCAGGATGAAATCGTCTATGCCTCGATGTTCGGCCGCAGCGACGGTCTTTCGAGTGTGTCGTGCCTCGGCGGTTATCAGCCGGTCGCCTGGAAATCAAAACAGGGGCAACTCTGGTTTGCGACGCGTCAGGGACTGCTCAAAGTCGATACCGCGGCGGAACACATCAATCATCGTCCACCGCCGGTGTTGCTGGATCAATGCCTGGCTGATGACCGCGTGGTGTCGCTGACAAAACCGCTGAGGATCGCACCGGATATTCGCAAGCTGGAATTTCGTTTTTCAGTTCTCAGTTACACCGCGCCGGAAAAAGTTCAGGTGCGACACTGGCTCGCCAATTTCGATTCCGATTGGGTTGAAGCCGGTTCCGCGCGCAAAGTGATTTATCCCAAACTGCCGGCGGGGAAATATCGGTTGCGCGTGATCGCATCGAACAACGATGGCGTGTGGAATGATGAGGGACTGGAACTTGCCTTCGTCGTGCTGCCGGCCTGGTGGCAGACGGCCACGTTTCGTGTGACGGCCATTTTGTGTTTTGCCGTGCTGATCGGTTTGATTGTGCGTTACTGGTCGCATCGACGGCTGCGACTGGAGTTGACGCGGCTTGAACAGCAGCAGGCGCTGGAGAAAGAACGCGCGCGGATTGCCCGCGATCTGCATGACGACCTCGGCGTAAGCCTGACGCAGATTGCGTTGCTTGCAGAAATGTCGGCGGATGATTCGGTTCCGTCCGACCGATTGAAAAAGAATCTGGGCCAGGTGGTTTCCGGCGCGCGGAATCTGGTGCGAAAACTCGATGGCATTCTCTGGACGGTGAATCCCAAGAACGATTCGCTCGACAAGCTCGCAAGTTATCTCTGCCAGTTTTCCCAGCAGTTTTTTCGGCCGACACAAATCTGCTGCCGGTTCGATGTGGCGGAAAATATTCCCGCGCATCCGTTGTCGCCCGACGTTCGGCACGATCTGTTCATGGTGGTGAAAGAAGCGATGAACAACGTGGTGAAACATTCCGGCGCGAGCGAAGTGTGGCTGCGCTTGAAAGCGTCGGACGGCCTGTTTGAAGCCGTCATTGAAGATAACGGGCGTGGACTTTCCCTCGATGCGGTGCAAAACTCGGATCGCAACGGCGTGCGGAACATGCGAACGAGAATTGAAGGCGTCGGCGGCACATTCGAACTTCAAAGTGAATCCGGCCGCGGCACCACGATCCGAGTCCGTTTTCCCTTTGCTCACAGCTTGAACTCTTATTCCCATGGCGTCTGAAACTGAAGCTCCCATTAAGAATCCCGGTCCGACCACAATTGCCATTGTCGAAGACAACGGTCCGATGCGCGAAACGCTGATGCAATTGATTCAGGATATGCCGGAGACGAAATGCGTTGGCGTGTGCGACACCGCGGCGAAAGCGTTGCGGCAGATTCCCAAACTCGCGCCCGACGTGGTGATCATGGACATCCGTTTGCCGGATCGGTCGGGAATTGAATGCACCGCGCGGCTGAAACCGTTGCTGCCCGACACGCAGATTCTGATCTACACGGTGCACGAAGATAACGATCAGATTTTCGAAGCGTTGAAAGCAGGTGCAAGCGGTTATCTGTTGAAGAGCGCGACACCGACGGAGATTCGCGAGGCGTTGATCGACATCAAACTCGGCGGCGCGCCGATGAGCAGTGAAATTGCGCGCAAAGTAGTGCAATCGTTTCGACGTCCGGATTCCGGGAAAGTTCCCGGCATGGACGAATTGACGCGGCGGGAGGAGGAAATTCTCGCGCTGCTCGCGCAGGGTTATGTGGCCAAGGAAATTGCGCAGAAACTGTTTCTCAGCTACGCCACCGTGCGAACACATCTGCATCACATCTACGAGAAACTTCACGTCAGTTCCAAAACTGAGGCGGTGGTGAAGTATTTGAGCTGAACGGAGGGCGGGAAGTGGGTGAGTCTGTGAGTCTGTAAGCCGGTGAGCCGGTGTGGGCGCAGTGCTTCCCCTCCGCTCCTTTTCTCATTTTCTCCCGTGCTGCGCGCTTTTAAAGCCTCAGATCTTTCGCGCAATCCAACACTCGCTCACAGACCTACAGACTCACCGACCCACCGACCCACCGGCTCACCCCGGATGACGAGATTCGGGAAATACACCATTTGATGGATGGTGACTTTCCGGCGGAACCCGTAAAACGCATAGGTCTCCACCTGATGGTTTGTGCGGCCGCGACGAAACAGTTGATGAATCAGTCATTTCAAAATTTGTTGCCGTTTTCCGTGCTGCGGCTCGAAGCGCGATCCTTTGTTTCCCAATCCGTCGTGTCGTCTGAACAACCCTTGGCGTATGAATAAAAACCTGATGCAAACTCCCAAACTCCTGGCGCTGGCCGCGCTTTCTTCGGCTTTGTTCTCCTGCCCGAGCAGCCGGGCGCAAACCGCTTACTGGACCAATTCCGCCGGCGGAGAATGGAACGTTCCCGCGAACTGGAATGTGGATATGAGCGGCTTGAATGCGGTGCCCGGCGTCGGCACCAATGCGGACATCGGCAGCCAGGCCACGGCGGCGGTGACTTATGATGCGCCAATGAGCGCCGCGAGCTTTGCTTCGTTGCTGCTTCAAGGCGGATCGAGTCTCGACGTGAACGCGGCGGGTTTTGCCGTGGACAACCTTGCGTTTGGCACCGCGCCGTTGACGATCAACGGAACGCTCAACGTGAATTCCGGCGGCGCGTTGAGCAGTGTTAATGGCGGAACATCAATCATCGGATTCGGCGGTATTTTCAACGTGGCCGGCAGCGCGTTACTTTCCGCCACCGGATTTGTTCCGCTGAACGTCGATGTCGGCGGCGTGCTGAATGTCAATTCGGGCGGCACGCTGACGATTGCTGATGGCGAAGCGTCAACGGTGAGTGATTCCGGATTGATACACCTTTCAGGCGGCACATTGATCTTCAGCAACAGCGCGGCTTTGCATCTTCTGACCGGCAGCGCCCTGACGGTTGATGGCGGGTCGCTGATTGGAACGAACAACTTCGGTGAATTCGCGTTTGGCGAAGGAACGGGCAGCGATGCCAACGCCGGAGTTGCCGTTACGAACAATGGCGGCTCGATCATTCTGGATACCTTGTTGCGCGTCCGCAGTCGTGACACGCGTTTCGCGCAGAACGGCGGCGTGCTGGATTTGCGCGGCGGCCTGGCCCTGGATTCGAGCGGCAACGATTCGCGCCAATGGTTTCTGATCAATGGCGGAACGGCAAATCTCGGCGACCTGACTGTGAACCGCGCCACCACGAGCGGCGGTTTGCGAATTGAAGATGGTATTGTGACCAGTTCCAGCGCGCGCATCGGAATTGGCGTCGCATCGGCTTATTCGATCATGACCGGCGGCGTCTGGTCGAACACCGGGGCGTTCTACGTCGCGGATCGGAACAACGCAGCCACGTCAAAAAATCGTCGGGTTTATTTTCGAGTCGATGGCGGCGAACTCATCAGCGAAGGCGCGGACGGAATTATCATCAATAATCAAGGCCAGGAAGCCGACGCGAATCTTTCCAACATTGGCGGCGAACTGATCGTCAATGGTGGCACCATCACGGCGGAAGGAATTCAACTGAACGGCCCAGCGGTTGCAGCCAACGCCTACGCCCGATTAACCGTCAATGATGGAACCATTTATCTCGGCTCGGTTGGTTTGGTGGCTCACGCCGATTCCGCGAATGCGTTGACTGCGGTTATCTCTCTTTCCGGCGGCACCTTCGGCGCGAAAGCGGATTGGGCGAGCGCGGCCAATCTGCCAATGAGTTCCACGCTCACTTTCAAAGCGGCAGACGCTTCGGATGCAGCGCATAATATTTCGCTTTCCGGCGTATTGAGCGGCAGCGGCGGGTTACTGAAAACCGGCGCGGGCACATTGAGCCTGAGCGGAACAAATACCTATTCCGGAATCACTCACATTCTCGAAGGCACGCTCGCACTCACGGGAGACGGTTCGCTCACGAGTCCGCAAATCGATGTCGGCCCGGGCACGACCTTCGATGTCTCCGGCGTCAATGGCGGATACGTTCTGGCCGGCGCGCGAACGCTGTTCGGCTCCGGCACCGTGGCGGGAACAGTGAACGTCGCAGCGGGTTCGGTGATCAATCCCGGCAGCAACACTCTCACCGGCACGTTGACGCTGGATTCGCTCGCCGCCACCGGCGATGCCATCCTGCATTTCGATCTTTCCACTGATCCGGAAGGCGCGGAAAACGATTTCATTTCGCTCAATGGCGATTTGAACCTGAGCGGCATCACGACGCTGGAAATCATTGGCGGCGGCGGCGCTGGCAGCGTTCATCCGCTGATTCATTACGGCGGAACTTTCTCCGGCTCCCTGGCGAATCTGGCGATCAGCGGCGCAAGCGGAACGCTCACGAACAACACCGTCACGAAAACTATCGAGCTGGTCATTGAATCCTCGATTCGCAATCCGACCAGCGTCGTCTGGGCTGGCAGCGCTACGGAAAACGTGTGGGATATTCTCGACCACCAGAACTGGTTGAATGGCGGAACGCCGGACATTTTCGTCACCGGCGATACGGTTCTCTTTGATGCGGCGGGCGCGGCGCATCCGACTGTGATGATCACAGACAACGTTGCTCCGGCAGCGCTCACGGTCGATGCCGTGACGGATTACAGCTTCAGCGGCGACGGTTCGATTTCCGGCGCGACCGGTTTGAACAAAGCAAATTCCGGCAAGCTGACGATCAACACAACGAACACCTACACCGGCCCGACGGTAATTACTGGCGGCACATTGGCGGCGGGCACGATTGCGAATGCCAGCTTCGGCAGCAGCATCGGCGCGGCGAATGTCGATCCGGCCAACCTGGTTTTGGACAATGGCACTTTGGAATATCTCGGCAACACCGCCAGCACCACGCGCGGCGCGACCTTGGACTCCGGCGGCGGCACGATTCAGGTCGATAACTCCGCTGCCTTGCTCAGCATCAATGGCAATGTTTTAGGCGCGGGAGCATTGATTAAAAATGGTCCCGGCGCGCTGGCATTCGGCAGTGCGAATTCCTACGCCGGCGGCACGATTGTAAATGGCGGCGTGTTCCAGATGGGCAACGCAAACAGCGCGGGTTACGGTTCGATCACGGCCAACGACGGCGCGGTGCTCCGCTATGCCGGTTCCTACACGATGACCAACAATGTTCAGGTCAACGGCAACGTTACGCTGGATATGAACGACAATGTTCCTTCTGGCGACCGTCATCTGGTGGGCGATTGGACCGGAACGGGAACAATCAACATCAGCAACATCTCGGACATTGGTCGCACCATTACGCTCGGCGGTCTCGGCGGCCTGAGCGGTTTCAATGGAACGATTGATCTGGGAAACAGTTCGCTGCGTTTCCGTTTCAATCATGATGACGCCAGCCCGAACACCGGCAGCCCGAACCTGCATTTGAATCTGGGGACCGGAACGGTTTATTTCGAACCGCGCAATGGCGGGGTGACGATTGATATTGGCGCGCTGGAAGGCGGTCCGGCGACAGTGGTTCGCGGACGCGCCAGTGGTAATTCCGGCACGGTGACTTACGCGATTGGGGCGTTGAATCTGTCCACTGTTTTCGAAGGCGGCATTTCCAACAGCCCGAGCGGCAATCTCACCGGCCTTCGCAAAGTCGGCGATGGCAAACTGACGTTGACTGGCGTGAGCGGCTACACCGATTACACTTACATCGAAGGCGGAACATTGCAGGTCGATGGTCAGCTCGGAGATACTTTCATGTTCGTCGGCCCCGGCACATTGAGCGGCAGCGGCACGCTCAATGGCTTCGTGGAAATTCAGGGTGGCGGAACGCTGTCACCGGGCAGTCCTGTTGGAACAATGACTTTCAACAACTATCTGCAGATCGATGGCGGCAGCACCACAATCATGGAATTGAACCCGGCGCAGGGCACGAACGATTCGATCGTCGCGAATGGCGGGCTTATGCTCGGCGGCACGCTGGTTGTCACGAATGTGGGTGGTTCATTCACGGCAGGTCAAACCTTCAAATTGTTTGAATCGCTCGCCGGTTACGAAGGCGGATTTGAGGCGCTTGAACTTCCGGCGCTGGGCAACGGCATGAGCTGGAACACCGACAATCTCACTTCCGACGGCACAATCACGATCATCGGTGTCACGCTGCCGCAAATCACCGTTCAAAGCGGTGGCGGCAAGGTGATCCTGAACGGCGTGAACGGCGCACCGGGTGCAACCTACAATGTTCTGACTTCCACGAATCTCGCGAGTCCGCTGGCGAACTGGACGGCGATTGAAACGAACGTCTTCGACGGAACCGGCGCCTTCTCGTTTACCAACTCGATTGATCCGAATGCTCCGCAGCGGTTTTTCATTCTGTTTGTTCCCTGAGAGTAGGTGGAGTTATCGAGTATGAGACATCGGCGCGTGAAGGGTTCTCACGCGCCGAACTTTTTTATGATGAAACGTTTGTTGTGGTGTCTGGTTTTTCCAGCGGTTTTCAGTTCCTTCTCGCTTCACGCCGACTCGCGGCTTCCGGCTTTTCCTAGCGCAGAAGGTTTCGGGCGGTTCGCCATCGGCGGGCGCGGTGGGACGGTTTATCACGTTACGAATCTGAATGACTCCGGCCCGGGTTCATTCCGCGACGCGGTCAGCCGGCCGAATCGCACGGTGGTTTTCGATGTCGCTGGCGTGATCGTGATTACCAATCGCATCGTGATTTCACCGAACGTCACGATTGCGGGGCAAACCGCGCCGGGCGATGGCGTGGTGGTTTATGGGAACGGCGTTTCATTTTCCGGGGCGAACAATTCCATCACGCGTCACATTCGCTTTCGCATGGGCGTGAACGGTGATCACGGCAAGGACGCCGCCGGAATCGCACACGGACACGATCTGATCTTTGATCACGTTTCGGTTTCGTGGGGGCGCGATGAGAATTTTTCCATCAACGGTGTAGCCACGAACGTCACGATCCAGAACAGCATTATCGCGCAAGGCCTGCAGCATCATTCCGCGGGCGGACTCATTCAAACCAGCGGCGGCGTCAGCATTTTGCGGACGCTTTATTGCGACAACTTCACGCGCAATCCCAAGGTCAAAGGCGTGAATCAATACGTGAACAACGTCGTTTACAACTGGGGCGATGGCGGCTGCTACATCCTCGGGGATTCGGCGTCGATGTCGTACGCGAACGTCGCGAACAATTATTTCATCGCCGGTCCGGACACCGGATCGGAGGCGTTCATCCGTGGGAACATGAATTTCCATCTGTTTGCTGAAAACAATTTCGAAGACCGCAATCGCAATGGCGTTCTCGACGGAGCAATGATTCCGGAGAAAGCGTACGGTGTTGTGAACTGGCAGAAGAAGCCGTTCGACTATCCGACGATCACACGGTTGTCGCCGGTGCAGGCTTATAAAACGGTGATTGCCCAGGCAGGCGCATCGCTGCATCGGGATGCCGTGGATCAGCGATTAATCGAGGAAGTGTTGTCGCTGGGAAAAAACGGGCAGTTCATCACGAACGAAAACGACGCGCCGATGTTCGGACCGGGAAAAATCGCCGGTGCGAAAGTCCTGCCGGATGCCGATCAGGACGGAATGCCCGACGATTGGGAAACCGCGCATGATCTGAATCCGCACGATCCGGAGGATCGCAATCAACTCGCGGCCAGCGGTTACACGCAGCTTGAAGAATATCTGAACTGGCTGGCGGAACCGCATGCGCGGACTGCGAGCGCCGGGCCGCTGGATTTGGACTTGCGAAAGTTTGTTGGAGGGTTGGAGGTTTCCGGCTTTGAAATTTCCGAAATGCGGCATTGCACAGCGCGATTGCTGCCGGATGGCATCACGGCGCGCATCACATTCGAATCCGGATTCAGGGGCTGCGCCGGTTTTCGATTTTCAACGCAGGGTTCCGATCCAATTTCCCGAAGCATCGGTGTGCTGGTGTCCAAGCCGTCCGCGGTGGCAAATGCCAGTGCTTCTCCCATTCCTTCGCGGGATCGGATGCACAATTAACAATCTTTTCTGCCGAAATTCGGAACCGCAACCGCGTGGTCTCCTGGTAAGATTCGGAATTCGCTGTTGTGCACTCCATCATGATGAACTTCAAATCCAATTCCCGCCCGCAGAAGTGCGACGCTGAATCGCAAGCACTCCGACCGCTCCGCGAAATTCTTGTGCAAAATCATCGCGCGAAGCGTCTGGAGTGCGTGCGCTTCAGCGCCGATTTTTCCACCTTCGGAACGAGTCGAGAATTTCTCAATTCCCTCGCCTCGCAGCGAAGCGCGGGGAGAGGGGATTCTGAGCTAAAATCCACCTCGCCCCGGCCCTCTCCTCTGGCTTCGCTCGGACGAGAGGGAGTGTTCAACGGTTCGAAATCGCTGATCTGTTCCAAATCACTGAGAAGGAATCAGCGGCGGTTCCGAATGCCAGGTTTCGGATTGTTGATTCTCGCCGCGCTTTGTTTTCTCCCCTCTGCTCTGCACGCGCAGGTGCCTGCATTTCCCGGTGCGCTTGGATTTGGCGCGGCGGCTTCTGGCGGTCGTGGCGGAACGGTTTATCACGTCACCACGCTGGCGGACAGTGGCGCAGGTTCGTTTCGCGACGCGGTAAGCGCGCGGAATCGCATCGTGGTTTTTGATGTCGGCGGTTACATCAATCTGCAATCGGCTGTTTCCGTTCAGAGCGACATCACCATCGCCGGTCAAACTGCGCCCGGCGGCGGCATTGGTTTCCGAGGCGGAGAAATTTCTTTCGCGAACCGCTCGAATATCATTTGCCGGTTCATTCGCATTCGGCCCGGCGATGACACCGCCAGCGACACCGATGACGCGCTCAGTTTTTATCGCGCGCGGATGGTGATCTGCGATCACGTTTCGCTGGAATTTGCGCCGTGGAACAACATCGATGGCGTCAGCGACGACTGGCAGAATCATCCGGTCGATAACATCACGGTGCAGAATTCGATCATTGCGAATCCTACCGGCCAGCAGTTCGGCGCGCATACCGAAGCAGTGAACGGCACCTGGTCGTGGTTTTACAACGTGTTCGCCAATTCGCATAACCGGAATCCGCTGGCGAAGGTGAACACCGTCTTCATCAACAACGTGCTCTACAATTACCAGGCCGGTTACACGACGCACACGAGCACGAAGTTCAAGCACGACATCGTGAACAATTATTTCATCATGGGCCCGGCTTCCGGCGGCACGGACAACACCTGGTTTCAAATCGATCCGAATCAAAGCATTTATTATTCGGGCAATCTGAAGGACACGGACAAAGATGGAACGCTCGACGGCAACATCACCACGCCGTATTGGTACAATGGCACGGGAACGATTCTCACTTCGCCATGGTCCTCCTGGACAACAATCGTTCCGATCTACAGTCCCGCCGCGGCGTATCGTCTCGCCGCGTCGCAGGCCGGAACACTGCCGCACGATCCCGTGGACAAGCTGGTGATCGATCAGATGAAAACGCTGGGCAATGGCGCAACCGGCACCGGGGTTGGAACCGCTGGTCCGGACGGCGGACTTTATACCAGCCAGACGCAAACCGGTTTGCCGAACAATGGTTACGGAATCATCAATGGCGACGTGGCTCCGCTCGACACGGATCAGGATGGAATGCCGGATTACTGGGAAAAAGCGGCGGGACTGAATTTCATTCAGAACGACGCGATGATCCTCGCGCCGGATGGTTACGCGAACATTGAACATTATCTGAACTGGCTCGCGGCCCCGCACGCCGTCACGATTACCAACACCGCGGTTGATGTTGATCTCTGGCAATATACCGGTGGTTTCACCAACGTGGCGCCGGTTTATGCGATCAACCAGATCAGCAATGGTGTCGTCTCGATGATCGATGGGCACATTGCGCGATTCACGCCTGCGACCGATTCCGCGGGCTTCGGGAGTTTTGATTTCAGCGTCAGCGGTTCGGATGGAACAGCGTACACGAACACCGTGACAATTGTGATTTCGTCGATCAGCGAACCTTCGAATCTGATCTGGCAAGGCGACGGCGTGGCGAATCTCTGGGCTGTGGATGAGGGCACGAACTGGTTGAGTGGAACCAATCGCGTGGCCTTTTCAGCCGGGGACAATGTGACCTTTGATGACAGCGGTTTGAATTCGCCGGCGATCAATCTCTCCGGTCCGCTGGTGGTTGGAACGGTTCACGTGCTTGCGGCGCAGGATTACACGTTCGGCGGAAGTGGTTATCTCGCCGGGCCAGGTGCGTTGATTAAAACCGGTTCCGGTCGATTGAATCTCAATACGATGAACACCTTTTCCGGCGGCGTGTTGATCGGCGAAGGTGTGGTGCAGCTGGGCGATGGCGTTCTGGTCAGCGGAAATCTTTCGGGCAATGTCACCAACAACGAAACGTTGATTTTTGCCAATCCCACCGATGTTTCCAGCGGCGCAAGCATCCGCGGTTCGGGCACATTGATCAAACGCGGCGCGGGAACGCTGAGTTTGAGTGGCACGCAGACTTACACAAATCTCACCACAATCGAAAATGGAACGCTGGAATTCACCGGCACGCCGCCGCCCGGCAATATCACGAACAATGCGACGCTGACTTTCAAACCCGGCAGCGCGACGACTTACGCGGGGACGATCAGCGGATCGGGTGAAGTTCGCACCAGCGGTTCCGGTGTGACGATGACTTTAAGCGGGGAAAATAAATTTACGGGTGGCCTCACGGTCACGGCCGGAAATCTAATGTTGGCTCACAGTCGCGCGGCTGGAACAGGGCCGGTGGTGAATACCAGTTCCGGGTTGGTTTACGTCGGCGACGGCGTCGTGATCACAAATGATTTCACGCTGACGACTGCGACGACCGATCTCGGAATGCGGTGCGACAGCGGAACAGGAACGTGGGCGGGGAATATCACCGTTCAAGGCGGCGCATCGTGGCGGCCCGGCAGCGACGGCGGAACCTTCGTGTTCACCGGAACAGCCAACCAGGGAACGCATAATTTCATCGTCCCGCGCGGTTCAGTTCGCTTCGCCGAAAATGCCGTGGTCAGTGCCACCGGCGGCGCTACTGCGCTGGGTCGCGATACCTCCGACGGCAATCGCAGTGCGAACATCACGATTCGCGACAACGCGATCATGACGCTCGGCGCGTGTTCCATGGGTGGCGGAAGACAGGGCGGTTCGGTGACGGTGACGGTGCAGAACAACGCGGCGCTTTCCACCGGCGCGAACAATTTCGATCTGCACAATGTGAATCGTTCGAGCGCCGTCACAACAATCCGGCTCAATGGCGGTTCCTTGACGGTGGGTGGTTTTACAAAAACGCGCACTTACACCAGCGCGCTGAATTTCAATGGCGGCTGGTTGAAAGCGGGCGCGAACAACAACGCTTTTTTCCCGGCGTTGACCGGTCATTCCTCATTGGTCCAGGCCGACGGCGCGAAAATCGATGACAATGGATTTGCCATCACGATTGCATCGCCGCTGCTCCATGATTCCGCGCTCGGCTCGGTGGTGGACGGCGGTTTGGAAAAGCGCGGCGTGGGAACGCTGACCTTGACCGGCGCGAACACGTTTACGGGTCCGACGTTGATCGGGGCGGGAAAACTGGCGCTGAGCGGCGGCGGTTCGATTGCGGCCAGCAGCGATTTATACCTCGAAGCGGGAGCGACGTTTGATGTCACTGCCGCAGGTGGAGGTTTTTCGCTGAATTTCGGTAAAACGATTTCGGGCAATGGATCGATCAATGGCGGTTTCAGTTTGAACAGCGGCGCAATTCTCCGGCCCGGAAACAACAGCATTGGACGGCTCACTTTCAATGGCTCGCTGACACTGGGCGCGAACAGCACGCAGCATTTTGATATTCAGAAAACCGGTTTGACGAATGATTCGGTCTTTGTCTCCGGTGCGCTGGTTCTGAACGGCACTTTGACTGTGACAAATCTCGCAGGCGCACTTGCGGCGGGCGATGTGTTTCAGTTGTTCTCAGCGGGAACGTTTTCCGGAAGTTTCAGCACAGTAAATCTGCCGCCGTTGGACGCCGGTCTCGCGTGGAACACCAATCAGCTTTCAACCGCGGGAAAGATCAGCGTCGTGAGGGTTGAGCCGATTCAGTTCAGCAGCGTTGCGATGCAAGCAGGGGAACTGATGTTGAATGGCTCCGGCGGTGCGCCGAATGGTGTTTATTATCTGTTGATGACGACGAATCTTTCTCTGCCAATCGAAAGCTGGTTGCGGGTGGAGACGAATTTCTTCGATGCGAACGGCCAGTTCTCGCGGGCGTTGCCGTTGAATTCGGAAGCGGCAGGCGCCTTTTTCAAAATCCAGATTCCGTAAGACGCGGAGCGCGGACTTCAGTCCGCGAGTTCCGAAACGAAAAACGCGGACTGAAGTCCGCTCTCCTTTTCAGCGGCTCGCTCGTCCTTTGGAAAAAACTTCCAACTCGCTTTTATCACCCTGATTCAAATACGCTTGGTGTCTGATTTTCTTGAACAACGAAGATGAAAAGCAACGAAGCTGAGCCGGACGCGTTGGTGTTTCCGGGTTCCTTGGTTGTTCGAACAACATGATGACCAGCACGCAAATCCGTCAGTCGTTCCTCGACTTTTTCAAGTCGAAGCAGCACACCATCGTTCCTTCGAGTTCGCTGATGCCGGACTCGCCGAACCTGCTGTTCACGAACGCGGGCATGAACCAGTTCGTTCCGATTTTCCTTGGCCAGACCAAATGTCCCTACACCCCGGGCCGGGCCGCCGATACCCAAAAATGCATTCGCGCCGGTGGCAAACACAACGACCTCGATGACGTCGGACTGGACACGTATCACCACACGTTTTTCGAAATGCTCGGCAACTGGTCCTTCGGCGATTATTTCAAAAAGGAAGCGATTGCGTGGGCCTGGGAATTGATCGTGAACGTCTGGAAATTTCCGCCGCAACGGCTGTATGCGACGGTTTACAATCCGGACAAATCCAAAAATGATCCGAGCGACTTCGATCAGGAAGCCTGGAATTTCTGGGCGGAAAAATTTCGCTCGGTTGGACTCGATCCCGCGATTCACATCGTCAACGGAAACAAGAAGGACAATTTCTGGATGATGGGCGAAACCGGTCCGTGCGGGCCGTGTTCGGAACTGCACGTGGACCTCACGCCGACCGGTGACACCAAAGGCTCACTGGTCAACAAAGGCGATTCGCGTTGCATTGAAATCTGGAATCTCGTGTTCATCCAGTTCAATGCGAATCCAGACGGAACCTTTTCTCCCCTGCCGGCAAAACATGTCGATACCGGCATGGGCTTTGAACGCGTCACGTCGATCATTCAAGGCACGAAAGGTTTCACGGATTTCGCGAACGCAAAGATTTCCAATTATGAAACGGACATTTTCCGGCCGATTTTCAACGCGCTGGAAAAGTTGAGCGGAAAAAAATACGGCAGCACGCTTCCGACCGCGCCCGCACCGGCTCAGGATGACATTCCCAACGCTCCGCTGAAAACCAGCGGTGAAGCACCGAGCAATATCATCGAAGTGGAAGCCGAAATGCGCGGACCGCGACCCGGTCCGGCGAGTGATCTGCCGCAGGCGCGGATGAACACGCAAGGGCTGCCAACGCCGGAGCAGATTGCGCTGGACGTCGCGTTTCGAGTGATCGCGGATCATATCCGCACGCTTTCGTTTGCGATTGCCGATGGCATTCAGCCGGGCAACACGGATCGCAATTACGTCTTGCGTCGCATTCTGCGCCGCGCGGTTCGCTACGGTCGGACGCTGGGTTTTCGCGAACCGTTTTTCTACAAACTCGTGGACGTTCTCGCGGAGACGATGGGCGATGTGTTCCCGGAAATCCGCGCCCGCAAAGATCATGTGGAAGAAGTGATCAAACGCGAGGAAGAGGCGTTTAACAGGACGTTGGATAGAGGGATTGAGCTCTTTAACGCTGAGGCTGCGCATGTAATTGGCGCAGGAGACGGGCGGGGTTCGGCGGACGGCAGTGGTTACGGGATGGGAACGGGGGCTGGAGCAGGCCATGCTGATGGATCCGGTTTTGGTGAATCAGTCTCCAAGAATATTTCTGGCGAGTTCGCTTTCAAACTCTATGACACTTACGGCTTTCCGCTCGATCTCACTGAACTCATGGCGCGCGAACGTGGCCTGATCGTGGATACCGCTGGGTTCGAAAAGTTAATGGAGGAACAGCGCAATCGCGCGCGGGCGGCGCAGAAGAAGGAAGTTATTTCGCTGTCGCAGATTGAAACTACCACTCCAACGAAGTTCGTTGGCTTTGAGCAATTAACGGCCAAATCCAAAGTGCTCGAAGTGGTTTCCTTGAAAAACAAGACCGCGGTTATTCTTGATGTTTCATCAGCTTACGCAGAAATGGGCGGTCAGGTCGGCGACACCGGTGAACTGTCGGGAAGCGGCCAGTTCTGGCGTGTGATAAATACGCAGAAATCTGGAAACACGTTTTTGCATTTCATCGATGGTGATGATGCTCCGGTCGTCGGTTCTGAGGTAATCCTTTCCGTGGATCGTTCACGCCGCAACGCCATTCAACGCCATCACACCGTCACGCATCTT
>DASTXC010000143.1:0-52831 GCA_035765675.1 Verrucomicrobiia bacterium
ACGGATTGATCGGGAATCGCCGGCGTTGCTTCAGCCGGTGCGGTGGATAGCACGGCGCGCGATGCGAGCGACGAAAGAGCATTCCGCATTTCGTGTGTGCAATCGCCGAGCAACTGGCGTGATTTTTTGAGAATGATGGCGCGCACGTCACGCGGCGGCGGTGTTTGATTTCGCTTGGCGTTGATTTTGATCTGCGATTTGACTGAGACGGCCTGATTGGGCGGCAAGGTGTAAACGGAAAAAAATCCGGTCGAATGCCCGGTCAGCCGGTTCAGCGAAATCATTTCCAGCCATTCATCAATGGAATCGAAGGCGCCGGTTTCGCGACGTGTGCGGAAATATTTTTTCAACGAGCTGATCGCGCGCAGTGTTTCCGGATGATAAAAAACCAAAAGGTCATCCGGCAAATCATCGGAATCGGAGAGATCGATCTGTTTCAATCGGCCCGCAATTTGTTCCAGCGTCGGGGGCGTCAGGCGTGGACGCGTCATGATGATGCTGAGTGGATTGATATCATTTCCGAAAGGAACGCGTCCGAGCAGCGCGGCTTCCATCGGTGTTGTGCCGCGGCCCATGAACGGATCGTAAACGACGTCGCCGGGCTGCGTCAGACGTTCGATGAAGAACCGCGGCAGTTGCGGCTTGAAGCAGGCGCGATAGGAAACTTCATGCAGCGAATGCGCCTGACGCTGGCGTGCGGTCCAGAATTCGTTGACGAACGTTGGAACTTCGCGCGTGTGACCGTTTGCGTGGAACGTGGTGGAGAGCGTTTGCGTCGGTTGTCCAAACTCGGAAAAGCCGGCCAGTTCTTCGGAGAGACTTTTTTTGATGGAGACGAGCTGCTCTGGCTTGCCGGGCGCGAAACCGAGATCCAGTTCGAGATTGTGGTTTGGGGCGAAATTCTTACTGGCTGAGAGCGGCATACAAGTTAGAGTAAAAGACCAATTGGCCGTGGATTCGGCAAGCAGTTGTTTCGCGAAGGCTAAAAGAAGAATGCTCGCGAAAATCAAACGTCGGAAACAGTTGCGCCATTCCAGTGGCGTCGCGGCAAAAAGACGCAAAACAGGGCTTGCAAAGGAAAAATGGCGAGACTAGGCTCCTCGCTCCTTTTCGGAAGCCCATCAGGGCAGGCGGTGCAGACCGTCGTTGCGGAAAAAGAAATTTATATTATGGCAGTTAAAATTCGCATGAAGCGGGTCGGAGCAAAGAACACTCCGGTGTTCCGCATTGTTGTGGCCGACAGTCGCAGTCCTCGCGATGGCAAGTTCATCGAGGAAATTGGAACCTATCAGCCTTTGAAGAAGGACGACAACTTCAAGCTGGATCTGGAGCGCGCCAAGTACTGGGTCAGCAAAGGCGCCCAGCCGAGCGATACCGTCGCCAGTTTCATCAAGAAGGCGACCAAAGCCGCCGCTGCCGCTTAATAAACTTTGGCTATGCAGGCCTTTCTCGAATACATCGTCAAAGGGCTGGTTCAAAAGCCCGAGGCGGTAACGGTGACACCGGTTGAGCGGGAAGGCACAACGGTGTATGAATTGCGGATGGATCCGCAGGATGTCGGCAAGATCATTGGCCGGCAGGGAATGACGATCAATGCGATCCGATCCTTGTTGCTGGCCGGCAGCGCGAAAAACGGTTTGCGCTGCACTTTGGAGATCGTTGAAGAGAAGGCGTAAAGCGCAATCCTTCCCTGGCCTCGCCGATCCGTTGGAGGGCGATGCTGGAAATGATCAGTGAAAATTGACGTCCTCACTTTGTTTCCGGCGATGTTCGCCGGGCCTCTGGACGAAAGCATTGTCAAACGGGCGAGGGAAGCCGGTTTGCTGGATTTGAAAATCCACCAGTTGCGGGATTACACCCACGATCGGCACAAGACAGTTGATGATCGTCCGTTCGGCGGTGGACCGGGCATGTTGTTGAAGCCCGAACCGATCTTTGAAGCAGTGGAACACATTGCGCGGGAAAACACGCGGGTGATTTTGATGTCGCCGTCCGGACGGCCCTTCACCCAGGCGATCGCGCGAGAGTTGGCGCAGGCTGATGATCTGTTGATCGTGACCGGCCATTATGAAGGATTCGATGAGCGAATCCGGCAGGAATTGGCCGATGACGAATTATCGATTGGCGATTACGTGCTGACGAACGGTGCGTTGGCCGCGATGGTGGTGGTGGATGCGGTGACGCGATTGCTGCCCGGAGTGCTGGGTGACGATGACAGTTCGAAAGATGAATCGTTCAGCCATGGGTTGCTGGAATATCCGCAGTGGACGCGTCCGGCGGAATTTCGCGGGATGAAAGTTCCCGAAGTGCTGCTCTCGGGAAATCACGCGGAGATTGCGAAATGGCGGATCGAGCAGGCGAAGCGGCTGACCGAAGAACGGCGGCCGGACTTGTTGAAATAATTTAGAACGTGCGGCCATGATGGCTGCCAGGAAAATGGTTTATGAATCAGGCATTACTTGAAAAAATTCAATCGGAACAATTTCGCAAAGACGACGCGAAGTTCGAGGTTGGCGACTCCGTTCGCGTTCACACGAAGGTCGTTGAAGGCGACAAAGAACGCATTCAGATTTTCTCGGGCGTCGTCATCGGCAAACGCGGCCGCGGTTTGAACGAGACGTTCACCGTCCGCCGCATCAGCTACGGCGAAGGTGTGGAGCGCATTTTTCCGCTGCATTCGCCCCGCGTGGACAAGATCGACGTGGAACGCCGCGGTTCAGTTCGCCGCGCGAAGCTGACTTACCTCCGCGGTCGTCTCGGTAAAGGCGCAACCTTGGTGAAGGAAAAAGCCAAAGTTGCTCCGGCGAAAGCCTGATTCGAAGATTATTTCAAAACGCGAAAAGGCGAGATTTACCTCTCGCCTTTTTTGCTGTTCATGGAGCGTTGCTGTCCGGCTAATAAGTAACAGCCGACGTGTGACTCGGCTCTGTTTTCACTGGCTTTTCAAAAATCGGAACAGACTCACGTCCGCTGTTACCAGGAAGGGAGCTTTTTTGCGGACTGTTAGCGCATCGTGGAAATTCACTGGTTGTGCAGCCGGAAAAATCCTGCGCCGCCGGTCATTGGATTTGTGATCATCCATTCGTTTCCGAACAGCACGGGTTCACTCAAAACCGGTTGCCAGATTGTGTTGGAGAGCGCGTCAGTATATTCCAATCCATACATTCCCGCCGATGCCGGCCAGCGCAGAATCAAATTTCCATCTGCGGCGCTGGCGTTCAGTTCAGGCGCGGTCGGAACTGGAATCAGCTTCAGATAATCGAAGGAAAGCGTGTAACCGCTGCTCGCACCATTCGTGTCTGCAACGACAAAACGAAATTCATACGTGCCATTGGTCGGTGCGGTCCACGTTCCGCAGTCCAATTCCCGAAGCATGTTGGTCCACAGGATTTGCGCGGTCAGGCCGTTGCTCGGATAAAGTCCCGCGACGTTTGTGGCCGAATAGGTATTGATGATCGAACTGATATTCGACAACGCGCCGGGCGTTCCCGCCTTGAGTTGAAAACGCCCGCCTTGGCTTCCGCAATCTGCCACGACGTGAACGCGCCAGTTTCCAGCCGGCACATTGGAAATGGTGTAGCTGACAAAATCGTCCGGTGCATTGGCGGACAGACGCGTTCCGCGAAAATGACTGAACGCGGAATTGGTGACGACCGTATGCGCATCGCCCGAACTGGCCGTCGCGGCGAGCGTTTCGGTTTCAAAAATCGGAGCGGGGGAAACGGTATAAACCAAACCGGCCTTCGTCGGGAATTCATAAACTCCCGGATAAACCATCGGCGCGTCGATCAGCGCGTTTCCTAATCTGACATCAATCGGCAAGCGGGATCGAATGCGACAGCGCGTGCCGAGCAGCGATTTGATTTCAGCGCTCGCCAGTTGATTGTTCGTCCAGGTGATTCCGACTTCAAAACCGCCGCGCGCGCGCAGACCGGTGACGCTTCCATTGGACCACTTGGAAGGAAGCGCCGGGAGCAAATGCAGTTCCCCCCAGGTGCTTTGGAGGAGGGTTTCCGCAACGGCGCCGAGCGCGCCAAAAATTCCGTCCACCTGACGATTGTTTACGTCGGTGAACATCAGGTTGGTGGAAACGTGACGCTGAAGAAGATTCGTGGCGAAGAGATAGGTGTAATAGTTGTTCTGCAATCGCGCTTGAAGTCCGAGGCGCCAGGCGTGTCCCCAGCCAAGGTCGCCGGATGGATTGCTGCAACGCGCATCGGTTGAAATTTTCGCGGCGGCGGCCAGGACTGGCGTGTAATACGGCGAAATGGTTTCGCCGGGATACAGTCCGACCAGATGCGAACAATGCCGGTGCGTGTCGTTCGGCGAATCCACATCTTCAAGCCATTCCTGCAACTGGCCGAAACGCCCGATTTGATCGGGCGGCAATTTGTCCCGCAGCGTTATGAGATTAGTGCGAAATTCGGCATCGATCCCGAGAATCTCCGTGGATTGAATCAGGTAATTGCATAGGTCGCGGATGAGTTCGTTGTCCATCGTTGGGCCGGGAACATTGGCGACTTCGACCGAACCGGATTTCCAATTGTGCTCGGAAGAATAGGAAGGGCAGGTGACGAGCCATTCAGGATGAGTCGGATGCGGAACGAGAAAATCCTGAAAGAATTCCGCCGCGCTTTTCATCAGCGGATACGCAACGGTGGCGAGATAGTTGGTGTCGCCGGTGTATTGATAATGCCACCAAAGATTTTCAGCGAGCCACGCCTGTCCGGCAGGCCAGATGCCGTCGCGGCCGTTGATCGGCGCTGCGCCGCGCCACAAATCAGTGTTGTGATGCACGACCCACCCGCCGCAGAAGTAGATGTTTGTTGCAACCTTTGCGCCGGTTTCCGCGAGATCGGCGATCATGTCCAGCAGCGGCAGATGGCATTCGGAAAGGTTCACCATTTCCGCACCGGAATAATTCAACTCTTCATTGATGTTGAGTGTGTATTTGCTTTCCCAGCTTGGCGCCACGAGGTCGTTCCACTTGCCCTGCAGGGTCAACGGTTGTGAACCAGGACGCGATCCGGAAATCATCAGATAACGGCCCATTTGGAAGTAGAGCGCGGAAAGCTGCGGATCGTCGCCTTCGCCCGCGTGCTTGATGCGGTAGCCGGTTGGGAAATTGGTTTTCGCGGAGTTTCCTGAACCGAGATCCAGATTGACCCGCCGGAAAAGTGAACGGTAGTCCAGCAATTGTGAATAGCGAAGCTGCGCGTAGCTGTTTGCTGCCGCGGTCGAAATGTACGTTTCGCAGAGTGCCGCGGGATCAGCGCTGAGATCGTTGTAGCGTTTGAAGTTGGTGGCGACGCTCAGGAGCAAAGTGACCGCATCCGCGTTGCTGACCGAAATGGAATTCGCGGTTGAGGAAACCGTGCCGCCTTCGTTCAAAATGCGAACTCGAGCTTGATAGCGAATCGCATTGGTCAATCCTGTCGCAAAATATTCCGGACGGGGAATTGTGCTGACGCTCGCGTTCAGAATCAGATCGTTGCCGGATGTGGTGATCGTATGGGTTGGTTGCAGCGTGCTGAAGCTCGCGGTGAAATTGATTTTTGCCGCAGCGCTGGCCTCGAGCCGGATGACGACGCAATGGTTCGTCGGATGACTCGCGAAGACTTTCCGGGTGAAAGTGACGCCTCCGTAATCGTAACGAACGGAAACAGTCGCGGAGTCGATATTCAGTGAACGGCGGTAATTCGCTGTGCCGCTGTGAGGAGAAAAATCGAGATTGAGAATTCCCGCCGGCTGATAATTCGCCTGACGCAATGGCACGCTCATCAGGTAAGGCTGCGCTTCACTCCAGATGTCCTGACGATTGAAAACTTTGTTTCGGATGCTGGCCAGGTGTGCGGGCGTGGCATTGGGATTCGAATAATCGTGCGGCTGCCCGGTCCAGATCGTGTCTTCGTTGAACTGAATCTGTTCGGTCGTGACGCCGCCAAAAATCATTGCAGCCAGTTTGCCATTGCCAACGGGATAAGCTTCCTGTTGCCAGGAAATCGCCGGTGTGGGCGACCAGAGTTCCAACGGGCCGGGATCGGCTTCAGCAATATTGGAGACCACTAAACCGATTGTCAGAGAAGCGCGGAGCAAATTGTTCATACCATTCATGCACGCGGTGAAAAGTGTTCCGCGAGGATAAACGAAGGCACGAAATTCGCGGCGCGCAACTTCATTAAATTGCGGCCAAAAGTCTTATGCTTTCTGACTTCGGCGTTCGGTTTCAGGAACCAATGAACAATGCGAAGGCGGTCAATCAGTGTATTGAGTGAGAGTGCTTTCGCTCCGAGCGGCGCCAATCATTTTGGCTTTTGCGCTTCTTTCGCCCAGGTATCTTTCAAAGTGATCGTGCGATTGAGAATCAACTTTTCCGGAGTGCTGTCTTTATCCAAAGCAAAGTAGGCGAGGCGTTCGAACTGATAACGCTCGTCTGCTTTCGCGTCCTTGAAACTCGGTTCGCATTTCGCGGTCACAATTTCCAGACTGTGCGGGTTCAGGTGTTTCTTGAAATCGCCATCCGCATCCGGTTCGGGAACCGTGAACAAGCGATCGTATAGCCGCACTTCAGCATCCATCGCGTGTGCAGCGCTGACCCAATGAATCGTGCCTTTGATTTTTCGGCCTGCGGTCGCACCGCCGGTTTTGCTGTCGAGATCGGCGGTGCAACGCAGCTCGGTGATATTGCCGCTTGCGTCTTTCACCACTTCTTCGCACTTGATGATGTAAGCGTATTTCAGCCGGACTTCGCCACCGGGTTTCAGCCGGAAATATTTGGGCGGCGGCACTTCCTGAAAATCGTCCTGCTCAATGTAAAGTTCGCGGCTGAACGGAATTTTTCGTTTGCCGGCGTTTTCGTCCTCGGGATTATTGACGGCGTCGAGTTCTTCAACTTTGCCTTCCGGGAAATTGGTCAGAACGACTTTGATCGGACGCAACACCGCGAGCCGGCGCAGCGCGCGCTTGTTCAAAGCTTCGCGAATCGCATGTTCAAGCACGGCGACATCTGTAAGGCCGTTGTATTTCGTGATTCCAATGTTGTAGGCAAAAGCGCGCAAGGCTTCCGCCGTCACGCCGCGCCGGCGAATGCCGCTGATTGTCGGCATGCGCGGATCGTCCCAGCCGGAAACGAGTCCTTCCGTGACGAGCTGCATGAGCTTGCGCTTGCTCATGACGGTGTAGCCGAGACTCAGCCGCGCGAATTCGTATTGATGGGGCAGGGGACGCGGTAGTTCCAGCGATTCCAGAATCCAATCGTAAAGCGGACGATGCACTTCGAATTCCAGTGTGCAGATCGAATGCGTGATGCCTTCGATGTAATCGCTCAGACAATGCGCAAAATCATACATCGGATAAATGCACCACTTGTTTCCCGTATGATGATGTTCCGCGTGGCGAATGCGATAAATCAGCGGATCACGCAGCCAGATGTTCGGCGACGCCATATCGATTTTCGCGCGAAGCGTTCGCGCGCCGTCCGGGAATTCGCCGTTCTTCATGCGCGTGAACAGATCGAGATTTTCGGCGACACTGCGATTGCGAAACGGACTTTCCTTGGCGTTGCGTCGATATTCGTCTGTGTCTTCCGGCGAAAGATCATCGACGTACGCTTTACCTTTTTGAATCAACGCGATGGCGTATTCGTAAATCGGGTCGAAGTAATCCGAAGCGTAAAACGGCTCGGCGATTACGGATTGCCGATTTTCAGTTTGCGACTGAGTTAAAGGCGCGAGGTGAAGATCCGTCTTGCCGTTGATGCTGGATTTCTCAGGTAACTTGCCTTTTGGTTTCAGCCCCAGTTTATCGTCAGCCCAGCCGCTGATCAGCCAATTCACATCTTCCTGAATGGATTCAACGTATTCGACATCTTCCTTCGCGGGATTCGTATCGTCCATGCGCAGATTGCAGATGCCGCCGAATTCGCGCGCGATGCCGAAATTCAGGCAAATGCTTTTGGCGTGGCCGATATGCAA
Organism: Verrucomicrobiia bacterium; assembly: GCA_035765675.1. Lineage (GTDB taxonomy): Bacteria > Verrucomicrobiota > Verrucomicrobiia > Limisphaerales > DASXHY01 > DASXHY01. The sequence continues at coordinate 7,974 of DASTXC010000143.1, forward strand.
ATAGCCGTTTGGTTCGGGTGGAAAACGCGTGTGGATCTGCGGATAAGTTCCGTCCGCGACATGTTGGGCGACAATGTCCCGGATAAAGTCGGAAGGCGTCGTTGCATTTGATCCCGCTGCTGCGTTGTCCACGTTCATAGAAATTTCAGCAAGCTAACAAAGTGCGTTGCCAATGTCCAACGGGCGAGTGGAGGCAGTCTGGAAACGGCGTCGCGTCTCGAGATTGCGTTCCAGTGGAAGCAATGCGGCTCGGTTAAAGGAACGAGTAGCTGAATCCCAGCGCGATGAGGTGACGCGTGAATTCACGGCTGGACATGCCTTCGTTCAACGTCAGACCGTCTTCCAACGTGTAGGAAAGTTCCGCGCTCGCTTGAGGCGTGATCGCGCAATTGACCAACGCGTTCGCGGACAACACCCAATCATTGCGTTTTACCGGACGACGAAATTCCGTGTTGTAGGCGCGTCCACCCGCGCCGAGGGTCCAGCGATCATCAAAGCGATGTCGCCAGGAAAGTTCGCCGGTGAAGTCCTGATAGGTGCCGCGGCCGGAAGATCCCGGTTGTTCGAAGCGTTTGAATGAAATCGTAAAAGTATCTGATTTTGGAAACGTCACCGAGGCGGACGAATCAACGTAGAAATTGACTTTGTTTCGCGGGCCGAAACCGCTGGCCACGGATTCTTCGAAGTGCCGAAATTCCGGGCCGAGAACGACGTTGAGCTTCAGCCAGTCGGTCGGACGGCTCTCGATTCCCACGAGCGCACGATGAAAAGTGCTGTCGTAATATTCGGGAAATTGAAACAGTCGATCCTGATCCTGCCGGCCAAAACGATAGCCCGCCCACAACGCCGTTTTTTGCGGCAGATTGCGGCCGAGATCCGCCCCGGCTGTGAATTCCCGGCGATCCACAAAGTTCTGATATCCGGAAATCGTGTGATGTTCCGTTTGAAAATCGTGCTGATATCCGGTCAATGTCGGACGCACAAACCACTCGCCGAAAGTCTGGGTGACACGCAGTGACTGGCGATAAATTGCGGCGTCGCGTCGATCGCGCACCACCGGTGCTCCCGTCGCAGGCGCGCCGCCCGGCCCAATCCAGATCGGGCTCGTGGAACTGCCATCGATATTCACCATGCTGCCGGTAATTTCGTAAGCGGTGTTCTCGTAATGTCCGGAAAGTTTGAGCGCGGTTCGATGCAGATAGAAATCTTCCGACGGTTCGGAATGGAAGAAATGGACTTCCGGATTGTAATTCAAACTCAGGCCGAAAACGGGATTGGGATTCCAGGTGAATCCAAACTGCGGCAGCAGACTTGTTACAAAAGAGCTATGATCGGCGCGCTCGGTTTCCGATTGGAGAAACACATTGCTGTCGAACGTTTCTTTAATCCCCGCAGCCGCGGTGATCTTCCAGGTTTTTGGCGGCGGATTGGAATCGGCCGCGGCGCAGTTGATTGCTCCGGTGCCGGCGCAAATTGCTGTCACGGCAATCGGGATTTTTACGAAGGACATCGGGCTTGCAAAAATGCGATACGGGCGCATAGTGCGGCGGAATTCAGCCACCGCCGTTATTCGTATGAAATGCATTTGTTTATTGCTCGGTTCAGTTCTTCTGAGTGTTTCGTTGACTGGCTGCGTCAGTGGCCACGTTGATCGGGCGGCACTCAAATCACCTACCGAGGCGGCTTTGATCAGCGCGAGCCCGAATGTTGCCGAGGCATTCACGCCCGGATGGACATTGACGCCTTCCGGCGAGCGATTCTGATTCGCAGCGCAGCTTCTTTCGTTCGTTTTCATTCTCTTCATCAGCCGATTGCCTTGGACTATCGGCACGCGTTCACTTCGCTGGATAGACATGTTTTGCGAATCAACGGCTATCGTTTGTGGATTGGAAAAAATGCAGGCGAAGCGCGGGGAACCTGATTGCGATGGTTCTTTTCCACATCGAAAAAAATTGAGAAGGGGTTCGAAATCTTCGGCAAAAGACGATCAATGACTGCCAAGATTGGTGGATCAAGGAATTCGAAATGCCGCGCAGGCCGAGGAAAGCGCCGCTGCGGCTGAAGAATTGAACGCACAATCGCAAACGCTGAAGGAAGTTGTTTCCGATTTGTTGGCCGTGGTGACCGGACGATCTGAAAGCATCGGAGATAAAACTGGAAAGCAATTGAAAGAATCTCGAGCGGCGGGCATGAACGGCGGAGCATCATCGTCGCGCTGTCCACAGGAATTCACACTCGCAGATTGAACGCGTTCAAAATTCTGAACTGCAAAGAAATTCGATCAAGCTTTGTTGCCATCCGCTAAAAACGGCTAAAGGCGGAACGCGCCAATCGCTGGTTCTGTTTCGGAGGAATACACCCCATATTTGAAAAGGAAGGAATTGCTAAAAACCGGGGCATGCCGGTGATTGACAGACTCATTACGAAGCCGTAAATATCCGTTTAGAAATTCCGTTGACCAACGGTGATCAATGCCCAGCTCGTTCATGAGCCTCATGCCTAAAGCATCTAAAATAATTCGGTTCGGCAGCCGAGACGGTTTTTCGTTGGTGGAATTGCTGGTGGTTATCGCAATTATCGGGGTGCTTTCCAGCATTCTCCTGCCCGCACTCGCGAAAGCCAAAGCTCGCGCTCAGGGCGTTTACAGTCTTAACAATACCCGGCAACTGACCGTCGCAACCGTCATGTATGCCGATGATCATCACGACAATCTGCCTTACAACCTGGGCTTGAACGACAAAGCCGCAGCGAAAGGGATTTCCTCTGGTGGCGATTCGATGGAACTGAATTGGGTAAACAATGTTCTCGATTGGGAATTGAGTCCGGATAACACGAATTCATCGGCGTTGCTTGCGAGCGGCTTGGGGCCCTATACCGGAGGATCAGCGAAGATTTATCGTTGTCCGGCGGACTCGGTTTTAAGCGGGATTCAACAAAACGCGGGCTGGAAAAATCGCGTGCGCAGTTATTCGATGAACGCGATGGTCGGCGATGCCGGCAGTTTCACTAAAACCGGCAAGAACGAGAATAATCCGGATTACCTCCAGTTTTTTCGTTATTCTTCCATTCCGCGACCTTCGGATATTTTTATCTTCGTTGAAGAACATCCGGACAGCATCAAGGATGGTTATTTCCTGAATAGTGCTAGGGCGCCGCAATGGATCGATCTTCCGGCGTCAGATCACGATGATGCGGGAGTGTTTTCCTTTGCGGACGGTCATTCAGAAATGCATCACTGGCGCCGCGCCAGCACGACGCCAGCCGCACGTCCCGATGCAGCGAATCTTCCTATCTGGCTGAAGACATCGGATCTTCAGGATTTCCTTTGGGTGCTCTCCACCATGAGCGTCAGCCGGAATTCGGAATACTACCATTACTGATCACCGCAGGGATTTGAAGTTTCGCTTCCGTTGGTTGGCTTCCGAAGATATTCAGAATCGTTTATTCGACGGTCTGATCACAAATATCTGCGAAGCGCTGCTTCATCTCCTTCAATCGCCAGAACGTAAGTTTTTCCATCCTCTGTCCAGCTTGCCGCCGTCACGCGATGCAAGCTTTCGAACGTCGGTGTCGCTGACTCCGGACCTCCGGGTGCGGATTTGGCATTCACGACGAACAACCACAAATCGCTGCTTTGCGGAGGATGCAACGGTTTTCCCGTTTTGAAACAAATCATCGATGCGGGCTGGCCTTGCCAGGTAGTCGCGAGGCAGCCGGTAAGCTTCGCCAACTTCAAGCCATCCGGGAGTTTGTAATCGGCAATGGCCTGATTTTGCCGAAGGTAATCGCGCACGCGTTCGGGATCCTCGGTCTGCAAATCCATTCCATAACTGCGCAGCGCGGTGCTGATCATGCGACGGCGAAAGCCCGTGAAACCCGTATCTTCCGGCGGTTGCCACCATTGAAGAAATAGAACCACGGCCACCGCCACGACCGCCAGCGCTGCCGCCGTGGTGCGTCGTCGTCGTGAATTCCAGAACGCGGGGCGATGAATTTTTTGAACTTTCCGTTCCGCGACGATCTGTTCTTTCAAACCTTCGGGAACGGGAATTTCTTTCAACTTCGAACGCAGGCTCAGATAAACAGAGCAATGCTCGTCAAACCACTGTTTCAATTCCGGTTCCTGTTCGCAAACCTGCAACGCTGCCGCGAAATCCGGATCGTCTGCATCGGCGGTTCCCGGCCGATACAACGCGAGTATCTCTTTGGCTTCGTGAATCGTCATGGTTGTTCGCGCGGTTGGGATTTATCCGCCAGCAAAGTTTGAAGTTGAACGATTCCGCGGGCCATGCGGGATTTCACCGTGCCGATTGGCACCTCAAGGATTTCGGCAATTTCCTTGTAGGAACAATCTTCGAGATAAAACAACGCAACCGGTGCCTGATAGATTTCATCCACACTCGCCAGGGCTTTCAGCACCTGGGCGGAATCCAATTGATCCGCGCGCATCGGCGGCAGTGCAGGTAATTCCACCTGACTCAATTCATGATGCGGAAATCGCGTCAATCGCCGGCGGCTTTCGAGAAAGGTCCGGTGCAGTGTCGTGAACAGCCAGGTTTTCACTTTGGAGACATCTCGCAACTGATGACCTTTGGTCGCCCAGATATAAAACGTCTGCTGCGTCAGATCGCAGGCGTCCGCCTCTGTGCGGGTCAGGCTGAAAGCGAATTGATAAAGCGGCTCGTAATAACAAGCCACCACGCTTTCAAATTCCAGGCCGGAAGCCATACAGGTTCATCTATCCTAAGAGCGTTGGCCGGTTGAATTGTTCCCGCGACGCGCTCATTTGTGTCAGTCTGAGTTCTCGAAAAAAATACTTCGAGACAAAAAAGAATCGGAACATTTTGCGGCGTCGAACGTCTAATTGATATGGCCAGAACGCGTTACTCAAAAAGTTTGAAGCGCGTCCGTTTGGTTTCAGGAGAATTGGAACGAACGCGATTCGATTGGGACGAGGAAGTTTTTTACCGGGGCTGCCGGCGAGTGCCGGTTCGATTTGACACACCTGGGTTTTGGAACCAGCCAGTGGTGATTTTGCCGAACGATCCCGCGACCGAGAATTCGTGAGCTACTTGTCAACGTTCATGGTGCGCGTCAGCTTAAGCTTCACGGTTTCACCCACGCGCGCGAACAATCCGCGTTTCTTCGGTTTGTCGGCCTGACCGATCAATTTTACCGCATGGCTGCAGATCGGGCAGAGCAAGAGAACGTTCTTGCTGCCTTTGCGCCGCAGGCGATGAACGCATGTCCCGCACATGACTTCTTTGCAGGCAGTGCATTGGAACGTAACCGCTGAAAACGGATGCCGCGGACAAAGCATTTCTCCTTCGCGCGAAACCACGGGTGGCGCGGGCAATTCGGTGTTGGCAAATTTCGGAATCGCGACGTGGCAATCAATGTTCTCAACCAGCAGTTCGATATCGCCGAGGCGAAGCATCTGGCCAGGTTGCAGGTAGGCTTCGCGAAACGTCGCACCGTCGAGGAAAGAACCATTCGTGGATTCCAGATCACGGACGCGCACACCGCCTTCATTCAAAAGCAACTCACAGTGCATCGTGGAAACCGTGGGGTGCGAAATCTGGAAGTCACAGTCCGGACTGCGCCCGATCACATTTGAGCCGAGCTTAAGTTCGATGACCTTGTTCTCCAATCCAACTGCTTTAACGACAAGTCTGGCCATACATCCGTCCTTTATATTTGTTCGGATTATGAAAACCAATCGTGAATTGTCGAGAATTAAAACCCTTCCGCGGGGAAACGCGGTTTCGATTTGAGGCCAGACGGCGGCCGGGGAACGATCCGCTTGCCAAGCCAAGATTCAAAACCTACCTTCCGGCGGTTTATGGAAAAAGTTGTCATTGTAGGTACTGGTTGCGCTGGTTTGACCGCCGCGCTTTACACCGCTCGCGCCAATTTGAAACCCCTCGTGCTGACCGGACGTCAGCCGGGCGGACTGCTCACGACCACCAGTATCGTTGAAAATTTTCCCGGCTTTCCCGAAGGCATTGACGGTTACGAACTGATGACCCGCATGCAGAAACAAGCCGAACGCTTCGGCGCACGGGTTCAATTCGGCACGCTTGAAAACGTGGATCTCACTCAAAAACCGTTCCTGCTCACCATTGATGGTGAAACCGTTCCGGCGCAAACGCTGATTATCGCCACCGGCGCCGGGCATCGTCATCTGGGCCTGGAAAGCGAACACAAGCTGGAAAACAAAGGCGTGACGTATTGCGCGACCTGCGATGGCGCATTGCCGATGTTCCGCAATCAACCATTGGTCGTCGTTGGCGGCGGTGATTCCGCATGCGAAGAAGCGCTTTACCTCACGCGTTTTGGTTCCGTGGTTTATTTGATCCATCGACGCGATTCACTGCGCGCCTCCCGGATCATGGCCGAACGCGTTCTGGCCAACGCGAAAATCAAACCGGTCTGGGATTCCGTCGTCACGGAAGTTCTCGATGTGAAGCAGGACAAAGTTACCGGCGTTCGCGTGAAGAATCTCAAGACTGACGCTGAAACGGTCGTGGATTGCGCGGGTGTGTTTGTTGCCATCGGCCATATTCCCAACACCGAAGTTTTCAAGGGTGCGATTACATTAGACGAGGCGGGGTACGTGGTTCCGACGAAAGGCGCCGCGACGAATATTCCGGGAGTGTTTGTCGCAGGCGATTGCGCAGATCGCACGTATCGCCAGGCCATCACGGCTGCGGGAATGGGTTGCGCCGCTGCGATTGAAGCTGAGCGCTATCTCGAAGCGATGAATCAGTGATCAGGGCGAAAGCCGTTCCAAACGCCACGAACCATTGGGCTCGCGAGTGTAGGAAAATCGATCGTGCAAACGGCTGGGACGGCCTTGCCAGAATTCAATCCGGCTCGGATTCAAAACAAATCCACCCCAATACGGCGGCATCGGAACCTCGTCACCGGGATATTGTTTCTGTAATTCGGCCCAGCGTTTTTCCAGCACGGCGCGATCCTTGATCGGTTCGCTTTGGTTGGAACTCCACGCTGCGAGCCGGCTGCCTTTCGGGCGGCTTTTGAAATATGCTTCCGATTCCGCGGCACTCAGCTTTGTGACGCCTCCGGCGACGCAAATCTGGCGTTCCTGATCCGGCCAATAAAACACCAGCGCGGCATTTGGATTTTCTTCCAGTTCACGTCCTTTGCGGCTGCCGTAGTTCGTGAAGAAAATAAAGCCGCGCTCATCCACGCCTTTCAGCAAAACGATTCGCGCGGAAGGCCGTCCACTGGCGTCGGCGGTCGCAAGCGTCATGGCGTTGACATCCATTGGCTCGGCTCCGGTGATTTGCAGAAGCGATTTGTAAGTGCGAATCAGAAAGCGTCGCAAGCGTCCCGATCTTCGTTTTCCCGCCGCTTGTTCAAACCACTTTTTGAACTGCGTCATTGCGTCCGGCTCCAGATCACTCCGGCGCAGTCCTGCAAAATTGTATTCTCGTCTCAAATCGGCGATGGCCATAGCGCTCGAAACTTAAACGACCCGCGCCCGGCTGTCAGCTAATCGCGCGCAACGGAAGCGAGAAGGAGATCGGCGGGTGGAAACCTCGAACTCTGAACATTGAACTCCGAACTCCGAATGGCGAGGGCTTCTCGCGTCTCGTTCAGAGTTCGGCGCTCGATGTTTCCACTTCTTCCTTGTTGCTGACCATTAACTGGTTTGACTTGAACTGGCTCGAACTTTAGATTGCCGCACGAATGTTAGCTGCTGAATCCAAAGTGGGGACGGCGCCTGCTTCAGTTCCAATAAGCTCAACAGTGACCTTTTCCTGGAAGCAGATCGTTGAACCCGTAGAACCGTTTCTGGAGGCCGTTCATGCGCGCCTTTCCCAGCAGGTAAACGAATTTGATCCCGCGATCGCGCCGTACGCGGAATACGCACTGAACGGCAACGGCAAAAACCTCCGGCCGGCGCTGGTCGCACTTTCCGCCAATTCACTTAATCAGACCACCGACGCGCATATCACCGTCGCCGTGATTATTGAAATGGTTCATCTGGCGACGCTCGTTCACGACGACGTAATGGACGAAGGCGAGATTCGTCGCGGACGCCCCACGCTTGCAGCGAACTGGGGAAATGAAATTGCGGTGCTGTTTGGCGATTGCCTGTTTGCGCAGGCATTGAAACTGGCGGCCAGTTTTCCTACCCCGGAAATCTGTCGTGCCGTTGCAATGGCCACGAACACCGTTTGCTCCGGCGAAATTCTGCAAACGCAACAACGGCGCAATTTCCAATTCTCCCGCGCTGATTATTTTCGCGTGTTGGAAATGAAAACTGCGGAACTTTTCGCGCTTTCCTGTGATCTCGCGGGATTTCTGAGCGGCGCAACTCCGGCACAACGCTCGGCTCTGCGCCAGTTCGGAATGTTGTTCGGAACAGCCTATCAGGTCTATGACGATTGCGTGGACTTGTTCGGAACCGAAAGTTCCGCCGGTAAGTCGTTGGGCACGGATCTGGCCAAGGGCAAACTGACCTTGCCGATGCTGTTGCTTTGGGAACGATCGAATCCCACGGATCGCGCGCGTTTGCAGGAACTGATCGGAAACTGGAATGCCGCCGGTTTTTCGGAAGTGAGCCGATTGCTGACGCGGCATCAGACACTGTCGCCGTCGGTTGAAACCATTCGCCAGTATTTGCATAAAGCGCGGCAGGTTCTGAATTCGTTGCCGGAATCCGACGGGCGCACATCACTGGCCGGGCTGACGCATTATCTGGATTTACAAACGCAAGGACTGGTCGCAGGCGGCGGCGGATTATGATTATGACCGAACCGGCAACCGGAAAAGCTTCCAAGCCTTCTCCGCCGGAGCGGAAGGTTGAACAGGAAACACCGCCCGCCACGGTGGACGAAAGCGTGTTGGTGGATCGTGCCCGGCGCGGTGATCTGGGCGCTTATGACGAACTGGTTCAGCGTTATCAGCAGCGGGTTTATGCCACGGTCTATCACATGACCTCAAATCACGAGGATGCGAACGACCTGGCGCAGGAAGCTTTCATCAAGGCGTATCAGGCGCTGAAATCCTTCAAAGGCGGTTCCAGTTTTTACACCTGGGTTTACCGGATTGCGGTGAACAAGACGATCAACTTCCTGAAACAACGGAAGAACCGAACGCATCTGAGCTTGAATGATCTCGACTTCAACGCCGAGAACGATCCCGATCTGGTGGCATTGACGTCGGACAAAACTCCTCGGCGCGAAGCGAATCTGACGGAGCTTCAGGAAAAATTGAACGAAGCCATGCAGCAGTTGTCAGAACAACACAGATTGGTAGTCACACTGCATGACGTGCAGGGATTGTCGCATGAAGAAATCGCCGCAATCATGGAATGCAATATTGGAACCGTCCGCTCACGGCTCTTTTACGCCCGCCAGCAGTTGCAAGGTTATCTCTCTGATTATTTGAAATAAGTATGAACCCCGAATCCCAGGATTTTGAGCAGTTGCGCCGGTTGTTCGCCGTGAAGCGGCACGAGCAGCCGCCGCCGGGCTATTTCGACCGCTTCTCGCGCGATGTCATCGCGCGGATCAAGGCAGGAGAGCAGGGCGATGCCGCTCCCGCGAACGCCGGTTGGATTCAGAAACTATGGGCGATTCTGGAAGCCAGACCCGTTTTTGCCGGTGCGTTCGGCGCGGCGGTTTGCGCGATGCTGATTTCAGCAATTCTCAATTCGGAAAGCACCGGGTCTGTACCCAATCCGATGAATCCGGCGATGACTCAGGCCGGTGGTGCGTTCGCTCCTGCTTCTACAGTTGCGGCGACGTCGGTGAGTGTAAACGATAATGCCGCATTGGCCTCGGGCCCGATCCTGAACGCGAATCCCGCCGACACCGCGTCCTTGCAACAGTTGTTCGACTTCAACGCAACTCAGCCCAACCTGCAGGTCGCGCCCGTCAGCTTCCAGACTCCAGCTGGAAACTGAGTGATCTTAATGCGTTAACGTAAGCCGCGCGTGCGCAGCACAGATTTCACTGAAGTAATCGTTGAAACAGCCTTGAGTTGCTTGAATTACTCAATCACGAATTATTGAGCAAACGAGGCTGAGCCTTTCCTGGCAGCGTAATTTTTCCTGATAGCTTCCCTCGCCTGGAGCGCGGCTCGCCTCATTCTTCCCGATTAAAGGCCAGACCCATGAAGTCTCCGGCGGTGACGGCGAGACGGCTGCCGTGAATTTCGGCATTAAATTTTTGCGAGTTCCCATCAATGGAAACGGTGAGCGTGTATTTTCCGCTCTCGCCCTGCCATTCTCCCTGAACGGACGCAACTTTCGGAGCCGGAGCGCCGTTCCCGGTGTTCACAATCGGAATGTTCTTGAGAAAGATTTGATGTTCGGGAGTGGCGATCATCACTGCTTTGGAAGCCGCTGCGACCAACCAGTTTTTCCATAACGCCATTTCGCGCGAGGACGTATTTGGCTTTTCACGCCGCAACAAACCGATCGCACCGTTGACGTCGAAGAGCCAGCGGCCAAGAATTTCCTCCGGAAATTTTTCCGAAATGCCGGTTTCAAGAAACGCGCGCAGGTCCTTCAGGTTCGGCTCGATTGAACTCTCGACGGTTTTGAGCAACTCGGGATTATTCAAAATCGCCTGCACTTTGGGATAATTGATAATTTCCGCAATCGACGCTCCACGTTCCCGCATCTGTGAAAATTCAGTGTCATTGGCCAGATCCTGAAATTCCTGTCGCTCCGCCAGACCGAGAATGGCTGGATACCGGGAAAGCCGCGCTTCCAATGGCGGCGTCTGATAGAGCAGGCCCGCAATGTCCGCCGCGTCGTAATAGGCCGTCGAAGTATGATCCACGGAATGCGCTACTTTGCTCAGCCCGGTGCTTTGCAGATCTTTGCCGAGACGATTCATGATTCGAACGCTGCGGGGATCGTTCGTGGTGGAAGCCTGCACGGTCCAATAGCTGACCATGTAAATCGCCTGAGCGATCAGAACCGTGTAAGCGATGGCGTTCAGTGAACCGAGGCAGAGACCGAGTCGTTGATTCAAACGTTCCCACAACGCGAGCCGCAGATCGCCGGCTTTGTATTTGTAAAAGACTTCAACTTTTTTGTGAACGAACAGGCCGGCCACTTTGGCGAGCGTCAGAACAATGACGAACACCACTACCGGCGGAAGCAGCCAAAGCATGACTGGATTTTTGACGCCGACCGCGGAGAAAACGGGTTTGAGAAGATGTCCGATGGGGCCGGCCAGCAATCCGCCCAGCAGAATGCCGATTAAAGAAAAGCCCACGCGAATAGCGCCCTGGCGAAGACCGAGACCGGCAAGAGATGCGAGCAGCAAAACGGCAATAATCCAAATCGTCATACGGGAGAGTTAAATTTTTTTCAGTTCAAAAAGCACGCAGAAAATTGAAACGGTAAGGGGTAAGAGCGCCAAGCGATTAAACGTTGTCCCTGATCTCACTTCTCGCGGAATGGAAGCAAATGCACCTTCGTCTGGCTGAACGCTGTTTCCAGTTCGGCGAGCAGGCGCGGCGCTTCTTCCAGCGTTCCGGCGCGGCCGACTTCCTCCAGACGATTGGCGATATCCACGACACGTTTGGCGCCGAGATTCAGACTCATGCTTTTCAATGCGTGCGCGTGAAACGCCAGTTGGGTCGCATCATTCAGGGATTCGCTGATCTGAACCATTCGCTGCGGCGCGGTTTCGAGAAACAAATCAACAAGTTCGCGAACAATGCTGACGCCATCCGACGGCGGCATCTCGCTCAGTTCTTCCAGAATGCTTTCATCGAGAAATTCATCGCGCGGTTCGGGACTGGAACGCAGGAGAAAGGAGGTTTCAAATTTTCGTTTGCGCGCGGGACCCCAGCGTTCGAGTGCATTCTGCAATTCCGCAATACGCACAGGCTTGGTGATGTAATCGTCCATTCCCGCATCCAGGCATTTTTCGCGATCACCCATCAAAGCGTTTCCCGTCATCGCAATAATGCATGGGCGTTTCTCGCGCGGCCAGCGCTGGCAGATCTGGCGCGTTGCTTCCAGACCGTCCATTTCGGGCATCTGCACATCGAGGAAAATGATGTCGTAGGCTTTTCGTTCGAGCGCCGCGAGAACTTCCAACCCATTGTTTGCGACGTCCGCGCGATAACCGAGTTTCTGCAGCACGCTCAAGCCGACTTTCTGATTGATCGGATTGTCATCGGCGAGCAGCACGCGCAGAGGAATCCGCTGGGCAAAACTGGAATCCAACACCGGCGCGGTCGGCGCTTTCTTTTCGCGCTGCAATTGAATGTTCAACTCGCGGCAGACCGCTTCCAGCAGTTGCGCAGATCGCAAGGGTTTGTGAACGAAAACGGAAATGCCCACGTTGGCCGGACGTTCATCATCACCGCGCAAACGCACGGAGGAAAGCAGCAGCAGCGACAGAGTTTTGCCATTCGGCAATCGGCGGATTTTTTCTGCCAGGGTCAAACCGTCGGTGTCCGGCAATTGCAGATCGAGAATCGCCAGATCGAACGCGCCACCGTTGGCGATGCGTTCCAACGCAGCGGCGCTGTTGCCGACCGTTTCAACGGCCATGCCCCATTGTTCGGCGCGATGGCGAATGATGCCGCTGTTGGTGGAATTGTCTTCAACAACAAGCAATCGTTTCCCGACCAGTTGTGCCTGCTGCGTTTGCCAGTGCGCGGGGGAATTTCCGGAAGCAGCGCGGACGAGCAACGTGAAATGAAACGTCGCGCCTTTGCCTTCATCGCTTTCCACCCAGATTTTTCCGCCCATCAATTCAGACAAACGTTTGCAGATGGCCAGTCCCAAACCGGTGCCGCCGTAGTGCCGTGTGGTGGATGCATCGACCTGTTGGAACGATTTGAACAAACGATCCTGCTTGTTGCGCGCAATACCGATGCCGGTGTCGTGAACGGAAAAATGCAGCAGCCATTGCTCGGGGTGACGGAGAAATTCCGTGTCGTGTTTGTGATGCGATTCCAGCACGCGCGTTCCGTGAGCCGCGGCGCGGACCTGAATCACGACTTCGCCTTCCTGTGTGAACTTCACCGCATTGCCGACCAGATTCACAATGATCTGCCGCAGCCGCGTCATGTCGCCGACGAGGATTTTTGGAATCGCATCATCGATGAGATACGCGAGATCGAGATTTTTCTCCGCAGCTTTGGGCGCGAGCAGATCAAGCGCTTCCTCAATGCAGGTGTGCAGTTCGAATGGATGATGTTCCAGTTCGAGCTTGCCGGACTCGATCTTCGAAAAATCCAGAATGTCGTTGATGATCGTGAGCAACGCGTCGGCGCTGCTGCGCGTGGCTTCGACATATTCGCGCTGTTCGTCCGTGAGTTCCGTGTCCAGCAGCAATGCGGTCATGCCAATCACACCGTTCATTGGCGTGCGGATTTCGTGGCTCATGTTGGCCAGGAATTCCGACTTCGCGAGCGTGGCTTCCTCGAGTTTCTGGTTTAAGGAAATCAATGCGCGATTGCTTTCAATCCATTGCTGCTGGCTTTCGCGCAAAGCCCGATACGCTGCGTCGCGCTGAACCTGATTCAGGTAGGCTTTCGAATGATAACGGATGCGCGCAATGAGTTCGATCTTGTCCGGCAACTTGACCAGATAATCATTCGCGCCGACCGCAAACGCATGGCTTTTCACGTGCGGATTGTCATTGCTGGAGAGAACGATGATCGGCGTCTCCTGCGTCGCGGGATTGTTCCGGAAATTATTGACCAGCTTCAGACCGTCGGTTTCAGGCATCACGAGGTCGAGCAGAATGACCGTGGGCTTGAGCTGGTTCGCAATCGCAATCGCTTCGCCGGCGTTCGGGCAATAATGAAAATCGATGTCGTTTTGATTGGCGAGCGCCGGGCGGATCGTGTCGCTGACCGATGCCTGCGGATCGACCAGCAGCACAACAATGTGATATTCCGGCGAGGGCAGGGAATGGCTGAAAATCAGCGCGGGAGAGAAATTCATGCGTTCGTCAGCCATGCTCGGTTTGCTGGCGTTTGAAGCTAAACTTTCACTTTTAGAAAACAAGCCGGTTCTGTGCGGATGGCCGCATCCGCAACTTCCGCAACCGAAGTAGCGCGGACTTCTCAGTCTGCTGTATCGCAGGTTTTTAACCTGCGTGACTGAAAAATATTTGGCGCGCTTCGAACATTTTACGCCCGGCCGATTTGGAAATCGGCGCGAGATTCCAATCGTGATCGCAGTTTGGCGAGCGCCTGAGAACGATGACTGATTCGGTTTTTCTGTTCCTCCCCCAGTTCTGCAAATGAACGGTCGAAGCCATCAGGGATGAACAGCGGATCGTAACCGAATCCACCCTGACCGCGCGGCGCGAGATCGATTCGCCCTTCACATGCGCCATCGAACAATTCCGTGTGCAAATCCGCTTCATCCACGAAACATACCGGCGAAGCATTTGTGTTTTCTTTCGGCAATACGGGGGTCAGTGCCAGCACGCAACGGAAGCGCGCGCGCCGTTTTTCCAAAGGAACCTCTGCAAGCAGTCGCAGCAGCTTCGCGTTGTTATCCGTGTCGGTTGAGTTTTCCGGATGACCGCTGTCCAACGCGGCAAAGCGCGCTGAATGAACACCGGGCGCGCCGTTCAACGCATCGACCTCCAATCCGGAATCATCCGCCAGCACGAAAAAATTTGCCGGGTCAGTTCTCAGATTTTGCGTTTCGGAAATCCAGCGGGCGAGTTCGACGGCTTTCTTCGTGGCATTGCCGGCAAAGGTGTTTGCATCCTCAACGATTTTCGGCGCGCCGGTGAAATCGTTGAGCGTGCGATAGTTGAAAGCCGATCCGAGAATTGCCCGGATTTCTCCGACTTTATGAGCGTTGCGCGTCGCGATCAAAAGCGTCGTCGAAGCTGAAGTGCTGTTCATCGCAGCAGCTTAATCAGGTCGCGCCGCAGTGTCAGCTTGCGTTTGAAAACGGAAGAGGCGGGAAAACTTTCACGCCTCTTCCTCCAACAGGTTTCAATGGCGGTTGAAATCAATTCTTCGCGTTGCGAACCCGGAGAAAAACATTCTGACCGCAGATCGCATCCAGACGATCAAACGTCGTGGTGTTGGTTCCATTGGAAAATGTGTTGGTAAAATCTGGAACGGCCGACCACGCCGCCGAGGTGAGATTCGAACTGTATTCCGGAACCGGAGTCCAATCCGCCGCGCCAGTCGATTGAATGGTGACCGTAGATTGCGACAGCGAAAAATATACAATTTTAACTGTCGGTGGCGCGGGCGGATCGATGATGTTCAGATCGCCACCCATGGAAGCGTGGTTGCCGCATTGATAATGCAACAGATCCGGTGCGCTCGCCGGAACAGCGAAAGTGATGGTGCCGATGGTGGTGCCGTTTCCTGTTACGCCGTCGGTGAACTGATCCGCGCTCAGGCCGGTGCGGTTGGTCTTGATGTAGAACGGATGAATCGATCCGTTCACCTGAAATACGTAAGTAACGCCGCGCTGAAGCGTCAGCGTTGGATTGGGTTGGCCGTTGATCGTGAAGAACGAAAGATTATTTCCGACCACTGAATTGGTGAGCGGAGAGCTTTGACCGAAAGCTGGAATGGCCGAAGCCGTCAGCATTAATCCAATCAATCCACCCAACGCGCACAGCTTTTGAAATGTTCTCATGGTGGAACTGAGAGGATTGAGCCATGAGATTTGTTCCCGAAAATTTTCTAAGTGGCACGGGCGTCTCGCCGGTGCGTTTCAGATTAGAAGCCAACAGCAACGCACAGACGAGACGCCCGTGCCACTTCAAGCGTGAAACTTCAGGCGCTGGCCAGCTTCTTTTGCACAGCTTCAGCGATCGTATTGACGCTCAGCAGAACGACCTTCGCTGTGGCGGGATCGGGGATTTTCAGGCCGAAATTTTTATCGAGAGCGACGACGAGTTGGAGCGCATCTACGGAATCCAGGCCCAGGCCGCCGGGACCGAACAACGGCAGATCATCGCTGATCTCCGCCGCGGTCACCTGGAGCATGAGGTTTTCCACCATCATGGTTTTGATTTTTTCCTTCAGAGCTTGTACGTCTTCCATGTTAAAAAATTCCGCCGTCAATTTTGAGCACGGAGCCTGTAATGTAACTGGCATCGGCACAAGCCAGAAATCGGACGGCAGCGGCAATCTCCTCGGGCTTTCCAAAACGCCGCATCGGAATACGGCTCTGCGCGCCTTTCCGCTCCTCGGGATTCATTGCGGCAACGGCTTCCGTTTCCACAAAGCCGGGGCAAACGACGTTCACCGTGATGTTCATCCGCGCAACTTCTTTGGCCAGTGATTGCGTCAGCGCCACCACGCCGGCTTTCGCTGCGGCGTAATTCGTCTGGCCGGCGGGCGCCAGCAGCGCGCTGAGTGACGCAATGTTCACGATGCGTCCGCTGCGTTGCGAAATCATCGGCGTCATCACGGCCTGACAACCATGAAACGTCGCGTCGAGATTTGCGGCAATCACTCCGGACCATGCGGACGGCGGCATGGTGGCGAGCAAACCGTCTTCATGCTTTCCGGCATTGTTCACCAGCGCATCGATCCGCTGATGTCGTGCGAGAATTGTTTCCATCGCTGATTTCCAGGAATCCGGCTGCGTTACTTCCAGTTCAACGCACTGGCAGCGATCTGGAAATTCTGCGATCAATCGTTCCGCCGCATCGCGTCGCGCGCGGACACCGAGCCAGACAAAATTGTCCGGCGATTCCGCAAGAAACGATCGGGCAATTGCCTGACCCAGACCGCCGTTCGCGCCGGTAATTAAAATCACTCGCAGACTCATTTCAGGTTCCTCGAATAAACTGCGCCGCGATTGCTTGTTCGTTACAGCCAACGATATTTATCGTGGCCGCTTCAAACTGTTCTTCGCGCAACGCATCAATTGCGGCAACCGTCTGCCACGCCGCAGCCGCCATGAAACCTTCGCCGAAAACCGTTTTGACCGAGCGTCGCGTTTGATTCCAATCCGCCCAGGCTTTTCGCTCATCGCGATCCGCAGGTTCAAGTCCTTGCGTGCTGTCGAACAGGATTTCCGCGTTGCGATGTTTTCCCGCGAGTTCGGCACGCACGCGTTCGGCGGCGCGCAAACGCGAGGGCGCGCCATGAAAGAGTTGAGCATCAGTGACAGCGCTGAGCTGGATATTTTTCAGGCCCACTTCGCGTTTCAAATACAAAGCGCCTGCACCATCGCTGATGATGATTTCCGGTTCGAACAAGCGGGTCGCATCGGCCGTGAGCCAATCCATTTCTTCCGCACCCACTACGAGGCAGCCGTCCACGCGATGGCTGAGCAGCCAATCTGCAGCAAGGGCGACTCCCTGGAGAAACGTGCCCGGATCGCCGACGACGGTGTAATTGATCGCGGTCGCACCGAGCAACGCGCCCAGGTGACTGGCGGGTGAATTGTAAACCGTTTCCGGAAAAACCAGCGGACTGGCGGTTGAAGGATCTTTCAGAACTTCATCGTAAAATCGCCGCGAATAATTCACGCAGCCGGACATCGCGCAGTAAATAATTCCCAGCCGCAGCCCCTGCGAAATTTTTCCCGCATCCTCGCCCAATGCTTCCAGCGCCGAAGCCACGACGAATTGCGCGATGGGACTTGTGCGACGCAAACGCGCGTGCGCGAGAAAAGCGGGGCGGGGGACAGCCGCTGGTGTTTGTCGAACGCGCAAGGGTTGTTCCCAACCGGGGCGCGCCAGACTTTTCAATTCCATTGGCGCGTTGCGATTCACTGCGTCGCGAAACGCAGAAACACCCCAGCCCGCTGGAGAAACCGCGCCGATGCCGTGAACAAAAATGTTTTCGGATGCGCTCATTTCAAAATGGCGTGGCGCAGACTGGCAGTCTGATGTGTCGCGGATTGGCAATCCGCCGAGTGTGACTGGGACGACGCGGATGAAAATGTGGAATCGAACCGTGTGAAGCTCGCTTTTCCAAACGGGCGCAGAACCAGTGCGCCCGGGCTGCCGCTACCTGACAAGATCCGAAACTTCACGCCCACCTCCGCAGAATGAGCGTGGCGTTGGCGCCGCCAAAACCAAATGAATTGGTCAGCGCATAATCGAGTTTCGCGTCGGTCGGTTGAGTTACGATCGGGAATTCACAAATCGGTTCGCGCGTTTGCAATGTTGAAGTCGGCGGCAGCCATTGTTCGCGCAAAGCCATCAAACAAATAGCCGCTTCGACAGAACCCGCCGCGCCGAGCAGATGGCCGATGCTGGATTTGGTTGAACTGACCGGAATCTGCCCGGCCTTTACGCCGGCCCAACGATTGATCGCCGCAGCTTCTGCGCTGTCATTGAGCGGCGTGCCGGTTCCGTGCGCGTTGATGTAATTGATTTGTTCTGGGGAAACGCCCGCGCTTTCACAAGCCGCGGACATCGAAGCCAAGGCGGCATCACCGTTCGGATGCGGTTGCGTCAGATGATGCGCATCCGTGGCCGCGCCGTAACCAGCAATTTCACCCAGAATTTCCGCCTTGCGCCGCGCCGCGGATTCCAAAGTTTCCAACGTCAATACCGCCGCGCCTTCGCCGAGCGCGAGTCCATCGCGATACGCATCGAACGGACGGCATTGCGTCGGCGACAACGCTTGCAGGGAATCAAATCCCGCAAAAACCAATTGGCTGATGGCATCATAACCGCCGGTCAGAACGCGTTCCGCCTGGCCGCGCCGAATCAGATCGAATGCGTGGCCAATCGCATTCGCGCCGGAAGCGCAGGCGTTGGCGATGATCGTGATCGGACCTTGAAAGCCGAATGCTTCGGCAAGATTCAGTGCTTGTTGTTGAGCTTGATAATGGACGACGCGAGCGGATTGGCCGGTGTGATGATGCGGAGTCTGGATCGCCTGACGATAATAGGCTTCGCCGAGGCTCATTCCACCGCTCGTCGTTCCGAGAACCACGGGCAGATTTTCGGAAGCTTCCCAACCGGATTGCTGCCAGGCTTCGTGCGCGGCGAGGAACAGAAATTTCGCAGCGCGTTCCATTCGCTCCATGCTGCGCGGAGGTAATTTCGAAGCCGGAAAAATTTCAGGAAGATCGGCCTCCGCCGCGACTTTTACGCGTTGATGGGAAACATCGAAACGCGTGACTGGCCGGACCGCAACGCGTCCAGCGCGAAAACCTTCTGCGTTGCATTTCCATCCCTGGCCGAGCGCCGTGATGATTCCCGTGCCGGTGACGACGACTCGGGGTGGATTCTGAGGATGATGAAATGGAAACAGCACAGCGCTTCGTTCTGAAATATTTTCAAAATCTTGGGTGAATTGCGCGGGCAAGTCAACGGAGTGGGTTTTGGATGGAGGAAACAATTGGAGCTGGTTGAGGAACGATCGAGGAGAACTCTTGCGAAGAATTCGCAAAAGCTGAAAAGCGGTGCTGGAGTGCGTGTGCTTCAGCACCGCTCTTTGAGGAAAATTTTACAACGAAAGCAGACTGGATGGGTTTGAAAGCGTGATATCGCGGAGCGATGAATGAGCGTAGCTATGGAATAAATCCCGGATTAATCCCACGACTACATCAGACGTCGCTCCTCGACGTGAGGGGGCGATTTACGCCTTGGAGCGCCGCCACGCGCGGAGTAAATCGCCCGGTTCAAATGAATTCGTTGATCAGGTTTTCCAGGAATTCCTGACGCCCGCTGGTGTTCGCGGTCACTTCGCCTTTCTTCAACATGTACGCTTCGAGATCAGCGAACGTTGCCTGGCCTTTTTCGATTTTCGCGCCGATGCCTGAATCCCAGGACGCGTAACGTTGTTGCACGAATTCGGCCAGCCGTCCGTCTTTGCGAATCGCAGCCGCAATTTTCAAACCGCGCGCGTAGGCGTCCATTCCGCCAATGTGCGCGTGGAACAAATCAATCGGCTCAAAACTTTCACGCCGCACTTTCGCATCGAAATTTACGCCGCCGGTGCTGAAACCGCCGTATTTCAAAACGGACAACATCGTGTAGGCAGTCTGGTAAATATTTGTGGGAAATTGATCCGTATCCCAACCGAGCAATTCGTCGCCGGTGTTCGCATCTAATGAACCAAGCGCGCCCGCTGCACCGGCAACTTCCAGTTCATGCTGCATTGTGTGGCCGGCCAGCGTGGCGTGATTGGTTTCCAGATTCAGTTTGAAATGCGGAAGCAGATCGAATTCACGAAGGAAATTCAAACACGCGGCGGCGTCGGAATCGTATTGATGTTTCGTCGGTTCCTTGGGCTTTGGCTCAATGTAGAATTGGCCTTTGAAGCCAATTTGCTTTTTGTAATCGACGGCGAGATGCAGCAGCCGGGCGAGATGTTCCTGTTCGCGTTTGAGATCCGTGTTGAGCAGCGTGGAATAACCTTCGCGTCCGCCCCAGAAGGTGTAACCGGCGCCGCCGAGTTCGTGGGTGACTTCCATGGCTTTCTTCACCTGCGCCGCGGCGTACGCGAAAACATCGGCGTTGCAACTCGTGGCCGCTCCGTGAACGAAACGCGGATTGGAAAAAAGATTCGCCGTGCCCCAGAGCAGTTTGATGCCGGTGCGTTTCTGTTGTTCCTTCAACACCTTGACGACGGCGTCGAGATTGCGATTGCTCTCGGCCAGAGTTTTGCCTTCAGGCGCGATGTCGCGATCGTGAAACGCATAGAACGGCGCGCCGAGTTTTTCCATGAATTCGAAAGCAACGCGGGCGCGATTCTGCGCGTTCGCAACGGAGTTGGAGCCGTCATCCCAGGGACGCAACGCCGTGCCGGGGCCGAACGGGTCAGAACCGGTTCCCCGAAACGTATGCCAGTAAACGACCGAGAAGCGCAGATGATCGCGCATCGATTTGCCTTCGATTTTTTCAGTCGGGTTATAGTGCTTGAAAGCCAGCGGGTTCCTGGACCGCGGCCCTTCGAAGTTGATTTTGGAGACGTTCTTGAACGCGTTGCGCATAATTAATTATGTTTCCTTACAAATTCTCAAACAGTTCGAAACCGATTGACGGTTCCGGGTTGATTACCGCGGATGTTTTGAGGAACAGCTACAAAAGGCAATCCGCAAATTACATGGAGCGCGCCCGAAAATGGGGATGAATCCCAAGGATCGCTGGAGGCCGTTCAATGCGGCTGCGGAATCGGGCGCGCCAGACGGGCTTGAGCTTTGGCGGGAATGACTTCGTTCAAGTACGTGACGAGCGATTCGATCTGCGCGTTGTTAAGAATGCCGCCTTTCTTGTCTGAAAACGCCGGCATCAGCGTGCCCTCTTTTCCCTGCGTGATCCAGGTGCGCCAGTATTCCGGGCTGGTTTCGTGCGGCAGGCGATGCAGATCGGGAACCATTGTGGCGCGATGTTCGGCTTCATGACAGACGCCGCAAATCGAAGCGTAAAGCTCCCGGCCGGCCAGTTCTTTCCCGAATTGATCTTTCGTGACGGTATGACAGCGGGCGCAATCACCACGGAACACCGCCTGACGATCCGCGAGGGCGAGCTTTTGATTGATCTGGCGATCAGCCATTCCATTCATCGGCGAAGGCTGAATGTTGGATTTCACAAAAAGCATTTTTGTCCCTTTGTCCGAGCTGACAGTTACGGTTTTCGTCACAAGGCCGAATTTGTTCGCGAGGTTCATGGTGACATGAATTTCGCCGTTCGTTCCCGGACCGAGTTTCCAGGGTTGCTCCGGAAGCTTTGCGACGGTGCAACCGCAAGAGGTGCGAACTCCAGTGATGATGACATCTTCCGAAGACACATTCGTCAGCGAAAACGTAAACTCCGCGTGGGGTGTGCCGTTCGTGACGCTGACTTCTTTGATTTCGGCGTCCCATTTCAAAAAAGAATCAATTTCCGCAACCGGCAGCGCGCCGGGCGTGGAAGCGGGCGTCAATGTTGGAATCGGACGCGGAATAGGAACGAGGGCCGGATGATTCTGAGCGAGGGCGGATTGCGCTGTGAAAATGCCGGCCAATGCGAGGAGCAAAAACGAAAAAGTCCAGCGATGCTTCATAAGAGCTGGAACATTATCGGGGCAAATGGAAATTTGCCAGAGGGAAAATCCAGCGAGGATGATGGCTGATTGTTGAGAGATGATTGGAAAGATGCAGAACCATCAACCATCAACAAACCACAATCAACCTTCCATCTACTTCACGTGATTGAAGACCAGCTTGGTCATTTCGAACATCGTGACTTGTTCGCGACCGTCAAAAACTTCTTTCAATTTAGCATCCGCGTTGATGCGGGTTTTGTTGGAGGGATCCTGAAGACTGTTGGCTCGGATGTAATCCCAGAGCTTGCGGGTGACTTCGGTTCGCGGAACAGCTTCGCTGCCGATGATTTCCGCCAGTTTTTCGTCCGGTTGCACGGGCTTCATGAAAGCCGCGCTGGGTTTCCGTTTGCTTTGGGTTCCTTCAGCCATAAGTTTTGCTCGAAAGCTAAGCCATGTATCGCGAAGGCGTGAATGAGGTATTCACCCCAAATTCCGCTGCGGCGGCTCCGGCTGAATGCCTGATTCGCGATGTTCTCCGAATCAGCTTCAGAAGAAAGAATCGCATCTTTGCCAAATTAAAAAGGAACGGTGACTTATCGCACAATCACGGCGGCGGGGTGCTTGATACCCGTATCGAGCGTAGCCCATTTCATCCCATGTTTTTCCGCGAGATTAGCGAGGTAATAATCCGTCGTCTTTGCGGCGGATGGAGATTCCCGGCCTTGCAGCGCCGAAACATCACAGGGCAAAAACTCCGGCTTGTGATCCCCTTTGAACTGCTGCAGGGCTTCACGGGCTGCCGAAAGTTCCACTCCGTAGGCCAGCGCCGCAACGCGCAGAAAGCCAAGTTCAGAAATAGCGCACAACGCGAGCTTTTTGCCGGACAACCAGTCATTCGCGCGCTGGTTGAATTCGTGCCCTTCGATGATCAGTGCCACCAGAGTGGAAACGTCCAGAAGCGATTTCACAGCGCGTATTTCTCAATCGCTTCCAAAGTTTCGGTCAGCGAAATCGGCGCTGTAGCTCGCAAAACAATCCGCCCACGTTTCCGCACGGCTTCCACTCGTCGTCGCACCGGGGCCAGCTTGCGCAAAACCATGCTGCCATCAGCGGCAAACTGGACATCAAAGGCGTCCCCGGGCCGGGCTTCGGGCAATGTCACCCGCTTTTTATTATCGCAAATAACCGTCATGGTGGGATTATCCCACGCAGCGACAACGGGAGCAAGCCTTCAACCCGAGATGGAAACTTATGCTCGAGCGCTTCAAATTTCACGACCGATTCAACGCGCTCAGCACTGCTTTCACGGAGGCCAGTTCAATATTCGTGTCCACGCCGGCGCCCCAGCGGCTTTTTCCGCCCGAATGCTTCACTTGAATGTAAGCAATCGCCGCGGCGGTTTCGCCGGAGGAAAGCGCGTGTTCGCTGTAGCTGGCAATTTCAAACCGCGGCGCTCCCACAGACACAAGCCCATGCACCAAGGCAGCGAGCGGCCCGTTGCCTTCACCGGAAAGCGACACAGATTTTCCATCGCGAAGCAATTCCGCGCGGCATTTCACAACGCCGTTTTTGCTTTCGGTTTCAAACTGCTGAAGCTGCCAGGGCGTGGAGCGATCAATATATTCGCGCCAGAACATGGCTTTCAACTCCGGCGCCTGCACTTCGCGTCCGAGGCGATCCACCTCATCATTGGCAATCGGACCGAACTCGCGCTGCATGTCTTTTGGAAGTTCGATGCCGAATTCGGTTTCGAGCAAGTACGCAACACCGCCTTTGCCGGACTGGCTGTTGACTCGAATGACTTCGTGGTATTCGCGCCCAATGTCCGTCGGGTCAATGGTGAGATACGGAACATCCCAGTGTTTTTGCGCGTCCACGGTTTGCTCGTTTAAACCTTTCTTGATTGCGTGCGCGGGTTCCGTGCGGCAGATCGCGGTTGCCGTTTCCCATTCCGCCAAACCTTTCTTGATGGCATCCTGATGCGAACCGCTGAAGGCTGTGAAAACCAATTCGCCTGCATACGGATGGCGCGGCGGAACCGTCATTCCGGTGCAGCGTTCGTACACTTCGCGGACGCCGTTGAGCTGGCTGAAGTCCAGGCGCGGATCAATTCCGTGCATGTAAAGATTGAGCGCCACGGTGACAATATCGAGATTGCCGGTGCGTTCGCCGTTTCCGAAGAGCGTGCCTTCAACGCGTTCCGCGCCCGCGAGCAATCCGAGTTCAGTTG
Organism: Verrucomicrobiia bacterium; assembly: GCA_035765675.1. Classification (GTDB taxonomy): domain Bacteria; phylum Verrucomicrobiota; class Verrucomicrobiia; order Limisphaerales; family DASXHY01; genus DASXHY01. Next base: position 32,146 of record DASTXC010000143.1, read on the forward strand.
CTGCGACGCCGGTGGAACGATCGTTGTGCGTGTGCAAACTGATGATGAGCGATTCACGATTTTTGAGGTTCCGGCACATCCATTCGATTTGATCCGCATAGACGTTGGGCATGGCGACTTCGACCGTATCGGGAAGATTCAAAATCATCTTCCGATCCGGCGTGGGTTGCCAGACATCCATGACCGCTTCGGAAATTTCCTTGGCGAATTCCACTTCGGTCGCGCTGAAACTTTCCGGTGAATATTGCAGCATCACTTCCGTTCCCTTGAGCCGCGACAAGCGATCCTGAATCATCTTCGCGCCGTTCACTGCGATGGCTTTGATTTCTTCTTTGGATTTTCCAAAAACGACGCGACGCTGCGCCGGCGAAGTCGAATTGTACAAATGAATGATCGCCTTCCTGGCGCCGATCAATGACTGGACGGTTTTCTCGATCAAATCCTCCCGGGCTTGAACGAGCACCTGGAGCCAGACGTCGTCCGGCGCGCGGTTTTCTTCAATAAGCCGGCGGTTAAAGGTGAATTCTGTGTTTGAAGCGGAGGGGAAACCGACTTCGATTTCCTTGAAACCGCATTTCACGAGGGTTTGAAACAGCTCAAGTTTCTGGCTGACATTCATAGGCGTGGCGAGTGCCTGATTGCCATCGCGAAGATCCACGCTGCACCAGCGTGGCGCGGTCGTGAGAACGCGGTCGGGCCATTGCCGTCCAGTCAACGCGACCGGCGGGAACGGGCGATATTTGATCGAGGGATTCTTGAGCATGTTATTTCGAGTTTGTTAGCGCCAGCAGCAGTGAGGCAAATAAAAAACCCACCGCCGTTTCTGGCAGTGGGTTGAAAAATTTCCTGATCGAATTACAACCCGACTGCCGCGCGGCTCAGCAGCGCGTTCGCAAGCAGCAGGTTGAAAGGACGATTCATGGTTCGCACGCTAACAACGGCGGCGCGGATGGTCAAATGGTTTTCCAGCGATGAATAAAAATCCGCGCGATGAACTGAGGACGTCGCCGGGCTTTAATTATTATTCAGAGATTTCGCCGATGAGCATTGAAGCGCGTTGGCTCTTTTGATTTCATGTCGCGAGCCAAAGGAACTTCATGATCAATGTCGCTGATGTGAGTCATCATTATGGGATCAGACCGGTATTGAGCCACGTAAACCTCCATGTGCCCACCGGCCAGTTGGTCGCCATCATGGGGCCAAACGGTGTCGGGAAAAGCACGCTTCTCGGTGCTATTGCGGGACTGATTTCTCCAGCCAAAGGTCACGTGGAAATCAACGGTCTGCGGCGTCGTTCAAGTGAAGAGGTCGAACTGCGGATTCGAAAGATGGTTGCGTATCTGCCGGATCATCCGTGGCTGCCCGAATTCATGACCGCGCGGGAATGGCTGCTGGCCGTGGGGCAGCTTTACGATGTGGAGGCTGATCACTTGATGGATCATATCGATCGATTGTTTGATTTGTTTCAATTGGCGGACAAGGGCGATTCGCCGATCCGGACTTGTTCGAACGGCCAGAAAAAGAAAATTGCGATCTGTGGGACGCTCATTACTGAAGCGCCCGTGCTTATTTTGGATGAACCGTTCACCGGCGGTCTTGATCCGTCCGCAATCCTGGCGCTCCGCCGCGTTTTGAAACACCTGGCGGATCGTGCGGATGTGACCGTTGTGATGGCATCGCAGATTCCCGAAATGGTCGAGCATCTGGCGCATCAGATAGCGATTATAAGCGGCACGCGAATCGTGGCGTTCGACACATTGGATGGACTGCGGGCAAAGACGGGCTGCCCGGGTGGATTGCCGGAAGTATTCGAGCGGATCGTGCATCCGCAGACTCTGGAACATATTGAAAACTATTTCAGTCGGTCCAAAGCATGAAACGTCCGCTTCCATTTCATTCGAATTCCGTATGGCCGCCGCCATTCATGGTGTTGTGTTTTGTGTTCTCGTACGGCTTCGTTGCCTTGACGTACGAGCTAACGGAAGCCGTGACTTCGCAAGGTGGCGACGGGCAAGGGTTCACCAACGTTTGGAGCAGTCTTCTGATTCTGACGGCAGGTGCATACGCGATTTTTCGGATCTGGCGATTTCATCCGGCATGCAATCACGCATACGCAGCGTGGCTGAAGCTTTCACCGTGGACTGCGGAGAAATCTCTGCCATTGGGACCGGTACATCCCGTTTGGCAGGACGCCGTGGTCGTTGGTGCATTGGCACTCCTCGCATTCGCGCACGCTCACATCGATCCACTTGTTCCGGTAATGGCTTTCGGTTTCTTTTATCTGGTGGGAATGACCGGTGTAATCGCTTACACAAGAACGTTTTCAGCGTTCACGGCGCTGCTGTTTCTCTGGCCGGCACTCCTGTTGCCGGCGTTTGAGGGATGGCCCATGGCGCTGATCGTGGCCGGAATTGTTGTTGTCGTCGGGTGGGGCTATAAAAATGGTCTGCGCGGATTTCCGTGGGATTTTCTGGAGAGTTCTCCGCGCTCGAATACTTCCGTTTTAACCATTCAAATCAAGGTCGGCCGTCCTGTTAAACCCTCGTCTGAAAATTCCCAGGCCAGCATGGGATGGCCGTTCTCGGTGCTTTCTCCGAAACTTCACTGCTCTTCGGTTTCCACTGCGAAAGGTTTGATTCTGAGCGCGGCCATCGGTTGGTGGGCATTCTGCCTGATAACTCGTTTCCAGATTCAGTCGTTATCCGAAACGATCCTGATACTGACGATTTTTGCCGCTTTGATTCGCCTGACATTCTATTGCTCTGATATTACGACGCCGTTCAATTTCTTCGGAAGAATTACGTCCGGCAAGATCATCATTCCCGGATTCGACAAAATCCTTCTCACGCCTTTGGCAGCCGTGCTGGTCGCGGTGGTTGGAGGCGTGATCATCCGGCGGTCCGGATCATTCGATGCGGTTGCGGAATCTCTGGTGATTGCGGCTATCTGGTCGGTGTTGTTGATCGGCGGCCCGCGATTGCGGAATTGGAATCTTACTGGCCGACATCGTTTTCGAACTCCTTCTCGAGCCACGGCGAACCAGCAGAAACTTCGTCAGGTGTAGAAAAGATTTTGCAAGAACTGAGCTGACGTCACTTCGGTTCCTTCCAGTTCTCCTGAATCGACAGCACCCAATCGTGGGTGCCGGGCGCGGGAAATTTCACCGATCGTGGACCGATCACAGCCACCGATCGATTGGTTTCCCCGGTTCGCGGATCAAGCCACGTCAGGGCAGGGGAACGCGGCAGCGCTTTCAAGGAGAGTTCCAGCGTCCGGTTTTCCGGAAGATAACAAACACCCAGGTTTCCGTCGGCGGTTTGCGCGACGACCGGTTGGCCAGCCTCAGAATTCGTGTTTGCGTCGGCAGCGACGAGTTCAGGCGCCGGACGCAATTCCCAGAACGGAATGGAAGTGAACAGCCGGCTGACGTGGTCCATCTGCTTGGCACCGGGAAGAAAAAGCGATTTGAACCACAGCGGCAGGTCGCCGGGCGTATTGGCATTCACGGTGGTGTTCCAGTTCGCAACAGCATCGCTGCTGTAGCTGGTTCCAGCGGGTCGCACCGCCAACAGATTCCTCCAAAGTTCATGACGGATATCAGCGTCATTGATTCGCCGACCAGTTTGCGGGTCGATCTTGTTTTCCGATGGAGACGCGATTTGAATCAACGGTCGCGTGACGGAAGAACTGCCAGATAATTCGCGCAAGGCTTCGATTGTGATGCCACCGTCAAAACCAATCGCATCAAACCACGACTGGTCGCGCAATTCTTTTGATTCGGGAAACTGCTTTCCAACGAACAGAACTACGGGCGCGCGGCTGTTTCCAGCAAGGGCGTTTTGCCCGATCCAGTTCCAGATCGCGAGATGTTGCGCGGCCGCGCCCTGGCCGTTGACCAGCCATGCGACTTCGTATGCGCCCCACCGGGCAACGAGATAACGCACCATCAGATTCATCTGGTCCTCGGAAGTGGATTCCAGCGTCGCTGAATCAGAATTCCAAAACGGAGCGATCACGCTTAAGAGACCGGCGTGATTCAGCATTTCGATTTTGGTGTCCAGCCGGTGAAAAAATTCCGTGTTCGGCACCATTTTGCTTTTTCCAGAAAATGCGATTTCGCCTTCGGAATCAGCGCCGGGAGCCACGGACCATTGCACGGCGGAGAATTGCTGGTGAGCGCGGACTTTTGCGTAACGGTTCCAATCGTTCGGATCAGAAACCCGCGCGCCATTCCAGACGGAATCCGCGAGCCAGAAAAACGGCGTGCCGTCCTGATGTTCGAAATGATGATGGTCGCGGGCGAGTTCGATGGGGCCGTGTTCGTCGAAGCGATTGGTTCCCACGGGTGCGCTGCAAAGGAATTCGCCGGCTTTGTCGTGGAGGCCGCGATTCGATGGATCGGAGCAACTGGTGTGAAATTTCCAATGTCCGGCCTGGCCGGGGCGAAATCGCACGCGCCAGGTTTTTCCGCCGTCCCAGAATCCATAGATCACATTGGTTTCATCCGTTGGTGAAACAAACGTGACCGTCAAGGTGCAGTCCTGAAGTGGATTTTCGTAATCCACGCGGCTGCGAAAGGATTCCTCGAAGCGCGACCATTTGGGAAGAATTGGAATTCGCGCGGCAATCGCGTTCGAGACTGGAAGGTTCACCAGCCCGGCAAAGATCGCTAAAACCAGAACGCATGAAAGATTCCGCAGGCGAATGGATTGGCGAAGATTCGAATGGCGCATGGCTGAATATTTGGAGCAGACAGGAAACAAACCATGGTGTCAAACCCGGGGAGAAAGTGGCATGGGCGTCTCGGCGCTCGCATTTGTAATTGGCATTTGTCGGACAACGGCGCACCCGAAATCTGCGATCAGAACGTTCAAAAGTGAAATGCGAGGGCGAAAACACCCACCCGCCGCACTATTCTGCAGACCGCCAAAGCGACACTCCCTTTCGCGTATTTCGCATATTCCGCGGTTTTCCCCAAGGGTTCCCCCGGGAGGATTTCTCGAGATTCGCCCGGAGGATTTCTGGTGCATTGCCCGATTGAGAGTTATTGTCGGATTTGTTGTTCTAACACTGCCAAATATGAAGAAGCTTGTGCTTACTCTCTTGTTATCGGTTCCGGCGTGGTGCGGGTGGGGAATGGACCGATTGTCCGCACTGTCAATGTTGGAAACCGGCGATGATGACCGCGCGGTGGGCCGGGCAGGGGAAATCAGCCGTTTCCAGGTGCTTCGGAGCGAATGGCGCAGTGTCACAAATTCCGCCCGTTACGCCGATTACGAGACAGCGCGCAAGGTGGTTCTCCAGATTATGAGCCGGCGCATTCAGAGTTTTGAAGCGGTTCACAAGCGCAGTCCGAATGATTTTGAATACTACGCGCTTTGGAATGCGCCGGCGCAGGCGTTGCAGGGAAAATTCAGCCGGCGCGTTGCCGAACGTTGTCGCCGCTTTGCAAATCTCTGCGCTCGCGACCGGGAACTGGCGCAAAGTTCCGGTGCAAAAGTATTTTAAAGCCAAAATCCGGTTAGTGATGGCAAGCCGCTTGCTATCCAACAATTTTGTCGCGACCCGAAATTGAATTCGGGAAGCCGATTCAACCAAGTGATGAACTTGCCGAAAGCTGAAGAATTAAACGCGGGATGGTCCCGAATTCTCGGGTCATCGCAAGAGATGCAAACACGTTTTCGCGCCTGGCTGCGCGCGGAGTTCGAGGACGCCCGGTTTTACTACGTCCGATTTCGCGCTGAAAACGGGGACGCACTGAACCAATATCGATTTGGCCTGATGTATGAGAACGGCGAGCACGGCTTGCGTTCGGATTACGAAGCGCACAAATGGTTTCTCCGCGCGGCTTTCCAGGGAATGGCACAGGCCCAGGCGAAAGTTTCTGATTATCACCAGACCGGACGCGGGGTTCCGCGCAGTCCGGAAGAAGCGTTTAAATGGTGCCGCAAAGCCGCCGATCAGGGACACGCGCCTTCGCAACTTCGTCTGGCGCAAATGTATGCCGAGGGATTCGGTGTGGAACGCAATCCAATGGAAGCCCGGAAATGGCAGAATAAAGCGGCCACCCAGCGGATTCCGACGACTGAAGCTCTCCAACTTTCAGCCTGCTGATCAAGGATCACGGCAGGTTTGGTTTTCTTCAGAATTCGGCTTTCGTTCTCGTCGGATTTCCCCCGCCGCTCACGGGTTTTTCAAGTCGAGAGGGCTTCCTGAGTTTCCTTCTTCTTTTCCCTTAATAATTACAAAAAGTCTCCGATAGTCTGCATGGATCGCCTTGGAACCGAATGCCAAATCTAAAAACAGAATTGCTGCGGGAAGGAATGGTGGTCATCAGCGATGTCAAAAACCTTCATGACATGCTGTTGATTCCGGCGGGCGCAGTATTGAGCGAACGGCAGATCGGCATTCTCCAGGCCTGGGGCGTCGCCGATGTGGAAGTGGAACATTCCAAAGCAACCGAGGAAACGGATCCCGTCGCCGGTCTTTCGGAGGAAACCCGCGAACGCTTGCAGGCGGAAATCCGCCATCGCTTTTGGGATCCCGATGACTCGAATCCTTTTTTTGTCGAACTTTCCAAACTGCTGCTGCAGCGGCGCGCCAGCAAAGTGACGGTGAATTCATGAGCGCTCCGAGCCTGGCCACCCTCATTTCCGGAATTCCCTCAACGCTCGGTTCCTACGGCCCGGTGCTGAAAAAAATCGACGCCGCAATGCAGTCGCCGCAATGCAATCTCGTTACGCTCGGCGAAGCGATTGAAATTGATCCGGATCTCACTGCGCGGCTGCTGCGCCTGGCCAACAGTTCATTTTACGGATTCTCCAGCCGCGTTTCGACCGTGACTGAAGCGATCAGCCTCATCGGCATTCAGCAGGTGCAGGATTTGATTCTCGCGTCCAGCATCGTGGAGCGGTTCTCCGGGATTTCTGATGAATTCGTCAGCATGGAATCTTTTTGGCGTCACAGTCTGGCGTGTGGATTGACGGCAAGATTGCTGGCGATGGAATTGCGCTTGCCGCAGGCGGACAAATGTTTTGTGGCGGGAATGCTGCATGACATCGGGCGTTTGGTGCTGCTGTCCGAAGCGCCGCAGATCGCGCTGGAAATTTTCACGCTTTATCGGCAGGAACGGCTGCTGTTGCGGGAAGCTGAACAACGCGTGCTGACGTTCGATCATCAACAGATTGCCGCCGCTTTGCTGAAGGAATGGAATTATCCCGGCAGCTTGATTGAAGTGGTAGCGTGTCATCATCAACCGCTGCTGGCCAAAGCCAATGTGCAACAGGCCTGCGCGGTGCATGTCGCCGATTACCTCGTTCATGCGCTGGAACTCGGCAGCTCCGGCGAGGCTTACGTTCCCGCATTGAATCTTAAAGCCTGCGAGAAAATCCATTTCCACACCGGAATGCTTTCCGCCGTTATCTCGCGGATCGACGGACAGATTGAAGCGGTGGAAGACGCGTTTCTGCACTCGGTCCAACCGTCATGAAACGCAACTTCGATTCCGTTTATCCGGACCTGATACAATCGGGCCTGGAGAAATTGCAATCGCTGGATGCGCAACGTGAACTGACCGGCTTGTTTTTGGCGCTGAAACATTTTCGCCGCGATCTTCAGGTTCAGGAAAGCACCGCCGGGATTTTGGAGATTACGCAATCTTACATCGCCGGATTGAATCTCTTTCGCGCGGGTGGTTTCTGGCTGGTGAATTCCAGCGACCTGAGCTTTGAACCCACGCTCATTTTTCCTGAGAAAGAACGCGTGGCGCTATGGCAACTGGCCGAAACGGAAATTCGCAACGGACGATTCGCGCGTGCTTTGCGTCAGGAAGGTTCGCTTTTCCTTCACAATGATTCTCCGGAATCGACTGAACGAAGTTTGCTGCATCCCATGAAACTTTCCAAGCAGGTGCTGGGAATGTTCTGCGGAATTCTGCATCCATCGGCAACCCACGAAGTCGCGTTCAGTCTGTTGTCACTGTTGCTCGGCGAAAGCACGGATGCGCTGGCCACGTTGCGTCGCACGCGGCAATTGACCAGCCAGGTTGATATTCTGGATGGCTTGCTGCCGTTCTGCGCGTGGTGCAAGAAGGTTCGCAATGACCGCGGTTATTGGGAGCAGATCGAACGATACATCGCGCAGAATTCCCGAACCTCGCTGACGCACGGCGTTTGTCCGGATTGCCGGAAGAAGTTCCTCGCCAGCATTCCGAAAAAGAAATCGCACGGGCACAGCCATGAACCCAAACCGGTGCGCGGCTGATTTTGAACGGGGTTCGTGATTCATCGCCGTTCCGTTCGTTATCTCTTAACGGAACGATGCAGTTCATCCGTTCGGGGAGCGCAGCCGCCTCGGCTGCAGTTCGGCGCGCCCTCGCGCCGAACATCGCGGCTCACACCAGCACCAAACGCTTCGTCCATTCCACGCTTCACAATCAGCCGCGAGGGCGCGGCTGATTGCGCCCGAGGCGGGCGCGCTCCCCATTCCCACTGCATGGATTCGGCTTAAACGCTGCTTCAGCGCGCTTTTCCGAAGCAGACCGAACCGTCCGGGTTTCCTCCCCGCTTTACTTTCCGCGGATGCTCGCGCAATTTGAGGCCGTCATGACACGATTTGGGATTTATTCCTTGGCTGCTGTTTTTTTGCTGATGGCGGTTGATCCGCTGGTTTCGCGCGCGGAAACGTCAGCAAAGACGCCGGATTTCCAGGAAGTTTATCAACTGATCAAAACGCATTCCAAAACGATCAGCGAAGCCGAACTGAATCGCGCCGCAGTAAACAGTCTGCTCAGCGCGCTGAGTCCGAAAGTTCTGCTCGTCACGAACGATCAACCGCAGTCCACTTCCGCCCAACTGCTCAGCAAGACCAATCTGTTCAACGACAGCATCGCTTATTTTCGCGTCACCGAAGTCAGTGACGGGCTGGCGAAAAAATTCAATGAAGCATTTCAGCAGATCAGTTCGACAAACAAATTGAACGGTGTCGTTCTCGATTTGCGTTATGCCGGAGGCGTGAATTACGACGCGGCGTGCGCGTTTGCAGATTTGTTTCTGGCAAAAGCCGAACCGCTGTTGAATCCGGGAAGCGGAATGATTTCATCACACGAAAAGAACGACGCCATCCAAATGCCGCTCGCGATTCTGGTCAACAGCGGAACGACCGGTTCTTCGGAAGCGTTGGCTGCGGTTTTGCGATCCACCGGCGCCGGGCTGATTCTCGGCAGCAAAACCGCCGGAGAAGCTTTGGCTGGTCAGGAATTCACCTTGAAAACTGGAGAAAAATTGCGGCTCGCAACGACGCCCGTGACGCTGGGAAATGGCTCGGTGCTTTCCACAAACGGAATTCAGCCGGACATCGACGTGCTGGTGAATCCCGCTGACGAAACACTTTACTACGCGGATTCCTTTTACGTGGTGCGGAAAACCAATCAACTCGCCGGAGCGCGCGGAGTCAATCCTCTGGAAGGAACCAATGCGAATGTCCGCTTTGGCGAGGCTGAACTGGTGCGACAGCATCGCGCTCATCTGGATCGGGATTCCGACGAACCATTGCCCCCGCGCGAACCCGAGCCGGAAACGCCGCTGGTCAGTGATCCTGCGCTGGCCCGTGCGCTGGATCTTCTCAAGGGATTGGCTGTGGTGCGGCAATCCCGCTCCTGATTTCGCCGTTGACGATTCCCGCTCCGGCACTCAATTTTTATCCCAACAATTTCAATGAAGACCGTCCTTTTTATTTGCACCGGCAATATTTGTCGCAGTCCGATGGCGGAGGGAATTTTCCGCCACGCTGCGCAGGGCCGGGGGAATTACCGCGTCATGTCCGCGGGTTTGGGAGCGATGGACGGCCAGCCGCCCAGTCCGCATGCGGTCCGCGCAAATCGTGAATTGGGCATTGATATTTCCAACCAACGCAGCCGGATGTTGACGCCGGAACTGGTGCAGGAAGCCGATTACATTTTCGGCATGACTCACAGCCACGTGGATACCGTCATGCTGCTGTATCCGCAGGCGGCGGAGAAAACGTTTCTGCTGCGCGAATTTGACGAGACGCTCGATACGTTCGAGAAGGACATCAGTGATCCGATTGGAGGATCGTATGAGGTTTACACCAGTTGCCGCGATCAGATCGAGCAGGGGATTGCTTCCATTTTGCGGTTTATTGAACACGGCGAAAGCCACGGATTGCCGGGTGGAAAAATGGCGGCCGTGGCGCTGGGTTCGGATCACGCCGGGTTTGAATTAAAAGAATCGCTGAAACGCCATCTGGAACAACGTGGTTTGAGTGTGGCGGATTTTGGAACGCATTCCACTGAATCGACCGATTATCCTGATTACGCTCAGGCGGTCAGCGAGGCGGTGGCAAATGGTCAGGCGCAATTTGGCGTTTTAGTTTGCACCACCGGGATTGGCATGAGCATGGCGGCAAACAAGGTTCCCGGCATTCGCGCGGCCTTGGTGGCGGATGAACAAACCGCCTCCCTGACGCGCCAGCACAACGATGCCAACGTCATTTGCATTGCGGCCAAAACGACACCGCCCGCCGAAGCGGAAAAAATTGTCGATTCGTTTTTAGACTCAAAATTTCAAGGCGGCCGCCATGAGCGCCGCATCAATAAAATGGAAAATTCATCGACCCGCCACGAACTGAAACTGAAATCAATCGATCCTGAAATCGCCAGCACCATCGAAAACGAACGCGTCCGCCAGCAGGAAAATATTGAGCTGATCGCCAGCGAAAATTTCACCAGCCCGGCCGTCATGGAAGCGCAAGGCTCCGTGCTGACCAACAAATACGCCGAAGGTTATCCGAAGAAACGCTGGTACGGCGGTTGTGAAAATGTCGATGTGATCGAGCAACTCGCGATTGATCGCGCGAAAAAACTGTTCGGCGCGGAACACGCCAACGTTCAGCCGCATTCCGGTTCCGGCGCGAACATGGCCGTTTATTTCGCGATGCTGAAACCGGGCGACAAAATGCTGACGATGGATCTGAGCCACGGCGGCCATCTGACGCACGGCAACAAAGCCAATTTCTCTGGCAAGTTTTTTGAAATCGTGCATTACGGCGTGCGCAAGGACGACGAACGCATTGATTACGATCAACTCGCCAGCATGGCCCGCGAACACAAACCGAAGATGATTACTGTTGGCGCGAGCGCTTATCCGCGCGTCATTGATTTCAAACGCATGGGCGAAATTGCCCGCGAAGTTGGTGCGCTGTTGCTTGCGGACATCGCGCACATCGCCGGCATGGTCGCGGCGAAGATTCATCCCAGTCCAATTGAACACGCGGATTTTGTAACCACGACCACTCACAAGACGTTGCGCGGCCCGCGCGGCGGCTTGATTCTCTGCAAAGAAAAATACGCGAAGGAAATTGATTCGCAGGTGTTCCCGGGAATTCAGGGTGGGCCGTTGATGCATGTGATCGCGGGCAAGGCCGTTTGTTTCCACGAAGCCTTGCAACCGGCGTTTCAGGCGTATCAGCAACAGATCGTGAAGAATGCCGCGGCACTGGCCGAAGGCATGAAACGCAATGGCTTTCGCCTGGTCAGCGGCGGCACCGACAATCACCTGATGCTCGTTGATGTCGGCGCGAAAAACATCACCGGCAAAGATTGCCAGATTGCGCTGGATGAAGCGGGAATCACGGTCAACAAGAACACGATTCCGTTTGAAACCCGTTCGCCGTTCCAGGCCAGCGGCATCCGGCTGGGCACTCCCGCCGTGACCACGCGCGGGATGAAGGAGCCGGAGATGGCGGCGATTGCGGACATGATCAGCGAGGTGTTGATGGACATCAAGAATGTTGACACCCTTTCCAAAGTGCGCCAACGTGTGCGCGAACTCACTGCGAGATTTCCCTTGCCGTATTAAATCACAACTCGGGAATTCAGCAGCGCGCTCCCGGTTGGCAGTCATTCCAATTTGAACTTTTCAAAGCGTTGAACGTCCAATCGGCGTTGGGCTTTGGTGACGCCCCTCAGTCATTTCACCTGTTGTCCAGTTAAACCCTGATCTTGAAATTGAAATTTTTGTTTTATGCCACGAGTTAGCACGAAAAAGCCCCGGGCCAAATCGGCCAAAGCCCGTGCGGCAGCGGAGCCGTCTCCGGAATTGCCGATCGCCGCTGAGCGGGCCGCCGCCGAATCCGAATCCGCTCCAGTTGCTTCAACGCCGGAACCCAAAGCCGCTCCCTCACCCGCACCAGCGCCCGCTGCCGTCGAAGAACCGCAGGAACTTCAACCGCCTACGCGGCCCATTGAAACCACCGAAGCGCAGGCTGCGGAAAGAGTTGAAAAGAAAGACGGCAAAGCCCAGGGATCAGGCAAGGATCACATCGCTGCTTCGCTGAACATCGCCAAGCTCCAGGCGATGTCGATGACCGACCTGAACAACATGGCGCGCGAGCTGGGAGTGGAAAACTTCGGCACGATGCGCAAACACGAGGTCATCTTTCAAATTCTTCAGAAGAACGCCGAACGCGCGGGGGTGTTGTTCTCCGAAGGCGTGCTGGAAGTGTTGCCGGAAGGCTTCGGCTTTTTGCGTTCGCAGAGTTTCAATTACCTGCCTTGCCCGGAAGATATTTATGTTTCGCCGTCGCAGATTCGCCGCTTCGATTTGCAGACCGGTAATTTGATCGCCGGCCAGATTCGTCCGCCGAAAGACAAAGAACGTTTCTTCGCGTTGCTGAAAGTTGAAGGCGTCGATACGGAAGATCCGGACAAGGCGAAGGACAAAACGCATTTCGACAATCTCACGCCGCTGTTCCCGAACAAGCGTTACCTGCTCGAAACGACTTCAGACGAACTTTCCACGCGTGTGCTCGATCTGGTCTGCCCGATCGGCAAAGGCTCGCGTGGATTGATCGTTGCTCCGCCGCGCACTGGCAAAACCGTTTTGATGCAGAAGCTGGCGAACGCGATTCTGAAGAACAATCCCGAAGCCTACGTTTTTATTCTGCTGATCGACGAACGTCCGGAAGAAGTCACGGACATGGAACGCAGTTGCAAACCGGCCGAAGTGATTTCCTCCACGTTCGACGAACCGCCAGAGCGCCACGTGCAGGTGGCCGAAATGGTCATCGAAAAAGCCAAGCGCATGGTCGAACACAAGCGCGACGTCGTCATTCTGCTCGATTCGATCACGCGTCTCGCCCGCGCCTACAACACGGTTCAGCCGCACTCCGGCAAGATTCTTTCCGGCGGTGTCGATGCCAATGCGTTGCACAAGCCAAAACGTTTCTTCGGCGCAGCGCGCAATATCGAAGAAGGCGGTTCGCTGACGATCATTGCGACGGCGCTCGTCGATACCGGATCGCGCATGGACGAAGTCATCTTCGAAGAATTCAAAGGCACGGGTAACATGGAAGTGCATCTGGATCGTGCGCTGGTGGATCGCCGCATTTTTCCGTCGATCAACATCGAACGCTCCGGCACGCGCAAAGAAGAGTTGCTCTATCATCCGGACGAATACAGCAAAGTCGTTATGCTGCGTCGTGCGCTCACGGGCGTGCCGCCGGTGGAATCGATGGAGCTGATGTTGAACAAGCTGAAAAAGACGGGCAGCAATATTGAATTTCTGCTCGGCATGGCGGTCAGTTAATCCGGAAAACGATTTGAAAACGCCAGGCACGCCAGGAACTTCCTGGCGTGCTTGTGCTTTAATCCGATGAAAATGCGGGTCACTGATGGAACTACGAACCTCAGCAATTCACGTTCTGAAGCGGACGGCTCTGTGAGCCGCAGCAACATCAATTGCGAACCGAAGCAGTGGAGAATTCACAGCTTGCGTCACTTTCAGCGCGCTGCGGGTCGCAGACCCGCGCTTCGAAACGAGGATTGCGACGCCGCTGTGGTAGAAATGTCAGTTTCAATCCCGAGCGAAATTTGTTTTTATCGATGAATGTCATTCACCGCAAAATCATGAAGACCGATCACGCCTTTTCCCTGAATTCGCTGAAAGCCTGGTTCGCGGGATCGTGCGCGCTCGTTTCTGTTCTGACTCTGAGCGGCTGCAACCGTGACGAAATCAAAGTCTATACGGTTCCCAAGGAAGCTCCGGCTGCGACGGCTTCAGCCTTGCCGGAAGGTCATCCCAATGTCGGTGACATGAACATGAACGCCGCGCCGGGAATGAATCTCGGAATGGATCCCGAAGCGCGCCCGAGACTGACTTACAAAACTCCGGAAGGCTGGGCTGAGTCGGCGCCCAATTCCGTTCGCGTCGCTTCATTCAAAATCAATCGCAATGGCCAGCAGGCGGACATGAGCGTTGTGCCGTTGAGCGGAATGGCGGGCGGTGATGCGGCCAATGTGAATCGCTGGCGCGGTCAGATCGGTTTGGAACCGGTCGCCGACGATGAATTGAAAAAGGCTGCGCAAAAAATCGAAATTGCGGGCGAACCGGCGGAGCTTTACGACCTTTCCGGGAAAAATCCCGCCGACGGAAAACCCGCGCGGATTCTGGGAGCAATTCAACATCGTGGCGACGTGGCGTGGTTTTTCAAAATGATGGGTGATGCCGAACTGGTTGAAGCAGAAAAATCGGCGCTGATTGAATTTCTGAAAACGGTAAATTTTGAAGCGCCCGCAATGGCGGGATTGCCGCCGTCGCATCCGCCGATTGGTGGAATGTCGATGCCGGGCATGGCCGCGAGCGATGGACCCATTTCGCATGAAGGTCAGCCCGCGTGGAAGGTTCCGGCGAACTGGAAAGAAGTTTCCGGCGGACAATTTCTGATCGCAAAATTTTTGCTGTCCGGTGACGCCAATTCGGAAGCCGCAGTGAACGTCAGCGCCTCGGCGGGGGATGGGGGTGGATTTGCCAATAACGTGAATCGCTGGCGCAAACAGCTCGGGCTGGCGGAGGAATCCGAATCGCAGATCAATCAACGTGCGAAAACGATTCCAGTCTCAAGTGGTCAGGCGAAGCTGATTGAACTGAGCGGCACCGATGTTCGCAGCGGGCAACCCGCGAAACTGGTAGGCGTGATGATTTCTCAACCGGGCCAGACCTGGTTTTACAAACTGATGGGCGACGCGAAGCTCGTTTCCGCGCAACAGAAAACGTTCATTCAATTCGTTCAGTCCGCGAAATATTGAGTCATGCGCGCTGAATCGTTTTCAAACCTGGCCGCATCCTGATTTTCCACTCACATGATTAAGCGTTTCTTCAAGCTGTTCACATCGCTCCGGCTCACCGTTGTGCTGCTCGGGCTGGGAATGATTCTGATTTTCTGGGGCACAATCGCGCAGGTGCATCTCGGACTTTACAAAGCGCAGAATGATTTCTTCCGCAGCTTCTTCGTATTCTGGGAACCGAAAGGTTCCGGCCTGCGCATCCCAATTTTTCCAGGCGGTTATCTCGTCGGCAGCCTGTTGATCCTTAATTTGTTTGCCGCGCATTTCCGTTATTACCAACCGGGCAAGAAAAAGGTCGGAATCATTTTAATCCATCTCGGTCTTGTGCTGCTGTTGTTCGGACAACTGCTTACAGATTTTCTGGCGGTGGAAAGTTCGATGCACATTCGCAACGGCGGAATCAAAAATTATTCCGAAGCGATGCGCTATTACGAGCTGGCCGTCGTGGACACTTCGGATCCAAAGACTGACAAAGTCGTCGCCATTCCCGGAAATCTTCTGGCGAAGCAAAAAGAAATCAGCGTTCCGGATTTGCCGTTCACGATTCGCGTGAAGCGTTATTTTTCAAACTCGTCGCTCGTTCAAACGAACCTCGCGGGATTTGATCCTGTTGAAATCACTGCCGGTTTTGGGGCCGGGATTTTTTGGAAACCGTTGCCTCATGAAACGGAAACCGACAGCCGCGACATGCCTTCGGGCACGGTTGAAATCGTGACGCCGCAAGGTTCGTTGGGAACATATCTGGTCACCGCGTTTCTGGATCAGCCGCAAACGTTCGACGTTGATGGCCGGCACTATGAAATGGTTCTGCGGCTGGAGCGATATTACAAACCCTTCAGTCTGCAATTGATTGAGTTCCGTCACGACAAATATGCGGGAACCGACATCGCCAAAAATTTTTCCAGCCGCGTTCGATTGATTCAACCGGATACCGGCGAGGATCGTGAAGTTCTGATTCGGATGAACACGCCGTTGCGCTACAAGGGCGAAACGTATTACCAGGCGAGCTTCGATCCTGACAATCAGGGAACCATTCTTCAGGTCGTCCGGAACCCAAGCTGGCTCACGCCGTATCTCGCTTGCGTGATGGTCGCTGCCGGATTGGTGACTCAATTTCTCTCGCACCTGATTGGCTTTGCCACAAAACGAAGAACAAAATGAAACGTCTGCTGAAACTTCTGCCCTGGTTTTTCCTCGCGCTGTTCGCCGGGGATATAGTTGCGGTTCTGTTGCCGAAATCCGACGGCAAATTTCACACGCGCGAATTCGGACGCCTGCCGGTTTTGCTGAATGGCCGCATTCAACCGATGGATTCCGTCGCGCGCAATTCATTGTTGCAGATTCGCAGCACCGGCGATTTGCCGCTGGAACAGGTGCCGTCCTGGAAATTCTGGCAACATCCAAAGAAACTCAAATCCACCGAATGGCTGCTCGAAGTTTTTTTCAAACCGGACGTCGCCGACATGCGCCCGATTTTTCTGATTCATCATCCGGACCTGATCAGCGAATTGAAACTCGGCGACAAGGGCATCGAGAAATCCGGTTTGCGCTACTACACGTTCGAGGAAATTCGTCCTTCGTTGAAAGAGATCAGCGACCAAGCGCAGCAGGCCGGAAGTGTGAAAGATGAAGTGCGCACGACGTATCAGAAGCAGGTGCTGAAACTCGCGAACGCAGTGTTTCTTTATCAGCGACTGAAAAACAGTGTGGAACTCGAAGGCGCGCCGGACTTTGCGAAAATGATTTCCGATTACGAAGCCGCCATGCCTGCGGGCATTGCGGCGTTCACTGCGCAACAATCCGGAGGAACTCCTGATCGAGCCGCGCTGGAACAATTTGCCCGAACAGCGCAACCCTTCGACGCGCTCGCCAGTCTTGCGCATCCGCTGATCATTCCACCGGTGAATCCGGAAGAGAATCGCAATGGCTGGGTGAACATGGGCGCGGGTTTGCTCGGCGCAATGCAGACCGGTGAAATTCCTCCTGCCGCCAGATTTTACGCGCGCATGGCCAAGGCTTATAGCGATGGCGACGCCGCGGAATTCAACAGTGCGATTGCCGGATACAAAGCCTGGCTGGAACCGGAGTTCAGTCATGAACTGACGAAGGGCAGGGCGGAATACTATTTCAACCAAATCAAAATTTTTCTCCACGCGACCATCATTTACATTTTCGCATTCGTGCTGGCCGGCTGCGCTTTGCTGACTCTGGGAACATTCCCGTCCGTGTCCGAATCGATGCGGCGGTCAGCGTTTTATTTGATCGCGCTGGCATTTGTGGCGCACACGTTTGGTTTAATTTTCCGAATGGTTTTGGAGGGGAGACCGCCAGTGACGAATCTGTATTCGTCAGCGATTTTCATTGGCTGGGCGGCTTGTCTGCTGGGCTTGATTTTCGAACGCGTTTACAAGGTCGGCATCGGTTCGGCGGTGGCCGGATTGATTGGATTTATCACGCTGCTCATCGCGCACAATCTTGCGGTCGGCGGCGATACGATGGAAATGTTGCGAGCGGTTCTGGATACAAATTTCTGGCTCGCAACGCATGTGGTGACGGTGACGCTTGGCTATGCTTCGACGTTCTTTGGCGGATTACTTGCGATCATTTACATCGCGCTCGGCATTTTCACGCCTGTGCTGACGGTGAATCTTCGTCCCGGCCAAGCGGTCGCCGGAAAACCGGATTTGAATGTTGGCAAAGTCCTGACGCGAATGGTTTATGCAATTGTCTGTTTCGCAACGCTGTTCAGCTTTGTTGGAACGGTGCTGGGCGGCATCTGGGCCGATCAATCCTGGGGACGTTTCTGGGGCTGGGATCCGAAAGAGAACGGAGCACTGCTGATCGTATTGTGGAACGCGATTATTCTTCACGCGCGCTGGGGCAAGCTGGTGGGCGATCGCGGGCTGATGAATCTCGCAGTGTTTGGAAACATTGTGACGAGCTTTTCATGGTTCGGCGTAAACATGCTGGGAATCGGCCTGCATTCTTACGGTTTCATGGACGCGGCATTCAAATGGCTCGTGCTGTTCGTCGCCAGCCAGGTAATGATCATCACGCTCGGTTCATTGCCGCTGCACTTGTGGAGAAGTTTCCAAAGCCCGCCGCCGTCGAATCCTGGCAATTCGGATAATTCCGGAGAAGCAGCCGCGGCTACGGTTTAACGGACATTTGGAATTCTGCTATTGCATGAACTCAGAATTCCCAAGGGAAGCGCAGGGGGAAGTTCGGAAGCGCAAAGGGATTTGCAGGTTGCCACGATCTTCGGATCGTGATTAATCCTGAATGAAGTAACTGAGATTTTCCAACTCGATCGCGAGATTGACGTTGTTCACCATCACTTCCTCGGGAACGGAAAGCACGATCGGAGAAAAATTCAAAATGCCCGCCACGCCCGCGTCGATCAGTTGATTGGCCACTTCCTGCGCGGCTTCCGCCGGCACGGAAAGGATTGCCATTTTTACATTATGTTGCCGAATGAACTCCGGCATTTCATCCATGCCCAGCAGCGGCTGATTCAATTTTTTGTCACGCTTGCGTTTCGGCTCGGCATCGAACGCGGCAACGATTTCAAAGCCTTCTTTTTCAAATCCGCGATAGGACAAAAGCGCGAGACCGAGATTGCCGACGCCTACCAGGATCACAGGTTGGAGACTCGTGGTGCCGAGTTCGTCGGAAATCATTTTGGACAATTCGGAAACGGCGTAACCCAGTCCGCGGGTGCCGAACTGGCCGAAGTAGGCGAGGTCTTTGCGAAGTTGCGTGGACTTGACGCCCGCGACTTTTGCGAGCGCTTCGCTGGAAACCGTTTGGATGTTGTTTTCCTTAAGCCGCGCCAGACAGCGCAAATAAACCGAGAGACGATAAATCGTCTTGCGCGGGATTTCAGGGCGTCCAGGTTTTTTCAACGCGGCGAGTGATAGTGCAAACGTTGGGCGGAATCAATCTTGAAGAAGGCGAAAATAAAGAAAACACATTTCAGAGATGGAAGGGTTTTCAACCACGGATGGACAGGATACACACAAATAAAGACTGAGATGAGACTCAGCCCGTAAGGGGCGCCATGTTGTAGCCCGGGGTAAAGCCTCGGGTAAATCCTGTCGTCGGCGTTACATGAACCCGATTTCGACGCCGATCGCCCTTACGCCTCCATCACACCGCATTTTCTCGGCTTGCCGGATGGTCGAAATAAATCGCCAGACGCGCGAGCGCGAGTGCGCCCAGTGATAATCCAAAGTCTCGCAGCGCAATGTCGAAATAGTTTCCCATCAGCAGCAGGTTCGCAATAATGCCCCAAAGCCACAGCGCGACAACATAGCCGCCGATCTTTGGTTTAAACGCGACCAGCAGACCGGCGATGATTTCGATGACGCCCACGATGCTCATGAAGCGTTGCGCGCTTCCTGCGATGTTTGCGAGCGGCGCCCAAAGGTATTGCGTCCAGTCGGTTAACATCATCAGGAATTTGTCCACTCCCGCTAGAATCGGCGCGGCGACGAAACCCCAATGCAGAAATTGATAGGCTTGATAAGCCGGACTTCGTGCAATCGTTTCCGGAGCGAAATCGGCCGGCGTTGCTACATGAGTTTTCATAGTCAAACGTACGACCGTTCCAGGTGATGGCAGTGGGTACAACTCCCCAGGTGAAATTGCATAAGACAGAATCCCGCGTCCAGATCCCGTGCTGGATGAAGTTCAATTCAGCAAACCCACAATCGCTTGGGCGGCGCGAAGGGTTGCGCCAGGACCGCCGAGCGAATTGATAATCGTACGAAGCTGCGTTTTGATCTCTGCGCGGCGCGATGCGTTCCCAAGTAAATCCAACGCGGCGCGCGAAATGTTTTCCGCGGTCGCAGCATTTTGAATGAACTCGGGAAACACTTCCGCATCGGCGAGGAGGTTTGGCATCGTCAGCGATTTTACCTTCACAATGCGCTTCGCGATTTCGTAAGTGCTCCAGGAAGTTTTGTACAGCGTTACCGTCGGCACGCCGAAAAACGCACATTCCATGGTGACAGTTCCCGTGGATGCAATCGCAATGTCTGCTTCGCGCAAGGCCGTGTGCAATTCGCCGATTTGAATTTCGAGCGTAGCCGGCGAGCCCAGCGATTTTGCCAGATCAACCAGCGACGGATTGGGCAAAACCATTTTGCCACGAGTCTTTGGCTGCTGGTTTTGAATTTGTTTCAGCGCTTCCAGCATTACTGGCAAATGCCGATTCAATTCGCTGCGACGGCTGCCCGGCAGCAAGAGAATCTGCGACTCGCGGTTTTCAATCGCTTCCGCAACAGGCGATGAATCCGGTAATAACAGATGATCCATCGCGAATCGGCTGAGCATCGGGTGGCCGACGAATTCCACGCGCAGTTTTGGAACACGTTTGGCGTACCACGCTTTTTCGAACGGAAAATGCTCAGCAAAAGATCGTAATCTTCTTCCAACTGATACGCGCGTCCGGCCCGGGAAGCCCAGACCTGCGGCGAAACAAACTGCACGAGTTTCGGATTCCAGTTGTTGAATGCACCGCGGTGCGCCCGCGCATATTTT
>DASTXC010000144.1:0-37351 GCA_035765675.1 Verrucomicrobiia bacterium
CGGAGGAGAGGGAGTGATCAGCCGTTTTGAATTTCGAAAGTTCAACCCGTTGTTTGGTGCGGGTGCCAAGTTGCGCCCTGTCAATCAAGGCAAACGCATCGATTGAATCGCGATCCATCTGCGGAGAGAAATTTGAATCGCGGGTTTCCGACGGTCAATCCCGCGAATCCATCCGCTTGTCCCGTCGAACTTTTTTTGGCAAACAACGCTAAGGTTCCGGCAAAATTGAAGCGGCAATCAAACAACTGAGCGATTATTCGATAGCTATGAAGTGGATCACTGAAATGCCCACCGCGCAACCTGTTGCCTGGGCCGTGCTGGTTCTGATGCTGGTGGCCGTCGCCGGTCTGGCGTTGTCGAGCCTGAAGATCAAAGGCGTCGGCCTGGGAATCGCGGGCGTGCTCTTTGCGGGAATTCTCGCCGGGCATTTCGGCTTGCACATTGAGAAAGAAATTCTGGAATTCGTGCGGGAGTTCGGATTGATCCTGTTTGTCTTCACCATCGGTCTGCAACTTGGGCCGGGCTTCTTCGCTTCGCTGCGCAAACAAGGATTGAAACTGAACGCGCTGGCGGCGGCGGTGGTGTTGCTCGGCGCGGGAATCGCGGTCTGTCTAGCGATTTTCAGCGGTGTGGACATCGTCTCGGCGCTGGGTCTGTTTTCCGGCGCCACCACCAATACGCCTTCGCTCGGCGCCACGCAAACCATGCTCCGAACCATGAGTGGCGAATTCGCGGAAAAAGCAGGATTGCCCGCGCTGGCGTACGCGGTCGCTTATCCGGGCGGCGTGTTTGGAATCATTGTGGTTCTGCTGTTGTTGCGAACTGTTTTTCGGATCAATCCGGAAAAGGAGTCGGAAGCCTTCCGGGCGGAACAAAATCGCGGATTCGAACCGCTGGATCGCATGAATCTGGTCGTGGAAAACGACGTCGCGGAAAATCGTCCGATTGGCAGTCTTGCCGGGCGCGAAGGAATTGTGGTTTCACGAATCAAACGCAGTGGCGCCGCTGAACCGGAAACCGCCAGCGAGAAAACAGTGTTGCGCAAAGGCGACATCATTGTGGCGGTTGGCCCGCGCAAGGTGCTGGAAAAATTCCGGACCCTCATTGGCCGCGAGAGCGAGGTGAACCTGTTGAACGTTCCTGGCCGGGTTGCTTCGCGAAAGATCATTGTCACCCGCAAGGAAGTGCTCGGAAAAACGTTGGCGGAATTGAATCTGAAAATGCTTTTCGGCGTGGCGATCACACGGGTGGCGCGCGCGGATCTGGAAATGAGCGCCGTGCCGGAATTGAAGTTGCAGTTTGGCGACACCGTGCAGGTGGTGGGGAATGAACAAGCGATGGCGAAAGTCAGCGAAGTGCTTGGCAACCGCGTTCATGCATTGAACGAAACGAACTTCATTCCAATCTTTATCGGCATTGCGCTGGGCGTGCTGGTGGGAACCTTTCCGCTCGTGATTCCAAATATGCCGGTGCCGGTGCGGTTGGGAATTGCGGGTGGACCGCTGTTGCTGGCGATTGTGCTTAGCCGGTTGGGACGGATTGGGCCGTTGCTTTGGTACATGCCGGCAAGTGCGAATCTCGCCTTTCGCGAACTGGGCATTGTTCTGTTCCTCGCCTGCGTAGGGCTTCGGGCCGGAGAAAAGTTTTTCGGAATGTTGTTTACCGGGCAGGGATTGCATTGGCTGATGGGCGGATTTGCCATCACGGTGATTCCGATTCTGTTGGTGGGCTTGATTGGCCGTTTGGTTTTCAAACTCAACTTCACCGTGCTCAGCGGATTGCTGGCGGGCAGCATGACCGATCCCCCGGCGCTGGCCTTTGCGAATGCCATCAGCCGATCCGACGCCCCTTCGGTGGCTTATGCGACGGTTTATCCGCTGACGATGCTGTTGCGCATTATCGCTGTTCAGATTCTGATCTTTATCTTCTGCCGGTAACGGGGAGCGCGCCCGCCTCGGGCGTGATCAGCCGCAGCCCTCGCGGCTGATTTTGAGGTGTGGAATGGACGAACCGTTTGGTGCCGGTGATCCCGGCAGATTCTTCTTTCATCGGGAACATACGACTAGGAAGGTTTGGCCACGGGCGCATCCGTGGTTGAACCTTTTTTGGATTGCATTGGCTCAATTCAGAGATGAAATGGCACAAATTCATCGAAGACAAAGCTTGTAACCAACCCCGATTTCGCTCCCTCCTAAGGGAAATCACCTCAACCCAGGAAAACACATGAAACGTTTGCTGAATGCTGTTGTTGCCACCGCGGTTTTACTCACGGCCCTGAGCGCTTCCGCGCAATCCCAACGTCCCAGTCCGCCGGATGTGACGGGCGCGGTCATTGATGGCAATCGCGTTACGGTTTATTACAGCCGGCCTCACACCAAAAGCCCGCGCAATCAGGAAGTCCGGAAAATCTGGGGATCGCTGGTTCCGTACGGCAAAGTCTGGCGAACCGGCGCGAACGAAGCGACGCTGCTTGTCACGCAAAAGCCGCTGGTGTTTGGCGAAACCACCATTCCGGCCGGGGCTTACACGCTTTGGACGCTGCCGCAGGAAGACGGTTCGGCCAAGCTCATCATCAATAAGCAGATCGGCCAATGGGGAACGCAATACGATGAATCCCAGGATCTGGCGCGCATTGATCTGAAAAAAGAATCGCTCGACGCGCCAGTGGAACAATTCACGATGAAAATTGAGCGAAATCCCGCGGGCGGTGGTCTGTTGAAGATGGCGTGGGAAAACACGCAGTTTTCCGTGCCGTTTACTGTTCAGAAATAACTGCAAACAAACGACCTGATCATGAGATTGAAAAACCTGATTCCAACCCTGGCTCTGGCCGTAGCGACCGTGTCCGTTTCCAATGTTTTTGCGCAAGCGCCGCGGCTCGAGTTCCCCGCACCGAGTCCTGCCTGCACGCTCAAACAGCGCATCGGCCTGACGGATTTTGAAGTGGTGTATTCCCGGCCCAGCATGAAAGGCCGCGATATTTTTGGATCGCTGGTGCCGTTTGATAAAGTCTGGCGCACCGGCGCGAACGCCGCGACCAAGATCACCTTCAGCACGCCGGTCAAACTCAACGGCAAAGAAATCGAAGCGGGTTCCTACGCGCTTTATACGATTCCCGGTGAATCCGAATGGACGATCATTCTCAATAAAGGCGTCGGCAAATCCGGCACGCAATACGATGAGAATGAAGACGTGGCGCGGATCAAAACCCGGCCCGTGAATATCTCGGAAAAAATCGAGACTTTCACCATTGAGTTCAATCACATCACCGACGAATCAGCGGTGTTGAACCTCGTCTGGGAAAACACCGTGGTGCCGGTGCGAGTCACGCTGGATGTGACCAGCAAACTCGTTCCGCAGATCGAGCAGGCGATGTCGTCCAGCGAAGGCCGCAAACCGTATTTCCAGGCGGCCGCGTTTTATTACGATCACAATCTGGATTTGCAGAAAGCCAAGGATTGGGTGAATGCCGCGATCAAGGAACGCGAAGCTTATTACATCGTTCATCTTAAAGCGAAAATCCTCGCCAAACTCGGCGACAAAAACGGCGCGATCGCGGCGGCTGAACGTTCCACTGAACTCGCGAAACAAGCGAACGACAGCGGTTACGTCCGGTTGAATGACGAACTCATCGCGGGCTTGAAATAATGAGTCTGCCAAGTCTGCGGCGTGCAGCGGAACAAATCGTAAAGCAGGTTTTGCAACCTGCCGTGCTGCCGATTTCCAGATCGGCGGCACGTAAACGATTTGAAAAACGAACCAATCTTTTGTCCGTCGCCAAGGTGCATTCACGGATCCGAATGTTCTGTGGCGGGCTGGCTTTGTTGTTTGGAACTCTGCTTTCGTCCTCGGCTGTGAATCTCGATCAACCCGTTTCGTCCGCGGCCATTCTTCAGGAACTCCGCGGCTTTCGCGAAATGGGCAGCGTGCTTTATGTCGCCGCACATCCTGACGACGAAAACACACAATTGATCGCTTATCTCGCACGCGGACGAAATTATCGCACGGCGTATCTTTCGCTCACGCGCGGCGATGGCGGACAAAATGTTCTTGGTCCGGACTTCGATGAAAAACTCGGTGTGGCGCGAACCCAGGAATTGCTGGCGGCGCGACGACTGGACGGTGGCCGGCAATTTTTCACCCGCGCGATTGATTTTGGTTTTTCCAAAGATTACCGCGAAACGCTGAACATCTGGAACAAGCAGGAAATTCTGAGCGATGTCGTCCGTGTGATTCGCACCTTTCGTCCGGATGTGATTGTCACGCGTTTCTCGCCCGAACCGGGTCGCACCCACGGACATCACACCGCGTCAGCCGTGCTGGCGCTGGAAGCCTTCAAACTCGCCGCCGACACCAACGCGTTTCCCGAACAATTGAAAGATTTAAAACCCTGGCAGCCGAAACGCATTCTGATGAATGGCCGCGGCGGCGATGGTTTGCGAATGGAAATCAGCGGTGACGATCCCGTTTCCGGATTGTCTTTTGGCGAACTGGCGGCGCGCAGCCGGGCGATGCACAAGACGCAGGGCTTTGATAATTTTCGCGGTTTCGGTGGACGCGGATCGAGTGCGGAAACGTTTCAATTGTTGGATGGCGAACCCGCGACGAACGACATCATGGACGGCGTGGAAACCACCTGGAAACGTTATCCGGGAGGCGAACTTATTGATCAACTCGCGGGTGAAGCGATTGCGGGTTTCAGTTCCAATAATCCGATAGCGAGTGTTCCCGCGTTGTTGAAGCTGCGGCTGCAACTCGCGGATTTGCCGAACGAAGCGCTGGTTCGAGAAAAGCGTTCCGCGCTGGATCACGCTTTGGCGGCTTGTGTCGGATTGCGCGTGCAAACGACGATTCCGCACGCGGAAGTGGTTCCCGGTGAAACTTTCAAAATCAAACATTCCGTGACCGCTGCTACGAACGCTTCGTTGCGCTGGCTCGCGGTTCGTTATCCAAGCATTGGCGAGGAATTGAAAACCGGAATTGAATTGCGCGAGGGAAAAGCCGTGGTGGAACAGTCCAGCCGCACTTTGCCGAAAGACACGCCGCTGACACAGCCGTACTGGCTGCGTGAAGGGCGCGAAGTGGGAACGTTTCACGTGAGTGATCCCAGCCTGATCGGGCTCGCTGAAAATCCACCCGTGTTTCCGGTTGAATACCTTTTCGAAATCGGCGGCCAGACCTTCACGCTTTCCGATGTGCCGATTGAACTCGCGGCGAACGCGAACGATCAGCCGCGCGCGCTGGATGTCATTCCGCCGGTGTCACTCGGTTTCGGAGCGGAAGTGACGCTGTTCTCGCCCGGCACTTCGCGGATTATTGAGGTAAACGTTTCCGCCAATCGACAGAAAATTGCTGGAACCTTGAGTCTGGAAGTTCCCGGCGGCTGGATCGTTTCGCCGCAGGCCGAGAAATTCAATCTCGCTCATCCGGGTGCGCATTCGACGGTGCGTTTCACCGTGACGGCCCCCAAAGAATCCATCACCGCGAAGTTCTTCGCGAATGCCGAAGTCGGCGGTGTGAATTATCGGAATGCGCGCGAGGTTGTTCATTACCGGCATATTCCGTTGCAACTTCTGCAGCCGATCGCGGCGACCAAAGCAGTCAGTCTCGATCTCGCAACGCGCGGAAAAAATATTGGTTATCTGCCGGGCGCGGGCGATGACATTCCTGCCGCGCTGAAGCAGATGGATTATGCGGTCACGATTCTGGAGGACGCGAATCTTACGGTTGAAAAGATGAAGTCGCTGGACGCAATTGTCATTGGTGTTCGCGCGCTCAACGTTCGGCCAAAGTTCGAAGAGGAACTTCCGGTCTTGTTTCAGTACGTGGAGAACGGCGGCACGGTGGTCGCGCAATACAATCGCCCTCAGGGCGGACGCGACTTCAAAATCGCGCCGTTTGAATTGCATGTTTCCGGTGAACGCGTGACGGACGAAAATGCGGCGATGACTTTTCTCGCGCCGGATAGTCCGGTTCTCAATGTGCCGAACAAAATCACGCTCAACGATTTCAAAGGCTGGGTGCAGGAACGCGGCGTGTATTTTCCGGATCGCTGGGACAACCATTTCACGCCGATTCTCGCGTGCAATGATCCGGGAGAAAATTCGCTGAACGGCGGATTGCTCGTGGCGGAATATGGCAAGGGACATTTCGTTTACACGGGGCTGGCCTTCTTTCGTCAATTGCCCGCGGGCGTTCCCGGCGCGTATCGGCTGTTTGCCAATCTGGTTTCGCTCGGGAAATGAAACGCGTCTGTTCACTTGTAGCGCAGATGGGCGATCTGTGGTGTTGGCGATTGGCAATTGTAGCGCTGGAGCGATTCAGGGCGTGGGTGTTGTCACAGGCCGCGCAGAATTCCATTCTGCGATACAGCAGACTGCCAGTCTGCGCTACGAGCGGCAGCGGTGTGGAAAAAACATTTCGTTCGGAGTTCGGCGTTCGAAGTTCGTTGTTCGATGTTTTTTTAAGTTCGTTCAATTCTTGGAAAACCCTCCCCATGAACCCTGGCACCTCCTCTCCCCATCCCTCTCCTCCATTCCGAATGGAGGAGAGGGTGCCCGAAGGGCGGGAGAGGAGGCGCTGGCTGGTTCATGGGTTCAATGCGCGAAAAGATTTGTTTCGGAGAATTCTCACCCCAGCCCTCTCCCATCCGATGGGAGAGGGAGACATTGATCGAGCGTTGGGGTTATTCCCGAAACACACGTTGTCTTCGATCGCCACGATTGGCTTTTCTGACTTGCGGAAATCTGACGCCGACACGAACGGAATCCACGGTAATAATTCTTCCAACCCCCAATCGCCCAGCGATGATTCCGAGCCGCCGTCGCTGCCTTGGTTTCGCACCTGGCGCGGTGTTTACGTTTTTGTCGGAGCGTGTTTCGTGCTTTACGTCGTTTTGCTCACGGCGCTTTCCCGCGCGTTTTCATGACGGCGCTCGACTACTTCGTTCTGCTCGCGACGATGATCGGCATTTCGGCTTACGGAATGTGGAAAACGCGGGGTCGGAAAAATCTCGATGCTTACCTGAAAGGCGACCGCGCCACGGGCTGGGGGACGATCGGTCTTTCCGTGATGGCGACGCAGGCCAGCGCCATCACCTTTCTTTCCACGCCCGGCCAGGCGTACGAAAGCGGCATTGGCTTCGTGCAAAATTATTTTGGACTGCCGATCGCGCTGATCATTGTCGCGGCGGTGTTCCTGCCGATTTATCGCAAGCTGAAAGTTTACACCGCGTATGAATATCTCGGACGGCGCTTCGATGCGAAAACGCGTTTGCTCGGCGCGGGTTTGTTCCTGTTGCAACGCGGGCTCTCGGCGGGCATCACAATTTATGCGCCGGCGATTATCCTTTCGACCGTGCTCGGCTGGCCGCTTGATGCGACCATTCTTGGCAGCGGCGCGCTGGTGATCATTTACACCGTTTTCGGCGGCAGCGACGCCGTGAACATCACGCAAAAACATCAGATGGCCGTGATCCTCATCGGCATGGCGACGGCGTTCGGAATTCTGATTTACAAAATGCCGGATGGCCTCGGCTTCACCGACATGCTGCACGTCGCGGGCACGATGGGAAAACTCGATGCGGTGGATTTCTCGCTCGACAGCAGCAAGCGCTACACGATCTGGACCGGCGTTCTCGGCGGATTGTTTCTATCGCTGTCGTACTTCGGCACCGATCAATCGCAGGTGCAGCGTTATCTCACTGGCGGTTCACTGCGCGAAAGCCGGCTGGGACTGATGTTCAATGCGGTTCTGAAAATTCCCATGCAGTTCGCGATTCTGCTGCTGGGCGCGCTGGTGTTTGTGTTTTATCAATTCGAACCCGCGCCGGTTTACTTCAATCAAACCGCTTGGCAGGCGCAGGCTCAGGGCGCTAACAGCGAAAAATTTCATGTGCTGGAAACCGAATTCGCCGCCGTTCACGCCGAGAAAGAAGAACGTCTCAAAACCTGGCTCGCCGCGAAAAATCAATCCGATGCCGCCGCGGAATCCGCCGCGCGCGCCGACGTGATGCAGATCAAAAAGCGCAGCGATCAGATTCAAGCCGAGGCGCGCGCGACGTTGCTGGATGCAAATCCAAAAGCCAAAAGCAGTGACGCGGATTATGTGTTCATCACGTTCGTTTTGAAATATTTGCCGCACGGCGTGATCGGTTTGCTGATCGCGGTGATCTTCGCGGCCGGATTGTCGTCATCGTCATCGGAACTGAACGCGCTCGGATCGACGACCACGGTGGATTTTTACAAGCATGTGTTGCGGCGCGACGCATCGGACGCGCATTACGTCATGGCGTCGAAATGGTTCACGGCGCTCTGGGGCGTTGTGGCGGTCAGCGCGGCGGTGTTTGCCAATCTCGTCGAAAATCTGATTGAGGCGGTAAACATTCTTGGCTCGATTTTTTACGGCGTGGTGCTGGGAATTTTTCTGGTCGCATTCTTTTTGAAACGCGTCGGCGGCAACGCCATTTTCTTCGCTGCCTTGATTTCTCAAACGCTGGTAATCGTCGGCTACTTCACGCTGCCGATCAGTTATCTCTGGTACAATCTGATCGGCTGCGCCGCGTGCGTGCTGCTCGCGTGGTTGTTCCAGTTGTTTTCTGGAAAAGCACGGCCGGTTGCAGCGTGATGATTGTTTTGCTCTTCGGGTGAACGGGCGCTGAGAAAAGGGCAAAGGCAACGTGGATGACGGTTTTCAGTCTCAATCCTTTTCGATTGTCGCCACTCCATTTTGCGCAGGCTGTTCAAAACGAAACACACTTGCAGCAACATTTCCGCATTGTTTTCGTCCGTCGTCGAATTCCTTCCAAAAAATTTTCCGAATCTCTTGCGCGAGAAGACGTTTGCGCGGGTTCTATCCAATGTCGATTCGTCGGCGTTCGGACGCCCGGTATGAATGCGTTTCATCATTTGCATTGAAACAATTCGCGCGCCGCATAACGAACCGCAAGCATCGTGGCACAGCCGTCGCTAAGGAGGACGCAACCGATTTCGATACCAAACTGGAAACAACAAAACATTATGGACTACATCAAACCTGCCGAAGTGGTCAAAACCATGGTGGCTGCCGGAAATCTCAAAGCCGGTCTGCCGATCAAAGACATTCTCATTCGCGGTTTTCTTTCGGGCGCCTTGCTCGGATTCGGAACGAGTCTCGCACTGACCGCTGCGTTGCAGACCGGAGTGCCGCTCGTCGGCGCGCTCGTGTTCCCGGCGGGCTTTGTGATGATTTTGCTGCTCGGACTGGAACTCGTGACCGGCAGTTTCGCGCTCGTGACGCTCGCGGGCGTGGATGGACAGAAATCCCCGTTGCAGGTGTTCAGCAACTTGACCTGGGTTTTCATCGGCAACCTGATCGGCTGCGTCACTTATGGAGTTTTGCTTTACGTCGCGTTGACCCACATGGGACTGGAACCGCCGACGGGCGTGGCGGCTAAAATCATCGCGCTGGCTGAAGCCAAAACGAATGGCTACGCCGCGCATGGTTTTAACGGCCTCGTGACCGTGTTTGTCAAAGCGATCCTTTGCAACTGGATGGTTTGTCTCGGCGTTGTGATGGCAATGACTTCGCAATCGACGCTTGGAAAAATTGTCGCGGCGTGGCTGCCGGTTGTCATTTTCTTCGCGCAGGGATTTGAGCATTCCGTCGTGAACATGTTTTTGATTCCCACCGGCATGTTGATGGGTGCGAAGGTGAGCGTCGCGGATTGGTGGTTGTGGAATCAGATTCCGGTGACGCTCGGAAATCTCGTGGGCGGAATGCTGTTCACCGGCCTGTTTCTCTACTGGACTTACGGTCCGACAAAATCGAAAACCGTTGTTCCGCTCAATGCAGAAGCGGCGGCGGATCCTGCGATGCTGAGCGTTGGAAAATAAATTCCCATGTCGAACATTTCTCCAACCGTTGAATCCGCGGCCGGTTTTTCGACCGAGCAAAAGGAATATCTCGCGGGATTCCTGGAAGGTGTCGCACGTCGAAATCTCGCGCTGTATGTCGGTGCCACGGCGAATGGAACGATCACCGCGGATCCAAGTGAGGGCGGGCCGAATCAAGCCGCCGCGCGCGAAGAAACAATCTTCGGAACGCCGCTGGCGGATGTCACGAAACAGGAGCGCTGGAAGCACGACGAACATCCGCTCGATGGCTGGGATCGGATTCTGGCGCACGCGGAAGCCGACAAATTTCCGGATGACGAAAACACATATCGCATCCGCAATTTCGGAATGTTTTTCGTGGGCCCGGCGCAGAACAGTTTCATGCTCCGCTGCCGGATTCCCGCCGGCGAATTAAGCGCAGTGCAGTTGAAAGGTTTGGCGGATATCGCCGACGATTACGCCAATGGCAAGGCGATGATCACGACGCGTTCGAACATTCAGATTCGTGAAATCGCGCCGCGCAATCTTGTTAATGTATTGACGCATCTGCAATCGCTTGGGCTGACCTCGCGCGGCAGCGGTGTGGACAACGTGCGAAACATCACCGCTTCGCCCACGGCTGGATTCGATCCGCAGGAATTGATCGACACGCGTTCGTTCGCGCACGCGTTGCACCATTACATTCTGAATCATCGCGATCTCTACGGCCTGCCGCGGAAGTTCAATGTCGCCTTCGAAGGCGGCGGATCGGTCGATACCGTGGCCGATACGAACGACATCGGGTTCATGGCGGTTTCGGTTCCGGCACGCGCATTGGCGGACAGTGATGAAACCGCGGGCATTTCGTTGAAAGACGGAACAGCAATGACGATCTCGCCCGGCGTTTATTTCCGCGTCGAACTCGCCGGTATCACGGGCCACAAACAACTCGCGAGCGATTGCGGAATTCTCATTCGTCCATCGGAAGCCGTCGCGGTGGCGGTCGCGATGATCCGCGTTTTTGTCGAAAACGGAGACCGCACGGATCGCAAAAAAGCGCGGCTGAAATATCTGATCGATAAATGGGGCGTTGAAAAATTCCTCGTTGAAACGCAGAAGAAACTCGCGTTTCCACTGGTGAATTTCGCGCGCGAAAAATGCATTGCGCGCCCGTCCGCATTGAAGCATGGGCACATCGGCGTTTATCGGCAGAAACAAAAAGCGCGGAATTATATCGGCGCGGTGATTCCCGTCGGCGTGATGAGTTCGCGGCAGATGCGGCGGCTCGCGGACATTGCGGCGAACTACGGTTCCGGCCAGGTGCGTTTGACGCCGTGGCAGAATCTGTTGATTCCGGACATTCCCGACGGCTTCGTCGAAACCGTGAAACGCCAGCTCGCGCGGATGAATTTTCATTACGAAGCCACGAACCTTCTTGGTGGAGTGATCGCCTGCACAGGCAGCACCGGATGCAAATTTGCGGCGACGGATACCAAAGGCAACGCACTGGCGCTGGCGGAATTTCTGAACAAGCGGCTCAAGCTCGATCAGCCGATCAACATTCATCTGACCGGTTGTCCGAATTCCTGCGCGCAACATTACATCGGCGACATCGGTTTGCAGGGCGTGAAAGTGAATGTCGGCGGCAGTTCGGTGGACGGATACAACGTGGTTCTGGGCGGCGGTTCCGGAAAACATTCGGCGATTGCGAAAGAAGTGTTCAAAGGCATTTCTTTTTCCGAGCTGCCAAAACTCCTGGAACGCGTGTTGAAAATCTACCTCGACCGTCGCAGTTCCGGCGAAACGTTCGCTGCGTTCACACGCCGACATGAAGTGAAACAACTGCAGGAAATGTTCTCGTGAATCAGCCGTGAAATTGTTTTTGAAAATCAAACCGTAAAAGAACTTTGAAGGATCCAACACTCATTCCTTGTCTGCCGGAAAACGCGCCGTTCACGCCCGAACAGCGCGCCTATCTCAACGGCTTTCTCGCCGGATTGTTTTCACGAACGCAGGGTGCGGCCAGTGCGGAAGCCAAACCGGGAACGGATGCAAAACCATTGCTACCGGTTTCCATTCTGTTTGGATCGCAGACCGGCAATTGCGAGAATCTCGCCAAACGCATCGCGAAAGAAGCCGGCAAACGCGGTTTCGCGCCGACGGTTCATGACCTGAGCAAATATCCCGCGGCGCAGCTGGCCTCGGAGCAACGGCTGCTGATTGTCACGAGCACTTACGGCGACGGCGAGCCGCCGGACAACGCGCGGACGTTCTGGGATTTTCTGAACAGCGATGCCGCACCGAAACTGGCGCAAACGACGTTTGCGATTTGCGCGCTGGGTGATTCGAACTACCCGAAGTTCTGCGGGTTTGGAAAAGAACTGGATTTGCGTTTCGAAGCGCTCGGTGCGCGTCGGGTTTTCGCGCGTGTGGATTGCGACGCGGATTACGAAGAAGCATTTGCGAAATGGCTGAACAGTTCACTCGCCGCGCTCGGCGAAAATACCGGCAGCGCGGGAGTTGATTTGAAGATTTCCGACGTGGCTTTGTCCGATGAATCTGAATCTACGAAAGCATACGATCGCAATCATCCGTTCTCGGCGCGGCTGATTGAGAATCGAATTCTGAACGCGCCGGGTTCCGCCAAAGAAACGCGCCATTTCGAAATCGCGATGGACGGCTCGGGCCTGACTTACGAAGCCGGTGATGCGCTCGGAGTGATTCCATCGAACTGTCCGGAATTGGTGGAGGATCTTCTGAAAGCGCTTGGATTCTCGGGTGAAGAAGCGGTTCCCGGACGCGATAAGCCGCTGCCCATCCGCGGTGCGCTGACGCAGGTCTATGAAATCACGCGAATTCCACAGCCGCTGCTGCGCGCCATGGCGGAGCGTTCCGGCGATGCGCTCTTGAATCAACTGGTCGCGCCGAATGTGAATGGCGAACTTACAAAATTTTTGCACGGTCGGGAAATTGTCGATCTGCTGCTGGCGCATTCCGGCGTGAAATTTTCGCCGGAAGAATTTGTCGGATTGCTGAAAAAAATCAGCCCGCGGTTGTATTCCATTTCCTCCAGTCCGAAAGCGCATTCCGGCCAGGTGCATCTCACGGTGAATGTGCTGCGCTACGAATCCTTGTCGCGAAAGCGCAAAGGCGTTTGCTCAACGTTCCTCGCGGATCGCGTTTCGGCGGATCAATCGTTGCCGGTGTTTCTGCAGAGCAACAAAAATTTTCGTCCGCCAGCGAATCCAGAGGCGCCGATGATTATGGTGGGACCGGGAACGGGCATCGCGCCGTTTCGCGGATTTCTGCACGAACGCGCCGCGGTGGGTGCGAAAGGGAAGAACTGGCTTTTCTTTGGTGATCAACGTTCCGCGACGGATTTCATGTATCGCGAGGAACTGGAAACGATGCAGCGTGCGGGAACATTGACGCATTTGGATACGGCGTTTTCACGGGATCAGACGGCGAAGATTTACGTTCAGGATCGCATGCGCGAACGCGGGAAGGAATTGTTCGAATGGCTGGAGCAGGGCGCGCATTTTTATGTCTGCGGCGATGCCAGCCGAATGGCTAAAGATGTGGACGCCGCGTTGCATGACATTGTGCGGACTGCGGGAGGACTGAGTGCGGACGGCGCGAACGAATATGTTGGACGGATGAAAAGCGAGAAACGCTATCAGCGGGATGTGTATTGAGCGGAAGTTGATGGAGGATGTGTGATGCGTTGAACATCGACCAATGAACTTCGAACGCTGAACATCGAACCGGGCGCACGCTGGTTTTCGTTCGAAGTTCGAAGTTCAACGTTCGATGTTCGATGTTCGATGTTCGTTGTTCGTTGTTCTTCCCAATAAATAAAAAACCCCGCCAGGGCCGTGTGCAACAGTTCCATTGAACTTATTAGAAACAGGTGGGGACCCGCCGGATGGCATCCGACTTCCAGTTAAGGCCTGTCGTAAACCACCTCGGTTAAGATCCCTCGGATTATTTACTACGGTCCAAGGACATAGTTTCGTATCACGTGCGTAGGCAGGGTAAATTTGACCTTCGATTGCTCGAAGTTCGAAATCGTTTTTGAAAGATCAGGCGCGGTTTCGCGCAGCGTTTTTAGTATCGGCCAGTTCGCTTTTTTCTCAAGCCCAAACTCAATCGCTTCGAACAGTTTTCAGTCTGCAACAGCAGAAAAGAAATTCCATTCGGTGGTTACCCCAATCACAGTTGGAAATTTTCAGAATTGTTTTTGCCAGCCTGCTGAGAAGGAGCCAGCAAACTTTCAACTTTCGTTTGCGCTCTGGAGTTGCGAAAGCCGATTTCCTGCAGCGAAATTTCCTATTCCTCCCCGATTTGTGGTTTTTATTGATCGTGATACCTCGCGCGCACGGTTGGGCATCGTCGCTGCTAAAGGCGCGAGTAATGATGCGGACAGAAAGAATCGCACGGTCAGAAATTATGAGTACCGAAAATCTGGCAAAACTTTGGGAACGCAACCGTCCGCTGCAGGTCGGCTTCATCCCTGATCTCGATTGTGCGCCGCTGGTGATCGCCCATGAGTCCGGCTTGTTTCAGAAATACGAAGTGCGCGTGGAACTGCGCCGTGAAACGCGCTGGGCGAGCATTCGCGATAAAATGGTTCAGGGGGAACTCGATGCCGCGCATGCGCCGGCCACGCTGCCATTCATTACGAATCTGGGAATTGAATCCGATCAATGCGCCTGCCTGGTGGCTTTGGTCATGAGCCTGCAGGGAAATGCGATTACGATTTCGCGGGAGCTTTGGGAAAAAGGAATTCGCGATGCGGCCGGGCTGCGCGATGAAATCTTTCAACACTGGGGCCGGCGCACTTACACGTTCGGCGTGGTGTTTCCCTATTCCCCGCCGTATTTCCTGTTGCGCGAATGGTTGAAGCAGGGCGGCATTCTGCCCGGAATAGAATTGCGGATTGTCGTAGTTCCACCGGCGCAACTGTTTCCCATGTTGAAGCTGGGATATATCGATGGCTTTTGCGGCGGCGAACCGTGGACCTCGCTGGCGGCGGATTCGCAATGCGGAAAAGCCTTGGCGACCAGTGCTGATCTCGCGCCCTTTCATCCGGAAAAAGTTCTGATGACGCGCCAGGATTTCATGCAGGATCGCGCGGCAGAACATGAGCGGATGATTGCGGCATTGTTGGAAGCCTCGGCCTTCTGCGATCAGCCAAAGAATCGTCCCATGATCAGTGAGATTCTCAGCCGCGCCGAATATGTGGACGCTCCAGTATCGTGTTTGGAAACCGGATTCTCCGGCGCGCCAGGCACGCCTCCCGGGAAAGTTTCCGGAGCGAGCATTTATCATCGCTTGCAGGCCAATGATCCCACCGATTCGAAAGCAGCGTGGATTATCGATTGTCTCAATCAGTTGATGGACGAAAGCAAACTGCCGATGCCGCTGTTGAACCGCACGCCGATCATTCGCAATGTGTTTCGGCGCGATATTTTCCAACGTGCAAGAGCGTTGATGAAAAATGAAACGGACAGGCTGAGTGCTGAAGCGGATGCCTATTCCGCCCAGCCGTAAGAATTCGAGGTTTGGACTGGGATTCTCGGCTGGAAGTGCCTGACGGTTGATGCGGCGAAAGGGAATTTTGAGTTAAAAGCCTCCTCACGCCGGTAATCTCCTCCGGCTTCGCTCGGAGGAGAGGGAGTGATCAGTCGTTTGAATTTCGAAAGTTCATTCCGCTGTCTCGTGCGGGTAACAGTTGCGACGGCTCACGTGGTTTGAGCAAGTTCAACGTTGCGTCAAAAACTGAGAAGCGCATATTGGCGGCATGACACACGATTGCTTTCAGCTCTGGTGTCACACTGGAGGGCTTCATTCCGGTGACGTTCGCATTTGCCTTCAACTCGTTTCCACATCCCGCGCATGAAAAACTCTGAATTGAATCGTCGTCATTTTCTCCGCACTTCCGCGCTCCTCACCGGCGCGGCCATGCTGTCGCCGCTTGCCATTCCCCGGTCGTTTGCGGCCGCTACAAAACGCACGGCGGCGGATCAGGTGATGCTCGGCAAAACCGGCGTGAAGCTCAGCCGGCTCGGCATCGGAACGGGAACGAATAACGGTCACGTGCAAACAGCGGAAGGCAAAGAGCGGTTCATTAAATTGATTCGTCACGCGTACGATCAGGGAATCACTTACATCGACACCGCTCATCGTTACGAGACGTTTCACTGGATTCGCGATGCCATCAAGGATTTGCCGCGTGAAAAACTGTTTCTTCAATCGAAAGTTCCGGATCCGCCGCACGATGTTCTCGCTGCGATTGACCAGCATCGCAAGGCGTTCAACACGGATTACATCGATAGCCTGCTGGTGCATTGCATGACGCGCGGAAACTGGACGGATCAATGGAAACGCGTAATGGATGGCTTCGATGAAGCGAAGCAACGAAAATGGATTTCGGCGAAAGGCGTTTCGTGTCATTCGCTGCCGGCCTTGAAAACCGCAACGGCCTCGGACTGGACGGAAGTTCATCTCGTGCGAATCAATCCGCAGGGCAAATACATGGACGGGCCAACGCCAATCTGGGATGGCAGTGGCACGACTAAAATCGATCCCGTGATGGAACAGATTCAGACCATGCACGCGAAAGGCCACGGCGTAATCGGGATGAAAATCTTCGGCAACGGCGAGTTCCACGATGTGGCAGAGCGCGAGAAGTCGATGCGTTACGCAATGAGCCACGAAGAGATCAACGCCATCGTGATCGGTTTTTCCAAGCCGGAGCAGATCGATGACGCGATCAAGCTGATGAATCGGGTGCTGGCGGAAGGGTAGAGGGAGAAAAGGCTGAAAAGCTGAGATTCGGAAAAGCTGAAAGCAAACTGCTGGTGAACACGGGGCGTTGGATTTTGCCTGGCATCATCGAATCGCTTTGACCAGATAAAAGCGTTGGGCATCGGTGGGCAGTTCCTGATCGATCCATTCCGTGTTGTGAATTCCGCCCTGGAGCATTTTCCAATCGCTTAAATCAGTCGAACCAAACACGGCATATTCCGAGGCGTCAGGCTGCGGCTTCCATTGGATTCTCACCGCGGCCGGGCTGTGATGTTCCAGTGCGACTTCTACAACGTCAGCGGTGGCAATTCCAAAAATACGATCCAGGCCCGCCGCAATTTCCGGATTTTTTTCGGTCAGTTTCCAAATCAATCCGCTCCGATAGTTTTCTATCGCCAGCAGCATCGGCCCGAGATTGATTCCCATCGTCATCGGATTCACCCACGGTCCGTTCAGATAACGCGCGGGCCGAACCGTTGGATTCCCGCGGCGATCGTAAGGACCTTCGAGATAATGCGGATCAAGGCTGAACGCGTCGCCAAAACCAAACAACGGACTCCAGAGTTTTGGAACATCGAGAAAATGCCGCAACGCCGCAATCGATTCGCGCGGCGTGAAATTTATCGCGCTACCCGCGCCGTAAATTGCAATTGTTCCCGCGTGCAACGCGCGCGTGCCGAAGCGGACATTTTCCTCGGTGGGCAAAGCGCCGAACGCAAAATATTCGCTGGGCGCATTCGCATCCGGCGCGACGAGATTGTCGCAGGCGGTCAGTCCCCATGAGTTCGGTCCGTAGGTCGTGTAGAAGCCATCGGCTTGCGCCGGAATCGTGCTGGCGTGATCGATGCAAAACTGCCGATTCGCTTCAATCGCGAGTTTGTTGTTTCGCCAGATGTCCACCGGGCGATTCGGATGCAGGTCAATGCCGCGGGATGCGAAATTAAGCCAGCCGCTCGCGAAGAAATAATTGAACATCGATCCGCGCCATGAAACCAGCAGCGGGTTGGAACTGGATTGCGGATACACTCCGAACGTTCGCGTGCGCGCCGTGTAAGTGCTTGGTGATACCGGATGCGTGCGCGAACCGAGCGCCAGCACATCGACCATGAATGCCTCGTCCGTTTGTCCGTCCACGTGCGTGCGAAAAATTCCCGCGCCGTTCGTCGTCGGCTGCCATTCGAGAAAGAACTGATATTGATTCGGCCCGGGCTTGTGATCCACGAACCAGTCCCATTCCACGCGATCAAACAATTCCTGGCTCAGCTTTTGAATTTTGGGATTGTCCGGAAAATATTCTTTGCAGGTCAGCACGCCATACATCAGCAGCGTTGTGTCGTACAGGGAAAGTTCCACGTTCCGATCTTTGCGCAGGCCGGAGTTTGCCATCAGAAAATGATAAAAAAATCCGCGATAACCCGCCTGCGTAATGCCATTCGTCGAGCCCATCGGAAGTTGATACAGATTTTCCAGAACGGTTTCGACGCGCCCCTCCAACTCCGAAGGATCGGCCCAGCCACGTTCGTGGCCGATGCAATACGCCGCGAGTTGAAAACCAATCGTGCCCACGCTGACCATGTCGGAAAACGTGGAGCGATCCAGTGCAAACCCAAGATTGTCGGTGAAGCGCAGGAAGTACGAAAAAGCGCGTTGCGAAGTCACGTCCAGGACGGCGTCATTGCCCCAGCGTGCCGGCGCGGTCACGGGTTCATCCGTCAGAAACGAAAGGTCATCCAGGTAAACCGTTCCGTTGCGGCGATTTTGATTTCGCCAGTCTTCGATCACGATGGTGAGCTCCTTCACGTTGGAAAGATCGCGCCCGGTGAACTGGCTCACGGGAAATTCATAACGCCGCCATTGGGTGTCATTGGGCACGTTGAAAACCGCGCTGCCCACGACATCCTTCGCGTTCTTGAATTCCATTTTGATGACGTGGTCGAACTTTCCCTGGCCATTGCCGCGCGCCCAGAACTGAAACTGAATCACGCGAATATCTTCCACCCGCGTGGGATTGCCTGCACTGTTGCGCAGCGCGCCGTAAAGATTGGTGAAGTTCAGCGCGTGTTGCGGAAAAGTTTCCTTGCCGAGCAGCGAATTCCAGAGACCGCAAAAACCTGTGGGCACGGAGTAATTCAGCCGCAACGAAGCGCCGGTGCTGCCGTGGAAGACGCGATTGTCGAACGCGCCGGAAATGGTAGCCTGCTTGTCTGCGAATGCGCCGCTGTCGCCGGAAAAATTATTGAAAACACTTTGGCTGTCGTAATCCGCCAGCGTCAATTCCGCGCTGCGACCCCGGAGAGAAAATCCGGCGAAGATCAGCGCCACAAGAATTTGGATGATCGCTTTTTGAATTCGACCCATTACGACAACTGCTGAGCAGTGCTCACGGATGACCGGAAATGGTCGCGCCAACATGCAGAGCGGTTGAAA
Organism: Verrucomicrobiia bacterium; assembly: GCA_035765675.1. Lineage (GTDB taxonomy): Bacteria > Verrucomicrobiota > Verrucomicrobiia > Limisphaerales > DASXHY01 > DASXHY01. The sequence continues at coordinate 19,089 of DASTXC010000144.1, forward strand.
TCTAAAGCCTGCTTCAGGATTTGCCCAGCAGGTCTTTCACGTACGGCAGGACCCACGCGTCTGATCGAGATTGCTCACGTCGTTACGACTGAATGTTCTGCCGGAAAATCAACCGACGATCAGGTTCACCATCTTCTTCGGAACCACGATGACCTTCTTGATCGTTTTGCCGGCGAGGAAATGTTGCACTTTCTCAGACGCTTTCGCCTGAGCTTCGAGCGCCGCGTTGTCGATGTCCGCGGGAACTTTGATGACGTCGCGGAGTTTGCCGTTCACCTGGACGGGAATTTCCATTTCGGTTTCCACGAGCAACGCCGGATTGAACTTCGGCCACGGCGCGTAAGGCAGGGCAGGGGACGGCTGCGCATTGATGCCGGAAAGCTTCTGCCAAAGTTCCTCAGCCAGATGCGGCGCGAAAGGTTGAAGGAGAATCAAAAAGTCGCGCAGCACGGAAACCGGGCGGACGTCCCATTTGATCGCGTCGTTGCTGAAAACCATCATCGCGGAAATCGCGGTGTTGAAGCTCAGCGTTTCCAGATCTTCGCTCACTTTCTTGATGCACGCGTGCAGGGACTTGAGTTGCGCGGGTGTGGGCGCGACGTCTTTGATCGCGGCGTTCAACTTGATCAGGTTCAGCAGTTCGCGATTTTCCGGCGCGGTGGTTTCCGCTTGTTCGAATTCCGTTTCGCTCGCTTCATCGACAAACAAACGCCAGACGCGCCCGAGAAAACGATAAACGCCTTCCACGCCTTTGGTGTTCCACGGTTTCGTGTCCTGAAGCGGACCCATGAACATTTCGTAAAGCCGGAACGCATCGGCACCGTATTCGACCAGAACGTCATCGGGATTCACCACGTTGCCGCGCGATTTCGACATCTTCTGTCCGTCTTCACCGAGAATGAGTCCCTGATTGACGAGTTTGAAAAAGGGTTCGGGCGTCGAGACGTAACCGAGATCAAAGAGAACTTTGTGCCAGAACCGCGCGTAAAGCAGATGCAGAACGGCGTGTTCCGTGCCGCCGACATAAAGATCAACACCCGGTGTAGCGTCAGCGCTGCGCGCTGATTTCGTGCTGTCGGGCCGCAGGCCCGACGCTACACCCATCCAATATTGCTCCGCTTCTTTGCCGGCAAATGCACCGCTGTTTTGCGCGTCGAGATAACGCAGGTAATACCAGCACGAGCCCGCCCATTGCGGCATCGTGTTCGTTTCACGCATGGAACCGTCCGGGAGATTTACCCAGTCTTTCGCGCGAGCGAGCGGCGGTTGGCCGTCGGGCGTGGGTTTGTAATCATCCAGCTTCGGCGGCAGGAGTGGCAATTCACTTTCGGGCAAGGCTTCGTGGTAAAGATTTCCCGCCGCATCCTTTTTCCAAATGATCGGAAACGGTTCGCCCCAATAACGCTGACGGCTGAAAAGCCAGTCGCGGAGTTTGTAATTGATCGTGCGTTTGCCGAGACCTTTGGCTTCGAGCCAGTCGGTGATTTTCTTTTTGGCTTCGGCGGTGGCGAGGCCGTTGAGCGACACTTCCGATCCAACTGAATTCACTGCGATGCCGTCGTCGGTATAACCCTGCCAATTGGTTTTGGGATCCGTTGGCTGAACGACTTGAAGGATCGGCAGATTGAATTTCTGCGCGAATTCGAAGTCGCGGGTATCATGCGCCGGAACCGCCATGATCGCGCCGGTGCCGTAACTCGCCAGAACGTAATCCGCAATCCAGATCGGAATCTTTTCGCCATTCACCGGATTGAGCGCATACGCGCCGGTGAACACGCCGGTTTTCTCTTTCGCGAGTTCGGTGCGTTCGAGATCGGATTTTCCCGCGGCAAACGCTTTGTAATCTTCGACGGCTTTCTTCTGTTCCAGCGTGGTGATTTGCGGAACGAGTTTGTGTTCCGGCGAAAGCACCATGTAAGTCGCGCCAAACAGAGTGTCGGGTCGCGTGGTGAAGACGCGGATCGTGGCGTGGGCGTCTCGCCCGTGAGCTTCTGGACCTGATTCATCTTTGAGACGCACAGGTGAAACGCCTGTGCCACGGTCGGCAATCGCAAAGTCCACCTCCGCACCTTCGCTGCGCCCGATCCAGTTCCGCTGCATTTCCTTGAGCGACGAAGTCCAATCGATCGTATCGAGATCGTTGAGCAAACGTTCGGCAAACGCGGTGATCCGCAGCATCCATTGGCGCATCGGTTTGCGAATGACAGGAAAACCGCCGACTTCGCTTTTGCCGTCGATGACTTCTTCGTTGGCGAGAACGGTGCCGAGTTCGGGGCACCAGTTCACCGGTGCTTCACTGACGTAGGCCAGGCGTTTGGAATCGCGATACGCGCGCCGGGCAGATTCGAGTTCCGGTGTAGCGTCGGCGCTGTGCGCCGATTTTTCGAGCGACACGCTCGACGCTACAAGCTCTGCTGGATATTCCAACGTTTCGATGGGTTCCGCTCTATTCGTTTTTGGATTGAACCACGAATTGTAAAGCTTCAGAAAAATCCACTGCGTCCATTTGAAATAATTCGGATCGGTCGTGTTCACCTCGCGCGACCAGTCGTAGCTGAAGCCCAGTGCTTTGATCTGTTTGGTGAAATTCGCGATGTTCGCTTCCGTGGTCTTGCGCGGATGCTGCCCGGTCTTGATCGCATATTGTTCCGCCGGCAAACCGAACGCGTCCCAGCCCATCGGATGCAGGACATTGAAACCCCGGGCGCGACGATATCGCGCGAGAATATCCGTGGCCGTGTAACCCTCGGGATGCCCGACATGCAACCCCGCGCCGGACGGGTAGGGGAACATGTCGAGAATGTAAAACTTCGGCGGCAGGGAATCCGCGTGAACCATTTTTCCCGCAAGATTGTGGCGGATGCCGAAGGGATGATTTTCTGGAATCGGTTCGCCCGGATTGAAAGCGCGAAAGGTCTGTTGCTTGTCCCAGGTCTGCTGCCACTTGGGTTCGATCAGATGAAACGGATATTGTCGCCGACTGCTTGCCATAGAGCGCGAGATGATTGCGGAAACGGACTGGGGAAACAATGGGAAATCGAGGTGGATCCTGGAGCGCGGAATTCATTCCGCGTGTTCCGTAATGATCAATGGATCGTTTTATTCGCTGCGCCTGATCAACTTCGACTTACGACCGGTAAATCACGTTGATCGTGAACAGGCCGATCATCATCACGCAGATGGCGCATTTTCCGATGGCGCCCGCGAACAATCCGAGCGTTGCGCCGGCGCCGGCTTTGGCGGCCTTTTCGAATTCGTGTCCGCCGATCAATTCCAGCAGCATCGCGCCGAGAAACGGCCCCAGCAGAATTCCCGGCAATCCAAAGAAGATTCCCACAAGTCCGCCAATCGCCGCACCCAATCCACCGCGCCACGTCGCGCCAAACTTTTTCGCGCCGTAATAACTCGCGAGATAGTCCAACACGAGCGAGATGAGTGTCAGCACAATCAGCAGAATCATGATGAGCCAGCTCACGCTGTGCTGGCCGAAGTAAAGTCGATGACCCACCGCGGCGGCGAGCACGAGTGGCGTTCCGGGCAGCCCGGGCGCAATGCTGCCGATGAAACCGATCAGCATGATCAGCAGGGTGAGAATCAATCCGACGATTTGTTCTGTGGTCATTTTGTTTTTCAGTGATGACGGTCGCGGAAAGATGAACCCGCGCGGTGGGATTGCAAGCACGGCGGGAAAAGCGCTTCCATCGTAGCGCAGATTTCCAAATCTGCTGTATCGCCGATTTCCAAATCGGCTACGTATCAATTCTTTTAAGCGCGTCAGAGTTATGCCAGCCATCGCAGGTTTAGAAACCTGAGATACAGCAGATTTGGAAATCTGCGCTGCTTCGGCTTCGCTGCGATGCTTAACGGGTTTTACCCCATCTCTGCCCGTCTCGACGCTGTTCGTGTGGCGCGTAGGTTTAAGCAGTTAAACAAACGTGAATAAACACAACTCAAAACACATTTGGAAATTATGGAAACAATCGAAAAATCAATCGAAGTGGAAGCGCCCATCGACCAGGTTTACAACCAGTGGACGCAGTTCGAGGAGTTCCCCCGTTTTATGGAAGGCGTGGAGAAAGTGCATCAACTGGACGACAAACATCTGCATTGGATTGCGAAGGTGGGCGGACGCCGGAAAGAGTGGGACGCGGAAATTCTGGAACAGGTTCCCGAAGATCGCATTGCGTGGCGCAGCACATCGGGCGCGCCAAATTCGGGAGTCGTGCATTTCCGTCCGCGGGATGCGCAGCACACAGTTATTACGCTGCGGATGAATTACGAACCGGAAGGCGCGATGGAGAGTCTCGGCAACGCGCTCGGTATGGTTTCGGGCCGAATCGAATCCGATCTGCGGCATTTCAAGGATTTCATTCAAGAGCGCGGGACCGAAACCGGTTCGTGGCGTGGTGAGATTCATCGAGGCAACGTGGACGATCCGGGTTCGACAGGAACGATGTGATTCGCATCTGAGTTCAAACGTAAATCGAAATGCCGCGAATGTTTTCGCGGCATTTTTTTGTGCCTTTCGGAAACAATTGCGTCGGCAGATCGCGGTGGTGAGTTGCACTGCCTTGGCCGGAGCAAATTACCCCATTCTGATACGTGGGTTTTCCCGCCATCATTCCAATGCGGATGATTCATCCGCGATGTGATGAAAAAGAAAGCCAACCGTTCCAGTCGAACCCGTCCGCGCAACCAGACGACTGGAAGATTTGATCGGTTCGCGCGGCAAAGTGCGCGTTGGACGGGAAGCTCCTGCGCGTTTTTGATCGCTGTGCTCGTGGTGTTGACCTGGATTGTGACCGGGCCGGTTTTTCATTACAGCGACACCTGGCAACTCGTGATCAACACCGGCACCACCATTATTACGTTCCTGATGGTGTTCCTGATTCAAAGCACGCAAAACCGTGACAGTGAAGCAGTGCATCTCAAGCTGGACGAATTGTTGCGCGCGACGGACGGGGCGCATACCGCGTTGCTGGACATTGAAGAACTTTCCGAGGAACAACTCGACGAGATCAAACGCTGTTACACATCGCTGGCGCGGAAAGCGATTGCGGAAGTGCGCAGCGGAAAATCGGATCTGGGAACTCCGGATGTGAAACGTCGTCCGGAAACTCCGCATAAATAATTGCGCCGGAATTTTCCTCGTTCAGGGCAAGACCCCATATCGAAGCTGTCTGCGGGCCAATAAAGTTTCGGGACTTGGACACGTTAATTTGCCGCTAACCAAAGGAAAATTTATGGAAACACGAACCGAATCAGATATCGAACAATCCACCGAAAAATTGTTGCAGGACCTGCGCGAAGTCGTTCGCGATGGCGAAGAGTTGTTGAAGGCCGGCGCAAGCGAACTGGGCGAACGCGGATCTGCCGCGCGGGAAAAACTTGCGGCCGCTCTGGAAGTGGCGCGCGAAACGCAACGCCGGCTCCAGGAGCGCGCCATGCAGGGCGCGAGAGCGACGGATCAGTTGATTCGCGCCAATCCTTATCAGGCTGTCGGCATTGCCTTCGGCGTGGGATTGTTGGTCGGAGTGCTGGCAGGCCGCCGGTAAACTTCACGTCTCATGATTCGCAATTCTCAGGAAGGACCCGCGCTGGGAACGCTGTTGCGCAAGACATTCGCGACCGGCCTTGGCGCATTGAAAAACCGCGGCGAACTGTTCGCGCTGGAATTGCAGGAGGAGAAATCACGCCTGCTCAAGCTGGTGCTGTTCGGCGTCGGCGCGCTGTTTCTGGCGATGATGACGCTGCTGTTGATCACAGGCGCCATCATCTTTCTCGTGCCTGAAGAGTATCGCTTGTATGCGGTCGCGGCATTTGCGGTGGCGTATCTCGCGGGAACCATCTGGGCGGTGCTGAGTTTGAAGGCGTTGCTGAAGAAGATTCCTTTTGGCGACACGATGGCGGAATTCGAGAAGGACAGCGAACTCATGGAGGCGTTCAGTGAATGATCTGGAACGGCGGAAGAAATTGCTGATCGCGGAAGCCGCGGTGTATCGCGAGACGTTGAAACTCGAATGCCAGAACCTGCGCATTTATGGAATCAAAACCACCCGCAAGCTGAAGTCATTCAGCACCGGAAATCCGCTGCTGGCTTTTGGCGTGCCGATGCTGGCCTCGTTGGTCGCGCGCAAACGCAAAGCGCGTCGGTGGAGCGCTCTGGGATTCATTGGCTGGCAGATTTACAATCGATTGACGCAGTCACTGGTGGCCGCGCGGACGCGACGTTATCAAAGTGACGGGGATCAGACGGAGGCGGAAGAATATCTTCAACAAAGGATGTGACTTATGGCGGGAAACAAAGGCCGGCCCGGCGGCAAACTGGGAATTGCAAAAACGGAGCGGCGTCGCGCTTTTTTAAAAACCCGCCAAACCCATCCCGAACCCGTGACGGGCCAGGAAGCTTATGAACGTCGCGCGACGCGGCTGCATCCTGGCGGCGATGGAGGGCGGCTTCAACAAGCGGGTGGTCCGGATCATCACGGTCTGGACGGGGACGAAGATCGCAATCCGTAGGGAATAACGTATCCAGAAAATCCGCGTTCGCATCCGGAACTGTGGCCGCGGAGAGTTTTGGATACGTTCGGGTTGGATTGCGGAGTCGCTCGGAGTTCTCTTTGGATTTTTTAATTCCGATCCTGGATTTCAAACTTCTCAAGCACGAATCGCTCAATTGAATCAAACGACGATTCTGCTTGGGGTTTTACCCTAGATGACAATCGGTGAGTTGGAATTTAAGTAGGCACGTGAGGAACTTGGTAAACCAAAAGTAAATACAAATATGAAAAGACTGAAACTCATTACGTTGGCTGCCGCACTGACTGCAACGGCTCCCATGGCGATGGCGCAAGCGGGACACATGTGGGATGACCCGCGCGGATGGTGGGGGAATCATTTCGTTTATGGCCCGTCGCAGCCAAACAAATTCACGGCCAATGAATTCAGCATTGATGCCTTCGGAAGTTATTGGTCGGGCGAACAGCGCGTTGAAGATGTGTTCGATACCAACATCCGCCATGGCACCTGGGGCGGCGGTGTGGGTTTGAATTATTTCATCACCCGCGAAATCGGCATCGGCGGCGATATCAATATTCCGGACAATGATGGAAACTTCATTGATACCGCGTCGGGCAGTTTGATTCTGCGATTGCCGTTTGAAACCACCGGCCTCGCTCCCTACATCTTCGGCGGCGGCGGACGAACGACCGACCGCACCTGGGAATGGACGGGACATGCGGGTGTCGGTCTGGAATTCCGCGTGAATCCAATCACTGGATTTTTTGCGGACGCTCGTTACATCTGGCCGGACAAATCCGCGGACAGCCTGTTGTTGCGAACGGGTTTGCGATTCGTCTTTTAGAATTGCTTCAGAACTACTCCAGTTAGTTCGGCGCCGGGGAGAAATTCCCGGCGTTTTTTGTAACTGCGCCCGATGAACCGAACGGGCGATTGGCTGCGAGTCATTACGCTTCAGTTGATCCGCCGCGATGTATCCACAGGTTGAATAATGAATCTCCAATCTCTCGTTAAACAGGCGCGCGAATTCTCACGGCCCTACGCCGTCACTGATGGTTCTGATTTTCGGTTGAAGGATTTTGATCCCGATGACACGGGCGATTTGAAAAAGGAGGACAAACCGAAAGCTGAAGCCGCCCTGCGCGCGGGAGTGGAAGCTTTGGCCGCTTTGCAGGATCGGCTTTATGCGCAGGATCAATGGGCCGTGCTGTTGATCTTTCAGGCGATGGATGCCGCGGGCAAAGACAGCGCGATCAAGCACGTCATGTCCGGCATCAATCCGCAGGGCTGCCAGGTCACTTCCTTCAAAGCGCCGTCCGCCGAAGAACTGGATCATGATTTCCTTTGGCGTTGTCAGAGACGTTTACCGGAGCGCGGTCGGATCGGAATTTTCAATCGTTCTTATTACGAAGAAGTTCTGGTGGTGCGGGTGCATCCGGAAATTTTCAAAAAGCAGAAACTCCCGACTGAATCGATTGGCAAAAAGCTTTGGGAACATCGCTTTGAAGACATTCGCGGTATTGAAAAATATCTCGGGCACAACGGCGTGCTGGTTCGGAAGTTCTTTTTGAATGTTTCGCCGGAGGAACAGAAAAAGCGTTTTCTCAAACGTCTGGATCGTCCGGAAAAGAACTGGAAATTTTCCGCGGACGATGTGAAAGAGCGCGCGTTCTGGAAGGATTACATGCGCGCGTACGAAGACATGGTTCGCGAAACGGCGACACCTCAGGCGCCGTGGTATGTGGTGCCCGCGGATCACAAATGGTTCACGCGCATCGTGGTGGCGGCGGCGATCATTGACGCACTGGATTCGTTGAATCTGGCGTATCCCAAAGTGGGCCCCGCAAAAATGAAGGAACTGGCTGAAGCGCGGAAAGCTCTGCTGCGCGAACGATCGTAGTTTGCTTCAGTCATTGAAAGCAGGTTCAACCACAGATTTCCCAATCGGCAGGGTGTGAACGTTCGAAGCACATTGAGAATTTCCGGCGGCGCAGGTTTCGGAAACCTGCGATACAGCAGATTTGGAAATCTGCGCTACGGCTGAACCGAAAAATCTGCAAATGTAAAAAATTGTGGCTAAGTGGGATACAATCACGCTAACGTGCCCCACAGTCCGATGATGCTTCCGTGTTACCAATAAATTGAATCTCGTTATGATAAGAAGTCAGAGGATTCGGCGCAGTTCCGCGTTTATTTGGGTCGGTCTGGAAATCCTGATATTGGTCTTCATTGTTTCCCCGGCCCGCGCGCAGATCGGTTCTTCCAATTCGCTGCCTTCAATGGCTTCTCCCACGGGATTTGAGGAAGGTCTGGCCGCCTACAAAAAGATGAGCCTGATGGAATTGATGGCCCTGGACGTCACCTCGGTTTCGAAAGAACCCGAGCCTTACGGCCAGGCACCCGCCGCGATTCAGGTGATCACGCAGGATCAAATCCGGCGTTCCGGCGCATCGAGCATTCCCGAGGCATTGCGGCTGGCGGACAATCTCGCTGTCGCGCAACGGAACTCGCACGACTGGGGCATCAGCGCCCGCGGATTCAACACCGATCTCGCGAACAAGCTGTTGGTGTTGATGGACGGACGCACGCTTTACACGCCTTTGTTTTCCGGAGTTTTCTGGGACGTGCAGGATTATCTGCTGGAAGATATCGATCGCATTGAAGTGATCAGTGGCCCGGGTGGATCACTCTGGGGTGCGAACGCAGTGAACGGCGTGATCAATATCACCACGAAAAGCGCGAAGGACACACAGGGAGTTTTTGCTGAAGCCGGTGGCGGAACCTGGTTGCAGGATTTTGTGGGGCTGCGTTACGGCGGCACGCTCAGCTCCAATGTTTTCTTTCGCATTTACGGAAAATATTTCGACCGCAACGACCAGGTTTTCCCCAATGGCGATGACGCTTCGGATTCGTGGCGAATGGGACGCGGCGGTTTCCGGGTGGATATCGAAGCGTCGCCGCAAAACACCTTCACCTTGCAGGGCGATCTTTACAGCGGCGATGAAAATGTCCCCGCCGGCGGCAAAGATCGCGTCAGCGGCGGCAATGTTTTGGGCCGCTGGTCACACACATTTTCCGAAGATTCGGACATGAGCCTGCAAATGTATTACGACCGCACGCATTTGAATCAAACGACCGCGTCGAACGTGTTCGCGCCGGCAGGAAACTTCATGGACGATCTGGACACCTACGACGTGGATTTTCAGCATCGCTTCCGTCTCGGCTCGCGCAATCGTGTTATCTGGGGATTGGGTTATCGATTCACGCATGATGTTGTTCAGCCCGCGCCGACGCTGACATTTTTGCCGACGCATCTGGAACACCATCTGTTCAGCGGATTTTTGCAGGACGAAATCAAGATCTGGGACACCGTGTTCTTAACGCTGGGAACCAAGCTGGAACACAACGATTACACTGGCCTGGAAGTGGAACCGAGCGCGCGCATAAAATGGAACCCGACTGATAAACAAATGGTCTGGGCCGCGGTCTCGCGCGCGGTTCGCACGCCTTCGCGCATTGATCGTGATCTGTTTCAACCGACCTATTTGCCGCAGCCGTTTCCGCAAAGTTTCCTGCGCGGCGATTCCGATTTCGTTTCCGAAACCTTGATTGCGTACGAATTGGGATATCGCGCACAGCTTCATCCGCGGGTCTCCGTTTCGCTTTCCACGTTTTACAACGAGTACGATCACATCCGCAGCACCAGCACCACGCCGACCTCGGTTTTCCCGTTTTTCTTTGAGAACAATCTCGAAGGCGAAACCTACGGTGGCGAGTTGGCGGTCGATTATCAGATCCTGGATTGGTGGCGATTGCACGCCGGATACAATCTGCTCAAGGAAAATTTGCGCGTGAAAGACGGACGAACGGATCTCAATGACGCGCTCAATGAAACCGCCGATCCGAAACACCAGTTCTCCTTCCGTTCCTCCATGGATTTGCCGTATCGCGTGGAACTGGATGGTGCGTTGCGCTGGGTTGATACGCTGCATAATAACCTGGGCCCCACCGTCGGAACCGTTCCCAGCTACTTCGAACTCGATGTCCGCCTGGGATGGCATGCGACGGATCGGCTTGAATTTTCCATCGTCGGACAAAACCTGCTGCACGATCAGCATCCCGAGTACGGTTTCCCGAGTTCCTCTCGCGTTGAAATTGCCCGCAGTGTTTATGGAAAGGTGACGTGGCGGTGGTGAACGATCCGGCCATTCGACGCGCCCCAAATCCAACCGCCAGAAATCGAACGCTTGCGGGTTGGTTTGCAGTTCTGCTGTTGCTGGGCGTTTCCGCTCAGGCGCAACCGGTTCCCCGCGAATTCCAGGTCAAGGCCGCGTTCCTTTTTCACTTCGCGCAATTTGTCGAATGGCCGCCCACGGCGTTTGCCGCATCAAACTCGCCGTTGTGCATTGGCGTTCTCGGCAACAATGTTTTCGGCGCGGCGATTGAAGAAACGGTGCGGGGCGAAACGATTCAAAAACGCAAGCTCACCGTGCGGCATTTTCGGCATTGGAAAGACGTGAAAGACTGCCATTTGCTTTTTGTGAGCAATTCGGAAACGGAGCGGACGGATGAAATCCTGGCCCACCTCAAGGCGCAACCGATTCTGACCGTCAGCGATCTTGAGAGTTTTTCGCGTCGCGGCGGGATGATTCAATTTTATCTTCAAGGCCCGCAGTTGCGTTTTGAAATCAATTCAAAAGCTGCCGAAGAAGCCGGATTGAAACTCAGTTCACACCTGTTGAACCTCGGGAAAATTGTGAAGGCTGAGAATTGATGGCAGCAGTTGCCGCGCGCCGAATTCTCGGGCGCGCTGTTTCGTGTGCAATGAAAGCGGCGCTGAAGCGACCGCACTCCAAACGCTCCGCGCGGTTCTAATGCGAAAGAAGATCGCGATAGCGTTTGGAGTGCGTGCGCTTCAGCGCCGCTTTGCGGGAATTTTCAAAGAGGATTCGAACCGACGAAGAAAAACGAACCCCTCAAGGAATCAGCGGATTGTTCGCAAACGCGAATTCCGTCACCGGCCGTCCGGCAATCAGATGTTCCTGTATGATGCGTTCCAGAATTTCCGGCGTGCAGTTGCGATACCAGGTGCCTTCCGGATAAACCACTGCGATGGGACCTAGCGTGCAGACGCGCAGACAATTGGCTTTCGTGCGAAACACCAGCGGTTTCGGTCCCGTCAATCCCAGTTCCTTCAACCGCTTTTTCAGAAAGTCCCACGACCGCAGGCTTTCCTCGCGCGGCGCGCATTTGGCTTCAGTTGGATCCGCGCACAAAAAAATGTGCCGACGATATTGTTCCAATCCCAGCGTCGCGGCCTGTCGTTCCAGTTCGTTGTCCATTTCGAAATACAAGCCTTCAACTTAGCAAAGTCAAAGCGATTACTCCCGCCACCGCAACGCCGCCCCCGATCAGCGCATGCAACGTCGGCTTTTCACCTTCAAAAACATACGCGATGGGAATCACCACAATCGGCGCCGTCGCGACGATCGGCAGAACAATTCCAGTCGGCGTTGTTTCCAAAGCGGATTGCAGGCAACTCATCCCCAGCGTCTGACCCGCCAAGCTGTTCAGCACAATCCAGAACCAGACGCCGCGCCATTTCGCCAGCGTTTTGTCCGGCGCGAAATCAATCGGGTTTTTCGATCCGGGCCAGAACGCATTTCGTTTCACGAGCAACACGGAAATCACAGCCAGCACGCAACCGCCGAGCACGCGTTGAAAGCTGGCGGTAATGGGATCAATGACTTCTCCGGTCGTTTCCAAAACTGCGTAGGCTTTTCGGCTCAGCACCGCGCCGCCCGCGCCTCCGAGCGCCGCCAGCGCGCCGGCGAAAGTTCCCCAGGCCAGTTCGCGCCGTGACAGTTTCAGATGTTGATTCGGTTTCAAAGCGATGCCGACGCCGAGCAGAATGACTGCGCCGCACAGGATTTGCGCCATTGTCAAAGTGGTTCCGAGCCACAGCCATTCGATCAATGCTCCGAAAGGCGCGGTCAAACATTGAACCAGCAGCAGTGCGCGACGCGGTCCGAGCCGGGGCAGCGATTGGAAATAGCAGACGTCGCCCAGCCCGATTCCAATGACGCCGCTGAGCAGGAAAATGGGAAATGTGCTGCCCTCCAGTCCCTGGCCGAAGCCGAATCCCCAGATCGCGAGAAAGCCCGCGGCAAAAATGATTCGCCAGAAATTCGCTTCCGTTCCGCCGATCAGCCGCGCCGAGCGATGGCCGCACACGGCGGAAATCGAGATCAGGACAGTTGCCAGAAACGCAGCGAACATCGGCGGAGTCTGGCAGAGTGAAACCGGGAAATCGAGTGCCGTCCCGAGCAGTCTTTGTAAAGACGAAATCAGCGATCCGCCGAACAACGAATTGAACCTTCGAAATTCATGAGCCGATCACTCCCTCTCTTCTTGACGAAGGAAGGAGGAGTGGGCGGGTGAGGAGGCATTTAGCCAAAATTCGACCCTCGTCCGCTTTCAGCCTGCACCTGCAAACAGCGGGCTTTCGAAAAATTCCAAAACTGATCCGTGTTCGAAACGAATTTCGATTACGCCTTTTGTTCCTGGGAAAGCATGGATTCACCCCAGTGATGTTCGGGGTGAACGCGGCCTAGATTCCTTGCCGTGGACCCCAACAACAACTCTCGCGCTGCTCGCCACGGCGACAGCAACGGCGCGAAGAAAATCCGCGTGGCCCTCATCGGCGTCGGCAATTGCGCTTCGTCGCTGGTGCAGGGAGTTGAATTCTACAAGAACGCCAATCCCGCGGAAAAGGTTCCGGGCCTGATGCATGTCACGCTGGGCGGCTATCACATTCGCGACATCGAATTCACCGCCGCGTTCGACATCAATTGCACCAAGGTCGGCAAGGATTTATCCGAGGCGATTTTTGCGGAGCCGAACAACACTTTCAAATTTTCCAACGTGCCGCCGCTGAACGTAAAAGTGCAACGCGGCATGACTCACGATGGACTCGGCAAATATCTGCACGAAGTCATCATCAAAGCACCCGGACCCACCGCGGACATTGTCGGCATTCTGAAGGAAACAAAAACCGACGTGGTGGTTTCGTATCTCCCGGTCGGTTCCGAAATGGCCACGAAATGGTACGTGGAACAGATTCTCGAAGCGGGCTGCGCGTTCATCAATTGCATTCCGGTGTTCATTGCGTCGCAACCGTATTGGCACAAACGTTTCCAGGAACGCGGCCTGCCGATCATTGGCGACGACATCAAATCGCAGGTGGGCGCAACGATCACGCATCGCGTTCTGGCAAATCTGTTTCGCGAACGCGGCGTGCATCTGGACCGCACGTATCAACTCAACTTCGGCGGCAACACTGATTTCATGAACATGCTCGAACGCGAGCGGCTGGAATCGAAAAAAATTTCCAAGACCCGCGCCGTGACCAGCCAGCTCGATCATCACTTGTCGGACGCTCAGGCGCATGTCGGGCCAAGCGATTACGTTCCGTGGCTCGAGGATCGCAAGTGGTGTTACATCCGCATGGAAGGCACGACGTTTGGCAATGTGCCGCTGAATTGCGAAGTGAAACTCGAGGTCTGGGATTCGCCCAATTCCGCGGGCGTGGTGATCGACGCCATTCGCTGCGCGAAGCTGGCGCTGGATCGCGGCATCGGCGGGCCGCTGATTGGACCCGCAAGTTATTTTATGAAATCGCCGCCGCAACAATTCACCGACAACAAAGCGCGTGAACTGGTGGAGGCTTTCATCAAAGGCGAAGCGGAGAATACGAAACCTGAAACTAAAAACTCGAAACCGGACTTTCATGATCGAAGCAATCAAGCTCTGGAACGAACCGAACAATCTTTCCCACTGGGATTTCACGATGGATCCGAAGTGGGTCGAGTTTTCGGAAATGACGAAGCTCGGGGCAACGGCCATTCGCAGGATCGCGCCCAACCTGCCGCTGATCCTGGGCGGCATTTCGCCGATTGATCCCACGTTCATCACGCTGCTCAAAGCGAACGGATTGCTCGAACATCTCGATGCCGTGGCCGTCCACGGTTTTCCGCTGGACTGGAATCACTGGCAGATCAATGACTGGCCGAAAAAGCTGGATGAAATCCGCGCCGTAACGGACTTGCCGATCTGGGTGACGGAAGTGGGCGTTTCAACATTTGGTGCGGATGAAGTTCAGGTGTTTGGTTTGAAACGCACGGCGGAATTGCTGCTCGGGAAAGTGGACCGGATTTTCTGGTACAGCCTCATGGATTTGCCGCCGACCTGGGAAGCGACGACGCGTCATCGCGAAAGTGAAGGCAGTGCCTATTACCGTCATTTTTATCTCGGATTGATCCGCGCTGATGGAACACCTAAGCCGGCGTTGAATCATTTCAATCCCGAACTGGGCATCTGCCAGTGGTTTCATTTCGAAGATCATCGCCTGGATTTTGCGGTGGAATGGCTGAAGAAACTGGGCGTGAAAAAATTGCGAACGGGAATCAGTTGGGCGGACTGGCATCGACCGAATGCGCGGGAATGGTTTGATCGGCAGATGAAAGCGCTGGAGGATTTCGACACCACGATCACGCTGTGCTTCACGCCGCCATCTCGTGGGAAAGCGCCGAACTGCACCAGCCCGCCGCAGGTGCCGGAAGAGTTCGCCGAATTCGCGGAAGCCGTGGTGCAACGTTACGTCGTGGATTGGCCGCGGAAAGCGGAGCAGGGGAAACATCGAACGTTGAACAACCAACTTCGAACTTCGAACGCGGCGCTGGAAAGTTTGGAATCGTCCGTCGGCGCAGAACGGTAGCGCAGGTTTCCAAACCTGCTGTATCGCCGATTTCCAAATGGGCAGCGGGGCGGACGTTTCGATGCGCATTGAAATTTTCCCGCTTCGCAGGTTCAGAAACCTGCGATACGGCAGACTTGGTAGTCTGCGCTACGATTGAAAATCTGTGCTGCGACGGCGCGTTTGGTTGCGCTGGATTCATTCGTGTTTATCCGTGTTCATCTGTGGTTGAAAAGTTTTGAACTGAACCACCCGGTTTTTCATGACGACCTTTTATCTGATTCGTCACGGCTCAAATGATTTCGCCGGCAAAACGCTCGTGGGCCGGACGCCAGGAATTCATTTGAACGACACGGGTCGCGCGGAAGTGGAACGTCTGGCCGATGAACTGGCGCGCGAATCGATTCAACATCTTTTCAGCAGCCCGATGGAACGCTGTCGCGAAACCGCGGCGCCGATTGCGAAAAAGCTGAATCTGGAAGTGCAAATCCTGGATGGCTTGATTGAAGTGGAGTTCGGCGACTGGACAGGACAGAACATTGCCGAAATGAATTCCGACGAACGGTGGCGAAAATGGAACACGTTCCGCAGCGGCGGACGCATTCCCAATGGGGAATCGATCTGGGAAGTTCAGACCCGAATGATCGCGGCCATTGAAAAATTGCGCCGGGATTTTCCGAATCAAACGCTGGCGCTGTTCAGTCACGGCGATCCATTGCGCGCGGCGATCACTTATTATCTCGGAATGCCAATCGATTTCATCCATCGCCTCGAACTCAGCCCCGCCTCAGTGAGCGTGCTGATGATTGACGATTGGACCGCGAAAATTCAGGCGCTGAATTTGCGCTTTAGTGAAACGCGCCTTCAGCCGTAGCTGGCGAGCCTCGAATTATTCAATCCCCAGCAACTCAACTTCGAAGATGAGCGTGGAATTGGGCGGGATTGCGCCCGGATAGCCGGCAGCGCCATAGGCAAGTTCCGGCGGAATCGTGAGCTTCACTTTGTCGCCAACTTTCATCGACGCGACGCCAATATCCCAGCCCGCGATCACCTGTCCGAGACCGAGCGCGAACGCAAAGGGTTCGTTGCGATCCACAGAGCTGTCGAACTTCTGGCCGTTGGTAAAAGTGCCGGTGTAATGCACGGAAACGGTCTGGCCTTTTTTGGGCGTGGAACCATTTCCGGAAACGAGTTTTTCGATCTTCAATTCAGGTGCTGCCATGCGGGAGTTTCAATGCGCGCGAAAACCGAGTCAATGCTCCAAACACGAGGTGCGGTTCAGAAATGGGTTTACGCGAATTGCACGAATGGACGCGAATTGCTTTTAGGTTTTGAAAACCATCCAACCACTACGGCCGGATCAGGCGGAAGAACTGATGGCCGGAAACCGTGTTCAGAAGAATTTCATTTTGCCCGTTGCTCAACACAGGTGTGGCATCGACCGCGTTCCACGAAAACGGATCATTGATATTCGTAGTGAATTGCAGATGAAATCCCGCCGGATAAACCGGCCAGGCAAGCATCACGCTGGATTCGCTTTGGCGGATTGACAACGTCAGCGTGAAAAATTCAAACGCGAGCGCATACGTTTCGATTTCGCTGACGCCGCCGCTGTGTTTCAAAACCTGCAAATCGTATCGTCCCGGCGGCAGTGCGGGAAGATAGAGATGCTCGACGTTATCGACCGCGCTGGCGCTTGCGCGAATGAGTTTGCCCGAGAGCGTTTCATACAGGAAGAGATCCAGATCGTTGATCGTGCTTTGATCGGTTTGACGATTCCACACCAGCGTCGCGGTGGCGGTGAAGTTGCCGGACGGAAATTCATTCCGAATCTCGAAGTAGTAGTGATTGATTCCGTCCGTTGAATCGCTGCTGGAAACAGCGTTGAAATCCCAGCCGCTGCGGACAGAAATATTTTCCGTCGCATTACCTGGTGGATGGATGTTGCCGGATGAAACGCTCGTGGATTCGATGAAATGTTGCCGCCCGCCCGCAAGTTGCTTCCAGGAGTTGAACACATTGATTACACCAGCGCCGTATCGATGATCCAAAGGTGATGAATTGATATTTGTCCAATCGACTGGTTTGATCGCGCCGTTCAGCAGCAAAGCTTTCAGCGTTCGAATATCTGCGGCCGCATTGGTGTCGCTGCCGCCATCGCCTCGCAAAGCAGCTTGCAGGAGCAGTGTCGCCGCACCGGAAACAAGCGCCGTCGAATAGCTGGTCACTTCGGCTGGCGCGACCATGTCCGGTTTGGCGCGGCCATTGTCACGCGTTGGACCGAAACTGGAACTGCCGCCGAACGCGCCGACGCTGATGCCGTTGTAGGACGTGGAGGGCGGATTGACGGTGCCGGAATTTCCCGCGCCGGAAATGAACAATGTGTTGAAACGCGCGGCGTAGTGGTCGTAGTTGGCGTCGCTTTCGATCTGTTCGGAAACGGTTCCTGGCGCAATGAAACTTTGATTCACAATCCGGCCCGTCATTTCAATCTGCGAAGGAACCACGGTTTCAAAAAAATAGTTCGCTTCGTAATTGTCGATGTGCGCCACGCTCGTGCTGACACCGCCAATGCCGTAGAAAAGATTTCCAACCACGTTCGCGTGTCCGGATTCCGAACCGAGTGAATTCGGAAACACGCTGCTTGATGCGTTGGACGAAACGGTCGGCGGACCGACGAAATAGTTGAAACGCTCAGGCGCGATTCCAACCGCTGCGGGATTTACTTCAAACGGCGGCGGTGTCGCGTCAGTAACCGGCGCTTCCACCTGCGCGATTGTTACGCCGGAGCCATTGAGATTGGTTGTGGTCGCGCGGAGCAATGTCAGCCCGATCTCGTCAAAATCAGATGCCTGAACAAAGGAGGTTGCGAATGCGAAGCTGAGCATCAGCGAGATCGCGGCAAAAAAATTTGGCGTGTTTGAAAACATGCGATTCATCGGAAAGCTTCGATTCGAATTCAATCAATGTCCGCCCAACACGGTGTAAC
>DASTXC010000145.1:0-11530 GCA_035765675.1 Verrucomicrobiia bacterium
GGGAGAGGGTCAGGGAGAGGGGATTTTGAGCTAAAAACCTCCTCACCCCGGCCCTCTCCTCCGGCTTCGCTCGGAGGAGAGGGAGTGATCAGCCGTTTTGAATTTCGAAAGTTCAACCCGTTGTTTGGTGCGGGTGCCAAGTTGCGCCCTCCTTGGCGCCGCAGTTCAATACTTGATCGTTTTGATGCGTTCCAAAATGCGTTGCTGAACATTTTCCGGCAGCGGCGCGTAGTCGAGTGACGCTGCCATGCTTTCGCCTTTGGTGATTGCCCAGTTCAGAAATTCGACGAGCTTCTTCCCTCTCGCGGCGTCTTTCTGCTGTTCATAAACCAGCAGCCACGTTGCGCCGGAAATCGGATACGCTTTTTCACCCGGCGGATTCACCATGGAGAAACGGAAGTCCTCGGGAATATTCGCCGTGGACAATGCTTCCGTGATCGATTCAATCGTCGGTTCCACGTAATTGCCCGCCGAGTTTTTCACACTGGCATACGCCAGCTTGTTCTGTTTCGCATACGCCAGTTCGACGTAACCCACCGCGCCGGGAAGTTGTTTCACCTGGCCGGCAACGCCTTCGTTGCCTTTGCCGCCCAGGCCGGTCGGCCATTTCACTGACGTGCCGCGCCCGACTTTGTTTTCCCATTCCTGGCTGACGCTGCTGAGATAATCCACCCAGATGTAAGTCGTGCCGCTGCCGTCGGAACGATGAACCACGATGATGTCGGTATTCGGCAGTTTCACGCCCGGATTTTGTTCCGCGATCCGGCGGTCGTTCCATTTAGTAACCCGGCCCAGGAAAATCTCGGCGATGGTGGCCCCGTCCATTTTCAATTGCCGGACGCCCGGAAGATTGAAGATCAGCACATCGGCGCCCGCAACCGTCGGAATGTGCAGAATTTTGCCTTTGGCTTTCGCGAGATTTTCGTCGCTCATCGGACCGTCGGACGCGCCGAAATCCACGGTCTGTTCCAGAATTTGTTTCTGCCCGCCGCCCGATCCAATCGATTGATAATTGAACCGCACAGACGGATCGACTTTGGCGTATTCGTTGAACCATTTGGAATAAATCGGATACGGGAACGTTGCGCCCGCGCCGTTGATCAGCATTTGCGCAGATACGTTTGCAGTGACAGAAACAGCGAGGAGCGCCGCGGCCAGTCCGGCCAGTTTTTTGGTTTTCATATTCAGTTTTTGTTGAGAGTTCAAAGTCAGTTCACCGTCCTTAAAATTTCCAAAGCAGATCCGCCATCAGATGCGTCGCGCCGCTCTTTGAACCGGCCGGGCGCGGGTCAATCAATTCATTGAAAAAGCCCGTAAGTCCGAAGGTCAGTGAGTCGGTGATCGCATAATTCAATTTTACGAGGTGACCTTTGATGTTGGTTCCGCCAGCCAGGCCGCTTTTGTCGGACGCGCCCGCCGTCTGGAAATAACCAACGTTGTCGTCATCGACAAATTCCTCATACCACGCGTCCGCTTCGAGACGTTGATAACGATAGGACAATTCCCAGTTCCCCTTTTTTGCCGCGCTGCCGAACGTCACGCCCGCCCACCAGCCTTGATTCTCGTCATCCGCCGCGGGGTTGTTCAGGTATTCGCCGGCGAGCTTGATCGGAAACGCGCCGTGAAACGCCGGCACGCTGTCCAGCTTGTAAGTCGCGCTGCCGCTCAGAATGATCGGATTGAAACTCGCCGCGGGAGTTCCGTCGGCATTGCGCGTGTTGCCCGTGTTGTTGTTCGCGACATTGGCCGTCGCCAATCCATCCTTGCTGACAATGTCATACGCGGAAATGCCCAGCGAACTTTCGAAATGCTTGTTCCATTTCGCATCCCAGATCGCCTGAGCGCCGAGCAGGAATGGATCATGAGATGAGGCCGCAATTTCATCGAGCACGAACGCGCCGCCGGTCAATCGCAGCGCGTGATGATTGTTGAACTTGTAAGCCGCCTGCAACGCCGCGCCTTCAGGGGTGTAATCGGCGTCGAATTCCATTCCGGAAACCTGGAACGGGTTGCGCATCTTGCCAATCGTCGCCGATGCCGTCCAATCGCCTCCGTGAAGGGGCGTCCATTTCGCGTAAGCGAGATCGACCCAGAGCGGCTTTTTGGTGCCATTGTTTTCCAGCGTGCTGTTGTTCGACAACGCGTTGCCGCCCGCATCCGAACTGCCCAGGCCGAAGCCGAGTTCGAAGTCATCGGTCAAATCCATGGTCACACTGCCGCGCAGCCGATAACGCAGACGATAACGATCCGTGAACGCTTCGTTGTCGGAACTGAGATGATCGAGACGACCGCGGAAATCGCCGTGGAAATTCATTTTTTCAATCCAGGGAGAAGCGCCTGTTTCCGCGCGGTAAGCTTTGGAAAAATCTTCCTTCGCTTCTTTGCGAATGTCCGCCGCTTCTGTTTCTGTCAGCAATCCCTTCTGCACGAGTTTGTTGATGATGGCGTCCGAGGATTGCGCCCGCGCCTGTGGTCCGACGGCGGTCAGCGCCGCGAATACTGCTCCGGTGGTGATCAGCCGATGAATTCTTAATTTCATTGATGAGTTGAGTTTTAGTTCGAGATCAGGCTGGCTCCGGCACATGACAGACAAAGGGCGGGACTGTTACGATTGCGTTACGGCGTGAGAAACTGATGCGAATCCAGGCAAACCGGAATTACTCGACGCCCGTGATTTCAGCCGAAGAAAAAGCGGCGCTGAAGCGGACGCACTCCAAACGATTCCCCGATTCTCCCTTTCTCCTTTTCCCACTTTCTCACTCTTCCCTTTCCCCTTTTCACGTTTTTCTGCGTGCGCTTTGACGCCGGTTATGTAGAACTAGCGCGCTATGTTTTCGCTCCAACGACTCCTCGGCAAAGAGGACATGTTTTTTGAACTGCTGGAAGCCAGCGCGCAGGAATCGCGCAACAGCGTTCAAGCTCTGGTTAAACTCAGCAAAGCCCTCGACAAACCCGTCGAGCTGGAACAGTTCGCCCGCGCGCGCCGCAAGGACAAGGAAATCACCAATAAAATCCGCAACGCCGTTTACACCACGTTTGTCACCGCGCTTGAACGCGAGGACATCGAGGAACTCTGCAACGCGCTTTATCGCATTCCAAAAACCGTTGAAAAATTCAGCGAACGCGTCCTGCTCGCGCCCCATCAGGTCAGCGGCGCGGATTTCTCCAATCAGATTGGAATGCTGGATCAGGCCGCGGAAGTCATCGTACTGATGGTTCAAAGTCTTCGCCGCGGCGTCGATCTCGACGAAATCAAACGCCTCAACGACCGGTTGCAGTTCGTCGAAGGCGAAGCGGACAAAGCGATGATGGAATTGTTGCGCGACCTGTTCAGCGGCCGGCACGACGGAGTAAAGGTCGTGGTGCTCAAAGACCTTTACGAGCTGCTGGAAAAAGTGATCGACCGCTGCCGCGACGTCGGAAATGTCATTTCACATATCGCCCTGAAAAATTCCTGACGCGCCATGCTCCTGGTTTTCACCGTCATTCTGGTCGCGTTGATCTTCACGTTCACGAACGGATTTCACGACACGGCCAACTCCATCGCTACGGTCGTGGGCACGAAAGTCCTGACGCCGCGCCAGGCAATTCTGCTGGCGACGTTCACCAATCTGCTCGGCGCAATGGTCGGCGGCGCGGTTGCGGCGACGATTGCGGCAGGCCTGGTGGATTCGAGTTTGATTCCAACGAACGCTTCATCGCACATGCTGATCTGTGCGCTGGCTTCGGCAATCGTCTGGAATCTGCTGACGTGGTATGTCGGTTTGCCTTCCAGTTCCAGTCACGCGTTGGTGGGCGGACTTTGCGGAGCCGCTTTTGCGACCGCGCAAAACAATCTGGACGCGGTCATCTGGATGAAACTGCCCGCTCCCGGCGAACACTGGTGGAGCGGCGGCGGCGTGGTGTTCAAGGTCGTGCTGCCGATGATCATTTCACCGATTCTCGGCTTGGTGATCGCATTCATCCTCATGGCGGCGCTTTATTTTCTTTTGCACAGTTGGAAACCGCGAGCGGTCACGCGCATTTTTGGCAAAGCGCAACTGATCAGTTCGGCCTACATGGGATTCAGCCATGGCACGAATGACGCGCAGAAAACGATGGGCATCATCGCGCTCGCGTTGATCGCTGCCACCAAAGCCGGAACCTTCGATCATCTGCCGCACTGGCTGCACTTCCTGCGCACGCCCGAAGGCGCCGATCCGGACCATTTGAAAATCGCGCTTTGGATTAAAATCATGTGTGCGCTCACGATGGCTGGGGGAACAGCCATGGGTGGCTGGCGCATTATCCGAACGCTCGGCCACAAGCTGGTGAAGCTCCAGGCGGTTCACGGATTCGCTGCGGAAACAGCAGGAGCAACCGTGCTGCTCGTCACCGCAGCGCTCGGCATGCCGGTTTCCACCACGCACGTCATCACCAGTTCGATCATGGGTGTGGGCGCGGCCAAGCGCTTGAACGCTTTGAAATGGAGCGTGGCGGAACGAATCGTCTGGGCCTGGATTCTGACACTCCCGGTCAGCGCGGGACTGGCGTACGGCATTGTCCGGCTCGCGCGACTGTTCGGTGCGGAGGTGTAGTTTCTGAAGGAGAAACATCGAACGCTGAACAACGGCCTTCGAACTCCGAACGTTTTCAGAAATTCAGTGTTCAGTGTTCGATGTTGAACGTGGAATGTTTCCCGCCTTAAACTTCATTCATGCCTGACGCCCCTTTGAAAGTACTCGCCGTTTCCGGAAGTCCGCGGCAGAACTCCGTCACCCGCGCTGTAATCCAGGAAATCGCGCGTGAACTCAGCGCGCAAAACTGCTCCGTGGATGTCCTTGATCTTCAGGCCGAACCGCTGCCGCTCTACAATCCCGATGTTTCCCACGCCGCCGTTGGATTCAAACCGCTTCAGGCGCGGGTGCATCAGGCTGATCTGATCGTGCTCAGCACGCCGGATTATCACGGGAGCATCAGCAGCACGTTGAAGAATTTCCTCGATCATTTCTGGCACGAATTCGCCGGCAAGCTGATCGTTCCCATCGTCGCCTCGCACGAAAAAGGCCTGACAGTGGTGGATCAATTGCGCACGGTTTCGCGCCAGTGTTACGCCTGGACGCTGCCCTACGCGGTTTCGTTTTCGGAATCGGATTTGAAGGACGGGCAAATCATCAGCGAAACCTTTCAGAAGCGATTGGAGATGATGCTGCGTGACGCGCGGGTTTACGGCGAACTGCTGGCCCGCCAACGCCGTGCCGATCTGGCCGGCACCGAACCGGGTTTCATGGCAAAGCACCGGAAACCAAGTTAATCCGTCGGAGGGACGAGTTTCCACAGAAATTCGGAAGGACGAGGTACCCGAGTCCCCTTCACAATCCCACGCAAGTGTAGCGTCGAGCCTGTGGCTCGACATTCATTTCATTCGATTGAAGAAACTCACTTAATCCGCCTCCCTATTTGAATTGGGACTCGTATAACTCGTCCTTCCGGAGAATTCACTTGCGTCGTCCACCCGATTTATGCGAGCGACGCTGGCCTTCGGCAGGACGGCCTTTTTCTCCGGGACGCGATTTGAATTTCCGGATCGGCTCAATCGTTTGTGGCCGCGGCTTCGGCACCAGCACCAGCGGACAACCTTCGTAACCAAACGCCGCGCGCATCTGATCGCCGAGATATTTTCGATATTGATCGGAAAACAAATCCTCGCGATTCACAAACAACAGAAACGTCGGAGGGGCCTGGCGAACCTGCGTTGCGTAGAAAAATTTCAACCGATGCCCCGCTGAACTCACCGGCTGACGCCGCACAATCGCGTCGCGCAACGTGCGATTCAAAATAGCCGTGGGCACTTTCTGTTGAAGCTGCGCCGCGACGTAACGCACTGCTTCCAACAATCGCTCCAGTTGAAAACCGGATTTCGCGGACGTGAAAATAACCGGTGCGTAATCCAGGAAGAACAGCTTTTCCTGAACCCACTCGCCAAACTGCGCGAGCGTGAACATCTGCTCAGGTTTGTTGCGGTCCTTCCGCGCGCGCCGCTCGATTTCTTCTTCGCGGGTCTTGCGCACAGCTTCGCCAAACAAATCCCATTTATTCACCACCACAATACACGCGCGCCGTTCTTCCACGATTCTATCGGCAATCTTCTTATCCTGTTCGAGAATCCCGCTTTCGGCGTCCAACACCAGAATCGCAATATCACAACGCGCAATCGAATCCTCGGTGCGTTTCACGCTGAAAAACTCAATCGAATCATTCACCCGTCGCGTTTTCCGGATGCCGGCGGTGTCGATCAAAATGTATTTTTGCCGCTGCCCGTCCGTTTCAATTTCCAATGGCACATCCACCGCATCGCGCGTGGTTCCAGGGATCGGACTCACAATCACGCGCTCGGATTGCGTAAGCGCGTTGATGATTGACGACTTGCCGACGTTCGGCCGGCCAACGATTGCGAGTTTCAACGGCTCGGTGGTCGCGCGCGTTTTTGATTCCGTTTCTGTTGCGGCACCAGTTCCCTCTTCCGCAACCGTGGGCGCGGAAATGTTTTCAATTTCCAATGGCGGCAACAGTTTCACCGCTTCCACTACCAGCCGCTCAATACCTTCGCCATGAATCGCGCTGACCGGCAGCATTCGTTCGAAACCCAAAGCGGAAAACTCATCCAGTCCAGCTTCAGCGGCGTAAGCATCGACTTTATTGATCGCGACGATCACGGTTTTTCCCGCTTTACGCAGAAGCTGGGAAACTTCGCGATCCAGCGGAACGATTCCTTCCTGGACGTTCACGACGAGAATGATCACGTCCGCGGCTTCAATCGCGAGATTCACCTGATCAATCGCCGCCCGCGTAATGACGTCCGTAGATTTTTCCCGGCGCAACAGACCAATGCCGCCGGTATCCACGAGCGTGAACGGACGTCCGCGAAATTCGGCCTCGGCGCTGACGCGGTCACGCGTGACGCCCGGCTGATCGTGAACGATGGCAATGCGGCGTCCGACGATGCGGTTGAACAACGCGGATTTCCCGACATTCGGACGGCCCACAATGGCTATTAAATTTGACACGGCGTTAAGATGGTTGAGTTCCGGGATGCGTGAAAGAGGAAAAGCGACTGACGAACTCCCGGCTGTGCAGCAGCCTCTGCGGACTTCCCACGCGATTCCGGTTCCAATTCAGACTGCCGCGGGCAGCGTGAAATAAAATGCCGCGCCTTTTCCCAATTCGCTTTTCGCCCAGACCTTTCCGCCGTGAACCTGCACAATATGTTTCACAATCGAAAGCCCGAGACCGGTTCCGCCCTGCTCGCGGGAACGCGCCTTGTCCACTCGATAGAATCGTTCAAAGACACGGTTCAAAGCGTCCGTAGGAATGCCCGGCCCGTCATCCTGCACGCAAAATTCAATGAATCGCCCGTCCTTCACCGCGCGCACCGTCACACGGCCTTCGGCGCGGCCATATTTCAACGCGTTGCCGATAAGATTGCCGAGAACCTGTTGCAAGCGTTCGGGATCCGCCTGCGCCTCCAGTTCGGGCAATTCATTGTTCAACGTCGCCGACCGCCATTGGGCCTGCGCTTTGAAGTCTTCGAGAACTTTGTCCACGAGCGGACGCAGCGGCACGTTCTGCAGATTCATTTTCAACCGGCCGGATTCGAGTTCGGAAATCGTCAGCAAATCCTCGATCAGAAATTGCAGCCGCTCGGCATTGCGCTGAATGGTTTTGAGAAATTTCGATGCGACCTCCGGATTGTCCTTTGCGCCGTCGAGCAGCGTTTCGGTGTAGCCTTTGATCAAGGAGAGCGGCGTGCGCAGTTCGTGGCTGACGTTGGCGACAAATTCCTCGCGCGTGCGTTCCAGTTGCTTCAGTCGCGTGAGATCGTGGAACACCAGAATCGTTCCCCGGCGCTCGCCTTGAATGCCGGTGAGAATGGCGGCATTGATCCGCAACGAACGGACGTTCGGGCCGCCCGTTTTCAATTCGTAATCCAGCACCTGTTTCTCGGCGGCAACCTGCTGAAGCAAAGCAGTCAATTCCGGCTGGCGCACAATTTCCAGCAGCGTGCGGCCGCGAACGTCGTCGGAAATCTCAAACAATTTTTGGAACGCGCGGTTGACCAGTTGCACCCGGTCATTTTCGTCCAGCAACAGCACGCCTTCGATCATGCTGTTGAAAATGGCCTGCTCCCGCGCCCGCGCTTCGCCGCTCTGGCTTTCCAACTGAAACTTCAATGATTCCAGTTCGCGGCGCGTTTGGTGATCCGCGTTCCGGAATTTTCGACGTGCGCTGAAATACACCACCGCCGCAAGAAGAAATCCGAGAATTGTTAGAACAGGCCACACGTATTTGCCGTAGAAAAAATTGATGCCGCGGGAACCTGCGGATAATCACGCGCTTTACGCTTCGCCCGGTTCGACGAAACGGTAACCAACGCCGCGGACGGTATCGAGATATTTCGCGGCGCTGCCCAGCTTCTCGCGCAGCCGGCGCATGTGAGTGTCCACCGTGCGGGTGTCCACGAGGCTGTTGTAATCCCAGACGTCACGCAGCAATTGTTCCCGTGACTGCACGCGTCCGCGACGCTCGACCAGGAGGGTCAGGAGTTTGAATTCGGTCGGAGTCAGGTTCAAGATTTTGCCGCGCCAGCGCACTTCATGACGCGGCAAATCTATCTGGAGATTTCCGAACTGAAAATTTTCGGGCTTCCGGTTGTCCGGCTTTCCGCGTTGAAGCAATTTTTTGATCCGTAAAATAAGTTCGCGCGGGCTGAACGGTTTGGTGAGGTAATCGTCCGCGCCCAATTCCAATCCCAGGACGCGATCTATCTCCGCCGCGCGGGCCGTGAGCATGATGACGGGAATCCGCGCTGTCGCCGGATCGCGCCGCAACATTTTGCAAACCTCCAAACCGTCAATCTCCGGCAACATCACGTCGAGCACGATCAACTCCGGCAGATTCATCCGCGCCCTGCTGAGTGCTTCCGGGCCGTCCGCGGCAGTGATGACTGTGAAACCGGCCTGCTGGAGATTGAACTCCACCAGTTCCACCGCCTCCGGCTCGTCATCAACAACCAAGATCTTCGATTTCACTCAGTTTGGGATAGCACTTCCCACGGGGAACGACAATGGCATGAGCGTCACAAACAGGTTACGAATATGTTACGGCGGAGCGGCGGGAATTACGGTTTCAGACAGCGCCCGCGAGATCTGGGTGAACGCAGATTCGCGCTCAAACTTTCCGCATCAAACTCCGCGCGCGGCGAAACCACACCCCGTCCCGGCGCTTTTGAAACGCCGGCGCGTGGCCCGCGTCATAAACCACATCGCTCAATTCCGCGCGCGCCAGGTCGATTTGATTTTTCGTCAGGTAAAGTTCCGCCAGTTGCACCTTCGCGCGCGGATAGGAGTTGTTTTCCAGAACGCGTTTCCAGGTCGCAATTGCCGAATCGATTTCGCCCAAGGCGGTCAGCGTTTCGGCCAGCGCCATCATCGTGTAGCCGTATTCGTGCTTTGGATTTTCCGCGATGACGCCTTCAATCAGCGGCCGCGCCTCCGCCGGTCGGTTCATTCGCAGCAGGCATTGTCCAAGATGCGCCCGCGTATCCAGATCTTCGGGATCACGCTCCAGCGCGGCGCGATAACACGCTTCGGCTTTTTCGAGCTTGCCGCGTTGGAAATGCAGGTCGCCGAGCTGCGAATGGTGATGCGCTTTGTCGAGATGATGAATCTGTGCTTCGAGTTCCTTGATGCGTTTGCGGCCGTAAGCGCCGGGAAGTTCGAAACCGCTGGTCGCCGACGCCGGTGCGCTGCGATAAACCGCAAAGAAATACCAGATCGTGGAGAAGCCGGGGAACAGAAACAGAATCCCCAGCCACAGCCATTCGCGTTTGCGCAACGCGTCGATCATCATCCACAAATGAAACGCCGTCGCCAGGAGCATGGGAAACGAACCGAATCTGAAAAAGTCGCCAATGTTCACTGAGTCGCAGACTAGACCGCCCGGCATTTCCAGCGCAACGAAAGTTTGGAATGGCAATAATTTAACGCAAAGACGCAAAGGCGCGGAGTTTCGCCGAGAAGACCGAGGCGGTGGCACGGGCGTCTCGCCCGTGTCTTTCAAAAGAGGCGATCCAAAAACAGCCAACGCGCAGGCGAGAGTTCGTGCCGCTATCATTTTCCTCCGCGTCCTTTGCGCCCTCCGCGGCCTCTGCGTTGATTCTTCCGCCGCCGCGTTCCAGACACATTTTCCTTGGCGCGCTTGGCTCGTTAACGGTTTACTTTGCGCCGACATGAAACAAAAAGCTTACGCCCGCGCCGGCGTGGATATTGATCTCGGCAACAAAGTGAAATCCACTCTCCCGCAGTTGCTTGCGGCGACGCATCGCCGCGAAGTGCTCGGCAAGGTCGGCGGCTTTGGCGGTCTTTTTGCACTCGACGTCCGCAAATACAAAGAACCCGTTCTCGTTTCTTCCGTCGATGGCGTCGGCACCAAGCTGAAAATCGCCTTCGCCATGAACAAGCACGATACCATCGGCGCCGATCTCGTAAATCATTGCGTGAATGACATCGCGGTCCTGGGCGCGGAACCGCTGTTTTTTCTCGATTACCTCGGCACCGGCAAACTGGAACCGCAGGCGTTCAAGCAGATCATCAAAGGTTTCGCCAAAGCCTGTTCGGAAAACAACTGCGCGCTGATCGGCGGTGAAACCGCGCAGATGCCCGGATTTTACCAAGCCGGCGAATACGATGTCAGCGGCACGATTGTCGGCGTGGTGGAGAAATCCAAAATGTTGAACGGCCAGAAAACCGTGAAGCGCGGCGATGCGGTAATCGGTATTGCGTCCAGCGGTTTGCACACGAACGGTTATTCGCTGGGCCGAAAGATTTTCCTGGAACAATTGAAATACAAACTGACCAGCCGCATTCCCGGATTGAAAGGAACGCTCGGCGAAGAATTGCTGAAGGTCCACGTCAGCTACGGTCCGCTGGTGCAGAAATTGATCAAACGTTTCAACGCGAAATCCAAAACCGCAAACGCGAAGCTTCCAGTAAAAGCGTTCGCGCACATTACTGGCGGCGGTTTCGTGGACAACATCCCGCGCGTACTGCCGAACGATTGCGATGTCGTGATTCGCAAAGGTTCCTGGGAAATGCTGCCGATTTTTCAGATCATCGCCGAACGGAGCGGTGTTCCGGACGAGGAATTGTATCAGGTTTTCAACATGGGCATCGGCATGGTGACGATTGTGGCGACGGATAAAATCGATGAAGTGCTTGCTTTTATTCACGCGCAAAAACACGACGCGTGGCTGATTGGCGAAGTGACCAAAGGCAAAGGCGAAGCGAAGGTGCTTTGATTTTTCGGTCGGAGCGCGGCTCTGCGAGCCGCAGCAACGTGATTCACACCCGCGCTTCGAAAATCTCTCCAGCAATTTGAACTGTCACGCTGCTGCGGGTCACAGAACCGCGCTCCGGAAGCGGCGCTGAAGCGCGCGCACTCCAAACGCTATCGCGATCTGATTGCCCGTTGAAATGGCGCGGAGCGTCTGGAG
>DASTXC010000146.1:0-59214 GCA_035765675.1 Verrucomicrobiia bacterium
AGAAAAGACATTGTCAAACTTGCTCGGAGCAAGTGGAGTTTCTGCGCGGACAATTCGATCGGTTCATTTGAACAATTACTTTACCGTGGTGGAATTAGATGATGGGAGCGTAGGCGCCTGCATGAGTTGCTATAGTCTCAACTCTAAAGAATTGGCGAATCGGCAGTCATTTTTCCGCTCAATGATAGACGGCGATCCCCTTCTGTTGCGTCATGTCGCGCCGGGTACTGAGCGCGATGATATGGCGGCGTCCGTTCGTGCGGCAGTGGTTAACGCGTTGTCCGCCCCGGTTTTGCGGAGCGGCCGCGATGCGTCCTTTGTTTTGCGCCGCGACTTTCCACACCATTTGTTTTCCGGCGTTCGTTACGCGGTTGTCATCGGTTTTGGGGGATTTCTACCATACATTGTCCGCCACACGACGATTCCGGTAGTTCATGTGAGTGACTTATCGTATCACGAGCGGCGGACCGCGATGGATGGCAGGATTGAACGGTATCGAAAAGAAGGGCAGGGAATCGACCTGTCGATTTCTGATGGCTCCGATATCGAGAAACATCTGAAAAAAGCGGATTTCGTGTCAATCACAGGATCTACGCTTGTCAACGGCACACTCGACCGTCTGCTCCATTTGGCGCAGGGGTGTCCGAAGATTATTCTACAGGGACAAAGCGCGAGTATTCATCCGGGAGTATGTTTCGCATCAGGCGTTCACATGGTCGCCACGACTATTAAAACTCGCGAAGTTGCGCAAGCAGCCTTTTGGGATCCGACGGGGGCCGCATTAAATCCTCTTCTCGAAGGACACTTACCGTATGTTTATCTTTGGCCCAGAGCTTCTCGAACATCGGTGTAACATTTTTTTTCGAAGAAATGTGTATGTTCCATTTTCCGCTTATCACTATGACTTTGAAAAATGCCAACCGGCCCGGGCGCAGTGATGGCGGCTTCACCTTGATCGAACTACTCGTCGTGATCGCCATCATCGGTATTCTCGCGGCGTTGTTGTTGCCAACCCTTGGCAAGGCGAAGGATCGCGCCAAACAGACCGTCTGCCGCAACAACCTTCATCAGATCGGGATCGCGTTTCATCTTTATCAGGGCGATTCGCACGATCAGTTTCCGGCACCCGGTTCCGAAGGCATTTACGGTCCCCAGCCGGAGGACTGGATTTGGTGGCAGCAGGATCGGGACGTCAGTCAAAGCTCGATTGCAAAATACGTTTCTTCGTTCAATCCACAGTTGTTTACCTGTCCAATTGATGCTGCCGCTCTCGAGTTCCAAACCAAGCCGAAGAACCTGCCGGATGATCCCTACCGATACAGCTATTCGTTAACGAGCTACAACCTGGACACACCAAATCATAAGAAACCAAAGACGCCCGAGGGTTATTTCAATCCGGGCATGTCCACCATCATCACTAAAGACCGGCTGGTCTATCCTTTCAAAATGGCCGAGGTTCGCAACCCAAGCGTGAAGATCATGCTGGTGGAGGAAGCCCGGGAGCACATCAATGATCCTCGGTGGGTGCCAACGCAGAATCTGATTTCAGACCGGCATCAAAAGAAAGGCACCGTGACGTTTGCCGACGGGCATATTGAACTGACCACGCCGGAGTTTGGAAAGGATCTGACCAACTCAAGTCCGCTGTTATAGACATGAGCAGAAAGTTTCAGGAGTGGTTTGTATTCGTCTCGGCCGTGACGCTGTTTGTGGCGGGTGTTTTCATTCTGATGGGAAGCGCCAGCCGGTTTCATGTTTTGGATGAACCGGATGCGCTTCTGAACGTGAGCGGCCGGAAGATGCTTTTTGCCACTGGAACCGGTTCGCTTGCCGCATCAGCGTTTCTGCTGATGGGACGGAACGGATTTGTGAAATTGGTAGTGATTGCGTGGTTATCTGTTGCTTTTCTTGTTTATCAGGTTGGCATTTCGAGTGGGCGTGGAGTCAATTTCTTTGCGTGTCTGGGGAATTTGGGCGTGGGATTGGATGTGCATCCAAAGACTCTGAATGTGATTCAGTTTACGGTTTTCAGTTTTCTGCTCGCCGGGAGCATTGGCCTTTTGCTGATGGATCGTTTGACGCAGCTCAAGAAAACACGCCTGAATTCAGCTGGTCGGGATGCGGCGGCAAAAGCTGCCGGTGTGACCAGCACCTCCTGATCCATGCCGCTCAAGTTCAATTGTCCGAATTCCGCTTGCCGCGCCCGCATTGAAGTTGGGGATTCGCTCGCCGGGACTTCGATGGCTTGCCCCTCCTGCGGGAAGGCGCTTCAGGTGCCAGCATCGCATGAGATCCGGTTTGCCTGCACGAATCCGAAGTGTGAGCAACCTATCGTGGTGGATGTCTCCGAAGCGGGGAGGTTTTGAAGTGTCCCGCCTGTAAGAAGGTGTTGCGCGTGCCGGGTGATCCGCCAAAAGCGGTGACACCGGTTCGCGCGGAACCAGGGACAGGAGGTGAAGCAAAGGCATCAGCTTCGGGCACGGCGCTCTCCACTATAAGATTCGGACGGGTCAAACGTTTGTTGCTGGGATGGGGCATTGGCGCGGCGATCGTGGGGCTGTTGATGCTTGCAATGAACCTGCGGATGCGGGCAATGCTTCCCCGGCATTTCAATGATCTTGTGGAGGAGGTTTATTCTCACGGTGGAATCCTGGACGCACCGACAGAGAATTTGTTCGGCGGCTCGCTTTTCTATTTTCAACAAACAACTGAATCTGAAAAGAACCTTGTTCGCCTCGACCGCCGGACATTGAAGCCGGCTCATGTGCTCACGCTGGACTTGGCTGACCGCGAGAACGAAACGAGGTTCGAGTGGTTTGGTTTTTCACCGCAACGCCAGTCTTTCGCTTATTCGCTCAGGAAAGGCGATGCCCCGCTCAGACTGCTTGTTCACGATTCCACGACGGGCAAGATTCGGAGCACGGTGGACGTCAGCGATTGCATCACGGCGGAAGGATTTTGGCTTTCCCCCGAGACGATTCTCGTTCAAGGCAGGAACTCGTTGTTCCTGCTGAACCTGAAGGATAATCCTGCTCTGGGAGGAAACGGACGGGCGGGTTTGGTGAAGCTGGATGTGCCTCCAGACCGGCGGCCCCGGCGCTGGATGTTGGCGGATTCGGATCATTCGATTGCTTACGTGCGCGGCGACAGCCTCTGGACATTGGACGCGCGAGACGGACGGGAGAAGCCGTTGGTTGCGCTTCCGACAGGTGAACCGAGAGATTTGACCTTCAAGCGTCAAGCCGGAAAATACTTCCTACTGGTCCAGCCAGACAAGAAATCGGACGTCCGGATTCCGTATCTCTATTCGGCCAACTCGGGCTGGACGCGTATGACGAATGACATGTCGTCCGCGCCGGTTTGGATTCAAGGTGGCGACGGCATGGTTTACAAGAGCAGCGACACAAATCAGACATTTCTCGCGGTGCGTCCGAGTGATCCAAGGTTGAGCACCAATCTCTTCGTAAACACTGACGTCTGGGATTTCAAGGCCGGCGCAGACGGGCGAACACTATTTGTGTTGGCGGAGGATGCGCGGGGAATGCGGCGGCTCTGGGGGTATGACATCGAGACGATGACTTTGCGTAAAATTATTCCGCGTGGCGAAACCGTGTTCCGCGAAGTCGCGCCTCCTGTTCTCGCGTCCACGACAAACGAATTCCATGAAGAGGTGGAATACTATTACATCAAACCCGTGCGGATGGATCCGGGGCGAAAATATCCCGTCGTGGTGGATCAAAACTCGGCCAACCGCCATGATTTGAATGCCCAGTTGTTGGCGAATTCGGGAATTTTCTACGTTTCGCCAAACCGATTGGGAATAGACAATTGGAGAACCGTGCCAAAACGGGAGAACACCTATGCGGTCTATCGGGAACTGCTGAAGAATCCAAACATTGATCCCGAGCGAATCTACATCATGGGAACAAGCATCAGCACGATGGACGTGAGCTTGTTGGTGGAAGAGCATCCAGAGTATTGGCGCGGAGCGATTTACATCTCGCAGGTGCATTTGCCGGCAGTTCCGCGGGGAGTTTCGCGATATCCAAGCACTTTCATTTTGAATGGGGATGCCAACGAGTTCAACGAGTACGACTTTCGCGGACTGCCGGATAAATTCCTGGCGGAAGCATGCGTCTCGCTCGTCA
Source organism: Verrucomicrobiia bacterium (assembly GCA_035765675.1). Classification (GTDB taxonomy): domain Bacteria; phylum Verrucomicrobiota; class Verrucomicrobiia; order Limisphaerales; family DASXHY01; genus DASXHY01. Next base: position 4,149 of record DASTXC010000146.1, read on the forward strand.
ATGTTCGCGTGATAACGCCACATTCCGGCCACACACTGAATAACTGGCAACTCCAGCAATGTTACAAAGCCGTGGTGGAGTTCATTCTGAGCGGAGAATGAAATGGGACGCAATTTGCAGACGCGGGCTGTTTCTGAAACCAGGCGTGATGCCTATCTGGACCACTGGCGCGGGCTGTTCCATGTGCTGATGCTCGTGGACCATCTGCCATTCCTGTTTCCCGGCTTGTTCACGCTGATCGCGGGTTGGTTCGAATTTCTGGGATACGTCTCTGTCGCGGAGGGTTTCGTTCTTCTTTCCGGCTACGTCACAGGACTGGTTTACACCCGTGTTAAACAGGAAAACGGAAGCGCCGCAATGTGGCGAAAAGCTTTGGGGCGGGCGTTCACGATTTATTTCACATACGCCGCAGCCGTCATGCTTTTGATCATTTTGGTGAAGTGGCTGGGTGCAGCGAATGTGTCATGGGGTTCCTGGGGACATCTCCTGGATGAGCCGCTGCCGCTGGCATCGGTGGAAGTCGCAAGCCTGGTTTGGCAACCGTCCTTTCTGGAAATTCTGCCCATGTATTCACTGTTCCTGGTGTTTGCTCCGGTGATGATTGCTCTGTTGGATCGCAAGCGGCACTGGCTGGTGATTGGGGCGAGCGTCTCGCTGTGGATTGCAAACCAGTTCGGAATTCGCGGACGGTTGCTGAACTCCGTCGGGATTGAAGCGGCGCACCTGGGCTATTTCAACTTCTTCGCCTGGCAGATTCTTTTTGTGGCCGGCATGATTTGCGGGCACCGAACATATCGAGTCAATCGGCCGTGGCTTCCGAAGAACGCGACTCTTGCGTTTGCGGCATACTTTACGGCGATCATCTTTTTCGCGTGGCATCACCGCCTGTTGGAAATACCCATCAACGCAAGATGGGTTGAACGATCATCGATGGGCGCGCTGCGGCTCTTGAATTTCGCCTGCCTTGCATTTCTGGCGGCCCGATTCAGAGAGCCGATTGGTAAAGTTATCGGCTGGAAAGGGCTGGCGTTTCTGAGCCGGCATTCTTTGCAGGTGTTCGCGTTTCATTTGATTCCCATCTACGCGGCAGCGCTTTTCATCACGGGAAGAACACAACTGCCGTGGTGGGCGCAACTGCTATTCATCGCTTTTTGCGAGCCTGGATTGTTCTACATTGCGTGGTTGGCGAAACTTGCAAAGAAGGGGATCCACAAACCGAGTAATACGCAGCCCGTTTTCCCCGCGTCGGCCGAAGACGTTCAAACCAAATGAAGAAGTCATCGGAAATTGCGCTCGCGGTGGTGTTTTCCAGCTTTCTCATTTTGCTGATGCTGGCGGAGTGGTTGAGGCGATTTGAGTTTGCGAGTCCCGCGATTCAATCGCTCCAGGCGGACGTGATTGAGATTGCGCTCTCCAAATCAACCCAGATTCCGCTTGCAATCGCGCTGGTGGTTTATTTCATCGGGCTGTTTGGGATCGTGATTCGCCGTCGGCAGAATAGCGAAGGCTCCAGTGCGCTTTGGAAAAAATTGACGCTCGCGGACGTATGTAAAATCGGTTTGGTGCTGCTTGCGTTGGCAGCATGTCTGCCCGCCTGGACCCGCGCCGAAACGGGAAGTGTGGGCAACCTGAAACTGGGCATTGACCAGACGACGAACGCGCTGGTGCTTTTGACCGGGATTGTCGTTGGATGCGCTGCGGAAGCGCTCATCGGCACTGGTGCTGATATGAGTCGTATCATCCGGCGTGTTGTTTTGGTTGCAATTCCGCTTTTCCTTGCGGCCACGAGCCCGTTTCAACCGGCTGTTCCTCATATTTACAAATACCACGATGCAGTGCGCTGGACGGGACTGTGGGTGAATCCAAATACTTACGGCCTGCTCATGGGTGCCGGATTGGTGCTGGCCATTGGCCAAGTGCCGTGGAAAAGAATCGGATGGAAAACATCTCAACGGGTGGAATTTATTTTCTTGGTCATGGCCGCGGTGCTTTGCGGATTCGGATTGCTCAAGAGCTACAGCCGGGGCGCCTGGCTCGCGACTTCCTGCGCGCTGATGGTGTTGTTGTGGTTCCGAGCCTCGCAGAAGTTACGTCGCAATTTGATTCCGATCGCGCTTATCATCTTGTCTGGATTCGCGTTTGGATTCTGGAATTTTCGCTATGCCGAAAGTCCATTGGCTCGTCGGCTGTTTTCGGTGGCAAACCGAAATGATTTTTCGTGGCGAAATCGCGTCACAGTCTGGCGCGGCAGCATACAGATGATGCGTGACCGGCCATTGCTCGGTTTCGGCTGGGGGGACGTTGAATCAGCCTACGAACGATCCTATCACGCGCGGCGACTTGATGAATCCATGGCCATTCAATTGAACGATTACTTCACGCTGGCCAATTCGGCGGGCGTTCCTGCGTTGATGTTTTTCATTGGATTTGCCGCGCTTTCATTGCGACGTCAAACCAAGCCCGACGCGTCATTTTCCCCGCACCAGAGTTCGGCACGCGCATCGGCCGTGCTGCTGCTCATCGGCTTCTGGTTTGATGGTGGATTGTTCAAGGTGGCGACCGGGCCGTTGTTCTGGACATTAATTGAATTCTCGCGAACCACAACGATTCCCGCTGCTTCACTGCCAAAGGATGTTGTCCATCGTGAGAAACTCCGACGTTCAGAGATGGTTCTGCGCATGATCGCAGGACTCCTGACTTTGGCGGCAGCGACCTGGACCGCCATGCACGTGATCGTGCCGCGACTGGCAATCACGAGCGGGCGTGTGTCCTTCGCGCGGAAACATCTGGTTCCACCAAAAGCATTGGCGGATTTTGATTTTTTAATGCGGCAGCCGATTTGGCGCGGCCAGCCGGTTCGCGTATTGCTCGATCATGCTGAATTGGCGAATTACAACCGCAGCCTTGTTGAATGGAAGCTGGAGGAAGAGATTTACCGAAAGTTTGTTCTGTCGCCGCAAATTGACCCGCAGTTTGATGCCGATCCCGCTTGGCGCCGTCCGCTATGGGAATATTTTTATCCTCGTATCCGCAGACAGACGGACATTGAAGCGGCGGCTCAACAAACTTTTCAGAAACTGCGAAATCAAATTACGCCGGGTTCCGGCGGATCAGCGTCGATCTGCGAAATGTGGCGCAGCCAGTCTGCCAGGGAACCTGGATTCGAAGCCCTTTGTGTCGGGGTCTGGCGATCGATTGGAATTCCCGCGCGCCTGAATGTACAGCGCCACGCGGAGTACCTCAGCGGTTCGGAGTGGCGGTCTGTTCCGCAGGCTGATGATACACAATAACTGCTCGTGAATCTCTTTTGCTCTGCACCGATCTTTTGCATAACAGAATCCTCCCTTGAAATTGAGTCATTTTGGGTTTTATTCCCGAAGCCCGCGAAATCAGGCAAATAGTAGTTGCAACAGGAAGTCTGTTTGTTATATTCCGCGCTCCGTTTCTCCCGAAAGGAAAGCGGATAAAACGAATTTCAAATGCCGACCATCAATCAATTAGTTCGCAAGGGCCGCACGAAGGTCAAATACAAGTCCAAGTCGCCTGCGTTGCAGAATTCGCCGTTTCGTCGCGGCGTTTGCATTCAGGTAATGACCCGCACGCCGAAGAAGCCTAACTCTGCCATGCGCAAAGTGGCCAAGGTGCGTTTGACCAACGGCTATGAAATCATCGCCTATATTCCTGATGAAGGCCATAACCTTCAGGAGCATTCCATCGTGCTGGTGCGCGGCGGGAAGGTGAAGGATTTGCCGGGCGTGCGTTACCATATCGTTCGCGGAACGCTGGATGCCGCGGGAGTTGAAAAGCGCCGCGTCAGCCGTTCCAAATATGGCGTGAAGCGTCCGAAGGTGGCCAAAGCGGCGAAGTAAGATTTAACATTTAACGATTAAGAAAACATGTCCCGAAGAAGACAAGCCATGCGCCGCCCGGTTCAAAAGGATGCGAAGTTCAACAGCCAGTTGGTTTCCCGCCTCGTGAACACGGTCATGATCAGCGGCAAGAAGAGCACCGCCCAACGCATCGTTTACGGCGCCTTCGATCACCTCGCGGAAAAGAATCCCACGTCCAGTCCGCTGGATATTTTGCAGCGTGCGGTTGACAATGCCAAACCTCGCTTGGAAGTTAAGGCCCGCCGGGTGGGCGGAGCGACTTATCAGGTGCCTGTGGAAGTGGCGACCGACCGACAATTTGCGCTGGCCCTGCGCTGGCTCGTGGATTTCGCGGATGCCCGCAAAGGCATGCCGATGAAGGAAGCGCTCGCGTCGGAGATCATGGAAGCCTATCAAGGGCAGGGGAATGCGATCCGCAAACGTGATGAAGTGCATAAGATGGCGCAGGCGAACAAAGCGTTCGCACATTTTCGCTGGTAGTAGAAACTGACCTGTCGCGCCCCGAGCAGAAAGTCGGGGCATTTTTATTCTCATTGGACGGCGTTGAACCGTTAATTGCTGGACCGTCTGATCAGCGGTTCGAGATGGGAAGAGCAAATACAGAGTAACGATCAGACAATTAAACGATTTAACGACTTAGAAAAATGCAAGCAGCCCCGGAAGCCAATACCGTGAATTCGCCCAATCGTCAGTACACGATGGAGCGAACCCGCAACATCGGCATCGCCGCGCACATTGACGCCGGCAAAACCACGACGACCGAACGTATTCTTTTCTACACCGGCCTCATTCACAAAATTGGTGACGTCGATGACGGCAATACCGTGACCGACTGGATGGAGCAGGAAAAGGAACGCGGCATCACGATTACTTCCGCAGCGGTTACGTGCTTCTGGACGCAGAAATGCGTGAAGCCCGGCGAAGATGGCGTTTACAAAGCATTCAAAGACGTCCCGCATCGGATCAACATCATCGACACTCCCGGACACGTGGATTTCACGGCGGAAGTCGAACGTTCCATGCGCGTGCTGGACGGCGCGGTGGCGGTGTTCTGCGGCGTGGCGGGCGTGCAGCCGCAATCTGAAACGGTTTGGCGCCAGGCGACCAAATACAAAGTTCCGCGCATTGCCTTCGTCAACAAGATGGACCGCACGGGCGCGAACTTTGAAAACGCGCTGAACGACATGCGCACCAAGCTGAAGGCGTATGCGTTTCCGATTTTCCTGCCGATCGGCGCGGAAGACCAGTTTGCCGGCCTGATCGACGTCGTGAACCAGAAAGCATTCGTCTGGGGTGCGGGCGACGTCGGTGGCGAAGGACTGAATTACGAAGTCAAAGATATCCCGGCCGAACATCAGGAACGCGCGAAAGCTGCGCTGGCCGAATTGATTGATGCCGTTTCGAACAAAGACGACACGATTGCCGAAATGGTGATCGAAGAAAAACCGATCAGCCCGGAAGTGCTGAAAGCCGCAATTCGCCGGCTGACCTGTAAAATTGAACTCGTTCCCGTGCTGTGCGGTTCCGCTTTCAAAAAGAAAGGCGTGCAGGTTCTCGTCGATGCCGTCATTGATTATCTCCCCAGTCCGCTGGACGTGCCGAGCGCTGAAGGTCTGGAGCCCGGAACGGAAAACGTTGTCAAAGTGGAATCCAATGACAACGGCAAGTTCTGTTCGCTCGCTTTCAAACTTTGGACGGATACCTACGCCGGCAAGCTCGTGTTCTTCCGTGTTTACTCGGGTGTGTTGAAAAAAGGCGACACGATTTACAATCCGCGCACGCGCAAACGTGAACGCGTCAGCCGCCTGATGGTTATTCAGGGCAACGAACGCAAAGATATCGACGCGGTGTACGCGGGCGATATCGCGGCGCTGGTTGGTTTGCGCAACATCACCACGGGCGACACGCTCTGCGACGAAAGCTTTGACGTGACGCTTGAACCGCCGACTTTCCCCGAGCCGGTTATCAGCATGGCGGTCGAACCGAAGACGAAAGCTGATCGCGACAAGATGTCCGAAGGTTTGCAACGTCTGGCGGAAGAAGATCCGACCTTCCGCTGCTTCACGAATGAAGAAACCGGCCAGCTCATCATTGCGGGCATGGGCGAGCTTCACCTGGAAATCATTCGTGATCGTCTGATGCGCGAATTCAGAGTGGAAGCCAATGCTGGCGCGCCTCAGATCGCGTATCGCGAAACCATTACCAAATCCGCTGAAGGCGAAGGCAAATTCATCCGCCAGTCCGGTGGCCGCGGTCAGTACGGTCACGCCGTCATCAAGGTCGAGCCAAATGAAAAAGGCAAAGGCGTTGAAGTCGAAAACAAGATTGTCGGCGGTGCGATTCCCAAGGAATACATTCCGGCGGTTATCAACGGTATCGAAGAAGCGATCAAGGGCGGTGTTTACGCCGGTTATCAGGTCATCGATATCAAAGTGCAGGTCGTTGACGGTTCGTTCCACGAAGTCGATTCGAACGAACTTGCGTTCAAGATGGCAGGTATTTTCGCTTTGAAAGATTCTTTCAAGAAAGCGAATCCGATTCTGCTCGAACCGATCATGAAGGTGGAATGCACCACGCCGGACGAATATCAAGGCGATCTCATCGGCGACATCACGCGCCGACGCGGTCAAATCGTCAACATCGAAGCCAAGCAGGGCCAAACCGTTGTCAACGCGCAGGTGCCGCTGGCTGAAATGTTCGGTTACGCCACTGCGATTCGTTCGCTGTCCAAAGGACGCGCTTCGTATTCGATGGAGCCGTTGACCTTCGAACAGGTTCCGACCAGCATTCTCAACACGATTTTGGATGCCGCAGCTAAACGGCCCGCGGCCCGAACATAAACAACCATAAACACACAATTGTTCTTTCTATATGGCTGGACAAAGAATACGCATACGACTGAAGGCCTATGACCATCGCGTCATTGACCAATCCGCACGCGACATCGCGGATACTGTAAAACGCACGGGCGCTCGCGTCGCCGGACCCATTCCGCTGCCGACCCGTGTTGAACGCTTTACGGTTCAACGTTCTCCGCACTCGGATAAAAAGTCCCAGGAAACGTTTGAACAACGCACCCACAAACGGCTGATCGATATCATCGAGCCGACGGCCAAGACGGTGGATGAGCTGAAGAAGCTCAACCTTCCGGCTGGCGTGGACATCACCATCAAGATTTGAGGAGCTGTTATGCCAATTGGACTTTTAGGAAAGAAACTCGGCCACACGCGTGTCTATGACGCGAACGGCGTATTAATCCCGGTAACGGTTGTGCTCGCTGGGCCCAATCGCGTGCTTCAGGTCAAAACCCAGGCCAGCAAAGACGGTTACAACGCCGTGCAGCTGGGCTTCGATGATCAGAAGGAACAACGCCTGGCCAAGCCATTGATCGGTCACATCAAGAAACACAGCGGCGTCGCCGTCAAACGCATCAAAGAGTTTCGCGACTTCTCAAAAGAAGTGAAGCCCGGCGATATCGTCGGACCGACCTTGTTCGCTCCTGGTGATTTCGTTGATGCCATTGGCGTCACGAAGGGGCGCGGTTTTGAAGGTGTCGTGGCTCGCCACGGTTTCGCGGGTGGTGATTCGACTCACGGCGCGAAAGGCTGGCATCGCCGCTCGGGCGCAATCGGTCAGCGCCTGTTTCCCGGCACGGTTATGCGCGGCATGAAAATGCCCGGTCACCTCGGCCAGGTTCGTCGCACCACTCAGAATCTGGAAGTCATTCAGGTTCGCGAGGCGGACAATCTGATTTTGATCAAAGGCTCAATTCCCGGTGCTGAAGGCGATTACGTCGTCATCCGTGAATCGAAAAAACGCCCGAAGGGATGGAAGCCAGCAGTTGCAGCGGCTGGCAAAAAAGACACCAAGAAATCTGCTGCCGACAAAAAGAAGTAATTGAGGCGTTGCCATGAAGATTGCAATTAAAGATATCAAAGGAAAAAGCCAGGGCGAACTGGAAGTAGGCTTTGAAGTCGTTGAAAACGGCAAGGGCAGCCAGGCCGTTCACGATACGGTCGTGGCCTATCAGGCCGCTCAGCGCATGGGCACCGCCTGCACCAAAACGGTGGGCGATGTCGCGGGTTCGAACAAGAAACCGTGGCGGCAGAAAGGCACGGGCCGCGCTCGTGCGGGCTCATTCCGTTCACCCTTGTGGCGCGGCGGCGGCGTGGTCTTCGGACCCAAGCCTCGCGATTTCTCCAAAAAGGTGAATTCCAAAACCAAGCAGCTCGCGTTGCGCAAAGCCTTGAGCGAACGCCTGAAAGCGGGCGACGTGACGGTGGTGGATGATCTGAAGCTCAGCTCGCCCAAGACGAAGGATTTCGTGGGCGTGCTCACGGCTCTGGATCTGGATGGAACGACGTTGTTTGTCGCGCACGAAGCGGACAAGAACTTTTCGCTGGCCTCGCGGAACATTCCGTTTGTGACGGTCACCACGAGCGAAAACCTGAACACTTACGACGTGCTCCGTCCGGACAAACTCGTTTTCACCAAGAGCGCGTTCGAGAAAGTCGGCCAACGGCTGAACAAAGAATAATCATCGATCAGTTGAAACGTTGAACAAAGGCTTCGGCCGGACATTCAACCGATTGACTGATTCACTGATTGAACATTTAACGAATTATGAATTCTTTCGAGATCATCAAAACCGTTCGGTTGACGGAAAAGGGCACTCGCCAGGGCGACAAGTATAACCAATACACCGTCGTGGCGGACCGCCGCGCGACCAAACCGCAGATCCGCACCGCCGTGCAGGAACTGTTCAAGGTCAAAGTCGTTCGCGTCAACACGCTCAACGTTCGCGGCAAATTCCGCCGTCAACGCACCGCACAGGCGGGCCAGAGTTCCAATTGGAAAAAAGCCATCGTCACCTTGAAAGAGGGCGACAAGATTGTTTTGACCTAGAATCCCAGGTTTTCACAAGGCGCGAAGCTTTATCAGCTTCGCGCCTTTTTTATTTTGGTTTTTGGGTTCAATAGTTTTCGGTTCGTCAGCCTTTGGATTCGAGTTTTGAACTCGGTTTTTCAATTCGCCCGCAATCAATTCCGCCGATGAAAAACACGTGCAAACGGGTGGCTTGCCCATTACAGTGACGCGTCAAATGTATCCGCCCGTTGTCACTAAAGACCCGGCAGCCGTCGCGGCGGAAGTGCAATCGATTTACCTCACGATTTTTCCCTGCGGCGATCCCGCTTTTGTTCCTCGCGTTTTTCACGGGACGGAAGATTGTTTCGCTGGCCGCTTTCACGATTATCTGCCGATTGACGCGCTTTACCATGATCTGGAACACACGATGCAGGGAACGCTTTGCATGGCCCGGTTGCTTCGCGGCTGGCATCTTTCCGGCAACCCGCCGCAGTTGACTCGGGAAATTGTCGAACTCGGAGTGATTGCAATCCTGCTGCACGACACCGGCTATCTGAAAAAGCGCTCAGACACCGAGGGCACGGGCGCGAAATACACGATCACGCACGTGAAACGCAGCGCGGAATTCGCGGCAGAACTGTTGAAGGAAAAAGGGTTCACGCCCGCGCAGATTCAGTCCGTTCGGAACATGATTCAATGCACGGGACTGGACACCTCATTGGCGGGGATTCCATTCGATAATGATCTGGAGCGAATGGTCGGTTGCGCTTTGGGAACTGCGGATCTGCTGGGCCAGATGGCCGCCGATGACTACGTGGAAAAGCTGCCGCTGCTATATCGCGAATTTGAAGAAGCAGCCCGCCATGCCAACGGCGCGAAGCATTTCATCGGGCTGTATTCCAGCGCTGAGGATCTGATGTGCAAGACGCCGGGCTTTTGGGACAAGTTTGTTCAAACGAAACTGACCCGCGATTTCGGCGGCGTTTATCGATTCCTGAATCATCCTTATCCTTCCGGGCCGAACTGGTACCTGGATCGCATTGAAGCCAATATTGAACGGCTCCGGAAACTCTGCGGTCAGGCGTCCTGACTGCTCAGATTTTCGGAATCGCCGCCATCTGCGCGATCAAACGGTCATTCAATTCTTTTGCCGCGTTGTAGCCGGACATTTTCAATTTGGTCTGAAACGCGGCCACTTCGATCAAGCGCGCCAGATCGCGGCCGGGGCGGACGGGAATGGTGATGTGCGGAACTTCAACGCCCAGGATTTTGATGAACTCCTGTTCCATCCCGACGCGATCCACGTCCTGCACTTCGTTCCAGGTTTTCAGTGAGACCACCAGATCAATCCGCTTTCGCCCGCGAATACTTTTCACGCCGAACATCGCCCCGACGTTGATGATTCCAATGCCGCGGACTTCCATGTGATTGCGCGTCAGCTCCGAACTGGTGCCCATGACATCGCGGCCATCAATTAAAGTGACCTTCGTGATGTCATCCGCGACCAGGCTGTAACCGCGTTCGATCAGCGCCAGCACACTTTCACTTTTGCCGATGCCGCTTTCGCCTTTGATGATCACACCGACGCCGAGAATATCCACCATGCTGCCCATCTCCGTGCCGTGCGGTGCGAACATGGCTTCGAGCGCAAGCGTCGCCAGATTGATGAACTTCATCGTGATCAGCGGCGTTTGAAACACTGGAATATTTGCCTGCTCAGCGGCTTTGAGCATTTGCTTGTCGGGCGTGAGATCGCGGCTGAACACGAAACACGGAATCTTGTAGCCGAGCAGCATGTTGTAACGCCGGGCGCGTTCCTCGGGCGTCAGCGCTTTGAGAAAATAAGCTTCGGCGTTGCCGATCACCTGAATTCGCTTGTTCGCGAAATAACGCGTGAATCCCGCCAGCACCAGGCCGGGGCGATTCACGGTGGGTTCGCGAATGATTCGTTTCAATCCATTCGCGCCGCCGATCAGCTTGAGATCGAGATCCGACGCGTGGCTGGTGTAGAATCGTTCAACGGTGACGATGTCGCGTTGCATAGGGGAGGGGGGGGTGGATCAGTTAAATCGGTTGAATAAGTTAAATGAGTTATGGGTGATGAGTGCGCGCGGTAATCGGTTCGGAGTTTGGACTGATTTAACTCATTTAACTGATTTAACCAGCCACTCATTTCACCACTCCCTACATATTAAACTCGGGCCCCAGATAAATTTCCCGCGCCTTCGGATCGTTCGCCAGGAATTCCGCGCTGCCTTCCACCAGCACCTGGCCTTTGTGAATGATGTAACCGCGATCAATCAGCTTCAATGTTTCGCGGACATTATGATCCGTGATCAAAATGCCGAGACCGCGCTCACGTAACCGGCGGACAATCTTCTGCACTTCATAAACCGCAATCGGATCAATGCCGCTAAAGGGTTCATCCAGCAGCAACAACTTCGGACTGGTCACCAGCGCGCGGGTGATCTCCAGACGACGCTTTTCACCACCACTGAGCTGATACGCTTTGCTTTTGGCCAATGGCGTAAGATCAAGTTCATCCAGCAAATACTTCAATCGAATGGCGCGTTCCTGGCGTCCTATTTTGCACGTCTCCAGAATGGCCACGATGTTCTGCTCAACGGTGAGCTTGCGGAACACGGAAGGTTCCTGCGTGAGATAACCAATGCCCAGCCGCGCGCGTTTGTGCATCGGCAAACGGGTGATTGCGTGTTCCTGAAAATGCACCGATCCCTGATCCGGCTTGACCACGCCGACAACCATATTGAACGTCGTGGTTTTTCCCGCGCCGTTCGGGCCCAGCAATCCCACGATTTCACCCGCGCCAATGTTGATCGAAACGCCATTCACGACGCGGCGCTGGTGGTATTCTTTGACCAGCTTGTCCGTGCTGAGCAACGCTCCGTTGGGCGTCGAGGACGTGGTCGCCTCAATGGAAAGTTCTTCCGCGCTCATGGCTGATTGGTGTGGCTCAGAGTTGACGCCGGTTTGTTGGTGGAAATTTCTTTCGGCACCTGATTGATGATCATATGCGGGCTGGCAACATTGATCGTTCCTTTTCCAAGATTCCAAATGATCGGATCCGCATGCAAAGATGAACCGTCGCCGGTTCGGATAAATGCGTCGCCGCTCAGCACCATGATTTCATTGGTCGCGCCGTTTTCCACCTTGTAAGTGTAAACTCCCTGGTCGCCGGTGGCGTGCACGGGTTTTCCACTTTTGTCTTTCGTATCAATGATCACATTGCGATCGGCGACCATGTAATCCGGACGTTCGCCCCCTTTGGGAACGTGGAGCGTCAGCACATCGCAATTCAATTTCGTCTCGCCGTATGTCGCGCGCACGTTGCCGGTGTAAACCGCAATGTTGGTCTCAATCAGGAACTCCGCAGAATCGCTGAAAATCTCAATACGGTTGGTCGATGCGATGGAATTTGTTGAGCTGGAAAGCGCGTCGGCGGAAATAGAATTCGTCGCTGAAATCAGGTTGGTTGCCGGGGCCGCATTCGTGGCGGACAGTTCCGTTTGCGCCTGAACTGAAAGACTTAGAAAGATGCTGGCGAGAAGAATCAAAAACGTTTTCATGGTGTGGAAATTTTGCGGCGATCAGGCCGGATCACAGTGTGAACCTGGTTGGAAAGAATTAAAACGCCATTCGTGGTTTGCAGAAAACCGCGGCCTTCAGTGAAGAGCCGACCGCCCGCCATCTCCACCTGTAAAAGATTCGTCGAACTGACGGTGCGTTGCATGGTGTCAAAAATACATTCCGGCGAGCGCATCTGGACTTCGAGCGTTCCATTGGTTGTATAACGATTCACTCGCGGCTCGATCAGCAAAATTTTTCCGCCCGACAACGGCTCGGCTTTCTTTCCTTCCAACAAGGTTTTAATCACCGATTCATTCGGTGGCGGATGCGTTTCCAGCTGCACTCGAAAACTGCTGGCTTCCATGCTGGTCACCTGCTGCGCACGACTGAGAGCGGTCGAAAAAACTGCGGCGGCGAACCCGCCGAGCAGAATCAATGGCAGCAGCGCGAATCGGGCTTTACTCCGCATAATCAGCGATCACCTTCTGCCATTTGTTTTGAGCATTCAAAATCAATTCCACCGCTTCCCGCACCGCGCCGTGTCCGCCTTTGGCTTTGGTCACGTAATGCGCGTGTTCTTTCGTGTCATCAGTTCCATCGCCCACCACGATGGCGAGGCCGGCGCGTTTCAGCACGCAGATATCCACGACATCATCGCCAACAAAGCAGACGTCTTCCCAGCTTAAACCCGTCTGCTGCAAAATGGTTTCGACCGAAGCAACTTTTCCGCTGTCGCTTTGAATCAGGAAATCGATCTTCAAATCCTGCGCGCGTTCTTTGGTCGCCGCCGAAGGACGCCTTGAAACCCAGCCGACTCTAATGCCGCAACGCTGCATGATTTTGAGGCCGAGGCCGTCGCGAATATTGAAGCGCTTGGTTTCGCCTTCGCGTCCCATCCAGACTGCGCCGTCAGTCAGAACGCCGTCCACGTCGCAGAGAAAAAGTTTAACACGCTGAAGTCGCGAACGAAGTTTCAAAGGAACACGAGTGGTCATTGATCGGAAAAGGAAAAGGGGGAAAACAGCGTCCATTTATCCGCCAGCTGCGGCAAAGATTCCCGCTGCTGCGGGTCACAGACCCGCGCTCCGCAATAACGGCGAATTGAAGATCGAAGGTTCACGAAATTCAGCTTCGGGCGGCTTCGGCGATCTGCACCAGCTTTTTCAACAGCACCGGCATTTCGGAAAGTGGAATCATATTGGGCCCGTCGCTCAACGCACGATCCGGATCGGGATGCGTTTCAATGAACACGCCGCTGGCACCGGCCACCACCGCGCACTTCGCCAGCACCGGCGCGAACTCGCGTTGGCCGCTCGATTTGTCGCCGCCGCCGCCCGGCAATTGCACGGAATGCGTCGCGTCAAAGATCACAGGAAAACCGAAACGGTTCATGATTGGCAGCGCGCGCATGTCGGTCACGAGATTGTTGTAGCCGAAGGTTGTGCCGCGTTCGGTCACGAGAATTTTTTTTGCGCCCGCGGCTTTCGTTTTTTCAACCACCTGACCCATTTCCTTTGGCGAAAGAAACTGACCCTTTTTGAGATTCACAATCTTCCCTGTGCGCGCGGCGGCTTCGATCAAATCGGTCTGGCGACAAAGAAACGCCGGGATTTGCAGGACATCGACGTATTCCGCCGCGGCCGCCACCTGCGCTTCGGTGTGAACATCGGTCAGAACGGGAACGTCCAGTTCGGCGCGGACTTTGGCGAGGACTTTCATACCAGCTTCAAGGCCGGGCCCGCGAAAGGATTTCTGCGAAGTGCGATTGGCTTTGTCGTAGCTCGCCTTGAAAACGTAAGTGATGCCGAGGCGCGCGCAGGTCTTTTTCAGAGAGGTGGCAATCTGAAAGCAAAGCTTTTCGCTTTCGATCACACACGGACCAGCGATCAGGCTCAAGCGTTTGGGCGAGTTGAGCGATTTCCAAATAGCGGCGTCGTTTAGCACGGGCAGTTTTTATCAGTCACCGAGTTGAAAGTAAATGCGCGGGAAAATCGAGGGCGCGGCAGGGGCGCAACTTGGCACCCGCACCAAACAACGGGTTGAACTTTCGAAATTCAAAACGGCTGATCACTCCCTCTCCTCCGAGCGAAGCCGGAAGAGAGGGCCGGGGTGAGGAGGTTTTAGGTCAAAATCCCCTCTCCCTAGCCCTCTCCCCGCGCTTCGCTGCGGGGCGAGGGAATCGAAAATGGTGCGGGTGTCAAGTTGCGCCCGCGCGGCAGGCGTGCGCGAAACGGTGTAGCGCCGACTGGCCGTCGGCTGTATTGTGGATGGCAATCCGCGGGGCGCAAATTCGAAAGGCGGTTTCAAAATTTTTAAGCATTGTTGAAATTTCACGCGCTGCCGACTGCCAGTCGCCGCGATACAGCAGATTGCCAATCTACGCTACGCGGGGCATACAGGGACTCGTGTAACTCTTCCTTCCGGGGGAGCGGGCGGCCTTCGGGTTTTCCTCATTAGATTTTTGGCGGGTGCGCGTTAAATTGCGTTGTTCAGGAGAATTTATGGAGACGAAATATTTTACGGTGTTGCTGGTGGAAGACGATTTGAACGATATCTTCCTCGTGAAACGCGCTTTCAAAATGGCCCGATTGGAAACGCCGCTTCAGGTCGTAACTGATGGCGAAGAGGCAATCGCCTATCTCACAGGCGAAGGAAAATATGCCGACCGCGAAACGCATCCCATTCCGAAACTGATGGTCATGGACATCAAAATGCCGCGCAAGACCGGCTTCGAAGTTCTCGAATGGTTGAAGAACGACGGGCCGCTGCGCCGCATTCCCGTGGTGATCGTTTCTTCGTCGGATCGGCCCGAGGACATCAATCGTGCCTACGAACTCGGCGCCAACGCCTATATGGTCAAGCCCGTGAACTTCCGCGCGGTCGAGCATCTCTTCGAAGCGATCACGCAATACTGGGGATTGGAATGCGCGAAACCGGAGTTGGAAACGGTTAAATGATTTGATTCATTAACTGAATCACTCCCGGCTCATGTTCCCCAGAAAACCTCGAACGCGAAAATGGCTTCTCCTGATTTCGCTGACCGCCGTTGTGCTCGCGGTTTCGGGTTGTCGCACGCTGAAATTTTACGGGCAGGCGATCAAAGGACAGTATCAGATCTTCACTCACCAGGAACCGATTGAAGAACTCGTTGCGGATCAGAAAACACCGGCTCGACTCCGTGAGCAATTGGAACTGCTGCAAAAACTTCGCGCATTCGCTGACGCCGAACTCAAATTGCCGGTCGATGGTCATTACCGCAAATACGTGGATGTGCATCGGCCTTACGTCGTCTGGAACGTTCAAGCCGCGCCGCGTTTTTCATTGGAGCCGAAAACCTGGTGGTATCCGCTCGTCGGCAGTCTGGAATATCGCGGCTATTTTTCCGAACGCGATGCGAAGGGTTACGCCGCGGCCCTGCGGAAGAAGGGATTCGACGTTTTCGTGGGCGGCGTGGATGCGTATTCCACGCTGGGCTGGTTCAAGGATCCCGTGTTGAACACCTTCATCTATCGCGATGAACCGGAACTGGCCGAAGTCATCTTTCACGAACTCGGACATCAACGCGTGTTCGCGCGCGGCGATACGGATTTCAACGAAGCGTTTGCTACCGTCGTCGGTCAGGAAGGTGCGCGTCGCTGGCTGCGTTTGCAGGGCAACACGAACAGCTACGAGCATTATCTCGTTTCACTGCGCCGCAACGAACAGTTCGTGCGCTTGATCATGAACACGCGGGCGCGATTGGAAAAAGTTTACGGCGATCAGCGCGACGAGGACGGAAAAGTCAAAGCCGCCAAGCAACTGCCGAAACCGCCGGAGGAATTGGACGTTGAAAAACGCCAGGTGTTCGCGGATATGCAATCGCGTTACAGTGAATTGAAAACGAACTGGAATGGCTATGCTGGATACGACCGCTGGTTTCATCGCGAAGTGAACAACGCGCAGTTGAACACGATTGCAAATTACTACGACTACGTTCCGGGATTTGAAGAGCTGTTAAAGCTGAAAGACGGCGACCTGGAAAAATTTTACGCCGCGGCAGAGGAACTCGCCAAAAAATCGCAGGAAGAACGCCACGAGTGGCTGCGGAATCTGGCGGAAAGTGACCGTCCTGAAAGCAGGATCGATCCGGGAATTTCAAATTGATTCCACAAAAAAAAACCGGGCAGCTCGCGGGAAAAGACGCGGGCTGCCCGGCGTGTTTTTATCCGACTCGTTTTACTGAGTCTGGACAATCAGATAAAACCGCTGCGGCGCTTTGGCCGTGTCGCTCCAGGAAGTCACGCTTCCCGTCGCGGTCACGGTGTTCGGCAGATAAGTCCATTCCGGATCCGCGAGGTTGTTTTTGTAAGCGACGCGATACGTGGCTCCCGGTGTGGTCGCCCACGAGAGGCTCGGGCCGGACGCGCTCATTTGAAGCGACGGCTTGGACACGGTGTTGCCGACAATGGTCAACGTGGCGTTGCCCGGCGCGGCGACATTGTAATTCGCATTCTGCGCCACCGTGGCGGTCACGGTTTTCGAATCCATGACGTTCGTGGATCCGTTCGCTGCGATGTTCAAGGTCGCACTGGTGGCGCCTGCGGGAATCGTGACCGAAGGAATCGCGATCACGGCTCCGACCGCGGGTTCGCTCGAAGCAGTTTTCACCGCGCTCGCCGCTGCGCCGCTCAGGCTGTAGATCACGTTCAACGCTGTATTCGTATCGCCCGTGCGGGTGAAGGTGAACACGCCCGACTTGCTTCCCACCACCGATCCGTCGCGGGCTGTAACCGTGATGGTCGGAAGATTGGAATTGGTGCCGGCGTTTTCGCCAGAACCCGGCGCGTTCGTAACCGAAGGATCCATGACACCCGAGGCATCCCAGGTCGCTCGTCCGCCATACAGTGAGAAGGACATTCCGCTCACGGTTTTGCCTTCCAGCCCGACAGACTTCGCCGGAACTTTCAATTGCACCCATTGGCCGGCTTCCGGCAATGCGCCGACGTGATATCGGCTCGCTGTTCCATCCGCGCCGTAATCAATGTTGTTCGCGCCCCAATATGCGCGGTGTTCCCACGAGCTGCCGTCGGTCCATTGCAACATCACTTCGCTCGGCGGGTTTGCCGGATCGAGATAGATGTAGGCGTAAAGCACCGTTCCAGGAGCGACCTTCATGGTGGAAGCCGCGCCGGTGAAGAAATGCTGGTGCTGGCCGGAAGCGAGTCCCGATTGATGCGTCAGCGTTCCGGAAGTTGGCGACGGATTGCCGCTCGTCCAGTTCCAGGAATCGCCACCGTCCGCGCCGCCGGTTGCACCGGAAGGCAGGGAGTCATCCACCCAAACCACATTCGCAACCGACGCGGTGAAGTTCGTCGCAGCAAACACGCGGCGTCCATCGGGAAGTTGCGCTTCCGCTTCGATCCATTGCGAACCGGTGTCCTTCGGATTGAAGACGTAGCTCTGGCCAATGTAAGGCTCGCCATCGCGCGTTTCCCAGACGATTCGCGCATTGCTCAAATCGACGCCCGCTGCCTGCATCGTGAAGGTGATCGGACCAGCCAACGTTCCCGAAGGAATGTTGATTTTTCCAGCGGCGGATTTCCACGGCTGCGTCTTGAGCGAAGTTTGCGCCGCAACGAATGCATAGCTCGCGAGGCTGCGCGCCTGCTGGAAGGAAACGAATTCTGTGCTGACGTTCCAACTGTCCGCCCAGCGATCATAGAACGGCGTCGGCGCGACAGCCGCGTTGTCCGAAGGATACACCAGCGCGTTGAGCAGGCCGCCGTAGTTGTCCAGATAGCTGAAGCCGAATTGAATGTTGCCGATCGGCTCGCCGGTCGGAGGCATAATGCGACGGTCGTTCGCGGCGTATTGATTCACCGCATCGCGTTCGCGTTTCCAACCCATGCCTGTGACGTATGAAACGTTCACCGGATTGCAACCGCCTTCGAAGTTCATGTTCGCGAGGATCGCGGTCATGTAATCAGGCTTCGGTGTGATCTGATACGCGGTTGCGATGTCAAACGTCTGGTCGCCGGAGAAATACCAGCCCGCGCCTTTGACGTGCTTGGTCGCTTCCGGGAAGCTCGTGCCGTAGGCATTCTGCTTGGACCAGGTGACGAGATCGTCGCCCGCGGCGGTGATGACCGATTCGCATTTCGCGAGATAAGCGGCATTCACCTGATTCGCGGTCAAACGTCCGCTGCGAACCGCAAAGGCGTAATCGCGAACGGCATTGCCGTAGGACAGGAACAAGCGCCACCAGCCCCAGCGGAACGTCGCGGGATTGGTCGGATCAGGGAACCATTGCATCAACTTGTCGTGATATTGCGCGTCACCGGTGGCAGCGAACAACGAGGCTGCGGCCCACGCGAGTTCATCGCGATCACCGAAGTCATCGCCGTAATGCGTGATCTTCTGGTAGATGCCGTTCTCGCCGTACTTCGCCATGGCGTCCATGAGGAACTTCCAGCCGAGCTGCGCTTTCTGAAGATACATTGCAGCTTCCTGCGGATAAGCGCGTTTGAATGCCGGGGAGGATCCGATTTCAGCCAAAGCGGCTACGGACGACGCGGTCGCGGTGGAGGTTTTCGGCCAGACGAGTTGCGGATCGCCTTTGTCCGGCGTGACGTTGCCTTCGTATTCGCGCTGCTGCGGATAAACGAGGAAATAGAATCCGCCATCGGTGTCCTGCATTTTCGCCAGGAAATCCGCTTCCCATTTCGCTTCCTGCAAAACGTCGCTGATGCCGTCGCCGCTTTCCGGAATTCCCAGATTGTCGAGCGCGGCCACGCCCTGGAACGAATCTACGGCGAAGGTCAGATAATGAATCAGCGCGACGCTGTTCAAAGTGTATTTGCTGTAATCGCCGGCATCATGATGACCGCCGGAGACATCGATGTTTCCCTGTTTCACGAACGGGAACAACTGCGCGGAAGGGCTGGTCAGTTTCGGCGCGGTTTGCACCGGATTGTCAGCGTTCAACTGCATCGCATATTCCGCGATCTTCGACCAGGTGTAAGGAAATGCCGAAGCCGAGGACGGCACGGCGGCGGGCGCGGTATGACACGCGTCGTGCGTGTGGCGCGTGAACGGAAGTTCATTATCCGTGCCGCAGCGTTGATGATACAGGCCCAGCGCGTAGGTGCGGGCGAAATCCATGGCAATGCCATCCGTGATATTGAACGGCAGCGATGCGCCCATTCCGGGAACCACGAGTTTGTATTCGCCGGGCGTGTTGAAGGCGCTGAAATCCGCTTCATAAACTTTCTGGTAAGGCGTCGGCGTGTAGAGATAACCCACGTCCGCGCGCTGCGTGAGCGTGCCGTTGTAAACCGTCGCGCCGGTTTTCGCATCGACGAGCTTGAAGCCGCCCGAGGACGCCACGTTCAATTCGCCGAGGCTGCCGATGTAATAACCGACCATGGCCTTCTTCGAAAAATTCGGCATATAACCTTCCTGGTTCACATGAATCGCCGGGCTGTAGCGCAGCGGATCCACGGTGGCGGTGTATTGCACGTTGTCGTCATTCCAGATCGAGCCGTTCGGGTTTTTCACCACGATCGTCTGGCCGTCGGAAACGGGCGTGCTGAGTTGCAGATAAAGGGAGTTCTCGACGCGCAGATCGTAGTTCACGAGCGGCGCATAAAGCGGACGGCGTTTGAATCCAACCGCCGTGATGCCGACGTTCTGTCCGTTCACTGAAACAGAGAACTGACTCAGCGCCGGAGCGAGAAACGAAAGCGCGCTGTCCACAAGATTCCAGCTGGGAACCGTGGATGAGCCTTTGTCCACCGTGTTGATATACTTCAATTCCACCAAAGTCGGCGTGAGCACATGCACACCGTAATCGCCGGGCTTCGGCATCTGGAGCAACAGATTGTCCACGATGCTGGTGCCGGGCAGCAGCGCGTTGGTTGCGCTGTTCGAGATCACGCTTGAGCCACTGTTCGTATCGCCGACCGGGGTTTCCGGAATTGGATTGGAAGGCGTGTTGGTGTTCGTGCCGGAGCCGGGATCGGTCGGAGTCGGATCGGGTGTGGGATTGGGATTCGGATTCGTGCCGGTCGAAGCTGATGACGCTTTGCCGATGGCGTCCCAGGTTGCGCGGCCATTTGACACCGTGAAGCTCATTCCCTTGATTGAGCTGCCTTCGAGCCCAACGCTGCGGGCCGGAACTTCGAGGCGCGTCCATTGTCCGGCCGCCGGCAACGGTCCCGCATGAAACTGGCTGGCGGAGCCGTCGGTGCCGTAGTTCAAAGTGTTGGCGCCCCAATACGCGCGGTGTTCCCAGGAACCGTCGTTCCATTGCAACATGATTTCAGCAGGCACGTTGTTGGGATCGATATAAACATAAGCAACCAGAACTTCGCCCGCGTTGACGGTCAGGGCGCTGGAATAGGCCCAGTCGAAGTAATGTTGGTGAAAGGTATTTCCAATACTGGATTGATGAGCCGTGCTTCCGGAGAAAGGTGCAGGATTGCTGCTAACCCAATTCCAGGAATCACCACCTTCAGCACCACTCACGGCACCGGCAGGCAAAGCATCGTCGAACCAAATCGTATCGGCTGCGAGAGCCGGACAGCCGGCCAGGCTGGCCAGCGACATTAATATTCTAACTACAGTCGTTATTCTTTTCCGCATAACGCGCACACACTGGCAGCACGCGAAAAAATCAAAAATCGGAACCCGGCTCTTTATCCTGTCGGTGTTAGGCTGACAAAAGATTTCCGAGGAAAAAGGGCAGGGAAAAGCCATCGCAGGAGAATCAAAATAAAGCTCAGTTTGACGGGGGTTTATGCCAGGGAATAAACCTTCCGCGCCAGTGCCAGCGGGGATCAAAACGCTCGGCGTTCGCTTATTGGTAGCGGTTGCCGCGCCGCGGCAACCCGGGCGCGCTGTTCCGCGCCCGCCGGAAAAGTGTGCGCCCCTACAGATGGGGCGAACTGAGTTGTAATTTCCGGTTGTTGTTTTGCGAAACGTTCAGCGTTCGTTGTTCGTTGGAGTTCAACGAGCGTGCAGTTGAAAAAGTCACCGATACAGCGCAATTCCCACCCGGAAAATATCTGTGCGATCGCGATAGCCCAGCAGGCTTTCGCCGTAACCGGTGAAATATTGCGCGTGCAGATAAAGACTGAAGCTTCCATCCGGCGGCTGCATCAGCGGATAGGTTGCATCAATCGTGACACTGCCCTGGCTCAATCGCTGACCGATTCTTCCCAGCGCGGAAATCTGCAATCCGCGTTTCCATCCGAACGCCGCGCGCAAATCCGCGAAGCCGCGATAATCTTCAATGTCCGAATTGTCGCTCAGATCGCCGACGTAAACCCACGCCCGTGGCGTCAACGTCAGTTGCGGGCCGCTGTCTTTGCCGAAGGTCAGACGCGGACGAAAATAAACCATGTTCATGCTCCGCGAATCGGATCCGGATTTGCCGTTCGACTCATGCTGCAAACCGCCTTGCAGATCGAGCCGGAACCAGTTCGTCGGCCCGCCGCCCAGAACGCGATCCCAGGAATACAGCAGTTCCGGACGATAACTGGAATCAAAGAACGGCGCGGAATCCGCATTCCAGTCCCACAGCGAAGTCTGCGAATACGCGAGATGAAGGCCCAGCATCCACGGCGCTTTCTGCGCGAGCCAGCCGCGATCATTCAGCAGGCGATACTTGAAGCTGATCTGAAATTTCGCGTTCGGCGATTCCGTTCCCGCGATGAAGTAAAACGGGTCGTAACCGAAAATGTGCTGTTTGAAAAAGGTGTCCGGATCGTATTGCCCCGCTTCGGCCGAATGCCGTCGGCCTTTCAGGAAGTAAACCATGCCGCGCTTTTCCGGCGCCGCGGATGCAATCGAGGTGTTTGGAGAAACGGATGGAACATTGAAAACCAATCGCACAGCGCCGAACTCCTGCGCTTCAAGCATGACTTCGCCTGACCAGTTTTGCGGAATTCGAAAAGTGTATTCGCGCCGGGCGAAACTGCCGGGTGCGATGGTGATGGGTTCGACCGCGCTGTTGCGGAGCAGCGCAGTGACGTGCGCGACTTTTTGCGACGAGACGAGCTGGCATTGAATTTCGCTGGGCGGAACCCAGGTGGCGTTACGGCTATCGGCATTCAGTGCGTTGATCCAGAAGCCGCCTTCCCGCGCGGCAGTTTCATCCATTTCCGATTCCGAAAAAGTGAAAGTCAGATCTTTGCCCGACGCCGTCATCGACATTGAAATCACGAAGAGCATCGTGAAGAAAAGCGAGCGTCGTCCCGAAAAGAAGATTGCCATGAGCAGACGTTAGCGACCGGGCGGCGACTTGCAAGCTGACCATTCGGAATTTTGAAATCACACAAACGAAAGCGCATTCTCCCGAATTCAAAATTAAGCCGCAGGGCTTGCACTTCCTCCAAACAAAGTCTTTTCACTCGCGAGCCAAGCATTACGTTATAAAACAGCATGAGTTCCCAATTCCAGAGCTTCCGGGATTTAATTCTTCATTGTCTTAAATGCCATCAAAGTGGCGAAACCTGTGAGGCAGTTGCTCTGATCGATCAATATTTGTCAGATCACCAGGTCAATCCCGAGGACGTAATCTGGAACATCCAACAAGCGCTCGGCTTCCGCGCTTTATTTCTTCGTGATGCGGAATCGCCTGACGCCATTGCGGCGGAACAGAGACATTTGGCGTTCTGCACGACACAACTTCATTACTGGTTGGGTGCTGCTGCTGATTCCTCGGCGGAAATTGCATTGCAACAATTTCGCGCCGGCAGGAATGCCGAAGGTCACATAGCTGCAAAGGAAGCTGCGCGATTTTCCGGTGTATTGGGAAACATTTCCAGCACGGTGGCCCGGGCGGCGGAGGAAGCCAGAAAACACGGAGCCGAACAGTAACGATGGAAATGGACAGTTCGTCAACGCCGTGAACACGTAGCAACAGAAACTCGAAAATAATATCATGTTTGACCATATCGGAATCTTTGTGTCGGACACCGAACGCAGCTTTCGGTTTTTTGAAAGGGCGCTCGCGCCACTGGGAATTCTCGTGAGAGAACGTCAGCGGAAATGGGGTTCCATCGTGATGAGTTCGGAAGAATGGCCGCCGTTTCTTTGGATCGGTCCCGCGGGAGGAAATTATCACGGCACGCCTGTAAACGTTTCCGAGCGCCGCCCGATGCATCTGGCCTTCAAAGCTCCGTCGAAATCTGCGGTCGAAGAGTTTTACCGGATTGGCCTGGAAAACGGCGGGAGAGACAACGGCGCTCCGGACATTTGCGGTGTCGGTGTGTATGGCGCTTATCTGCTCGATCCGGACGGGAATAATGTTGAAGCCATTTACCGGGAGCATTGAAGCTGTCAGTGCCGCGTCGCGGACAGATGGTTGAGGGAAACTGCTTGCGACAATTGCATTGGAGACGCCCATGAGAATATCTCTTTACTGAATTGCGCTTGTGACACGTCGCCGAAAATTTTTTCGCATTCTTGCCTTCGGGTTATTCGGAGCTGTCATTTTGTTCATGGGTTATCAGGAGTGAGGTTCCCCCGATTTCGTGGACACCCACCCCCGGTGTCCACCAAATCGGGAGAACCTCATGTTCGAAAGTTCAATCTGTTGTTTGGTGCGAGTGTCAAGTTGCGCCTGAGCGGGATGTTCAATCTTAAACGCGCTTGTTCGTGAAGATTTACCTGACAATAAAATCGATCCCGGAGCTTTCCGGCCTGCCGAAAGACATCCGGCTGTCAGCCTGGTGCGCGTGTTTCTGGAAAGCGTTTCAGCATTGGCAAGTGTGGCTTGCCCTGTTTGTGACCATCACTACCGGGACGAGCGTTCCCTTTATTCTTGTGTATGTCTGCGGACGAAGTCAGTGCAATCATTTCGTGGTCTGTCATAGGCATCGTTTGTTTCGGCGGACAGCTATTGATTTTTCAGGCCGTTATCCAGCAGATGCGCCCGCATCTAAAACGATTTCTCGAGAGTCATCGCGAATCGGGTGTGATCAAACCGTAAAGGGATTGGAGCGCGGACTTCAGTCCGCGTGTTCCCGTTGGGAAGGCAATCGCGCGGACTGAAGTCCGCGCTCCGGTCGTTGCGGCGAACCAATCAACAAGAATGAGCGGGGCGGTCGCTTGTTTTCATTTCCAGCATCGGCTACGGTTGATCTGTGAATCCGCCGTCATTTATCGGACGCGGGATTTGTTTCGGTCTGGTTCTCAGTTTGCTGACCCTGGCAACGGCCGCCGCTCCCGACAAATCCATCCGCCTGCACAACGAAATCATCACTCCGCAAATCTCCTCGACCGCCGCCCAACGTCCGCTCGCAAAACAAACTGCCCAACCGGTTTCCGGTTTGTTCCTGATCCAGTTCAGCGGCGCGGTTAAAAGCGATTGGCGTGCGCAGTTGGAAGCGCGCGGCGTGAATCTGCTGCGCTATGTGCCCGACGATGCATTCATCGCGAAAGTTTCCAACGCCAATCTCAACGAACTCGGCCAACTTAATTTCGTTCGTTGGATTGGATCGTATCGGCCGGAACATAAAATCCAGCGCGATCTGATTTCGCGGGGCGCGAAGGGTGTTCAATCTTCGCTGGATGTCGCGGTCTGGTTGTCGCCACGCGCAACCGCAGCAGAAAGCACACAGGCCAAGCGTTCATTCGCAGGCGCTGTCGAAGAATCCAATCATCGCTTCGGCCATGTGCTGCGCGGGAAAATCACTTCCACGCAAATCGATACTCTCGCGAATTCCGATGCCGTCCTGTGGATCGAGCCGTTGCATCCGATGCAAATGTTCGACGAAGTTTCATCCAAAATTGTCGCCGGTGACGGCGGGCCAAACACGCTCCTGACGCAATCACTCGGCTACGACGGTTCGGGCGTAACCGTTTCGGTAGCGGACAGCGGTCTGGACAGCGGCGACACGAACTTCATGCACCCGGATATTCAAGGCCGCGTTTCGGCGCTGTTTTACTATGGCAATCTGGAAGACGCCGCGGACGAACACAGTCATGGAACGCATTGCGCGGGGATCATCGCGGGCAACGGCGCCGTGGGCGAAACGGATGAGAACGGATTTCTTTACGGCCTTGGCGTGGCTCCGGGCGCCAGCCTGATCGGACAACGCATTTTTGACGCGGTTGGAAATTACGAAGCGCCCCCGAGTTTTGAGCGACTTACTCGCGATGCGAAACGCGCGGGCGCGGATATCGGTTCCAACAGTTGGGGCGATGACACGCAGGGCCGTTACGATCTGAGCGCGATGGAATTTGACGGACTCGTGCGCGATGCCGATGCGCTGGCGCTCGGAGATCAGCCTTACATTCTGGAATTCTCCGCCGGAAATGCGGGCCCCAATTACCGCACGATCGGCAGTCCGGCCGTGGCGAAAAACGTGATCGCGACCGGCGCGGCCAACAGCGACCGGCTCAATCTTCCGTTCGAAGAATTTCCAATCTACGCCGATGGCCCGGATTCGATGGCGGATTTTTCCAGCCGCGGACCGTGTGAAGATGGACGCATCAAACCGGATGTCGTCGCGCCGGGAAGCTGGATTGCGTCGCTGCGATCCATTTACGCGAACGACGATTACGCGTGGTGGCCGATCTCGGATAATTATCTTTATCAAGGCGGAACCAGTCAGGCCGGTCCGCACGTTGCGGGCGCAGCGGCGGTGTTCGTGCAATTCTATCGTTCGCATCACGGCGGCGCGACGCCTTCACCGGCGCTCGTGAAAGCGGCATTGATCAATTCCGCCACGGACATGGACGACGCTTCCGGCACGGCGGCGATTCCGAACATGGATGAAGGTTGGGGCCGCGTGAATCTGCCGGCGCTCGTCGCGGCCAACATCGATTATGAATTTGTCGATCAATCTGAATTGCTGACCAACGGCGAGGTTTATGAAAAGCGTGTGCTCGTTGGAAGTGCGAATCAGCCTTTGAAAATCACTCTGGCTTACACCGATGTTCCGGGAAATCCCGCGGCGGTCATCGCGCTGGTGAACGATCTCGATCTCGAAGTGCTTTCGCCCGACGGCCACGTTTATCGTGGGAACCAATTCGTTGATGGCGAATCGCAACCCAATACCGCTTCCACCGATGCCATCAACAATGTTGAAGCCGTGCATTTGTTCGCGCCGGTTCCGGGCGAATACATCATTCGCATTCACGGAACTCGCGTCGTGGAAGATGCGCGGATTGATACCGCGGCAGTTGATCAGGATTTTGGACTGGTGATTTCCGCGAGCGAAGGCGCGGCGGGCGCGGGGATCGTCACGTTCAATCGTCCCGTCTATCGCGCGCCGGATGAGATCAAGCTGGCGCTGGTCGATTACGATCTGGCCGGGCAGGGAAGTGCAAATGTGCTTTTGCGAAGCACAACAGAATTCAACGGCGAAACGGTTGTGCTGTCAGCCAGCAGTTCGAGTGGAACGTTCACCGGCGCAGTGATGACCGCGACCGGACCGGCGCTTGCCGATGGCAAACTTCAGGTCAGCCATGGTGACAGCATTGAAGCGGTTTACAACGACGCCTCGCCAAACGGGCATCGCGTGTTTACCGCCGCGGCAGATTTATTGCCGCCGGTGATTTCAGATGTGAGCGGAACGAATCGGTTCGGCGCGATCACCATTTTTTGGAACACGGATGAACCGGCGAACTCAATTGTGGTTTACGGAACGAACGCGCCGAATCAAAGCGTCACGAATTTCGCTTTGGAGACCGAACACGAATTGACGCTGCCCGGATTAGCGCCGAATTCGGTTCAGAAATTTTTCGTGATCTCCGAAGACGCAGCGGGCAATCGCGCCACCAATGACAATCATGGTTTGTATTTCGCGATCACAAATGTTCAGCCGCCGGCGATTCTGCTGATCGATTCGTACGCCGAATTTATTTTCGACCCGCCACCGCTCAGCGGTTACACCGATGCGTTGAATGCGATTGGCGCGACGTATGATGCGTTCGACGCCACGACCGGCGCGGAGCCGAGCCTTGCGCAATTGCGATCCTATCGCTGCGTGATCTGGCGGATGTCAGATCTCGAATCGCCCTCGCCGACGCTGGCGCAAAATGTGGCGGATTACGTTCATGGCGGCGGATCGTTGTTGATTGCTTCAATGGAAGCGCCGACACGCTTTTCCGATGCGGGATTGGCGAGCTTCAATACAAACGTTCTGCAATTGCAATCCTACACGGAAGATCAGCCGGTGACGGAAATCAACGGCGCACCCGGCGATCCTGTGGGTGTGGGCATTGACACGGTTTTGGATTATGCGCCGTACGAAGAAATGCTGACGTTCCTGGGAATTCCCGATCCGTCTGATTGGATTTTGCCGAATGTGAATGCGACCGCGGCGATTCAAAGTGACGACCAGATCGTCGGCATTCGTTCGCCCAAAACCGGCGTTGATTTGGCGGGGCGCGTGGTGTTCCTGTCCTTTCCGCTTGATGCCGTTCCGCTCGACTCCGGTGTGGAAAACAATCGCGCCGGTCTGCTGCAAAACGTGTTGAACTTTCTCGCGCCGACGCCGGGCAGCAGCACGCTGACATTGGACAGCGATGTTTATTCCGTTCCTGGCGCCGTCGTCGCGGAAGTGGAAGATCCGGATTTGCAGGGCGCAGGTGTGACCACGATTCACGTTCACAGTCCGCGCCAGACAAATGACATTCTCGTGACGTTGAACGAAACGGTTCGTCTCGGATTATTTCGCGGCAGTTTTTTGCTGGTGCCCACGAACACCGGCGCGCTCGGCACGTTGGTGGTTGCGGCGGATGATACCATCGTCGCGACTTACGTGGATGCGTCTGCGGGAAAAACGCTCACTGCGACGGCGACAATTGAAACCAATGCACCGGTGATTTCTGACGTGTCCATTGATGCCGGTTATCTCGAAGCGGTGGTGAGTTGGGAAACATCCGAGGAATCCGATTCGCTCGTTCAATACAGCGAGTCGCCGAGTTTTCCGGTGAACTACACCGCGTATGATCCGTTGCGCACCACATTGCACGAAGTTGGTTTGAACGGATTGAAACCAAATCAAACTTATTACGTCCGCGTGGTCAGCCGCGATCGCGCAGGAAATTCCGCCGTCGATGACAACCACGGCTCGTTCTACACGTTCACGACCCTGCAGCCGAAACTGCCGCCATGGTCGGACGATCTGGAAACGCCCAGCGCGGAGTGGTCGGTGTTCAGTTCAGAAGGCACGGAAGCGGAATGGACGCGGGGCATTCCAGGAAACGGCGAAACCGCGCATTCGCCGGTGAACTGTTGGGGTAGCAATCTCGGCGGCGGTTCACTCGGCCTGGAAGAAAGTTTTCTCGTGAGTCCGGGCGTGCTGCTGACCGGTGGCAATCACGCCACGCTGAAGTTCTGGCACAATTACAATCTGGTTTCCGAAGGCGATCTCACAATCGAACTCGCCACCGTGGAAATCATTACCAACGTCGCCGAGCCATCTCAGTTGCTCTGGCAACTTCCCGCTGAAACCGCGTCGGATGGATGGGAGCCGGTGGAGTTGGATTTAACGCCGTATATGGGCCAGGTGGTTTACATCGTGTATTATTACTTCCTGTTTTCCGGCGAAGATTCAGCGCGACCGGGCTGGCTCGTGGATGACGTTTCGATCACGGTCAACAACGTTCAATCCGGCACGATTGAGATTACCAACAATCTTTGGCAGGCGAACTTTGCGTTGTCCGGACCGGCTGGTCGGACTGGCAGTGGCGTTTACACAATGATCACGAACGCGCCGCCCGGCCAATACACTTTGGAGTTTGGCGACGTGCAATATTATCAAACACCCGCGCCGCAGACGAACACACTCGCGCCCGGCGGCACGGTGAAATTTCAGGGCAATTACACATTCGCTGATTCAAACACAAATGGTCTGCCGGACGAATGGGAGTTGGCAATGTTCGGTGCGCTGGATCCGGATCGCAATCAAACGACCGACACAGACGGCGACGGCGTGAGTGATTGGGCGGAATTCGTCGCGGGAACGAATCCGAATGATCCAGGGAAATCATTTCATATTACAGCGTCAATGTCGGAAGGATCGGTTCATCTTTCCTGGCCATCAGCCATTGGGCGCGGCTATCGCGTAATCCGCAGCGCAGATTTGATTCATTGGACGCCGCTGTCGGATTGGATTCGCGCGACGAGCGCCGGGACAACCTTCACGAATTCACCCGGGATTGAAAGTGACGCGCAGTTCTTCCGCGTCGAAGCCGCGCCTTAAGAACGGAGCGCAGAATTGCTCAATTCGAAACCGGTAATCATAGAATCGCGGAGCAATGCTTCGCGCTCCGATTCCATCGTTTGAAGCGGGACACCCCGAAAGTTTGTTCACGCTTTTTGTCGGGCTTGCTTACAGATCACCGTGCGTCCGGATTTCTCCTGAAGATTTCGAAGTTCGTGAAAGCGATGATTTGCGGAAATGCTCGGGAGCTGAGCCAGGATGTTCCGTAGTTTTCCCTGAGCGAACTTTTTGACCCGGGGAAATCCTGTGTCGGGAATCCTCACGACGACGCATTTCGGCATTCTGAAAATCCGCGAAATTGCTGGCAAATTCGCATGTTTTTACAGTTTTGATTTCATGGCACAGCGGCTGCAATAAACCAATGCATGAAAATACAATTGGTGATTGCGGGAAGTCTGATGTGTGCGGCAAGCATGATGGCGTCGCCGGTCAACGTGACTATTTACGACGGCCAGACGGCTTCGGGTTATGTCGGTTCGGGAATCGGTGGAGAAGACAATGACACGGAACCCGGCACGATCAAATCGGATGCGTGGGATCTGGAAGCGTTCGGCTACACCGCATCGACCAAAAAGCTGGATGTGATCGGCACTTATAATTTTGCAACCGGTGCGACGGCCAATGGCAAGACGTATCGGGCCGGCGCTATTTTTGTCGGGACCGGCAGCAGTCTTCCGGGCGCGAATGACTGGAGTTACGCCTACGTTTTGAATTTCAACAACAACACGTATTCGCTCTATAACAGTTTCTCGATTGTCCTGCCGACGGATATTCCGGCGTCATCGCCCTGGACGGTCACATCCTCCAGCAATCCGATCGCGACCGGCTCATTCGATTACCTCACTGGCCTCGCGAATCCGGATGGTTTTGGTTTGACCGTGATGAATCCGAGTTACGCGAATCAGCACAACATGATCAGCCTGTCGCTCGCGGATCTACCGCCGGAAGTGCTGTCGGATTTCTATGTCCACACAACGATGGAATGCGGCAACGATTCGTTGAACGGCAAGTACACGAGCGTGCCGGATTCGGGAATGACGTTAGGTTTGCTGACCATGGGAATGACGGGTCTGGCGTTGATTCGCCGCAAGCTTGCCTGAGAAAATCTTCCGTTGGCAAAACGCTCCGCACTCAGTGTGCGGGGCGTTTTTGTTTTCAGATTGGGCTGCGCTGCCGAATTGAAACAAGAAAATATTTGCGCAGAGCCAAGAACGAGAACAAGTTGGGCGCACACTGGATTATGAGGTCACTTCGACGTCTCATTGAAAAATTTCTCTTCCCGAGATGGACGCCGGGACAGCGGCGGCGTCACATGCGCTTCCTGATGCTTGGAATTCTGCTGGGGATGTTCATCGCCGTCGCCTTTGCCGCGATGTTGTATTTTGTGAACGGCCAAAACCGGCTGTGAGAACCAAGCCTTTTGACCGCAAGCAGCGGAGTTTCTGAAAACAACGTGGAGACGAAACGCGCCCACGCAGTGTTATGCGGCCGGAAGTGAAAACCAAAACAGCGTGCCCTTGCCTGGCTCAGACGTAAACCCGATTTCGCCACCCATGCGGAGGATTGCTTTGCGGACAATGCATAAGCCAATGCCCGTGCCTTCATAATCTTTCTCCGAATAGACACGGCCAAACAGTTGGAAAATTCGCTCCCGATGCTCCGGGCGGATTCCAATTCCGTGGTCCTGCACTTCGACACGGACTTCGTTTCCAATCAATTTCGTTCGCACCTGCACCTGCGGAACCGCGCCACGGGCCACGAATTTAAGCGCGTTGCCCAGCAGGTTGGTAATACATTGCGTCACGTAGGATTCATGGCCGGAGACCGGAAGCAATGGCCGTTCGATACTGATGTGAGCTCGGGAATCGTGAAACTGTTCCAGGATCACATCGTCAACCAGCGTGCTCAGGTCAATTGGTTGCAGATGAATCTGGCCTTGCGAGACTTTGCTGTAGGCGAGCACATCGCGGATCAGAGCATCCAACCGGCTGGACGCGCGGCGGATTCGTTCCAACGACCCGATTTCCGAATCCGAAAGTTTAGCGTGGCAATCCTCGATCAGAGCGGAGGCATGCGCGTGCATGGCGCGCAGCGGCGAACGCATGTCGTGCGAGAGGCTGTAGGAAAAGGCTTCCAGTTCCGCGACGGTTTCTTCGAGCCGGGCCGTGCGTTCCGCAACGCGGCGTTCCAGTTCTTCGTTCGCGAGTGTGAGCTTGTCTTTGGCTTCACGCAATTCCTGCTCGGCTTTTTTCTGTTCCGTGATGTCGCGCGTGAAACATTGCGTATGAATGAAACGGTCGCCGTCCCAAAGCACATTGGAATTGATCAACACATGTTTGACCGAGCCGTCTTTGCAGCGCAGGCGCGCTTCGTAATCTTTCAAGGTCTCGCCGCAGCTCAATCGGTTGAGAATATCTCCAATTGCAGGTTCATCGACGTGGACATCCCGAATGGAGCGGCCCAGGTATTCCTCTTTCGTGTAGCCCAGCAGTTCGTATTCGGCTTTGTTCGCCCATTTGATGGTGCCGTCTTCCCTCACCCAATGCAGGCCGATCGTGGCGTTTTCGAAAAATGCCGTCAGTTCCTCATTGGTGCGGCGCAATTCTTCTTCAACGCGTTTGCGTTCGGCGATTTCGTTTTCGAGCGCCGCGGCTTTCTGTTGCAGCAAGGCGATCGCGCGCAGGCGTTCGTCATCGTTTGATTTGGCGGCGTAACTTTCCGACGGAATCACGCGCGTATGCTGCTGGCAAATGTGAAAGAAAGATTCGCTCTGGGCCTCCGTTTGAAAACAGCGCATCGGGTACGCGCAGAAAAGCGCGAACGAGTGAGACGTCGCCATTTCATTCCAGAGTTGCTCCAATTGCAGTGCGCCCTCCCGATTTCCCTCTTCCCAGAGCAGCGCGACCATTTCACCGAAGGCGCGGAGGCTGCGCCCATTCGCGGAAAGTTTTTCAACCTTCTCGCCGATCACCGTTCGAAAACGTTTCGGATCCGGCAGATCGTTCACCATGAATTCTGCAAGTGCGGTAGCGGCCTCGATCAGAACCAGTTGTCCGGAAGCTTTCACCGCCGCGACATCAATGCCCTGCTTCTGCAAACGTTCTTCCAGGACTTCAATATGGGCCGCGGTCGCCAGGACCAAAGCGCCATGTCCGCCGCCGAGGCCGGAACCGATAAATTCGCCGACTGAATCGAACAGAAAAGCGTCGTCTTCATAAAACTGGACAAAGTGTTCGACTTCACCCATCTCGCTCCAATGAGCGGGCGGAGCGGAATCGAATTTGTCCTCTCTGATATTCGACCGAGGCGTTAAAGTGGTGCCGGAGTTCATTTGGAGTGGAGAGAAAAGACTGCGTCAGCCCCGACCAGAGATGATTTGGCGTAGTTGCGCATTTTGCAGATTTAACGGAGACAGTTGACAATCTTCCGAAACGTTATCAGAGAAACGGCCCAAAGCCGGTGGGGTAATCACCTACTACGCACGGAAGATTCGCAGGTCAGAAAGTCGCCCGTCGATAATCATTCTGCCGCCAGTTTAAAAACGCGGAACATTTTTTTGTGGA
Organism: Verrucomicrobiia bacterium; assembly: GCA_035765675.1. GTDB lineage: Bacteria > Verrucomicrobiota > Verrucomicrobiia > Limisphaerales > DASXHY01 > DASXHY01. The sequence continues at coordinate 37,278 of DASTXC010000146.1, forward strand.
ACCCTTGTTGCGCGTCGGCCAATAGCGATTGAAATCCTTTTCGATCCCACGCAATTCACGCAATCCCGCCGTGGCCAGTCGGCGCGATTGGATGTTGTCGCCGTTCGCAACGGACTGTTGCCAGAGCATGAATCTACCGGATTCAAAAGCCATGCGCGCGGCCAGATCCAATTCCTGTTGCAGCACTTTTCCACCGGGAGTTTTGGGACACGCTTGATTCAAACGAGAACGTTGCTTCTCGATTTCGCGCATCGCGGCTTTGATTTTTTTTCCGGAAATCCAGGCGTGATATTTCAGGCCGTTGCGACAGAACAATTCACGTTGGTCCGGAGGTGGCGCGGCGACGGCAGCGCCCAGCGGTGTGGCGTTGGGTTCAAAGTATCCCAGCTTGCGATGCGCGACGCCAAGTGCCTGCGCGGCTTTGGCTATTTTTCCCGAAGAATCATTGAATATGTCGCGGCTGAGAACGGGTTCCAGTTTTTTGTCATCGAAGCTCGATGCGCACCACGCCAGTGCGGCTCCGGCAACAAAAGGCAGATAACTCACGGCCAGTGGCTGCGGATGTCCGCCGTCACCCCAATCGGTGATCAGATAACCAATCGCGCCGTGCTTGCGTCCCGCGATGGCGGCTGTGCGAAGATTTGGAAGTGCGTTGTCATGCCGGCCGATCAAAGTCATCCAGGTCGAGGTTCCCGGGCAGACGTAAAACGGAATTCCCGCCTTCCGAAACTGCGCGGCTTCACGATTGAACGGATGATCGGCTTCATAACCCCAGTTCAACGCGATGACATTTTTCGGCAAATCACGGATCAACCCGGGATGATTCAAAATGATGTCGCCCCAGAACATCATCGTTCGTCCGCGCGTGGAAACTTCGTGGTGAATTCGTTTTAGAAAATCCAGATAAACGCGGCCTTTGCCCAGGCGGTCGCAAAGCGATTTACTTTGGCCGCGGCCGAGATCCCAGGTTTCATCGCCACCCACATTGAAAAACGCACTGCGAAAATTCGGCAACAGTTCATCGTAAAGGTTCCGCAAAAATGGAAGCGTTCCAGGATGATTTGGCGCGAGTGTGGACGGATATCGAAGGAACGAACCATCCACGCTTTCATAAGGTTCCGAAACTTCCGCGAGCCGTTTCAATTTCGGATCAGCCAGAAATTCGCGAAGATGGCCGAACGAATTCTGGTTCGGCACGAGATCGATTCCGAGTTCGCGGCAACGCTGGTCCAGTCTGCGAATCTCACTTGCGGTGAGCGCGCTCCAAGGTTGCCAGACGGCCTTATGCTGGCGATATGCAAACGTGTGTTCGGTGTAGAGTTGAAATTCATTGATCTTGAAATCCGCCAGGTGATCGACAAGTTGCAGCAACGTTTCAACCTTTGGAACGCGACCGCGCGAGATGTCGAGCATCACGCCGCGACGCGGAAAATCCGGCCAGTCACGGATTTCCATGCAAGGCAGTTCGCGTCCGTATTCGCGGAGCAACTGCCGCAAGGTCGCCACTGCCGCGCGCCATCCAGCGAGATCGCGGAAATGAATTTCAATGCCGCGTTTTTCAATCGTCAGCGTGTAGCTCTCCGGCTGAGGCGGTGCGGAGTTGGATTGAACGGCGCGTATCGCGACGTTGTTTGCTGACGCGGAACTTTGAAGAACGAGTTCGATTCCGAAGTCTTGCAGGCGTTTGGCAACGGCGCGGAAATCTGATTTCGTGAGAGCGTTTTTAGCTGCCGAAGAACCCTCCCCATGAACCCTGGCGCCTCCTCTCCCCATCCCTCTCCTCCATTCCGAATGGAGGAGAGGGTGCCCGAAGGGCGGGAGAGGAGGCGCTGGCTGGTTTATGGGTTCAATGCGCGAAAAGATTTGTTTCGGAGAATTCTCACCCCGTCCCTCTCCCATCCGATGGGCGAGGGTGGCCGAAGGCCGGGTGAGGGATCTCTTTTCGGCTATAGACCTCGCGACCAAAATCAGGCGCGCTGGTTTCGGCAAAACGAAAAACCCCCGCCCGCGCTTCAGATGGCGAGGGCAGGGGAGAAGATTCATTCAATGACGAAATGAACGTCCGCCGCGAGGCGAATTACTTCGCGATCATTCCGGTTTTGCGTGCGTAATTGAAAAGGCCACCGGCATCAACCACCGGCCGCACATCGCCGAGGGGTTTGAAGTGATAAACTTTCCCGGTTTCCTTCACGGTGACCGTCGCGGCATCGAGATCAACCGTAACGACGTCGCCGGTTTTCAGCACGTCGCACAGGCGTTCGGTCATTTCACAGGGATAAAGTTCACCGGTGGAAACGCAGTTGCGGAAGAAAATGCGCGCGAAGCTTTCCGCCAGAACCACTTTGCTGCCCGCGGATCCCATCGCGATCGGCGCGTGTTCACGGGAACTGCCGCAGCCGAAATTCCGTCCCGCGACGACGATTGGATAATCGGAATCCAATTGTCCTTCTTTGACGAAGCGGATCGGATAAAGAGATTCCGGCAAACCGCACAAAGCATACGAGCCGAGCTTTTCATATTCCTCGGCAATCGTCGGAACGAGATTCAGATACTGCGCCGGAATGATCTGATCCGTGTCGATATTGTCCCGCACGACAAAAACTGGTCCGCTAAAAACTGATTGCATGGTGACAGCTTGGCGTCAGGCAGACGGCATTTCAATCAGAAATCGGAAACGGGAAATGCGCGCTCATGTGCGTTCGGTTGAGGGTCGCGCAATGACTTTGAATTGAATGCTTCGCCGCGAATGAATCGATCAGGGAAATGGGTTGTTCTCGCGTGGGTGTTGGAATTCGATGGGGTTATTACCTACCTATGGGTTGAACGCGGGTAGCTCCACAATCCATTCTGAATGCATCCTGCTGAAGTCCACCACCTCTTTCGTCTGCGCCTCGCAACGGGAGTCTCCACTGAGCCGAAATGAAAACCGAAGCCGCTGAACTTGACCGATCTATTCCCGGAAACCGCAAACCGGGAGACGCTTCGCGCTGGCTGGCCGCAATCGTGGACTCCTCGGACGACGCAATCTTAAGCAAGGATTTGAATGGTATTATCACCAGTTGGAACAGCGGAGCAGCGCGAATTTTCGGTTACACCGCTGATGAAGTCATAGGCCAGCCGGTGACAATTCTGATGCCGCCGGAGCGCTTCAACGAAGAACCGGGCATTCTGGAACGGATCCGCAGAGGCGAGCGCGTTGAACATTATGAAACCGTCCGGCGGCGAAAGGATGGAGTGCTGCTCGATATTTCTCTGACGGTTTCGCCGATCAAGGATGCGGACGGCCGGGTCATTGGCGCTTCGAAAATTGCGCGCGACATTTCCGAGAAGAAACGCGCTGAAGCCGCGCTGCGGCAGGCCAATCGAAAGATTGCGGAGGTGAACGAAGAGCTCAAGCGTTCGCGGGAAAACCTCGCGGATGAAGTGCGTTCCCGCACGATTGAACTGCGCCAGACGAACGCGCAGCTCGAAGAACTCGTTTATACCATCGCTCATGATCTCCGCGCGCCGCTCCGCGCCATGCAGGGTTTTGCGAGTTTGCTGATGACCGAGTATGGAGTGAAACTGGACGAGACTGCGGTCGATTATTGTCGTCGCATCGTGCGCGCCGCGGGTTCCATGGACACGCTTGTGCGGGATCTGCTGGCGTATGGCCGCGTCTCACGCCTCGAACTGCCGCGGAAATCTGTGAACCTTCAATCCGCATGGGAAAACGCCGTGAGGCAAAACGCGCAGGCCATTCACGAGAAACAGGCGCACATCGAAGTCGTATCGCCGCTGCTCAATGTCGTGGCGCACGAAAGCACTTTGGTTCAGGTGTTCGCAAATCTATTGAACAACGCGCTCAAATTTGTCGAGCCCGGCGTGACTCCGAAAATCCGCTTCTGCGCGCAATCCTCCGGTGCGGGCACGGTGAAGATTATTGTTGAGGACAACGGCATTGGCATTGAGCCACGGCATCGCGAACGCGTGTTCCGCGTTTTTGAACGGCTGGACGGAGATCGGTTTCCGGGCACGGGCATTGGCCTTTCAATTGTGCGGAAAGGAGTGGAACGCATGGGCGGAGCCGTGGGCGTGGAATCGGAAGTTGGCCGCGGCTCGAGTTTCTGGATCGAACTGAAGGAGGCGGTTTAATGGATAATGATGGCACGATTCCGGATCCGTTCAGCCGGCGCACCATTCTGTTGGTCGATGACAACGAGGATGACATTTTCATCATGCGAACGGTTTTTCGAAAAGTCGGCATCTCCAATCCGGTGCAGGTTCTGACGAATGGCGAGGAGGCGATTCATTATTTGTCCGGTGAAGGCGCATTTGCGGATCGTGAACGTTTTCCGCTGCCCGCAATCATTCTGCTCGATTTAAACATGCCGCGCGTGAACGGATTTGAAGTCCTGAACTGGATTCGCAAGCAGCCCGGATTGAAGCGGCTTATCGTGGAAGTGTTGACGGCGTCGAGCCGGCCGGGAGATGTCGAGCGCGCGTTCGATGCCGGCGCGAACAGTTATCTCGTCAAGCCCAGCCGAATGGAAGAGTTGATCGAGACCATGACGGCGTGGCATCAGTTGATGAATTTTCGCTCGTTCCCGGTTCTCCCGCCTTCGGAATCGTAAACCCATCCTCCGGCATATTCCTCAGAAATGCACGGGCGAGCGGCGCGCCGCGAAGTGATCTCGCTCTCACGGCTCCGGAAGAATGCCGGTGCGAATAAATTCGAGGTCGGTTCCCGCCAAAGCTTTTTTGATCCGCCGCACATGGGAATGCCATTCCGGTTCGATCAATTCCAATCGCCCCACATTTTTTTCGAAAGCCGCCAGACCTCCGCCTTCTTTCAACAACTGCAACGTCGATTCAGATGAATTCGTCCGTTCAAAGACGAAATGCGTCAGTGTCCACCAGTGCAGATAATAAAGATTGAACTCCTGGCGCAGGCTGGGGCCGCCGTGATTTGTAATGATGGCGCGCAGCGGAATAACACTGCCGTTGACCACATTCGTTTCAAGATTGGGCGTCGTTGCGATTTCATCGATCCACCACACGGGATAGGTGTTGGGATCAATCCGTCCGGGAATGAGTTCGCCGTTCTGAATCCGGCTGGTTGAAAAATATTCCGCCAGTCCTTCTTCGAGCCACTTCGCCAGGTCCAAATGCGCGACCTCTTCATTCAATTGATGCACCGCCTCATGCAACATCCAATGGTGCGGATTGATTTCGCGTGCTGAATAATAAGCGCGGCAATACGGCTTGCGATAAAACGCTTCCGCCCAACCGAGGTTCGGATTGATCCGGCGCATTTCATTGCGATCCTTGTACAAAAGAAGTTTCAGTTTCGGATGCGTCCGGTCGAATTCAGGCAGCGCGTGGAAACGATTCGAGTAAGCGTTGTATAAAATCTCCACGGCATTTCCAAACTCCTCGACCTGTTCCCGCGTGGCGGTGGAGGCGATGTGATAATGAGCGGTTTCCAGCACCACTGTCGGATGCCACGGACGCGGAAGAAATTTCCAGCCCGCAATGCCGAGGAGAATCAGCAGATAAATCAGCCAGCGAACTTTTGACGGCTGGAGCCATCGGCTTGGTTTTGGAAAGGGCATCGCTCGCGCGCATTCTTTGTTGAATTTCAAATCCGCGTCAAATCCTTCATCAATTCTTAAGGTTCGCCGGCTTACAGTTTCCGAAATTACCTGCGTCACTGGACGCGATGCGCTAGCCTCCGAACCGAACCATGAGACTCCTGATCGTTGAAGACGAACCTGATCTGCTGAGCAGTCTCGCGCAGGCGCTGCGCGAGGAAGGTTATGCGGTCGATACCGCGGCGGATGGCGAGGAAGGATTCTACAAAGCGGAAAGCTGGAATTACGACGCGATCATTCTCGACGTGATGCTGCCCCGGCTCGATGGCTGGGGCGTTCTGCGAAAACTGCGGCAGACGAAAAACACTCCCGTGCTGATGCTGACCGCGCGTGATCAAACCCGTGATCGCGTTCGCGGGCTGGACACCGGCGCGGATGATTACCTCATCAAACCGTTTGATCTTTCTGAATTGCTCGCGCGCGTTCGGGCGCTGATCCGCCGCAGCGCCGGCCAGACCCGGAATGTCATTGAACTGGGCGGCATCATTCTCGATACCGCGGCGCGTCTGGTTTCGCGGCACGGCGTTCCGGTGATTTTGACGGCGCGCGAATATGCGCTTGTCGAATATCTAGCCCTGCATCGCGGCGAAGTCGTGAGCCGCACCGCGCTTTACGAACATTTGTTTGACGAAGACGACAGCACGCTTTCGAATCTGCTCGATGTGCATGTCTCGAACATTCGCAAAAAACTTGGGCCGGATTTCATCACGACGCGCCGGGGTCATGGCTATTCCATTGAATGAACCGGGCGCGCACGCTTTTCCAAACACCGCCGCACTGAAGCGCATTCCATGATCTTCAAATCCATCCGCTGGCGATTGCAAATCTGGTACGGGCTGATTCTTCTGACTGTGCTGGCTGGCTTCGGCGCGACCGCGTTTCATCTGCAAAGTGAACGGTTGTGGCAGCGCATCGATGGGGAACTGCAACGCCGCGCCAATGTTCTCGCCGGCTCCCTGCGTGGAGGAAATGTGCGCGACCGCGAGCGCGAGCGAGCTGCTCCGGAACGGCCGCCGTTCGAAGAAAACGATGAACCCGGGATCGAATCGCCTCGGGGATTTGGGCGGCCGGGAAATCCTCGCGAACGACTTCATCGCCCGCCGCCGGAATTGCGATTGCGTCCGAATCAGGCGGCATTGTTCGACGTGGAGGAAACGAACGGATTTTATTTCGTCGTCTGGATGCGCGATGGCAACGTGCTGGCGCAATCCACCAACGCGCCTGCGGCGATTTCCTTTCCCGCGCGTCGCGACCGGTCCGGGCCGCAGCCGCCGCGCTTTCGAGAACAATCGCGGGAAGTGGTGCTGCGAACGCCGCCGGGCGAAATCATTTTAGTGGGCCGCCCGATTGCATCGGAAGCCGTCGAGCTTCGTCGCGTCGCAATCAAACTCGCGGGGGTCGGCGCGGTGATTCTCATTCTCGGTCTTGCGGGCGGCTGGTGGCTGGCTTCGCGTGCGATTCGGCCGATTCATGAAATCAGCGGCACGGCGTTGAAAATCTCCGCAGGCGATTTGTCCCGGCGCATTGATGTTCGCGATACGGAAAGCGAACTCGGCCAGCTCGCGAGCGTGTTGAACGCCACGTTTGCGCGTTTGGAAAACGCGTTCACGCAACAGCAACAGTTCACGTCCGACGCGGCGCACGAATTGCGAACGCCGGTTTCCGTGATGCTCACGCAGACGCAAACGGCGCTGAATCGCGAGCGCAGTGCGATCGAATATCGCGAGACCCTGGAAGCCTGCCAGCGTTCCGCGCAGCGCATGCGGCGCTTGATCGAATCGCTTCTGGAACTCGCGCGACTGGATGCCGGCCAGGAAACGATGAAACGGAGTCGCTTCGATCTGGCGCAGACTGCGGCGGATTGCATCGGTCAAATCCAGCCGCTCGCGGAGAGTCGCCGCATTCGGATCGAGTCTGATCTTGCACCCGCCGCATGCAATGGTGATTCAGAACGGGTCGCGCAGGTGATCACGAATCTGTTGTCCAATGCGGTTTTTTACAATCGCGACAATGGCGAGGTGCGCGTGCGGGTGCGCCACGATTCAAATTTTGCAGTAATCGAAGTTGCGGATAATGGACCGGGTATCGCGCCTGAGCATCAGGCGAACGTGTTCAAACGTTTCTATCGTGCAGACGCCGCGAGAACTGCATCGCAGGGTCGTTCGGGTCTCGGATTGGCGATTTCAAAAGCGATTGTTGAAGCGCACGGTGGAGCGATTGAACTGTCGAGCGAAGCGGGAAGGGGAACGACGTTCAGCGTGCGTTTGCCAGCAGCGGAATAGCTTGTCTGCTTTGGCAGAAGCAATCTGTTTGCATCGAACAGGAGCCGTCCATCAGACAGCAGGTGAAAGGCGATTCGAAACCTCTTTCGTTGACGTGATCTGGAGTTTGAAATGACAGCGCGGATAAGTGGAGCAACCCCAAAATTCCTGGCCGTAGTTCACACTTTTTCGGGAAACCCGTCGCACCATCTCGTGATTGCATTTAGGACAAAATTTCCGCTTGTCATGCAACAACTCGAGCACTTCCGGATCGAACATGGCGTCCGTGGATCGCAGCAATCGCAGGAGTTCACCTTCTTCCAGAATTTCCAAGGAATGCCGGGAAGCAAATTGTTTGGCGTCAGGAGTTCCGCCCCGCAGGCTCACAATAACGCCATTTGATAGCCCGGCGTCGGCCAGAGCTCCGAAAAATTCGCGAACGGTTTTGACGCCGACTTCACGTCCTTTCCAGTGTTTACACTGGATAGCTTTACGTTGCCCCGCCATCTCAACGATCAGATCAATTCCGCCATCGGGATTCGCGCCTCCCTTGAAGGTAACTGCATGTCCAAGCTTTCGATAAAGGTGCCCAACCAACTTCTCGAATTGGAACCAGTCGATCGAATATAGTTGTTGCCGAAGGTGATCATCGCTCTGAGGACTGCACGGTTGGACCGTGGCATTTGGAACTCCAGACCGAAGCGATTTTTGAAATGGATTGTCAGCCGGATTAAAAGACGACTTGTTTTGCGATGAGCTGATTCTGCGGTAATAGATTGCAAATCCCAGCAAAGCGGCCAATCCAACGCCGAAAAAGATTAAAGTAAGTAACCCGATGGACTGAATTACTGCGCGAACGGGCGGCGAAAAGGCGCATCCCAGCGCCAGCATTGCAGCCAAAGACATCAATTTTTTTTCGATTCCGCGACTGTTTCGTCGACGCGCCATGGAACGGTCTACCGCAGGTTCGATGCCTCGTCTGGAAATGTCGACTGGAGCGCCCCCATTGTTGGGAATTGTTTACCACTTAAGTCAGATTGTGACCAAAGTCTGATCTCCACGGAAATGGAATGGGCGGGATTTGGCTTTTAGTGTCTTGAAATAATCCATCGGCGACATTGTTGCATCGAGTTATTTATCGACCTCAACGTTGCAGGCAGATCAAGAAAATCCGGGAAGACGACTTCTTATGCTGACGAATTATTCCCGCAGCCGTGAATCGATGATCAATGTGACCGGGCCGTCATTTATCAGGTTCACTTGCATGTCCGCACCGAATTTTCCGGTTTGAATGGGTTTGCCGAAATCCGATGCGAGTTGTGCGATGAATTTTTCGTAGAGAGGAATCGCAATGTCCGGCGGGGCGGCGCGCGTGTAAGAGGGCCGATTTCCTTTTCGAGTGCTGGCAAACAATGTGAACTGGCTGATCAGCAGAATCCCGCCGTTCACATCGGTCACCGACCGATTCATCACGCCGGAGTCATCGCTGAAAATTCTCAGCCGCACAATTTTTCCGCTGAGCCAGCGAAGATCATCGTCGCCGTCGGCTTCTTCAATCGCCAGCAGCACGAGCAGTCCGTGTTGAATTGAGCCGACGATCTGGTTCTCGATCGAAACGCTGGCGGCGGAAACCCGTTGAATGACGGTGCGCATAAAAGAATTTCAACGACTGCGTTCAGTCATCGCGGAAAATATTTCGAACCCAAGCCGTTTCGATTTAACGGAAACGGGCGTCAGAGTTCAACGTTTGGGGTGGCATCCCCAGTGTGAAAGCCGCCCGGATTGGCTATCTTCGACTCATGAATAAAACCGACGTCACGAATCGAATTCAGGACTGGCAAAAAAAAGCCGGTGAAACCGCGCGCAATGTGGGGAGAGTCACGGACGATTACGTCCACGAAAACACCTGGTCGAGCATTGCGTTTGCCGCAGTGATCGGATGCGTGGTGGGATTTCTTCTGGGAAATCGTCGCGATTGATCTTCGGTTGCGGGAAGCTCAGTGGGATTTGGGCGGAATGCATCCGAACTTCGTCAGCATTCCGAGATAAACAATCGTGCCCACGATCAACAGCCAATAGCTTCCGTGAACCGCGTGGAGAATGCCCCAGCCGATCAACAAAGCCATTGCTCCATACGCGATAATCGAACCAAGAAATTTCATGCGAGCATGTTGTCTCAACTTGCGACGCGGTTCAAGCGGTGTTTGAACGATTGACCGCGCTTGAATCCGAAGTGATTACTTGCTTGCGGGCGCGTTCGCAGGGGGCGGCAGCTCTGGCGCGAGATCCTTCAGTGCGCGAATCGGATGCAGCGGCAGCATCAGAATTTTTGGAACGAAGAAAACCGGTTCGCTTTTCGGCTGATGCAATGTTCCGGTGAAGCGATATTCAAAAATCTTGCTGACCGGCCACAGCGTTACGCTGAGCAATCGCCCGACGATCCACGTGTCGCGCAGCAATTCCGCCTGCGCGCGCGCGTCGAGTTTGTTTCCCACCAGATCGACAGTTCCCCAGTATTGAAGCCGCATCATTGAAGCGCGGATTTCCAGATCGTCCGAGCGCACGACGCCATTCGTAATCGTAAAACTCGCCGAGCCTTCGCGCGCGCGGCTGCTGCCGAGACCCGCTCCAGGCGCAATGCTGTCCAGCACCGGCGAAAGGATTCCGAAGATCGGAATTTCCCAGATCAGCCCGTCGCGCAATTCCACCCGGCCATGTCCTTGAAGTGTGTGCAGATCGGAGGAATTTCCATCCGTGATGATGATGCGCGCGTTCAGCAAACCTTCGAGACGGTTGGTCTGGTCCCGCAAATCCCGCATCAGCAAGCCGAGGTCGGCATCCTGGGCTGCAACGTCGAAATGAAATTGCGTTCCGTTTTCATGATGGAAATCGAATTCCGCGTCGCCTGACGCTGTGCCGCGATAGAACTGCGCTTGAATTCCTTTCAACATCAGCCGTTCGCCCACCCAATCGATACGTCCCGAAACGTGCGGCAGATTGAACTTCCACCATTCGAACGGCCCGCCTTCCAGTTGAAAATGCAGGTCGGCATCCGCGACATGATGCATCGGAATCACGCCGTTCACGGTGGCGGAGATCGGTTTTGAAAAATGATAGGGCGCCATGTGACCGGAAATCACCGGGCCAATCGCGTTGATCACAACATTCGGATCCGCGACGCCCACAGCATTCGTCAGGTAAAGTTTTCGGCCGGGAATATCGATGTCGATGCTGTCCGCCGAAGCGTATTCCGCGCCGCGATGCGCTTTCGGCTGAAGCACTTTCAACCAGAGATTCGTGTATTCCAGCCTGGCGGTGACATCGCCAAACGTCTGATCGCGAACGCTGAAATTAGTCACCGTCAGCGAAGCGCGCGCGCCAATGCGTTCATGATCGTACCAGCGTCCCCAGACTTCGCCGTCGATTACCGGCGGCTGCGTGAACTGAATGATTTCAAAAATGCGCTCCTGGTTCGGTTCCAGCAACGGCTTCAGCGCAAGCGGATCAATCGAACTGAACACGCGAAAATAGTAATCACGCGTCGCTTCGTTCGACACATGAGACAATCGCACTTCGCCTTCGGGCCGGCGTGCAATGAGATCGGGCAAACGCCAGAACAGATTCGAATAACTGAAGTGCGACATCGCGGAACTGAAATGAATCCCGCGAAAACTCGCATCGCCGACATCGAAATGACCGTCCAGTCGAATCGACGGGCGAACTTCACCGTGCCAGTCGGCATGGGCGAAATTCGTCCACGGCGGAAGCTGAATGGAACCCGTGGCCTGCAATTGCGGCGGGAAGTTCCAGGCGAATTGTCCCAGCCAATGGCGGCTTTTTTCGGTCAGCAACGGCGCAATTTTCTGGGCATCGAAATCGGAGGATCCTTGAAAATGAAATTGGCGCGTGGCGACGTTGACGTCCGCCTGGGCGCGCAATCCGCCGCCGTAAAGCGAACTGCTGATTTGCGTGAGCGTCAGGTTCGGAGCCGCCCAGTTTCCGGCGCAGGAAAATTCTTTCGCGCTGAGCTTCGGCGATTTCACGTCCGTTGCGTCGCATTTCCAATCCAGCGCGAACGGCGCAATTTTGTTCCACCAGGCCCAACCTTCATCCGTTTGCAGAGTTGTATTCGTGGAAGGCGCGAGGCAGCTCGTGACGTGCAATGTCGCCGCGTCGCCCCAGCGGCTTTGCGCGGCGTTCACAGAAACTTGGCCATGGCCAGAAAGTGGAATGGCATTGGTAATCGCGTGGATCCATTCAGCGCTCGCTTCGGCGTTTTCGGCACGCCCCCATTTCGTTTCGATGTTTGACGCGGTCAACGTCAGCGAGCCGTTCACCAGGTTGGTTTCCGGCAACGTGGAAATCAGATTCACTTTGAGATTCAAATTCGTTGCTCCGGCCCAGGGTGTGTGTGCGGTGGCGGCTTCGAGTTTCAATTCTCCGTGCGACAGAACATTGCTCGAGCCCGGCAACATCACGAGCGAGAGAAAAGCGTGTTGAAAATTTGCCCAGGGCGTGTCGGCATCCGGCGCGTGAACATTCAGCCGAACGGTGAAACTTTGCAGATCGCGCGCGTCACCGCGAATATCCAGATCCAGTTCAGGCGGCGTGAGGAAATGAATTTTATCCAGCGTGTCCGCCAGTTGCCGCAAATGTTTCTCCACCGAACCGGGCGCGCCGGATGGCCGTTGATGAATGAATTTCCAATCGCGGATCGATGACGCATTGGTGACGACGCCGCCCAGTTCGAGATTGGCTCCGGCGAAACTCGCATGGAATTGGTTAAGCTCCCAAAGATCGTCGGGCAACAACCGCAGTTCGGTCTGGATATTCTCGATGGAAATTTTTCGTTCCACCTGATTCGTGTCGCTGAACTGCCAGGTCAGATTTCCCTGGCGCAACACGAGTCCATTCACCTGCAGCCGCAGCCGGGCGAGCGCGTGAAAATCCAGTTTCACCCGCGCTTCACGAACGAAGAATTGCGGACTGACCGGTTCCTGCGCGCGGCCAAAGCGGACGTTCTCCGCGACGATGCCGTGGGTGAAATGCCAGCGCATGCGCGTGAATTCCAGATCGAGTCCGCGGGCGTGAAGTTTCTCCAGCAACGGACGTTTGATGAAATTGGGCAAGCCGATCTGGTTCAGGTAAAGCACGCCGCAGAGCAGGGCGAGAATCACCATCCACACGCAAATGCGGAAGCGGCGGAAATAAATCCGGCACAGTCGCCAGAACCGGCTGTGATCGCGCGACGCCATGCTTCAGGGAACGTTCGCTGGAATGGAAAGATACATCTGCACGAACTGGAAAATCGTCCACGGAAATTCCATGACCCACGTTTCGCCATCGAGTTTCACGGCGGCGTACGGAAATTTCGAAGGCGCATCTTTGCCGAATTGAACGGTGTGTTTTTCGCCCGATTTCAATTCCACCGTGACCTGAAACGCGGTTTCCTTGAAACCATAATCGTCGAGGTTCGCATCACCACGCTGCACCCAGAAGGTGGCGGAAAGATCGCCGAGCCGATGCACCGTTTCTTCGACTTCAGCCGAAATGATTTCATCCACGATGCCTTGTGAACCCGGCGCCAGCGCCCAGCTTTTTTCACCTTTGCGCAGCCATTGACGCGTCTTCGCACCTTGCTGAATGGTGACGCTGGCAACGTCCGCTTCGGTGAAATGCCACACGCGACGATCACGCACCTGCCAGCTCGCAGCAGGCAACAGATCGAGCGTTCCGGGTTCCATCGAATACACAAAACTTTCACCCGGCACGCGCGCGAAAAGCTTGTTGTCGTTCGTTCCGAAATCGAGCTGCGCGAGAATGAAATTGGTTTCCGATCCCGGACGTTCCGCTTTCAAAATGTATTGGCGAAACGGGTCGGCCAATCCGTATTGCGGCAGAGCGGCGGTTGGAACAACGTCCTTCACAATCTGCGCCGGGGTGACGTGGAGGTTGGTGAGATTGGTGAAGATTTGGCCGACCAGATTGGAATCCGCGAGCCAGCCTTCCGGCTGCACGCGCCAGAGATGATTCGTGTCGCGTTCCACCGTGAAATGTTCCTGCGCGCGAATTTCCAGTTCATCCGGAATTCCCGTGAGCGCGACCAGATGCGGATCCAGAAAATCCCGGAAATCGTGCGAATGCGAAAACGACCAGGCTTCGAACGCGGCTCGCGGAACGGTGACAATGGTCTGCTGATCACTGCGGCGCGCAAAGGCAAGGGAAGCGTCATTGGTCGGGCTTTTCCCAAAATCGATTTGTATCAGCACGTTGGTGTCCCGGAAAAATGCGAGGCTCAGATCCGGCGTCTGCAATCCATAGGAATCAAGATCCGGTTTCGGATCGTCGGAAACAAACTGGCGCACTTTCAACTCCGGCAAATGCCGCAGCGATTCGCGAATCTTCGTGCTGTCCGCGCGCGTGTTCATCGGCGAAGTCATGCGCCAGAGTCCGTTCGTGCGATTGAATTGCACTTCCAGCAGCTTCCCGCCGTTGGTCACAGCCACGCGATCGAACTGGATTCCGGTCCAATCCACCAGCGCGGTTTCCCGCCAGTCGTTCGCGGTGCGCGGAAGGAACTTGAGCAGATCGGCATCGACAACGAAAACGCCTTCCGTGCCGACGACCTGCAAATAGACCTGATCGCCGGGTGGCGTTCTGCGGCCGAGCAGCACGAGGTAACGTTTCTGATCCAGAAGAATCGAATATTGCGGTGTTTCGAAACCGAATTGCTGCTCGGGTTCTGAAATGGTCTTCAATTCCGCTGCGGACAGGAAACGCGCGGCCGTGAGATGTTGCAGATTGGTCAGGAGCGATTCGACGCGGACCGCTTGTGCGGGATATTCCAGCGGTTCAAGCATCTGCCAGTTGTTGTTCGTGTGAACCACGCGAATCGCGCGCTGGCCGGCGGGTTGAACCTGGATGCTGTTGATCTCCTCTGCACGCAGGCCGGGAAAAACCGCGGGTGGTCCCATGTCCGGCTTTTTAAAATGGCGTTCGAAAAGGAAAATGAAGGCGAATAAAATCGCTGCCAACGCCAGCCAGATCGCGGTGCTTTTAGAACTCATGACCGCGCTCCGGGGAAATTGTGGGACCATCGAACATCGAACATCGAACTTCGAACTTCGAATGAAGACCTGCGCTGAAAACGAGCGCCACCTGACATCCGGACCGGCCTCGATTCCCTCGCCTCCCAGCGAAGCGCGGGGAGAGGATTTTCCGAAACAAACCTTTCGCGCATTGAACCCGTGAACTTTGGAATGCCAACGGAGCGCAGGTCTGTGACCTGCAGCAGCGTGATTTTCCACGAAGGCGATCGGATAAATGCAAGCAGCCGATTTGCAAAGCTGCTGCGAGTCACAGACTCGCGCTCCAATAAAGAGAGCTCATGGCGAGGGCGTTTTGAGCCAAAAGCCTCCTGACCCCGGCCCTCTCTTCCGGCTTGGCTTGGAAGAGAGGGAGAAGAAGCGGATTGAAAGCGGAAAGGGGATTGGGAACATCGAACATTGAACATCGAACTCCGAACTTCGAATGAAGGCGAGCGTTGGGAGTCGCTTTGGTGTTTGTTGTTGAATGTTGGTTGCTGAATGTTTTCCAACATCCCAAACTGTTGCGTGCCTGCCGCGCGCATTTTTTGGCTGAACGCTCGTTCCATGCTATTTGCGGCGGCTGAGCCAGATCACTCCGCCGAACAACAGGATTCCACCGGGAATTGCGCCGAGCAGAATCCATTGCAGCGTTTGCATCCGGCTTTGCGGAATCAACAGCCGAAATTCCGTCACCGGCTTCGGCCCGACGCCTTCCAACAGCACATTGCGTTCGAGCAGCCAGTTGATCGCAAGATTGGCAAAATCTCGATTGGCACCGGATTCAATCTGTCGATTGCCAAGGAAGATGGAATCGCCGATGACCAGCAATCGCGCGGTGCCGCGTTCGGTAATGACTTTGGTCGGCGCGCGTTCGACCGCAACCATCAGCGGATACGATTTTGGCGTCTGATTCGGATCACCGTTTCGCAGGATTGAGTTCGGTCCGGAGAACGCGATTTCTTCGACGTTCAAACCTGCTTTCTCAAGTGAATCCGATTCAATCCTGCTGATCGACCGCGGCAGAATCATTTGCAATCTCGTTCCGGTGAGCGGATTGACCGCCGGATTTTCGTCGCTGAAAAGGCCGACGATCACGTCCGTTCCCGAGGTTGTGTTGGGGGGATCGTGAACGACGGCGTTTCCCACCTTCACGCCCCAGCGCGCGAGAATCGGTTCGAGGCCGGTCGTTTGATTGGTCGCGGCGAAGTTGAACATGATGAACAAGCGCCCGCCTTCGTTCATGAATTGTTCAATGCGATCCAGCTCCGATTGCGGAATCGGATCGCGCGGTCCCGCAATGATGAGCAGGTTGCAATCTTCAGGAACGGTGTTGGTGCCGAGCAGTTCCAGCGGTTTCACCTGAACGTAATTCTGCTGGAGAACGGAGATGAATTTTGTGAAGCCCATTTCCGAAGTATCGGCGGGCAGATGTTCGCCGTGCCCTTGAAGAAACGCGGCGTGCAGCGGCTTGGAATTGATCACGCCAAGAATCGCGGAACTGAACAGCATTTCGCCATTGAACGCCACGGGCTTGCGGCGGAACTCGCGTTCGGTGGAATTCGGCACGGCTTCCAGCGTGTATTGCGCGAGCATCGAGCCTTCGACTTTCTGCACGCGATTGTTGCAATCGAAAATCACCCAGTTCTTGTTCGTGGATGCGCCAAGTTGATATTTGAGCCGCAGACTTTCTGCCGCGCCGGGATCACGCAGGTAATCCACCGTGGTTACCGTGATTTTCGGATTCGTGGAATGATATTCCTTCAACAGCTCGGAAACATCGCTGAACAGCGGTTCATCCTTGTCATAGTAAAGCGTGACCTGGACGGTGTTCGTGATGGAATGCAACAGGCTGACCGTGCGGGACGAGAGTTCGATGCGCGTATGGCTGCTCAGGTAAAAGCGTTCGAAATAACGGCCGCTGAGATAATTCGCCATCACCATCACGGCAAAAACGATGAGAATGGCGAGAACGACATTGAAGCCGATCGTCCATTTTCGGCCCGGAGAAAAACTGGGTTTGGTGGAAGGATTCGCCATGTTATTTCCAGCGCCGGCTTTCAATCACGCGCAAGGTCAGAAAGAGAAAAAAGAACGTCACGCTCAGGCACAGTACCAGCGGACGCGTGTCCACCACGCCGCGAACGAAATCGTGCATCTGTTCCGGCAGGCCAAAGAGCGACAGCGCCTGCGCTTTCCAATCGTGCCCGGGAAAACTTTTCGCGAGAAAACTCAGCATGAACAATCCGACGCTGAACACGAGGCTGATCATCGCCGCGGTCACCTGGCTGCGCGTGAGCGCCGACGCGAAACAGCCGAGCGACAGAAACATACAGCCGAGCAGAAAAATTCCGAAAAACGTGCTGCCGACCGCGCCGGCGTCGAACGGCGTGGCGTCATTGGTGAAATGCCGGACCAGCAGAATGCAACCGAGCAGCGGCAACCACATGACCATGTAGAAAATCACGGAGGCGGAAAACTTAGCGGCCACGACCTGCAGATCCGTTACCGGCGTGGTCATCAAGGTTTCGAAGGTTCCCGAAAATTTTTCCAGCGCGAACAGCCGCATTGTGATCACAGGCACGGCAAGAATCAGAATCAGCCAGTAGAATTGCGTCATGTAAAACAACTCCGTCACCGGCATCGGCGTGGGATCGGGGCCGAGATTTATGAGCAGAATCACAAAGCTCAATCCGGTCAGAAACGCCGCCGCGGCAATAATCACATAACCCGTCAGCGAAAAGAAAAATCCCGCCAGTTCGCGTCGCGTTAATGTCAGGTAAGCTTGCATTCAGATGGGGGAAACTTCGAACGACGAATATTGAGCATCGAACTCTGAACGACGGACGCCGATGTTTACGCGCGCGACAAAATTCCATTTCGGAGTTCGACGTTCGGAGTTCATTGTTCGAAGTTCCTGAAACATTTTCACAGTTCATCCTCCTCATTTCCGCGCGTGACCTGCACGTAAATGTCTTCCAGCGAATGCCGGTTACGCGTCAATTCACGAAGAGACCAGCCGCGGACGCGGGCCAGTTCGAAAATCTGTGGACGCAGATCGACGCCTTCGCGCGGCGTCAACGCGCATCGGAAGTATTCACCTTCCGCCGCGGAAACATCGAAGTGTTCGATCTCGGGAATCTCCGCCCAGCATTCCTGCAGATCAGCCAGCGGCGCCATGATTTCCGCGATGATCTGGCTGTTGCTGCTCATGAAGCGTTGCAGGTTTTCCGGAGAATCCGCCGCGAGCACTTTTCCCTGATACATGATCAGCATCCGATTACAGGTCATTTCCGCTTCCGGCAGAATGTGCGTGGAAATCAGAACCGTGTGCGACGCGGACAGGCTTTTGATCAACTGGCGCACGGAACGAATCTGATGCGGGTCGAGGCCGATGGTCGGTTCATCGAGAATGATCAATTCCGGTTCATGCACGAGCGCGTCCGCCAGACCGACGCGCTGTTTGTAACCTTTGGAAAGCTGGCCAATGATTTTGCGGCTCACGTCCGTCAAACCGCATTGTTCCATCACCACGTCAACGCGTTCCCGCGAACGCCGCCAGCCGAGGCCCTTCAATCGCGCGCGAAATTTCAGGTATTCACGAACGCGCATGTCGGCGTGCAGCGGATTGTTCTCCGGCATAAAACCAATGCGGCGCCGCACTTCCGCCGATTCGCGAAACACATCAAAGCCCGCCACGCGCACCGTTCCGGAAGTCGCCGGCATGAAGCACGAAAGGATGCGCATCGTGGTGCTTTTGCCCGCGCCGTTGGGGCCGAGCAGACCCACGATTTCGCCGCGCCCGACCGAAAACGAAATGTCCGAGACCGCGGTGTGACCCGCGTATCGTTTGGTCAGGTTCGAAACCTCAATCATCAAGCCGTCGCTCATGAACAGGGCTGAAGTCTAGTCAATCGGCGCGTGGCATCGCGAACAAAATCTTGTTTAGCGCACGGGGATTTCCGCGGCACCGCGCAGCCAGAAACCGGAGCGTTGCGGAATCAACACATTCATCGGCACCGTTTCGCCCGGCCTTTTGTCATTTAACATTTTGGCCAACGCTTTCACGCTGTCAGGCAACTGGCCATTCACGGAAACGATCAGCATGTTCTTCTGCAATCCTGCTTCCGCCGCCGGACTGTCACGTTCCACATCCGAGATCCGAAAGCCGCGGGATACCGGACGCACTTCAAGTCCGAGTTTGCGGCGGACCAGGTCGGCATTGAAAACGACCGAATCAGAAACGAGTTTGACTTTCATTTCCTCCAACTGCGTGCCGCGGCGAATCGTCAAGGTCAACTCACGTCCCGGCTGAGCGGTCAGCAGGTTTCCAAATTCGATGATGTTCTTCGGAATTTTTCCGTTCACTTCCATCACGGTGTCGCCCACGCGCAATCCCGCGCGATCCGCCGGACTGTCAGCTTGCACATTTGAAATGACCAAGGGGTAGGTGCCGACTTTCACGCGCGCGCCAAACCAGTAGGATTTGATGAACTCGGTCGGAAGGATGTCGCCCAGCGCTTCCTGAACCAGCCGGATTGGAACCGCGAAACCAATGCCCTGAACCGGCTGGCCGTTTCGCGTCTGATTCAACACCGCCACGTTCAATCCGATCAATTCACCTTTGAGATTCACGAGTGGGCCGCCGCTGTTTCCGGGATTGATCGGCGCGTCGGTTTGCAACCAGTTGGGAATGTCGAGCGGCGCCCCTTCCTGCGGCATCGTTCGGCTTTTGGAACTCAGAATGCCGCGCGAAACCGAACCGCCGAGTCCGAAGGGATTTCCCAAAGCCAGCACGGTTTCGCCCAGCAACAAATCATCTTCGCGCGCCATGCGAATGGCTTTGAACTTTTCGCCCGGTTTGGATTTCAATTTGAGCAAAGCGACATCGCGTTTGGAATCACTTGCCACAACCTCAGCTTCGTAAAGATTTGTTCCAGTGTTGAACTGAACGCCGATGGTTTGCGCCCGACGAACGACGTGATCGTTGGTCAGCAGATATCCGTCTTCGTCGATCACAACTCCCGATCCTAGGCTGATCATTGTGTCGGTGGGCTGCTGGCCGTAAAAGCTGCGGAACATCGCTTCAAAAGGATCCTGAACCGGAATCACGGTTCGCGTCCGGATGTTCACCACGCTGGGCATGACCTGCTCGATCACGCGCACCGTGGCGTCGCGGCGGACGTCTTCTTCAGCGATCACCGCGGCGAACAACGCTGTGCTGGAAAGCCAGGTCACCGCCAGAACCGCCACAGATTTCCAAAGGCGTTTTGAAAATTTCATTTCTATTCAACAGTCCAATCCGCGTTTCGATGCGTTCAAAATTTCCTCGTAGCGGTGTCTCGTGAGAGCGCCGCCATTTGAATATAATGCGGCGTTCTCACGAGTCGCCGCTACGATTTCAAACCGTTCCCGGCGGCCAAAGGCTTTGGCCGACATCGGTGCGATAGTAACTGCCGACGACCCGCAGTTTGCGGATATTCAGGTAAGCCCGGTTGATTGCCGCTTTCAACGTCGGCGCAATCGCAATCACATCCGCGATCCGCTGCCCGGTCGAAACCAGTTTTCCGTCGGCGCCGCGCGCGACCTCATTCCACCACACATCACAATCGAACGGTTCGGAAATCTCCAATGGCAATTGCGGTCCGCGAACCTGCGTGAACGGATAACCATAACCCGCCAGCGTCAGTGAACAGCCAAACTTCAAATCCTCATGGAACGCGAGCTTCAGCTTTTCATTTCGCGTCGTGCGCAAAACGGTTTCCACCGGATTTTTCAACATGCGCAGAATCATCGGTCCGGACGTCACGCCGATGCGGATGTTGTATTCGATGACGTGCCATTTGCCGTTGCGCTTGATTGCGGTGACCTGCAACGGGCCGTTGAATCTCACTTCGCGCAACCACGGGAGCAGGGGATGAATCAACTGACGCGCGAGACCGTATTTGTCGTTCGGATCGCGCTCAACCAATCCGCCGAGCGGCGCGCCGGCGATGATTCCCATGTTTCCAGCGAATGCATATTTGTATTCCTGATTCGTGACCAGCGAATGGATTTCGCCGCCGCTGACCAGCACGATGTGGCCCGCTTCCGCGCGTCCGAGATATTCCTGAAGAAACACGCCTTCCGCATAATTCACGTTCCGCAGCCACGCGCGTGTGTCTTCGACCGTCTCGCAAAGAATCGTGTGAATGGGACTGGTCGGCGAGCAGAGCGGATTCTTGATGACGAACGGTTGTGGATGATCCTTGAGAATTTTTTCCGCTTCGAGGCGGTTGGACGCGACGTAGGCCTGCGGAAAAGGAATTTTGAAATCGGCGCACAGTTTCCGCGCGAAATCGCGTTCGCGTTCAATCCGCATCGCTTCACCGGTCGGACTGAAAATGCCAACGCCGGATTGGATCAGATCGCCCGCCCAGGGCGCCTGCGCCCAATCAATGGATTGCGGAATGACGACTTGAATTCCGTGTTCTTTGATCAGCGCGGCGGGATTGGGAACCGCGTCGCGCGAGAAAACCGATCCGACGAGTGTGGGCGAAAAATGTCCGTAATTCCGCGTCAGGTAAGTGGAAACGCGCGCGCCGGCATCGTGCAGTGCGCTGCCGATGCTGTGAGCGAAAGAGCCGACGCCGAGAACCAGCGCCGAGGTGGAACTGCGTTTTGAGTTTTTCCGCGATGCCGTGGCCATGAAATCAAAATCGTTCCGCGCACCTTAGAACCCGCCCGCGATGATGACAAGCGGAACGGCAGCAGGGGGCGAACGGGAGCGGAACTTGACACCCGCACCATTTTCGATTCCCTCGCCCCGCAGCGAAGCTGTAAAGACCGGGTACATGGTTGACGGGTGTGCGGAGACATGGTGGACACTTTGGTGCGCATGTCAGAGGGTTTTTGAAGCTGGCTGAGTTAAGTCCTGACGCAGGTCCAGCTCCTTGATGCGTTGCGT
Organism: Verrucomicrobiia bacterium; assembly: GCA_035765675.1. GTDB lineage: Bacteria > Verrucomicrobiota > Verrucomicrobiia > Limisphaerales > DASXHY01 > DASXHY01. The sequence continues at coordinate 59,203 of DASTXC010000146.1, forward strand.
CAGATAGATCAC
>DASTXC010000147.1:0-29990 GCA_035765675.1 Verrucomicrobiia bacterium
TCAACAGCAGTGTATCCCACAATCCGCGGTTCACGCCTCCCGTGCCTTTCAACCCCGCCCGCCCGCGGCTTGCGGGATACACTGCTTCAACGTTAGGTGCTCCACTCGCACGTCATGCAAGATTCGGAAACACAGCAGCACATCTTGAGTCTGTTGCGCGCTGAGTTCCAACGGGAGCGCGAAGGTGGATTCTCCCGACTGCGGCAGATTCCGAGTGATGGAGTGCGTCGCTACGTCGATTACTTCTGCGCTCTTGGAAGTGATGAGGCAGACCTTCTTGCCGAAGCTTCAGCCCACTGGGGGCTCGCCACTTTCTTTCCGTATGACGCGATTCAGCCGCCAGACTCTATAAAGAGAGCCCACGAGTTGTTCGTCCATGCGCCGACGGATTGGCGACACCGACCAGAAGCAAGCAAGCCCGCTAAGGCTGTCGAAATTCGCAGGGTGGTAAAGTTGGCATTCACACAGGTGATTTCACCACTGCATACAAGTCACCGGGGAGGTTTGTGGCATTATGCCGGGCTTCGGAATGGAAGAGATATCACTGTAAACATCGATTACCACCAGAAATATGCGCAGTTCCAGTATGGCATCACACATCCATTGCAAAGCCAAGAGGTTGGCAAAGCTAACGTCGATCTGAGCTACGAGCGGCTTTTGGGCGTTGGTGGTGGTGCTTGGGACATTGTTGAGCAGGCACACCTTGACCAAGACATAGCGCTTTTGCGCGACCTCATCATTCATTGTCACGATTTTCTGCAGTCACTACCAGCCCCGCATGAGGACACTAAACGCACCTAACAAAACGATGCACACGAACCGCCGCAAAGCGTCTCAGTTTCGATGCTTCGGATTTTTCGGACACCGGATTCGCAGCCTGTGCCCGCTTCCGGCGGCGGTCGGTGATCTTCATCGTTAGGCGCCATGCATCCGCATCGACCACCCGACGCCAAAGTCCTGTTTCGCCTTACCAGTCCAGCACTCGACGGCGAGCAGAAGCGCGTTCGGTCTGGCTATCGCCCAGTCTATGACATTCGCTCGGATTACTGGACATCTGCCCATCACGAGTTTCTCGGCGGCAACCAAGTTGTCACGGGAGAGGAGACCGCAGCGCACGTTTGGTTCCTCACGCCAGAGGTCTATCCGCACACGTTGTGGATCGGGCGAGTGCTCACGGTTGCCGAGGGCGCGAGACCTGTTGGCACCGCTACAGTTGTTGAGATTCTGAATCCTATACTTGAGCGCGATGATGCCTAACACCTATTAAGCCCGGAGCGTCAATAGACAAAAGGAGTATGGGTGAAAAAAGATTTCTCTTTTCCATTGATCGTCCTGGAACTGGGAACTCCGTCTTAATTTCTTTTTGGCAGCTCGGACCAGGAGCGTCCGGCTAAACACCTATTCGGACTCAATCGAACCGGCCAGAGCGCCACAGCTCCATCACCTCGGCGGGTTTTCCAGTCCCGTGATCAAACGCCACGGAACGGTCCAGAAACACACAGCAGTAAACCCTGATGCTATCCATTCAAGTTGAAGGCGGCTGTCCCACGAAACGGGATTCCAGTTTTTTGCGGACGTGCATCAGGGGCGGATGCTCAGAAAGTTCAAGGTTATTTTGGTCCTTGCGGACGGCCACCACGGTAAAGGCCAGCCGGGGCGTTGCGAGCCTTTTGAGCTCGCGCCCCGGCGGGTATGGCAGTGAAGCGCCGCAAAGAAGATGGCAGGGCCCATTCAAGTCCAGCGGATTGCCGGCGTGCCCAGCACAGGACGCGGGTGCTCGGAGCACCATTGGGTTGGCCTGTGATGAGTGAGGGCATCGCGTTTTGATTGCATCCAGTTAGACATCCGGGCTCTCCGCCATCGGTCCCTTGCGGGACAGATTATTTTTTAGCCAGAACCGCAATGAGGCGATCGGCATCAAAGACGGTTTTGCTTTTGAGCATGAAATAGATGGCGCGGGCCAGCTTGATGGCGATGACGGTGTTGGCCTTGAATTTATTTCCACCCATGCGCGCTTCAAGTTTCTGCGCAAGCGGCCCGATGATCTTATGATCGCGTTTGGCGATGACGGCAGCTTCACCGAAGGCCCAGCGGAGATACGGGTTGCCCAGCTTGGCGCCGCGCAGGCCTTTGATCTTGCCGGCGGAAGCGACGGTGCCTTTGACCAGGCGGCAGTAGGAGAGGAAGTCCTTCACGGTGGGGAACCGGTTGATGTCACCGATTTCGTAAAGGATGGTCAGGCCCAGATATTCGCCAATGCCAGGAGTGGTCTGGAGCAGCGTGTAATCGCGTTGAGCAACTTCCTTGGTGAGCTGCTGAAGCTGAGTTTCGAGGGCCACGATCTGAGCATCGAAGTGGCGGACCATGGCCAGTTCATTCTGGAGGGCGAACTGGGAGATGGGGTTGGTTTCCTGAGCCATGAGTTGCGCTTCCCAGGGATCGCGGTTGTAACGGCTCTGGGACTTGAGCGTGGGACGATTGTGGGCGAGCTGATGGGAACGGAGCCGGGCCAGAAGATCGGTGCGGCGCCAGACAAAGAAGAGCCGTTGGCGGAGCAACGCGCGCAAGGGTCGCAGAGCGGCTGGATAAACGTAGGCTGGCGGGATGAGATTGCTGCGGAGCAGGTGGGCGATCTTTTCGGAATCGATGCGGTCGTTCTTGTTTTTGCCGCCGTGAATGGCGCGCAGATAGAGCGCGTGAGCGAGCACGAAAGTGAGATTGGCTTCGTGGCAGGCATCGGCCAGCCAGAACCAGCCGAACATGCATTCGCAGCAGACGGTGAGGTCGTGGCGGTACGGAGCGATGAGTTTGAGGAAGAATTTGAAGTCATTGTTGCGGACATTGGTATGGACGAGGATTTTGCCGGAACGGTCCATGAGGCAGACGTACATCTGACGGGCATGGAGATCGATTCCGCAGTTGAATTCCGTGGTGGAGGTATAATACTTCATAGCGTCTAGGCGTAAGGTGCCGCGAGGCACCGGTTAAACGACAAGTTCCGCGGAGAAGTGCTACGAACACTTCTCCGCCCTTTCGGCACCGATGATATCAAAAACCAACGAGGGCTTAACTGAGAGTGTCAAGTCGCTCGATTCTATATGCAGGAATGTCCTTTTTGTAAGTTGACGATCAGAGCTTCCTTAAACGACCCGCGGGCGAAAAAATGAACTTGTACACGCCAACCAATACAGGGAATGTGCCAAGGAAATGAACGCTGTCGCAGCTTCTCAACTACGAACACCTCTGACGCGAGGGAAAGCTCGTTTAAACTGAACACCCAAACGCCTTGCCCACCTCGTGGCGCTGTCCCGGTCAACACAAGGGCATGGTTTTCCGAGTCTCTTTCCACTCAGCACGCCCGCTTCGCTTTAAGACCGTCATTTTTTGGGCAAGAATTTACCATGGAGAGCGGCGCTGAAGCGCACGCAATCCAGACGCTGTCGAAAGTTCCATGCGCATGAAATCGCTAGTTCGAAGTTCGGCGTTCAAGGTTCGTTGTTCGATGTTTCCAACCCGTCCCTCTCGTCTTGGTAGATTAACCCTGTTGCGGAATGCCGAGGCCGGTTGTTAGGCTTTGGCTTTCAATGAAGAAATTGACGGATGATTCGTGGATGGCGCGCGCGCTGGCCTGGCTGGCACGCGCGGTTTGCCGTTATCCGCGAATTTTCCTCTACGGACAACTGGCGCTCTTCGCGCTCAGCGTTTTCATCACGGTTGAGTATCTCCAGTTCGATACCAGCCGCGACAATCTCGTCGGCGCCAACAAGAAATATCATCACAACTTTCTCGCGTTCAAAAAGGAGTTCCCGCAGCAGGACGATCTGGTCGTCGTGGTGGAGAGCGAGAATCCGGAAAAGAACCGGCAGTTCGTCGAACGCCTCGGCGCAAAACTGGACCTGGAAACGAATCTGTTCACGGACGTGCTCTACAAAGGCGACCTGCAGATGCTCGGTAACAAGGCGCTGCTGTTTGCGTCGGAAACCAACGTCGCCGAACTGAAACAAACGCTCGAAGGTTATCGACCGTTCATTCAAAAATTTTCCACGACTTCCAATCTCGTGTCGCTCTTCGACATGGTGAATGCGCAGTTCCGCACCGCCCGGCGCGAGGCCAATCCGGAAAACGAATCGATGATCAAAGCGATTCCCGCATTGGAACGAATCGTCACACAGGCGGCGGCAAGCCTGCGTCGCCCGGGAACGCCGCCATCGCCCGGCATCACCGCGCTGTTTGATCCGACCGGTGAAGCGGAGCGCGATATTTACATCACGTTTGCTGAAGGGCGGATTTATCTGGTCACTGCACACGCGCCGTTGCCGAAATCTCCTGGCCAGGATGTGAACGGGCCGGCAGTCGCGCGACTACGGGAACTGGTAGAGCAAACCAAGCTCGAAGTTCCCGGACTGAACGTCGGCATCACGGGTGAGCCGGTTCTGGAAATTGACGAGATGAACCAGTCGCAGAAGGACACGACGGTGGCAAGTATTGCGTCGCTGGTAATTTGCGCGCTGATTTTCATTTATGGTTATCAGGAAACCGGGCGGCCAGTGAAAGCGACGATCTGCCTGATCGTGGGATTGGGTTACACGATGGGATTTGCGACGCTGGTGATCGGGCATCTCAATATTCTGACGATCACGTTCGTGCCGATTCTGATTGGGCTCGCAATCGACTTTGGCGTTCATCTGATCACGCGTTACGAAGAGGAATTGCGTCACGGTTTGAGCGCGGAAGCGGCTTTGACGAAGGCAATGATTTTCACGGGGCAGGGGATTTTCACCGGAGCATTCACGACGGCTGGAGCGTTCCTCGCGATGGGCCTGACGAACTTCAAAGGCATTCAGGAAATGGGAATCATTTGTGGCGGCGGTCTGCTGATCTGCCTGATTCCAATGCTGACGCTGCTGCCGGTCCTGTTGCTGCGCGGAAAGCAAAACCGGATTGATCACGCGCACGGAGAAATTCCCGACACGCGCGCGCGGATTGAAAACATCTGGCTCAAGCGCCCGGTGACAACGGTGGTGGTGGTGGGGATTCTCTGCACGCTGGCGCTGACGCAGTTGCCGAAGCTTTATTTCGATTACAACCTGCTGCACATGCAGAGCGCGGGTTTGCCCGCGGTGGAATTCGAACAGAAGCTCGTCGATTCGGCATCGAAATCCGTTCTATTTGCCGCCGTCGTCGCGGATTCGCTGGAGGACGCGGTAAAAAAAGAAGAGCAGATCAAGAAGCTTCCCGTGGTGGCGGAGAAAGATGGTGTGGATTCCGTCGCGCGGTTTCTCGCGGCTGATCAGACGGCGCAACTCCGGTTGATCGGCGATATCAAAAAAGATCTTTCCGGCATCAACTTCCGCGAACCGGATCCGCGGCCAGTCGATGTTTCCGAACTCAGCCGCACGTTATACGCGTTGGGTGGTTATCTTGGCCTTGCCCTGGATGAAATCAAAACCAATGAACCGGCATTGAGCGAGCAATTGATTTCGTTGCGGCGCAGCATTGAGAATCTTCGGCACGGTATGTTTCAAGGCAGTCCGGAGCAGGTGGCCGCGCACGGAAAAAAACTCGGCGCATTTCAGCGGGCCTTGTTCGGCGATATTCGCAATACGTTTCATGCGTTGAAAAAACAGGACAACAGCGCGCCGCTGGCGATTGCGGATTTGCCTCAGGCTTTGCGCGATCGGTTCGTAGGCGTGACCGGAAAATTGTTGCTCCAGGTTTATCCGAAAAAAGATGTCTGGGTGCGCGCGAACCAGGAGGAGTTCATCAAGGAATTGCAGAAGATCGATCCCAACGTGACCGGCACGCCCGTGCAATTGTATTACTACACGGATTTGCTCAAGCGCAGTTACGAGGAAGCGGCGCTCTACGCGCTGGCGGCGATTGTCATTCTGGTGTTCATCCATTTTCGAAATCTATCTTCCGTGGTGCTGGCGCTGATTCCGGTCGTCATTGGCTCGATCTGGCTCGGCGGATTGATGGGGCTTCTGGACGTGCCGCTGAATCCGGCGAACATCATGACGCTGCCGCTCGTGATCGGTATTGGCGTGACCAATGGCATTCACATTTTGAATCGATTCGCGGAGGAACAGACGCCCAGTATCCTGGCGAAAAGCACGGGCAAGGCGGTGTTTGTTTCCGGCCTGACGACGATTGCGGGATTTGGGAGTTTGATTCTCGCAAAGCATCGGGGCATTCACAGCCTCGGCGCGGTGATGGCCGTGGGCGTTACGACCTGCATGATTGCGGCGCTGACGTTCCTTCCGGCGTTGTTGAATCTGAGTCTGCGACGGGATCGGAAAAGAAAACAACCCAGTGCCGAAAATGCACGATCGACACTGGGTCGGGAGGAACCGAGGTAAAAACCTCAAGTGTGGAAGGAAATTAAAAGAAACCGCTTGAATGTCAATATCTATGTCCGAACCAAGCGCTTGTGATGCAAGAATTCGCTCGATAACGATATTGGTTTTCAATTCAATCCGTTCGGCCATTTGGAAAATGCGAACTGCAAAGCTCATTTTAATCGCTCTGATCTGCGCCGTCGCGATGAGTTCCCGCGCCGATGACGTGTGGAATTCCGGGTTCCTGTTCGATGACGTTCCCCTCACGCTCGCGCCGGGACATCGCACTGAAATTCTCGGGCCGCTGTTTTATTCCGAGGAGCGCGATCTGGAAAAAACCTGGGCGGTGCCGCCGTTGGTTTCGCATCACACCGATTCGGGAACGGATTCCGAGGAATGGGATTACTTGTATCCGATCGCGTCGCTGGATCGTTTCGGCACGGAATATCGCTGGCACATTTTCCAGGTGTTCAGCTTTGCGGGCGGTGAGAATCAGGAGCAGGATAAGACGCGGCGGTTCACGTTGTTTCCGTTTTACTTTCAACAACGCTCGGAAGACACGAATCAGAACTACACCGCGGTCGTTCCGTTTTACGGTCATCTGAAGAAACGGCTGCTGCGCGACGAAATCTTTTTCGTGATGTTCCCGATTTATTCCGAGACGCGGAAGAAAGATGTCGTGACGAAGAATTACGTTTATCCGTTGTTCCATCTGCGTCACGGCGACAATCTGGAAGGCTGGCAGTTCTGGCCGTTCGTCGGACACGAGCACAAAGGAATCACCACCGCGACCAATGGCTTTGGCGATGTGACGGAAATTGGCGGTCACGACAGCCGGTTCATTCTCTGGCCGATTTATCTGAACGCGTATCTGGAAACCGGCACCACGAACCAACAACATCAGCAAGCTGTGCTGCCGCTTTACAGCCTGCAACGCTCGCCAATGCGCGATTCCACCACGGTGATCTGGCCGTTCTTCACGCACATCACGGATCGCGAAAAGAAATACACGGAATGGGAATTGCCGTGGCCGCTGATCGTCTTCGCGCGTGGCGAAGGCAAAACGACTTCGCGCGTGTGGCCGTTCTTCAGCCAGGCGCAAAGCACGAATCTGGAAAGCGCGTTTTATCTTTGGCCGGTTTACAAATACAACCGCGTTCACGGGCAGCTCGTGGATCGCGACCGGACGCGGATTCTGTTTTTCCTCTACTCGGATATTCAGCAGCGGAATCTCGAAACCGGCAAAGCACAGCGGCGAATTGATTTCTGGCCGCTGTTCACGCATCGCCGCGATTACAACGGCAGCACACGATTGCAGGTGCTTTCGATTCTTGAACCGCTCGTGCCGAACAGCAAAAGCATTGAGCGCGATTACTCGCCGCTCTGGGCGCTCTGGCGTTCCAAGAAAAACACCGTTACCGACGCGCGCAGTCAATCGTTGCTCTGGAATCTTTACCGTCGCGACACCACGCCGGATTCCAAAAAATGCTCGCTCCTGTTCGGGCTTTTTCAGTATCAATCCAGTTCCGACGGCAAACGGTTGCGCTTGTTTTACATTCCCGTGGTCAAAACCAAACCCGCGGCTGAAGCCGTGAAATAGCGGGCCGCTCACTTGCGGTTTGCCCGCGCTCGGTGAATAGAAAGACGCTATGTTCGAAAACATCGGTGAAATGGTCGTGCTGTTCTGGCGAACGGTGATGTCGCTGCCGCTCGCCTGGCGTCAGCGCCAGAAAGTTTTCGATCAATTTTTCGAAATCGGAAACGCCAGCCTGCTGATGGTTTGCATTCTCTCGTTTTTCATTGGCGGCGTTATCGCACTGCAAACCGGCCCGGTTCTTGTTGAACGCGGACTGGCCAGCGCGGTCGGCGGATTGGTCGGTATTTCCACCTGTAAGGAACTCGCGCCTGTGATGATGTCGATCCTGATTGCCGGACGCATTGGTTCGGCGATGGCGGCGGAGATTGGTTCGATGCGCGTGTATCAGGAGATCGACGCGCTGCGAACGATGAACATCAATCCAATTCAATATCTCGTTCTGCCGCGGTTGCTGGCGATTGCGATTGCGCTGCCGTTGCTGGTGGTGTTTGCAATTCTCGTTTGCTGGCTCGGCGGCGCGATGGTTTCCGCGTCCAACAATCGCATCGATATTTCGTTTCAGGCATTTTTTATGAACCTGCGCGACGTAGTGGATATTCCCGACGTGGTGAACGGCATTTTCAAAAGCTTTTGCTTCGCGCTCGTGATCGGCGTGGTTTCCTGTCATCAGGGCCTGATCACCCGCGGCGGTCCGCGCGGCATCGGACGTTCGGTCACGAAAGCGGTGGTGAACTCGATCGTGCTGATTGTGCTGCTGGATTACATCCTCACCCGTTTGCTTCTGAAATGAGTGCTTCTCCTTCCAACAACGGCGGCGTGAGCGTGGAAGTGCGCGGATTGCGGCGCAGCTTCGATGGCCAGGAAGTTTTGAAAGGTTTGGATTTCACCATTCAACCCGGCGAAGTGTTCGTCATGATGGGGCCGAGCGGCAGCGGCAAAAGCGTTTTGCTCAAACACATCATCGGTCTCGACGAACCGGACGCTGGCGAAATTCTGATCAATGGCCAACCGATTCAATCTCCGGAAGTGCTGGAGAAATATCGCATGGCGCTGGTGTTTCAATCGGGCGCGCTGCTCAATTCTTTGACCGTGGGCGAAAACGTCGGTCTGTATCTCAGCGAACATCGCCTGAAATCCTCGGAGGAAATTTCGCAGATCGTTTCCGAAAAGTTGGAAAGTGTCGGCTTGAAAGGCACGGAAAACAAAATGCCGAGCGAACTTTCCGGCGGCATGAAGAAACGCGTGGCGATTGCGCGCGCGCTGGTCATTGAGCCGCAATTGATTCTTTACGATGAACCGACGAGCGAACTCGATCCGCTTTCCGCAGTGGTGATCGGAGAAGAGATTCGCGAATTGAATGAACGCATTCACGTCACGTCATTGATCGTTTCGCATGATCGCGATCTGGCGTTCGGTGTCGCGGACCGCATCGCGGTTATCAACGAAGGGAAAATCCTGACGATTGGAACGCCCGAGGAAGTGAAGCGCAACACCGATCCGTTGATTCGAAAATTTTTGCACGCTGATTTCAAACGCTCGAACGAAAGTTGATTTATGAAAAATTCATTGGAAACCCGCATTGGCATTTTCGTCGCGCTCACCGCGCTGGCGGCCGTGTTCATTCTGGAAATGATCGGCGGTGTGGAACGTTTCACTCGCGGTTACCACATGTACGCGCTGTTCAATAACGTGCAGGAGCTGAAAGTCGGCGACCGCGTAAAAATGGCTGGCGTGGAAGTCGGACGCGTGGAAAGCATCAATCTCGATTCGGAACACAACAAGGTGCGCGTGGAAATGAAAGTGCGCAAAAGCGCCGGCATTAAAACCGACAGCGTCGCCGCGGTGGAGTTCACCGGTTTGATGGGGCAGAATCTGGTTTCGCTCAGCTTCGGATCTTCCCAGGCGCCCGCCGCGGAGGATCAAGCTTATCTCTCCACAATTGAACGCCCGACGCTCAGCACGATTATGGTGAAGCTCGATAACGTGGCATCCGGTGTGGAAAACCTCACCAAGAGTTTCACCGGCGACAAAATCGACAATCTGCTCGGACCGTTCACGGATTTTCTAAAAGCCAATCAGGCGCCGCTCACGGCAACCATCGCCAACATCCAGTCGATTTCGTCCCAGATTTCCCGAGGGCAGGGGACGGTCGGCAAATTGATCTACGATGACGCGCTTTACAATTCGTCGCTGAACACGGTCAGCAATCTTCAGTTCGCTACCGACGATATCAAACTCACGCTGGCCGAAGCGCGTAAAGTGGTTGATTCCGTTAATGCGGGTCAGGGAACGATCGGCAAACTCGTGAAAGACGAAACGCTCTACAACGAAACGACCGCGTCGATGACGAACCTGCGGGAAATTTTGCAGAAGATCAATCAGGGCCAGGGCTCGGTCGGAAAACTGGTGAACGATCAGGAATTCTATCGCAACGCCAAGCTGACGTTGCAGAAGCTCGACAAAGCGACCGAAGGTTTGGAAGACCAGGGACCGCTGAGTGTTCTCGGCATCGCTGTGAACAGCTTGTTCTAATCTGATACGCAGCGGCGTCTCGTAAGAGCGCCGCTACGGTCAGAACTTCAGATAAATTCCTTTCAGATATTCTGCTTCCTTGAACGTCGCGTGATGATCCGGCGCGTGCCGCGTTGTTTCCAGTTCGCGAAATGTCCGACCGGATTTCACTGCAGCCTGACGCATTACGCTGAAAAATTCATCTGCCGTCACGTGAGCTGAACAGGAACACGCCAGCAAAATGCCACCGGCTTTCAGATGCGATAATCCAAGATTTGCCAGCCGTTCGTAAGCGCGAATCGCACCCGCGCGCTCGGCTTCGCGTTTGGCGAACGAAGGCGGATCGAGAATGATCAGATCAAACTTTCGCTTTTCGTTGCTCTTCAGCCATTCGAATGTGTCCGCCTGAATGCTTTCATAACCACAGCGAGCGATCGCAGGATCGGTTTGGTTCAACGCAAAATTCCTTTTCGCACTGGCCAGCGCATACGCGCTGATATCGAGATCGGTCACGGACATCGCACCGCCGCGCGCCGCGTAAAGTGAAAAACCGCCGGAAAAACTGAACGCGTTCAACACCGTTCGTCCGCGTGACAGTGTTTCAATGCGTTGACGATTTTCACGTTGATCGAGAAAAAATCCCGTTTTCTGTCCGCGCAGCACATCCGCTTCAAAACGAATTCCGTTTTCCTGAAAAATCACCGGCTCGTGGATTTCAGATCCGCGCACGACTTTTCCATCGCTTTGAATTCCCTGAAGATTGCGGCTGGCGCGCAGGACAATACGTTCCGGATTCAATTGTGTTTGAATCGAATCCACGACTTCTTCCAATCGCGGCAGCCAGATCGCCGCATAAATTTTCAAAACCAAAGTCTCCGCGTAACGGTCCAGCACCAGTCCCGGCCAGCCATCGCTTTCGCCATTGATCAATCGATAACCGTTCGTGCGTTCATCGAAACATCCGCGCCGGCGTTCGATCGCTTTCGCGAATTGTGCCGACCACCAATTCGCATCAATCGTCAGCGGCTTGCCCTGATGCAGCACGCGCAGACGAATGGGCGAGTCCGGATCGTACAAACCCATCGCGAGAAATTTATCCTGCCGATCATAAACAACCGCCAGTTCGCCCGGCGCGCCTGCGCGATTCTGTTCGCGAACGCTGTCGGCAAACAGCCAGGGATGCCCGGCGCGCAGATTCGATTCCGCGACGGGTGAGACGCGCAGTTTCAAACGCGTATTGGATTTAGCCTGGCGGTCAGTTTGGTTCATTTATTTTTCTTCTCAGGCCGGAGAGACGAGTTACACGAGTCTCCATTGATCATACGATCTTCATCTGGTTTGGGACTCGTGTAACTCGTCCTTCCGGAAAAATGGGCGAACAACTCATCCTTCAACTTCGCCTTAATTGCATTTTCCGGCGTTTCAGTCAGATTGTTTCCATGCCGGAGACGAAACAAACGCATGTCGTGGTTCTGGGCGCGGGCTTTGGCGGCCTGGAATTCTGCAAACATTTTCATCATCCGAACACGCGCATTACGCTCGTCGATCGCACCAATCATCATCTGTTTCAACCCTTGCTGTATCAGGTCGCCACCGCCGGTTTGTCCGCGCCGGACATCGCGCAACCCATTCGCGCCATTCTTTCCGGCCGCACGGATCTCACGATACTTTTCGACAAGGTCGAGGATTTTGATCTCGCGAACAAGCAGGTGTTTCTCAAAGGCAGCACGCTGAATTACGATTATCTCGTCGTCGCGCTGGGCAGTCAGACCGGTTACTTCGGACATCCGGAATGGGAACAGTTCGCGCCGGGATTGAAAAGTCTTGATGACGCGCTTCGGATTCGCAGCCGCGTTCTGCTCGCATTTGAGAAAGCGGAAACGACCCGTGATAAATCCGACGATGAATTGCTGATGACCATCATTGTGGTCGGCGGTGGCCCAACCGGTGTTGAAATGGCGGGTGCGCTGGCGGAACTGTCGCGCACGGTGTTGAAACGTGATTTTCGACGCATCGATCCGTCGCATGCGCGAATTATTCTGATCGAAGGATCGCCGGTGGTGCTGTCGCATTTGCCGGAAGATTTATCCCGCAGCGCGCAACGTCAGTTGGAGCATCTCGGTGTTCACGTGCGGACATCGACCCGGGTGAAAGAGATTCGCGCAGGCGAAGTTGAACTCGACAATGGCGAAATTATTCGCGCGGGAAATATCATCTGGACCGCAGGCGTCGCGGCCAATCCATTGACCAAAAAGCTCGGCGCGGAATTGGATCGCGGCGGACGCATCAAAGTGAAACCGGATTTGAGCCTGCCGAATCATCCGGAGGTTTTTGCCATTGGCGATCTCGCGGCGGTCACAGAGCCGGATGGAAAGCCTGTGCCGGGAGTTTCGCCTGCGGCGATGCAGATGGGGCGTCATGCCGCGCGGCTGATCAAGGATGAACTCGATCTGGGCGCTGGCCGTTCACCGCGCCCCGCGTTTCGATATTGGGACAAGGGAACGATGGCGACAATTGGACGTTCGGCCGCGGTAGCGTGGATGGGTAAACTGAAATTCTCCGGACTGCTTGCCTGGATGGCGTGGCTGCTCGTTCACCTGGTTTTCCTGATCGGCTTTCGCAACAAACTCGCGGTGATTTTTCAGTGGGCGTATTCGTATTTCGCGTTCAAACGCAGCGCCCGTCTCATCACCTATCTGCCGCAGGAAACAGCGGAGGAAAAAGAAGCGAAAATAATTTCACAGAAGCAAACGAAGTGAAGAGTGGATGTCCGGCAGTTGTTCTCGAAAGCGGAGACAACAACCGATCATTTGTCTTTCAGAACATAAGTAACGTTCTCTGCGTGTTCCTCCGCGTCTTTGCGTCTCTGCGTTAAGTGGGTCTGCGTTCCCTTCTGTTAAGTTCAGGCAATCTTCTGCCGAAACCTCAGCGCACACAGCGCAAACAGGCCCACGCCCATTCCACAGAGAATCAGCAGATGCTGCCAGAATTCTGCCAGGCTCGCACCGCGCAAAATGATCGCGCGCATCAATTCGATGAAATAAGTCGTCGGCAAACACGCGCCAATCGCGCGAAAAATCCACGGCATCGTGTCGCGCGGGAAAATGAAGCCGGAAAAGAAAACCGACGGCATGATGAAAATCATGCTCATCTGCAAGGCCTGCATCTGATTTTGCGCGCGCGTCGATAACAGCAAGCCCAGGCTCAACAGCGTGAAAACATAAATCACCGTCGCCACCGTCAGCGCAGTCAGACTGCCCGCGATGGGAACGTGAAACAGCCAGCGCATGATGCTGAAAAGAAATCCCGCCATCGCCATCCCGATGATGAGATACGGCATCAGCTTTCCAAGCATCAAACCCCAGCGCGACAATGGACTGACGAGCAGTTGTTCCAATGTGCCGCGTTCGCGTTCCCGTACCAGCGACATCGCTGTGGCAAATGTGGTGGCGATCTGCAACACCACGCCGATCACTCCCGGAACAAAGAAATTCGGACTTCGCATCGCGGGGTTGTAGAGAATCTGCGGACGCACTTCGACCGGCACTTCACGCGCGCCGGAGGCGGCGAGCAGCTTGATTACTGATTCGCGAAACGTAACGCCGATGGACGTGTTTAGCGCGGCGGAGGCAATGGTGGAATTTGAACCGTCGATCAACACCTGCACGCGCGCCGTGCGGCCGCCCGCGAGATCGCGGGTAAAGCCGGGTGGAATCTGCAATCCGACATACGCTTTGCCTTCGCGGATGGTGCGCGTCAATTCGTCCACGCTGAAAACTTCGCCCGCAAACTTGAACGTGCCGGTGTTCACAAAGCGATCGACCAATTGGCGGCTTTCCACCGTTCGATCTTCATCCAGCACGATCAACGAAAGATTTTTAACATCCGTGTCCAGCGCGTAACCGAATGCGATCATTTCAATCAGCGGCGGAAAGAACATGAAGAACAGCGTCATCGGATCGCGCAACACGACGAGGAACTCTTTGTAAAGAATGGCGTTGAAGCCCCGAAAAGGATTTTTCATGCAGGTTTTCCGTTCTGCGTCGTCAGCGCGACAAACACATCTTCCAGCGATGGGCCGATGGCGTGAATTTCCGCGTGCGGAATTCCAGCGCGATTCAGTTCCTGTTGGATGGTTTCCTCCGACATCGTTTCATCCACGAGCAAATGCATCGATTGCCCAAAAACCGTTGCCGTATGGACGCCTGACAAATGCCGCAGCGCCTGCAAACCGGTCGTTACATGATCGCAGGTGACGTCGAGCCGTTTTGTGTTCGGCGGATTGACTTCGGACATGGTTTTCAAATCGTCCGGCACACCACAGACCACGAGCTTCGACATGTGAATGTAACCGACGTGCGTGCAACGTTCAGCTTCATCCATGTAATGCGTGGTGACAAACAGGGTCATGCCCTGGCTGGAAAATTCGAACAACAAATCCCACAACTCGCGCCGCGCGACGGGATCAATGCCGGCCGTGGGTTCATCCAGAAAAAGCACGCTCGGTTGGTGCAGAAGCGAACAGGCCATGGCAAGCCGTTGACGCCAGCCGCCGGAAAGCAACGCCGCGCGGCGGTTCAAATAAGGTTCAAGATGAGTCATCGCCACAAGTTCATCGCGCCGCTGTTTCAGATCGCTCGCACGCAGACCGTAGAGCCGGCCGTAGAATTGCAGGTTTTCGTGAACCGTGAGTTCGTCGTAGAGCGAAAATTTCTGCGACATGTAACCGATGAGATTTTTGATTTTATCGGTTTGCGTCGTCACATCGAAACCACCGATCCGCGCTGATCCTTCCGTTGGCTGCAACAATCCGCAGAGCATTCGAATGACCGTGGATTTCCCGGAACCGTTCGGCCCGAGAAAACCGAAGATGGAACCTTTGTTCACCTTAAGGCTCACGTGATCGACCGCGGTGAAATGCCCGAACCGCTTGGTCAGGTTCTCACATTCGATCATGATTTCGGCGGGCATGGTGAGCGATATCAAAATTATAAATCTGCCAAATCATGGCTTCATTTCACCCGCTTTGCCTTCTTCGCCGACTGCGTCAATTCCAGGTAGTTCTCACCCGTAACAACTTTACGTCCGCTTTTTTCCTCCAATTCACGGCGGGCATTGCCGGCAACTTTACCGCCTGCGTGAGCAGCGTGCTTGTTCTGGGAAAACCCGTGCGCATCGCGATTGCGGGCAACCTCCGTCGTAGCAGCTTCACCCAACATGGAAAAAATGAGTTCCAGGTCGGTCATGTGGTCGCGGAGATTTTCGCGCTTAAGTTGTTTCAGTTCGACATATTCAGTGGGCGTGAGACCGAAGGCGGCTTTGGAAATTTCAGCGGGGAGAATGGCGTATTCGCGCTGCTCCTTTACGCCACGTTTCTTCCACTCACCCGTCAATTCGTCGCGAATCGCGATGGATCGCATCCGTTTCTCGATCCAGTCTTCGGAATAACCTTTGGCACGGTAAAGCGCTCGGGTGCGCTTCGTGGCGAGTTCCGGATCTTCAATCTCCTGCACACGTTCGTAGCCGATCTTGGCCAGCCAACGTTTGAAGGGTTCAGCCTTGGGACTTGGAATGGATTGAATCAGTCGGAAGATGCCTTCTGCATTCCAGCATTGAAGTAACTGCCGTCCGCCCGGGATGTCGAATCCCAGCCCAAGGGGGGGGATGATTTGTCCCCCCCCTTTGAAAGCTTCGGACAACTGGCCGTCACGTTTGCGCAGTTTCTTCAGATAATCGCTGGGATTGACTGAATCCGTCAGCGCACTCACCACATCCGAAATAACAAACCACCATTCATTGTTGTGAATGATTCGGCGGACTTCTTTCCGCTGGAACAACGCAACACGCTTTTCAGGATTGAATTCAGATTCGCTCATTTTGCTTCTCCGAGTTCATTGTTCATCTATGAATTGAAGTTCACTTCACTCCCGGAAACACCACATCCGCTGACATCCCGGCGCGGAGATCGTTGCTCGAATTGTCCAGCCGCACTTTGATTCCGAAAACCTGCTTGATGCGTTCCTCAACGGTCTGGACATTCCGCGGCGTGAACTCGGCTTCACGATTCATCTGTTCCACGACGCCGGAAAAATCGCGGCCAGGAAATGCATCGACGCGGACGCGGACCGATTCGCCGACTTTGATGTGTCCCAGCCAGGGTTCCGGAACGTAAACCCGCACCCAGAGATGCTGCGGCAACAGCAGCGTGGCCACCTGTTGATTGGGCGCCAGCACATCGCCCACTTTCACGCTCAGAACCTCCAGCACGCAATCAGACGGCGCAACGATTTCCATTTCACGAAGCTGCGCGTCGATCTGCGCCAACACCGCGCGGGCCTGGGCGATTTGTTCCGGACGCGTTCCGGCCAGCAACAGATCGTAGCGGCTTTTCGCGACCGCAGCGTTCTTTTCCAATGAGTTCGCGCGCGTCGTGGTTTGATCGCGTTCCGTGACGGAAATGGTTTTTTGCGCAAAGAGATCTTCGGCGCGTTTTGCATTGGCGCGGGCGAGTTCCAGCTCTGAAAGCAGCGCCTCCCATTCGGCTTTGGCGGCGGCGATTTCTTCTTTGCGCGGACCGGCTTCCAGTTCAGTTAATTGTGCGGCGGCTTGATCGCGACGCGCATGAAGTTCCGCGGCATCGAGATTCGCAATCATTTGGCCGGTCTTCAGCGAATCACCTTCGCGCGCAAAAAGCTTTTCCACGCGTCCGCCGTAACGCGAGGCGACGCGCACCTCATCGATTTGAATCGTGCCGGAGACGGCGGGCGGTTGAGCATTTCGACCACAGGAAGTCAGCAGAACGCTGAATGCCAACAGCGCCGTTTGAATGAGAAATCGTTTGTCCACTGGCCGCGAAACTAGCAGCGCCGCAAAGACGGAGCAATCCGGCAGAACGGTGAACAACGGGAACGCAAATAGGCAAAAGGATCGCAAATCAAAATGATTCGCGATCCTTTGTTAAAACGTTGCAGTTGCATGGCGGCCGGAGCGCGGAATTTATCCCGTTTCAGTTTAACCGAAAGAGTAGAGCGTTCCGGTTGTCCCAAGCGCCTTTCGACTTACACGTTGAAGCGGTGTGAAGCCGCGCTCCTTTGCACCTGTTCAGGAATTATCGCCGTCCAGCATGCGACCGAGTCCACCGAGGAGCGATCCTTCTTCGCGTCCGCCACGGCCGGTTTGAGGCGAGGCAGCGGTGATGCGCGCGGCGAGGCGGCTGAGTGGAAGTGATTGGAGCCAGATTTTTCCAGGACCACGCAGCGTCGCGAAGAATAATCCTTCGCCACCGAACAGCGCGCTCTTGATGCCGCCGACCATCTGGATGTTGTATTCCACGCTCGGTTGAAACGCGACAATACAGCCCGTGTCCACGCGCAGGATTTCGCCGGGCGCGAGATCGCGTTGATAAATCGTTCCACCCGCGTGAATGAACGCCAAACCATCGCCTTGAAGTTTTTCCAGAATGAAACCTTCGCCGCCGAACAATCCCGCGCCGAAACGTTTCGTGAAAGCGATTCCAACGCTGACGCCTTTGGCCGCGCACAGAAAGGAATCTTTTTGCGCCAGCAGTTCACCCCCGATTTCGCCGAGGTGAACGGGAATGATTTTTCCGGGATAAGGCGCGCCGAACGCGACGCGGCGTTTGCCCTGTCCCTGATTCTGGAAAACGGTCATGAACAGCGATTCGCCGGTGAGCAGACGTTTGCCCGCGCCCATCAAGGCTCCGAGAAATCCGCTGTTCTGCTGCGAGCCGTCGCCAAAGATGGTTTCCATCTGGATGCCGTCGTCCATGTACATCATGCCGCCGGCTTCCGCGACCGCGGCTTCCATGGGATCGAGTTCCACTTCGACGAACTGCATGTCGTCGCCAAAAATTTTGTAATCCACTTCGTGCATTGCTGGCATAAATAACCTTTCGTTCAATTTGAAACTGAATCTGGCAAGGGATCGTTCGCGTTCCAACTATAATATTGCGATGCGATTTCCACCGGGAGCAACTTGGCACCCGCACCAAACAACGGATTGAACTTTCGAAATTCGAAACGGCTGCTCACTCCCTCTCCTCCGAGCGAAGCCGGAGGAGAGGGTCGGGGTGAGGAGGTTTTTAGCTCAAAATCCCCTTTCCCTGACCCTCTCGCGCTTCGCTGCGGGGAGAGGGAACCTCACACCGTGTGGATGCCACACCACTTCGGCGCAAACAATCAGGCAGCGACGCGCTGGGCGATCAGTGATTCAACCGTGGCCGGCAGATTGGCGCAGAGTTCTTCCAGCAGATTGCGGCAGTCTTTTTCGGAAAGTTGAAGCGGACGGGCGGCGGAGTAAATGAAGCCGCGCGTGGTCTGATAACCATAACCGAGCAACCCCTGACGCAGCGGCATTGAATAAATCGCCAACGTCAATCCGTAAACCAGCGTGTGCCAGCCGTGGGCTTCGTTGCGCTCAATCGCATCGAGATAACGGCGGATGATGCGTTCATCGCGCAGCGGACGGAGTTTGGAAAGTTCAGTCTGGCCCACGCGCCGGCTGGCTTCAGCAAAAGATTTCAGCGCCGGTTCATCCGCAAGCTGGCGGTCGTATTCGCAAAGCTCGCGGACTTCGTGACGACAGGTGTGATCGAAGGCGCGTTGAATCGCGGGCAACTCGTGCGGCAACAGAATCTGCCGTTGATAATTTTCCAGAAAACGGCGCAGCGAAGGGAAATCGCGCACGATGGGAACCTGCATGGAAAGCGACACATCCTTGAGCGCGGCGAGTCCGTTGGTTGAGCCGAGTTGTTCGGCCAATGGATGCCAGTTGCCAAGCCAATCGGCCGGTTCGCCCAGTTCAGGTTGCAGTTGATTCCACATCGTTTCAGCTGTTTTCGCCGGAGCCTTTTGCCGGCACGATTACCGTGCCCGGCCCCGCCAATGATTGCCAGCAGGAAAAGTGGAATTGCGAAAATTAAGTGCTTGAAATTGGTGGGAACCGATTTCCACACACGCTGTTTTCCGCGCGACTTGCAAGGCGGCAATTCGCGACTACATTCCGCGAGCATGATCACGATTCGCAAAGCCAATGACCGCGGTCACGCCGATTACGGCTGGCTGAACACCTGGTATTCCTTTTCGTTCGCGGATTACCACGATCCCGCCTGGATGGGCTTTCGCAGTTTGCGCGTGATCAATGATGACACGGTTGCGGGCGGCGGCGGCTTCGATACACATCCGCATCGCGATATGGAAATCATTACTTACGTGCTCAGCGGTGAACTCGCGCACAAAGATTCCATGGGCAACGGCCGGACGATTCGCGCCGGCGAAGTGCAATACATGGCCGCGGGAACCGGAGTTCTGCACAGCGAATTCAATCCTTCGCCCACCACTCCCGTGCATCTGTTGCAAATCTGGATTCGGCCGGATCAAAAGGGAGCCAAGCCGAATTACGCGGATCGTTCTTTCGCTGATGCGCCGGTAGGAAAGCTGCGCTTGATTGCGTCCAGGACCGGACGCGACGGTTCGATTGCAATCAATCAGGACGCGGATTTGTTTGTTGCGAAGCTCGGTTCTGGAGATCGATTGGAACATGCGTTGCGTCCAGGACGTCATGCCTGGGTGCAGGTCGCGACCGGAGAATTGACGTTGAACGGCCAAAAGCTTTCTGCCGGAGACGGCGCGGCGCTGAGCGATGAAACCGCGCTGCAATTGACCGGCAGCGCTTCGGCTCAGGCGCTTGTCTTCGATTTGAACTAAGCTATCTTTGCCGCGCTCATGAGAATCGCATTGCGCCTGATCGCTCTCTTTGTGCTGATTGCCGCGGTCGTTTTCTGGTACGCGGCCGGTGCGAATCGCGGTTGGACGAAAAACAAAGTTCGAGTGCAGATCGTGGATGAAGTGACCGGCATTACGGGACCTGGACCAGAGCAGAAAAAATTTGTACCGGGACTCGATTTCCTTTCCGTGGCAGCCGGCGGCGCGTTGGTGCTGACGGCTGTTTCGTTTCTTTTCCGAACCCAGAAAACTGAACAAAACAAATCAAATCACCTGACATGAAAACCAGAATCGCTGTTCTCACGTTGTTGACTGCCATTTCCGGCGTTGCCATGGCCGCGCCGCAAACGTTCGATTTCAAAGATCCCAAGGGCGTGAACAACGCTCAGTTCCGCATGGACGCGCCATTGGAAGCGGTGACCGGTCATGCGAGCGGCATTTCGGGAACGGTCACGTTCGATCCGGAAAATCCGGCAGCCACCCGCGGCAAGATTGTGATCGCCAGCAAATCCTTGTCGGTTCCCAACTCCATGATGCAAGGCCATCTGCACAGCGACAAATGGATGGATGTTGAAAAATATCCGGAAATCACGTTTGAAGCGAAGGAACTGAAGAATGTGAAAACGCAGGGCGACAACACGAGCGCTGATGTCGTGGGGACGTTTACGTGCAAAGGAATTTCCAAAGAGCTGACGATTCCCGTCAAACTCACTTACCTGAAAGGAAAGCTGAGCCAGCGTGTTCCGAATATGAATGGCGATCTGCTGGTGATCCGCGCCAATTTCGAAATCAAGCGAAGCGACTTCAACATCATGCCGCATCAGATGGAAGACAAGGTCTCGGATGAAATCACTTTGAACCTGGCCATTGCCGGTGCTTCCGCGAAGTAGGTTTAACCTCCAGGATTCTTTTTTAACGGCGCTCAAAGAGCGCCGTTTTTTTCGGAGCGCGGACTTCGGTCCGCGAGTCGGACGGGCAGGGGACACGCGGATTGAAATCCGCGCTCCAATATTCCTAAAAAATTTTCCCGGGATTCAAAATATTTTCCGGATCGAAGGCGCGTTTCATTTCCCGCATCACCCGCATCGACGCGTTTCCCGCAAATTGCGGCAGGAACGATTTCTTGGCGACGCCAATCCCGTGTTCGCCCGTGATGGTTCCACCGAGTCGAATGGCTTCGGCGAAAATTTCTTTAAAAGCTTCTTCGACGCGGCGCATTTCGTCGTGATTCCGCTCATCGGTCAGAAAGGTCGGATGCAGATTCCCATCGCCCATGTGTCCGAACGTGCCGACGCGAAGCTGAAATTTCGTCGCAACCTGTTCGACGAAGCGCACCATGTTCGCCAGCTCGCTGCGCGGCACGGTGACATCTTCGAGAATGGTCGTCGGTGCCACGCGTGCCAGCGCGGAAAAGGCGCTGCGGCGCGCAGTGGCGAGTTGAATGGCTTCCGCGTCATTTTTCGCGACGCGAATTTCCCGCGCGCCCGCCTGACGAACAATGGCCTCCATCTTCAGCGCTTCATCTTCGACTGCGGCCGGATGACCGTCCGTTTCGATCAACAACAGCGCTTCGCAATCCAGCGGCAAGCCGATCTTCGCGAAATCCTCAACGCATTGAATCGTCATGCGATCCAGAAACTCCAGCGTGCAGGGAATAATACGCGCCGCGATGATGTCCGAAACCGCCTGCGCCGCCTGATCCATCTGCGCGAAGGTGGCGATCATTGTTTTTCGCGCCGCGGGTTTGGGAATCAATTTGAGCAGCACTTTGGTGATTACGCCCAGCGTTCCTTCTGAGCCGATGAACAGGTCTTTGATTGAATAGCCCGCGACATCTTTGACGCACTTGTTTCCGGTCCAAAGAAGTTCGCCATCCGGCAGAGCCACTTCGAGGCCCATGACGTAGTTGCGCGTGACGCCGTATTTCAAACCGCGCAGGCCGCCGGAATTTTCTGCGACGTTGCCGCCGATCGTGGAAATTTTCATCGAACCCGGATCGGGCGGATAAAAGAGTCCAGCGTTGTTGGCGGCTTCGAAGATTTTTTGCGTGGTCACGCCCGCCTCGGCCAGCAGCGTCAGATTTGAGCGATCCAATTCCAGAATGCGATCCATCTTCACAAGGCACAGCACAATGCAATCGGATATCGGCAGACTGCCGCCGCTCAAGCCGGTCCCGGAACCGCGCGTTACGACAGGCGTTTTGCTGGCGGTTGCGAGTTTTAGAACCGCGGAAATCTGATCTGTGTTCGTGGCGAAAACCACGCAACCGGGCATTTGTTTCAATGCGGCTGTGCCATCGAAAGAGTAGGGGATCAAATCTTCTTTCGCGGTCAGAACGTTCTGCGGGCCGAGAACGTGACGAAGTTCGAAGATCGTTTTTTGGGCAAGCGCCATGGTGGCGGAGCATGTTTCAGTGCTGCGCGCTGGTCAAGAAAACGGAGCGCGGGTCTATGACCCGCAGCAACGAGAATCTTCAATCCGGCTAACGTGGTAACTGAACACGTTCGACTTGCGAAGCTGCTGCGGGTCGCAGACCCGCGCTCCGCTCCGGGTTCAGCCAAGCGAATACTTTATTCACCATTCGCCGCACCGCCGATGACGGCTACCGCGATGGCTTTTTCCTGAAGATACTTTTGCGCCACGGCTTTGACTTCATCGAGCGTCACAGTTTCGTAAAGCGCGTCTTCGGAATCGGAATAGTTGAAGCCCAGCCCGTACAATTCATCGAGAGCACTGGTGATCGCAATCGTGCCGAGATCCTGGCGGGAAATTTTTTTCTGGCCAATGACTTTCGCTTTCGCGCGTTTCAGTTCCGCTTCGGTCAAACCGGATTCCCGGAGAAGCGCCGCTTCACGCAGCAATTCCTTTTCAACCAGTTCAACTTTTTCCGGCATGGTGCCGACGTAAAACGAAAAGTATCCGGGAACAGTTCCAGGGAAATGTTGCGCGCCGACGTAGTAAGCCAGTCCCAATTCATCGCGAATCCGGAGAAACAATCGCGACCCCAGATCACTGCACGTTTCCTGAAGCAGATCGAGCGCATACCGTTCACGGCTGTGCAGCGTCGTGCCGGGAAAGCCAATGACAATCACGGATTGCTTTTTGTCGCGTTGTTCGTTGACGCGCTGCGGTGCCGGCCTGGCAATCTGCGCCTGAAGCTGCGAATTGATTTCAGCGATTTTCGGATTGGGTTTCCAGTTCGCGAACGCGTCTTCAACGGCGCGTTTCAATCCGGCGGCGTTGACGTCGCCGAAAATCGCGAGCACGCAGTTGTTCGGCACGGCGAATTGCTGGTGAAAGGATTTCAGGTCCGCGATCTGCAGTCGTTCGAGGCTGGCTTCATTTCCGGAAGGATCGAGACCGTAACCGGATTTTCCAAACAACGCCTGGCGCATGGCAATGCTGGCGCTTTTGAGCAGATGATCTTTCTGCGCCTGAAGATTGGCGAACTGCACTTCGCGTTCGCGTTCGAATGCATCGGCGGGAAAAGCCGGATTTTGCAGAACATCGGCGATGAGATTCAGGCCGGTCGCGAGATCGCTGCTCAACACTTCGGCGTTCACGCCGAAACTGTTGTTTCCGCCGTAGCTGTCGATGCTGCCGCCGACGGATTCAATCTCGCGCGCGATCTGTTCGGCGGAACGGCTGGCCGTTCCTTTGAGCAGGAGCTTGCCCAGCATCTGCGTCACGCCGTTGTTCTCGAATGTTTCCGCGAGAACGCCGCCTTGGAACACCGCGCGAAATTCCACAAACGGCAGCCGATGATCTTCCTTCACCAGCAGGCGCAATCCGTTCGGCAGTTCGAATTTCTGAATCGGATGATCCACGTTCTTTTCCGTCACGTGTGTGTTGCGCGGAGAGAAGCCGTTGGGCAACAGCGCGAACAGTGTTCGGTTTTCGTCGGTAAGATATTTTTTCGCGACGCGTTGAAGATCGGACGGCGTGATGCGTTTGACCGCTTCCAGGTAACGCGCGGAAAAATTCAGATCGCCCGCAGCAATCCAGCTTCCGCCGAGATCTTGCGCCTGACCCTGCATGGTTTTGCGCGCGGAGAGCGTTCCGGCAATGAACTGTTTCACGGCCTTGCTCAATTCTTCGGCTGAAACCGGAGCGGTTTTCATTTTTTCACCTTCAGCCAGCAGCGCATCGCGGGCGGATTCAAATTTGTCACCGTCCACCACGGCGCTGACGCCGAACAATCCCGGATTTCCCGGGCTGTAGGTCCAGGCATCGGCGTGATGAACCACGCCAAGTTTTTCACGCACTTCCTGATAAATCCGCGAGCTGCGTCCGCCGCCCAGCAGAACTGCAAGCACATCGAGCAGCGGCACGTCGGGATGCCGCAACTCCGGGATGTGCCAGGCGAAATGGAAATGACCGAGTTCGACCGAAGCCTCCTCGATGATTTCGCGGGAAGCCGTCTGATGTGGCTCAAGCGGAAGAACGCTGGAAGCGATGGGACGCGCTTTGGTTTTTGCGTAAGCAGTGCGGATTTGCTCAATGACCTCAGCGGTTTTCACATCGCCGACAATCACATAGAACACATTGTTGGGCGCGTATTTCTCTTCGTAATATTCGCGAATGTCGTGAGGTTTGACTTCGTTGAAGATGTCCGGATATCCGATGATGGTAAACCGGTAGGGACTTTTCGTGTAAGCGGTTTCAAACAATCGACGGCTGGAACGGCGTCCGGGATCGTCGTAGCCCATGTCCATTTCGCGGCGGATGACATCCATTTCCTTGGCAAGTTCATCCGGAGGCAGAGACGCGTTCTGCATGATATCGCAAAGAATGTCAATGGCGGTTTGCGCGCCCGTGTTCGGAACATCAATGTGATACACCGTGCGATCGAAGCTGGTGTAGGCGTTCATGTAACCGCCGGCTTCCTGAACTTCCTGATCGATCCGGCTGCCGGGCCGCGTGGTCGTGCCTTTGAACAGCATATGTTCGAGCACGTGCGAAAGCCCGGCGCCGAGCCATTTGCCTTCATGAATGCTGCCGGCCATGCACCAGGCCTGGGCAGAAATCACCGGTGCGCTGTGATCTTCACGCACAATGATGGTCAGGCCGTTGTCGAGGGTGGTGAGTGTTACGTCGGGAGGAATGGCAGGCAGAGCCCGGGTTGAATCCAAGTTTGTCATCGGTTTTGTGTCGCAGAGAAAATAGGCTGGAACGGGGTGGGGGCAATGGAAATTTTCCCGACGTTGAAAGTCACATCAGGAAGCCATTCAGCTCCCACGCAACTTCTCTGTTCTCTCTGCTTTCTCCTGTAAAAATAAAAAGCGAGCGTCTTGTGAACGCTCGCTTTGTAAAACGCCAGCCGGTTTATTGCGCGGAATTGGTCGAAACCGAAGACGGCGGCAACAACGTGATGTTGGAGCTGGACGGCACCGCGGTGACCGCGGGCTGGGCAGATGAAGGTTCCGCTGGTGTCGCCGTGGTCTGGCCGGGCTGATTGATCAACCGGCGGAATTCGGAGCCGTGCCGGTGATAGTAGTTGTTCTGCAGGATCGCCAGCAGCAGGGTCAGCACGAAGAAAGCGATCGACGCGTACTTTGTGGCTTTGGTCAGGAAATTTCCTGAACCCGCGCCAAACAGCGCATCGGTGGCCGCGCCGCCGAAGGCCAGGCCCGCGCCCGCTTCCTTTTTGGGAAGCTGCATCAACACGAGCAGGATCAGGATCAAACAATCCAGAACCATCAGAACGGTCAACAGACCGATGAAGAACAACGCCATAAACTTTTAGATCGAGTTTTTAATAATATCCGCGAAACTCCGGGCCTCCAGTGAAGCACCGCCCACGAGCGCGCCGTCCACGTCGGGCTGGCTCATCAGCTCACGGGCATTGGAAGGCTTGACGCTGCCACCATATTGGATGCGCACCTTCTTGGCAACGTTCTCGTCGAACATTTTGGCGAGAATTCCACGGATGAACGCATGGGCGTCCTGCGCCTGCTGCGTGGTCGCAGTCTTGCCGGTGCCAATGGCCCAGACCGGTTCATAAGCGATGACGGTTTCCGTCGCCTGTTCCTTGGTCAGTCCGGCGAGGCTGCCGCGCACCTGGGTCTCGAGTACTTTTTCCATCTGGCCGCCTTCGCGTTCGGCAAGCGTTTCACCCACGCAGACGATCGGTTTCAACGAAGCTGCGTGAACCGCCAGCGCCTTTTTGGAGATCAGCGCGTCGGTTTCTTTTTGATACTGACGCCGCTCGCTGTGGCCGAGAATGACGTAGCGCGTGGAGAATTCCTTGAGCATGACCGCCGCGATTTCGCCGGTGAAAGCGCCAACATTGTTTTCGCTCATGTTCTGCGCGCCGAGGCGGATATTGGAATCGAGAATGGCTTTCGAAACTTCGCTCAACGCGGTGAAAGGCGGGCATACCACGATGTCCACTTCCTTCACGCCGGCGAGTTCAATTTTCAAATCGCTGACGAGGTCCAGCGCCTCGGCGACGGTTTTGTTCATCTTCCAATTGCCCGCAATGATCAGTTTTCGTTCTTTATTCATGTCAAAAATCTTTTACGCGAATGTTCGCGAATTCTTCCAATCCTAATTAGCGTAGATTCGTGGAATTCGCGTAAGGCATTTTACTTATCGCTGAGCGCCGCCACGCCGGGCAGTTCCGCGCCTTCCAGAAATTCCAGGCTCGCGCCGCCGCCGGTGCTCATGAATGTCACCTTGTCGCCGAGACCGGCTTTGTTCAACGCCTTCACGCTGTCGCCGCCGCCAATGATGCTTTTTGCGCCTTTAGCCGTTGCTTCCACCACGGCCTGCGCCACGGCATTCGTTCCGGCCGCGAAACGTTTGTCTTCGAAAATTCCCATCGGTCCGTTCCAGAGAACCGTCTTCGCTCCGAGACAGACTTCGCGGAACTGTGCGGCCGAGGCCGGTCCAATATCGACGCCTTCTTCGGAATCCGGAATGTTCGGTTCGCTGTTCGTCCGCGGATTGTTCAACTCAATGACCGGCTTGCCTTTCTTGTTCAATTTGTCCGTGACAACCGGAGTGGCAACGATGTTGTCGCTGGGAAGCAGGAATTGAACACCGCGTTGCTTCGCTTTTTCCAGGGCGGCCAGCGCGACGTCGGTTTTGTCCGGCTCAACCAAAGATTTTCCGACCTTGAATCCCTGCGCGAGTTTGAACGTGTAAGCCATCGCTCCGCCAATCAGAATCGTGTCCGCTTTCTCCAGCAGGCGATCGATCACCTTAATTTTGTCCGAAACTTTCGCTCCGCCGAGAATCACGACAAACGGGCGCGCCGGATTTTCCAGTTCATCGCCGAGGAATTTCAGTTCCCGTTCCATCAGCAAACCGGCCGCGCATTGGCCGCCGCGTTTCGCGACGATGCGGGCGACGCCTTCAGTTGAAGCGTGGGCGCGATGCGCCGCGCCGAAAGCGTCGTTGACATAAACGTCCGCGACCTTGGCCAGCTTTTCGGCGAATGCGGGATCGTTCTTTTCTTCCTCGTTGTAATAACGAACGTTTTCGAGCAACAGAACGTCGCCGTCTTTCAACGCATTCGCGGTCTGTTCGACTTTTTCGCCGATGCAATCATCCACAAACGCAACGTGGCGTCCGAGCAAATCCGCAAGTCGCTGAGCAACCGGGCGCAAAGACATGGAAGGTTCCCGCTGGCCTTTGGGACGGCCGAGATGCGCGGCGAGAATCAGCCGTCCGCCTTGCTCAATCAAGAGTTTCAGCGTGGGCAGAGTGGCCTTGATGCGGGTCTCGTCAGTGATCACCATCTGGCCGTCTTTTTCCTCCAGCGGCACATTGTAATCGACGCGCAGGAAAACGCGTTTGCCACGAACATTCAGGTCTCGAATTGTCAGCTTTGCCATAAATCAAAATCAAAAGCCGCGGTGGGATTGCCGCTGGCGGTTCAATATCCGGTAATTCCCGGGAAACGGGAGCGGGGAGAATAACCAACCCGCGTGATGAGTCAAAACGATTTCCGGGGATTTGGATTGCGGTAAATTGCGTTTCCGTTAGCTGATTTTGGCAAGCAACGCGATGCGGATGAAGCGGAGAATTTGTTCCGCTTCAGCTTGAATTTGATTGAAGTAATCGAATGCCCAGGGCTGACGCATCAAAATGAAAGTAAAAGGACGGCACCGCGGAGCGATGAATGATGGCAGCCGTGGGATTGATCCCACAGCTACATTCAGAACGTCGCGCCGCGACACGGGCCAAGATTCGATTTAGATGCGTCAGCCCTGATTGAACGCCTGATGTGGTTTGCCGGGTCGAAGCGGACTGGAGTCCGCGTTCTTTGCGCTTATCGTCCGCGCGGCTGAGTCTGGTTGCGCAGGATGTGGATCAGCGCTTTGACGGCGAGTTCGATGAACAGAAAGGGTTTCGCGATGAAATCATTGCCGCCGCTCATCGTGGAGTTCGCGCGCGCTTCGAAATCGTTCAAGCTCGTCACGAAAACGATGGGCGTTTTCTTGTAGGTATCCAGCATTCGTATCTTGCTGCACAGCTCGTAGCCATTCATGTGCGGCATGTCCACGTCGAGAAAAATCAGATCAAACCGGGTTTCCAGCAACAGATCAAAAGCCTTGAGCGGGTTTTCGATGTTCACTGACTTGAGTTTCGCCTTGTCCAGCGCATGCGTTACCGCGCGGCGGGAAATGATTTCATCATCCACCACGAGAATGCGAACGGCGGACAAGTCATTGGCCGCAGTCTCGTGGCTGTCAAAAATAACCGCGAGGCAATCGATTGCCGAAGCAACAGTTCGCAAAGTCGAAGCGTTGATTGTTTTCGGCTTTTCCTGAAGCTCCTTGATCAGGATTTCCAAGGCGTCGGAAAGTTGCGCGATTTGTGGCAGACCCACGATGGCCGCGTTTCCGGTGAAACCGTGAACGCGCCGATACATCTGCTGAAGCTGTTGCGCGCGGGTGGATTCGTCGGTGAGCTTGATCAATCCCTGAAGCTGATTGCGCAACGTGGAGATGGCGGCCGGAAAGTCCGCGCGAAATTCCGCCTGCAACTCGGCCTGGAAATCCGCATCGGATGAATTCGCCGTGAATGTGGAAGCCGGAATCGCCTGAGCCTGCGCGGGAGCCGGTGCGGGTTCCGGCTTTTCCGGAGTGATGTTCAAAATGGATTTCAGCGTGTCGATCACCTGGGCCGGAGTGCAGCTTGATTTGGCCAGACATTTCGTTGCGCCCGCTTTCCAGGCTTCCTGAACCATGCTCGTCAGATACGTGCTGGTGAACACCAGCATGGGCAGATGGGCGAAATCGGATTCAGCTCGAACTTTGCGGATCAAATCGATGCCCGGCAAACGCGGCAGCATCAAATCCAGGAGGACAGCATCGGGACGGAAACTGTGAATCAGTTCGTAACCGCTTTCGCCATCGTTTGCGACTTCCACCTGGAAACCTGCGACCACGAGTTTGTTGCGGTAAATGTTGGCGACGAGTTGATCATCTTCGATCAATAAAATTTTATTCATTCCTACGGATTTGCGGACAGCGCGGTTTGCTTTTGCAGATAGTTTTCAAGATAAACGCGAATGCGATTGAATTCTTCGCCGACCCGCGTGGAAAGTTCGGCCGCATTGGTCAACGCGCCATCATTACCCTGTTTTTCCAATTCGCGGAGCAGGGGAACGATGCGGGCCATCCCGCAAGTCGCGCTCGCACCGGCGCAACTGTGAGCCAGCCGCCGGACTTCAGGAGCGGAACCGGACTGGACCGCGGCGGCGAGTTGCTCCACCTGTTCACCGGTCTGCTTCAGATACAGGAGGATCAATTCACGCAGATCATCCGGATTGCCATTTGTGAAATCGAG
>DASTXC010000148.1:0-4495 GCA_035765675.1 Verrucomicrobiia bacterium
AAAACCTCCTCACCCCGGCCCTCTCCTCCGGCTTCGCTCGGAGGAGAGGGAGTGATCAGCCGTTTTGAATTTCGAAAGTTCAACCCGTTGTTTGGTGCGGGTGCCAAGTTGCGCCCGATGAACAGCAGAAGGATGCTTTTCATTTGTTCAAATCCGGACGAACCGTTATCCAGTTCCGAGGCTACTACAGAAATGATTCCACATCGACCATCCTTGATCAGCCGCAAAGCTTTTATGTGGCTGGCGATACCTCTCCTGATCGTGGTCTTGTGGTTCGGATTCAAGTCGCTGATTCACTACAAATACGAACAAGATCGGTCCCACTGGAAATCAGCCATCCTTCCCAAACTCGCGAGTGAATCGGAAAGTGACGATGAAATCCGCCGCGAATTGGAGACGCTCAAGTCCGGCGCTGGCGAACATCGGGAATGGGCGGGTGATCACGTTCTATTGATGACGAATGGTGAATATCTGATTTACGCGTTCCGGCACGGTTTCAACAACGGGTTTGTGGACCATTTATTCCTGGCGCACAGTTCCGACGGACGCTGGTTCTACAGCACCTATCATTTCTGCAACAGTATGGTCGGAGTTCGATTCGATGAACCGCCCGGTTCGATCAATGACTTCGCAGCGAAATATTCAGCGCGCGAGTTTGATGGAAAGTCCGATGAAGCCCTGAAACATACGTGGCCGATTCAAAAGTGATATTTCCCGCCCGATCCAGTCTTTACCGTTTCCTTCGTTTCCTTCTGTTCAATTTCCCCGCCCTATAAATGAATAATCCCCCGCTGCACGGCGACCGTCACAGCTTCGGTGCGATCTGTAACGCGGAGTTTCCCGAGAATGTTTTTCAGATGATCCTTCACCGTGTATTCCGTGATGTTCAGCACGTCGCCGATTTCCTTGTTCGCGCGGCCTTTGGCCATCTGATGCAACACCTCCAGTTCGCGCGCGGTCAGATCTTCAAACAAGTTCCGCGACGCCAGCCGGGTCGCAATTTCCTTCGGAATCCAGCGTTGCCCTTTTGCCACAGCACGCAACGCGGGAATCAATTCATCGCCGGTTGAATTCTTCAGAACGTATCCCTGCGCGCCGGCCTGAATCGCGCGATGGATATCCGTATCACCATCGAAAGTCGTCAGCATCAGCACGCGTGCCTGTGGAAAGCGGCTGCAGATTTCCTTGGTCGCCTGTATGCCGTCCCTCACCGGCATGCGCAAATCCATCAACACGAGATCAGGTTTGCTTTGCGCGTACAATTGCACCGCCTGCGCGCCGTCCGCCGCTTCGCCGACCACTTCCATGTCGGGTTCCGTGTTCACCAGCGCGCTCAATCCCATGCGAACCACAAAATGGTCATCGGCGACAATAATTCGAATTCGATTATCAACTTTCATGGTGAATGGTCATTTCGGCCAAAGCCGAAGAAATCTCCGGCTCGATTGGAATTTGAACCTGAATCGTCGTCCCCTCGCCCGCCGCACTGATGATGCGGGCTTCGCCCCGCAATCGCTTGGCGCGTTCCGATATTCCCAGCAAACCAAAATGCCCATCGGCGGGACCGGCGCACGCGTTCGTTTGAAAACCGCATCCGTTGTCGCGAATTTTCAACCCCACATTCCGCGGGCCATAATCGAGTTCAATATCCACCCGCGATGCGCCGGAATGTTTGATCACATTCGTCATCGCTTCCTGGGCAATGCGTAAAAGATTTTCCTCGATGGTTTCCGGCAAGGGCCGAACGCGTCCTTTTGCGGAAACTTCAAACCGCACGTTGGTTCCGTCCGACAATTGTTTACTGCTCGCCAACAGCGCGTTCGGCAAATCGAACTGCTCCAGCGCGCGCGAACGCAAATCCCAAACCGAGCGGCGCACTTCCACCTGGCTTTGCGCCACGAGATTGCGCGCGAGTTCAACATGGCGATGCGCGTTATCCGTGTTGGTTTCGGAAAGTTTCGCGGCGGTGTCGAGTTGCAGTGCAATGCCCGTCAGCGTCTGTTCCAGCGTGTCGTGAAGTTCCTGCGCCAATCGCGTTCGCTCGGACAACACCGCTTTGAACTGGAGTTCGGATTCCTTGCGCGCAGTGATCTGGAATTTCAATTGCTCGGTGCGTTCGCGGACGCGTTCCTCCAA
The DNA here is from genome assembly GCA_035765675.1 of Verrucomicrobiia bacterium. GTDB lineage: Bacteria > Verrucomicrobiota > Verrucomicrobiia > Limisphaerales > DASXHY01 > DASXHY01. Next base: position 2,137 of record DASTXC010000148.1, read on the forward strand.
ATGATCGTGCGCCTGCTGAAGTTCTTCCCGCGCGATTTCCTTTTCCTTGATCAACACGTTCAGCCGCGAATTCTTTTTCGAAACCATCACCGTCCAGCTCACCGCAATGACCAGAAATCCAAACAACGCGGCCAGCCCGATCAACAAACGCTGCGGTGTCCACCAGCTCGGCTTTTTCAAAACGCGAACACTGCCCGGCTCCGGCAACAGCACCTGAAGCGATTGCAATTTCTTGTCGCGATCGCTTTCAGTAAAACACACGCCCGTCACTTCCAGAATGCTGCCCACGGGAATCAAGGCCAGATTCGGCGTCGGTTCGTCGGTTTCAATTTCAGCGGAGAACACGAGATCTTTTGCCTGCATCATCAACACCGTTCGCGTCCAGGGCGGATGATTCGCGCGCCAGCGTCCGCGCCGGACAATGCGATCCACCAGCTTGCCCTGAAGTTTGATCAGATCGGCGTGATGCAATCCGCGCTGAATTTCTTCAATCGTCGCCTTCCGCGGTGCGGCCGGACTGCGCGTCTCGGAAGTTTTCTGAAACACCGCGTCTTCGAGCACCGGAAGAAAATGTTCGAACGCTGGAAATCCCACGGCTTCCACCACATCGCCCACGGCAAAGGTTTCGAGCTGGGAACTCTTCACATGCAACCCGCCGTGGACATCTTCCAGAAATACATCCTGCCCCGGACGTTGCAGCGTCACAACGCCTTTCACATGCACGCGCCGGCCAACTGAATTGTCGCGACGATATTGCGCCACGCTGTTCAGCGGAATGAGCGGTTCAGAAAACGGATTCACCGGTTCCAGTTCCTCCACAATGAAATCGTTCGGCTGCGGAATGAACATGATCATGGACATCAATTGCCGCAGCGTGGCATTGAAAACCGCCGCTGCCGTGCCGCGAACGCGAACGCGCGCGCCAATGAAAGTTTGCGGATCGATGCCCGCTGGCGCTTTCGGAAACACGTGAAATCGATAACCGCCCGACGCGAGTTCCATGTCAATGTTTCGCGACATCGGCCCGACGGCCCGGACAATGCCCGAAATCTCCACGCGCTGGCCATCTTCAATGCCAGACATCAATTGATCGATCGACACAACCCGCGCCTCCGGCAATTCCGCGGTTCCCATTTTTTTGAACGACGGCCACGCAATGATCGGAGCAAAAGCACCAGGCTGGCTGACGCCGGTCACTTCCAACACATCGCCGGGTGACGGTTGATTGCTGGCTGTTTGATAATCCACAAACACGCCGGCGGTATCGTCCTGGATAAAAAACTTCCCGCGCCAGGTGGGTTCAGCAGCGGTGACAACGCCTTTGACGCGAATCGGAATTCGTTGCGCGGCCTCTTCGCCGGTCAGCGACAAAACCGAAGAAGCATTCGTCAGAACCAGTTCAGAAGGATAAGAATTCTGGGCCGCGGTTGAGTTTGGAAAAAGTAAATCGCCGAGAAGAAGCAGGATCAACAGGGCTGAACCTGAATTCAACCGCCGTCGCACTCGGGACTGCCGCGTCATCGCGCCATTAGAAATTGAACGCGATCAAAGTCGAGCGAATTTCGGGAAGAAAAAGGTATGAATGTACGTGTGGCCGAGGGGAATGTTCTGATTAAACGCAGAGGCGCTGAGATCGCCGAGGGTCGCAAAGTTTTCAACGCAAACTGGAACCTACGCTTTGGCGGTCTGGAAACTGAAATCTTGTCCGCGCAACTCAGCGTTCTTGGCGCCTCTGCGTTTTACCGGCTCTCAATTCAACCGCATGCATGCAGTTAAGTCTGTGCCGCGGTTTTCGCCGCTTCGATCATTTCCCAGAACTTTGGATTCTGCTGAAGCGCCTCGTCTTCTTCCATCTTCAGCCCGGAGCGGAACAGAAAATCCTTGAGCGTATGGCGATTGAGAATGCGATGCACCACCACGCCGAGATCATGGCGCTCGAAATAAACGCGATAATCACCGACCCGAAAACGATGCAACACCCGCCCGGCGCGCTCCAGTTTCCCAAAGTCGTCCAACTCGGTATGCATCACCTGCTGCGGCAACCCGCGAAAATCTCCGAGAATCTGGAGTTGCAGTTCCTTCGGCATCTTCGCCAACTCGACCGCGCTGGTCGGATTGAAAATAATTTGAAATGGGCGCATTCGGTTGGCGGAGAGTAGTGGGTTCGGGACAGCGGGTCAATCAATGGGAAGTGAGAACGCGGACGAAAGATGGGATCATTCAACATTCAACATCGAACGCCGAAGATGGCGCACCGCTTGAAGACGACCGCGGGACGATCGCTCTACAAGTTGCGCAAGCAGACCGTGGAGCCGGTGTTTGGGATCATCAAGGAGGTGTTGGGCTTTCGGAGATTTTT
>DASTXC010000149.1:0-18925 GCA_035765675.1 Verrucomicrobiia bacterium
CACCCGACCGCCGCGGAAAAGATTCACACTGCTGCGGGTCACAGACCCGCGCTCCGTTTGAACTGATTTAACAATTTACCTCGCAGCCGCTTCATGCCTCCGAAATCCAGTTTTCTCGACAAAGTCCTCGGCCGCATTGGACGGCTCGACACCGAGGGTCTGCAAACCGTCGTTCAGCGATTGGCGCGCGAACGAAGCTTTCTCGAAACGCTGTTCAACACCATTGAAGACGGCGTGCTGGTGGTCGATGAACTCGGCCGCATCATTTATTTCAATCAGGCCGTGACGCAATTGATCGGATTGCAGGCGGGCGCGGAAGGCGAACCGATTTCGAAATTTCTTTCCGAGCTGGATTGGAAGGAAGTCTTGCGCATCGACAATCACGGCGGCGAACACGTCGTTCGGCATGAGTTTGAAGTGCATTACCCACGTCCACGTTTTCTGCGGCTCTACGCTGCGCCTTTGGACGGCGAAGCAGCGGGCAGCTCGGGCGTGGCGCTGATTCTTCATGACGCCACCGAAGCGCGTCAGAAAACATTTGAAGCGATCGAGAGCGAACGCATTCAGGCCCTGACCCTGCTGGCCGCGAGTGTTGCCCATGAAATCGGGAATCCGCTGAACGCGTTGCACATTCATCTGCAATTGATGGAGCGCGAATTGAAAAAACTGAAATCCGGCACGGAACGTCCCGCGCGGGTTTCGCTCAAAGCACGCGCGACTCCGCTTCACTCCGGATTGAACGTCGGAGAATCCGCCGCGAAACTCGAACAGTATCTCACCGTCGCCAAAGGTGAAATCAACCGGCTGGATTACATCGTCACGCAATTCCTCCACGCGATCCGCCCCGCGCCGCCGCAGCTCAAACCGGCATCGCTCAACGAAGCGGTGGCAAAAACGCTCGAACTGCTTCAACCGGAATTGGAGAACCGCGGGCTGCATGTGAAAACCCGGCTGGATCGGCGATTGCCGGATGCGCCGCTCGATTTGATTCAGATTCAGCAGGTGCTTGTGAACCTGTTGAAGAACGCGATGCAGGCGACGACGAAAGGCGGCACGATCACGTTGCAGACCGGTGAAGGTTCCGATGGCGTCTGGGCCAGCGTGGCGGATACCGGCGGTGGCATTCCGCAGGAACAACTCAACCGTATTTTTGAACCATTCTACACCACGAAGAAAAAAGGTTCCGGTCTGGGCCTGATGATTGTTCAACGCATTGTCCGCGCGCACAACGGTCGCATGGATCTGGACAGTGATGTTGGGCGCGGCACGACCTTTCGGATTTGGTTTCCGCTTCACGAACGCAAACCGCGCCTGCTCGAAGCCCCGCAGGATTAAAGAACGAACCCTCACCCCGGCCCTCTCCCATCCGATGGGAGAGGGGGAACGTTCCACGCATGAATCTGAAACTGACGCGCCCGAATGTTCGAAAGCGCCGCTTGGCCTCCCTCTCCCATCGGATGGGAGAGGGCCGGGGTGAGGGTAAAAGCCGTCTCTTGCACTAAATCATTTTCACCCGTCGGTCATCTGGCGAGTCGGAAAAACTGAATCTCTCCCGTGAGCGGCACAACAACGCGCCATTCGTTTCCAACAATCTCCGGTTCCAGAACCGAAGCCACCCAACCTTCCGGATTGAGATCGAAATTGGATTGTAACGGCCAGGCCGCCGCCGCCAGAGGCCACGACAAAATGAGATTCCCATCGGCGCGAAAAATACTCAACGCCGGACGTTCGCTGCTCAAGACCTGATCCGGCCCCAAAGCACCGGTCGCCAAAATTTCATCCGGACGCAGCGCGCCGTCGTAAATGCGGAATTCATCGAGAATCAAATCCGGATAGGGATCACCGACGTACAAGGATTTACCGATGTAATTCAGCACATCGTCCACGGAGCTGAGCGATGCGGTCACCGATTGATTGATCGCGGCCAGAACGCCGTTCGTGTAAAGCGCGACCGTTCCAACCGGCGGATTGAAGATGGCGGTTAAATGAAAATTCGTTCGAAAGCTGAAATCCGAATGACTGTCGGCATTCTGCTCGCCGGTCCAACCCGGATCGGTTTCGGTAATCGCAATGCGTCCGGCTCGCGGCGCGCAAAACAAATAATTCGCTCCGGCATTGCCGCTCGTTTTTCCAAAGCCAAAGAAGAAGCAGTTCACGGGCAATTGATTCGGAAACGTGACCCAGGCTTCGAGTGTGACCGCGGCGTAGTTGCTGAGAATCCCGGACGGCAGTTGCACGAATTGCTGCGCGCTTGAATTCAAGGTCAACGTTCCGTTTGCGAATGCGCCGCCATTCGGGAGAGTGCCGTTCCAGCTCGCGCCGCCAATCGAATCCGCCACGGTTACGCCGCCCGATTCATTGAAGCTGTAACGGTGCGCCAATGACACGGGCACGGAAACCACGCGAACGGATTGCGTTGCGGAAAGCCCGAGACCGGAATAGTCGGCGATGATGCGTGCTGTTCCGGAACTGACTCCCGTCACGCGTCCTTGGAAATCCACGGCAGCAATCGCGGGATCACTGGAAGTCCACGTAATCGCGTGATCGGTATTGGTCGCCAGATTGACGGGATCCGAATTGCTCGCGTCTTTCGCCCACAACTTCGCGGAAACGGTTTGTCCGGAAAAAATGGGCGAAGGAATTTCCAGTTGCACATTGGTGAATGTATTGAGTCCACCGGTTTGCAATCGAAGCACGGAAACAGAATTCGCCGGCAGCGTCAGCGTGAAATGGGTCCCGGCATTGTTGATCACGCTCGTCGTCGGAGAAACTTTCGTTGGTTCTGACAACGAATTTTCATCTGTGACACTGTCTGAAGTCAGTTGAACGAGCGTGGCGGAAGGTGAAACGGAATTGACGCCGTTGAGGTTGAACGTTGTTGTCTGCGCGTGATCGTCAGGGTTTACGGCTTTAACAATCAGTTCCGCGGAAGAATGAACGTAGCTGGCGGAAGCGATGATTCCGCCGGGATACGTGAGGTCGTGAATTAATTTTTCGTCGAGGTAACACTGAATTCGCGAACCGTTCAGAACGATCCGGATGTCGTACCATTGATTGTTGTTGATTGTCTGGGAAACCTGGCTGCTGATGATCGACTGACTGCCGCCGGTTCGTTGTTCCAATCCGGACTGAGTATTTTGCCAGCCGCCGATATTCCACCAGGTCCAGTTGTCGTCATCGAGCCAGTTGAACAAAATGAGAAATCCCTCGTCGCCGCTGATTTTCCGCGCGCGCAGCGTGAGCGTGTAATTCGCCCAGTTCGTGTCGCCGCGTGTCGAGCGGCAGTCCGTCGCAATCGCAGTCTGACGATACCGTCCGTTGCTGACGTCCCAGATTCCCTTGAACACATTCCAGCCCGCGTCGCCCTGATTGGCGAAGTCACTTTGATAAAGCGTCACGCCGTTGCTCGTTACGGTGATGTTCGTGTATTGAACGGACGTGTTCCAGGAACCTAAACCGATGGCGCCGTGAAACGCTGAACCGGTTTCTGCATTGGTTGAAGTCACGATGGTTGGAATCACCACGTCGCCGCGATTCCGGGAAAACATCTGCTGCACGTAATACGACGGCGTTCCATAAGCGCGCGTGCCGTCGAAATAAATCAGGTTCGGATACCAGTTCGGATTGTTGACGTTGCAGAACAGCGGTGCGTAGCACGCCAACTCCACAATGTCGGAGTTGCGTTCCAGCCCGGTCATCCACGCCGCCTCGCCGATGGCATTTTGCAGGTTGGCTGGAAACGTTGCGGGAGGAATGCTGTAGGCCACCGCGTATTCGCCCACGAAAATTTTCGGACCGCTGCGGCTGTAGTTGTCGTAGTGATGAGCGTTTTGAACAAACCAGGACGCGCTGCGGTAATAATGTTCGTCAATCAAATCCAACGGACGATTGTTCGGCACGCCGCCCCAGGAATTGGCGATGATCCGGATGTTCGGATAGTTGGATTTGATCGCGTCATGAAACACCGCGTAATTGGCGTTGTAAGCGGAACCGCCGTTTTCATTTCCAATCTCGATGTAGCGAAGATTGAACGGAGCGGGATGACCGTTCGCGGCGCGCGCCGCGCCCCAAACGGTGTTTGTGCTGCCGTTGGCGTACTCAATCGCATCCAACGCTTCCTGAACCCACGGCCCGAGGTCAGCGATTGGAACCGCGTTCTGATGCACATCCATTCCGGCATTGACATTGAACAGCGGCTCCGCGCCGAGGTCTTCGCACATCTGAAGATATTCGTGATAACCAAGCCCGTTGCTCACCATGTAACCCCAGAGATTCGTCCGCGCGGTTCGATTCGCCGGATCGCCGACAGTCGGCTTCCAGTGATACGCGTTCGACAAATCCATTCCATCGACCCAACTGCCGCCGGGAAAACGCATGAACGAAGGCGACAACTCACTCAGCAAATTCATCAGGTCCGGACGCAATCCGTTCGTGCGGTTGTGAAACGTCTGTTCGGGAAACATTGAAACGAAATCCAGATAAACGACGCCAGGTTGCGAAATTCGCAATGCAATTCGCGCAGCGGAATCAGTTGTGTTCGGAATCAACGACATCGAAAACTGCTGCCACTCGGCACTCAATCCGCTGATGTTGCTTTGCGCGTAAACTGCGCCATTCGTGCTTTCAAGCGCAGCGGTCACCGTTCCGCTGAAGCCATTCGCGCTGCGCGCATAGAAGCTCAGTTTGTAAGTCGCTCCCGCGTTCAGCGGAATTCCCCAGTAGCCGGAATTGACCGCGCCAACCCTGCCGTTGCCCACGCCAAAGGCAAGTTTCAGCGAATGCGGATTGGCCGGGCTTAACGGCAACGAATCATCGAGCGCCATTTGGCCAATCGCCGTGCCGTCACTTACGAAGGACCAGAACGGCAATCCGTTGGTGGAATCTTCGAACGAACGATTGCGAATCAGTTCCGCATAGATTCCACCGTCGCCCGCGGAATTGATTTCCTCGAAAAAGATTCCGAAGAGATTGGAACTGATGGCGACGCCGGGCGTGTTGGCCTGGAGAGTGATGGTGGTGTTTTGCGCTTTCGCGACCGCAGCGGCAGCGGCGAGCCCGAAGCTCAACAGAAAGAAACAAATGATTTTTTTCACGAATTAAAAACGGCGTTGATCAGCGATGATTCGGAGGGAAGGAGCACTTTGGAGTCGTCGGTGAATCCGCGATCTCGCCTGAAGCTTCCAGTCGGGTCAGCAAAAAGCCGCCGCGTGATCGTTTTGTTTTCACGCGGCGGCGCAATGACTCATCCCCGATCACTTCACGATGCGGAAGAACTGAGAATCACCGGATTTCGGTACCGTGACGCGCCATTCGTCATCGACCTGTTGCGCTGCTGGATCGGAAATCTCCGTCCAGTCTCCAGAAGTCAGGCTGGAACGGGTCTCCAACTTGAAACCCGTGGCATCCGCGGGCCAGCTCAGCGTGACGTTGCCATTCGCAACCGAAACTTTCAGCGTGACGCTTTGAACGGGATTCAGCACCTGATCGGGGCCGAGCGTTTCCGTGGCGCTGACTTCATCCGGCGAGAGCGCGCCGTTGTAGATGCGGAATTCGTCGAGCGTGTAATTGCCGTAAGGATCGGCGGTGTAAAGCGATTTGCCGATGTAGCTGAACATATTGCTCACGACCGAGAGCGGATACGTTTCCGCCGTGTTGATCGAGCCCAGCACGCCATTCGTATAGAGCGCGATGTAATGCGCGGTGGGATTATAGACCGCTGTGATATGCAGATCGGTCCGGCCGCTCCAATTGCCCACAGCGGCGGGCGCTTGTTCGAATTGCCAACCCGGATCACCGCCGCCGATGCAAATGCGTCCGACTTGCGGCGAGGCGAATAAATAGTACCTGCCCACGCCGCCCTCGTTGACATCGCCAAACGAGAAGAAGCAAGAATTCACCGGCAAGGTTCCAAAGCTGGCCCACGCCTCGATCGTGACGTTGGCGTAGTTGCTGAGAATACCTGCGGGCAACTGCACGTGTTGTTGCAAGGTCGAATCCAATGCGAGTTTGCCGTCGGCGAATGTTCCGCCGTTGGGCAACGTTCCATCCCATTCGCCGGAAGGATTAATGGAATCCGCCACCGTAGCGCCGGAGGTTTCGCTGAAACTATATCGATGCGCCAGCGTCGGCGTCGGAGCGTGAACGACCGTGATCGTGACTTCCTTTGTTATTCCCTGATAGTTGGCCGTGATCGTGGAACTGCCGGGATTCACTGCGGTAACAATGCCGTTGGTGTAGGCAATGACGTTGGTGTCGCTCGAAGTGATGCTCAGGCCCGCGGGCGGGAAAACGCTGTTGCCGGCAAGATCAAAGTTTTCGAGATCCGTGTAGTTCGCGAGGAGTTTCACGGAACCGACTTGTTTCCATTCGAGGGTGGTCGGCCCCTGCAAAGTGAGCGAGACGAGTTCGCCCGGCCCATTGGTAATGCCGCTCGGCGTCGCATCCGGTCCGGCCAGATCGGCGATCGCAATTCCCTGCGACGTCAACGCGCCGTTATACATGCGGAACTCGTCGAGGTTCACGCTGATGTAAGGATCATTGTTATAAAGCGACTTGCCGATGTAGGCGAACACGTCGGTCACATCGGTCAATTGCCAGGTGACCGCCGTGTGCTTTCCTTTCAGAACGCCATTGGTGTAAACCGCAATCCAGCCGGCCGTCGGATTGAAAACAGCCGTCAGATGAACATTGGTTTTCAAGCTGAGATTGCCAAAGCCGTTGGCCGTCTGCTCTGGTCCGGACCAACCCGGATCTGCTCCAGTGATAGCGATGATCCCGCCGGAAGGTTGCGCGTAAATGTAATTCTTTCCCGCACCAGTGCTGCCGGTGTCGCCAATGCCCCAGAACCAACCCGTGCCCGGCAAGGTCGTCGGAAACGTCGCCCACGCATCAATCGTCACCGCGGCGTAGTCGCTGAGAATATCCGCGGGCAACTGGACGTATTGCTGGCTCGCCGCATCGAGTTGCAGTTCGGTTCCAGTGAACGTTCCGCCGGCTGGCAAATTGCCATTCCAGGTCGCGCCGCTGACCGAATCCTCCGCCATCAAACTGCCCGGAGCGTCATTGAAACTGTAGCGATGCACGAGGATGGAAGCGGGTTGCACAACAGTGATCACAACCGCATTGGAAACGTCGCCATATTGCGCTGTGAGCGTGGTCGAACCTTCGCCGACCGCCGTCACGCGGCCGCTGCCGTCCACCGTGATCACGTTTTCGTTGCCGGAGGTGAAAGTGCAAAGGCGTCCGATTTCCACCTGATAACCCAGATTGCTCGCCTGCGCCATAACCGCGGCGGTCATTTGTCCGCCCTGCGTTAATTGAAAGAAAGGAACCTGCACAGTGATGCCCGTCACGGTTCCGGCGTCCGCCGCTGAGCCGACAGTGTTCGGCCCCGCAACTTCACAACCCGCGACTTCCAACGAATTGAGCGCGCCATCCCAGATGCGATATTCATCAACCATCACATCGATGTACGCATCCGCGTCGTACAGGGATCGCGCGATGTAATTCACCACGTTGCTGATCGAGCTGAGCTGAACCGTCAACCCGGTGTTCTGCGAAACCAGTTCGCCGTTCTTGTACAGCGCCATATAACCAGCGGGGGGATTGTAAACGCCCGTGATGTGAACCGTTTGAAAGCTCAGATCGCCCGCGCCACCGGTGGTCTGGGTTGCCTGCCAACTGGGGCTGGTTCCAGAAATCGCAAGCTGCCCGTTTCGGGGTTGCATGAAAATGCAATACGCGCCGGAAGGCTGGCCGCCACTCAACACATTCGTGTCCGTGAAACCGAAGTCCCACAGAAAGCAATCATTCGGCAGCGATCCGAGCGTGGCCCAGATATCAATGGTGAGCGCGGTGTAATTGCTCAAAATTCCTGAAGGGAACTGAACGTAATTCGGGCCGGTCGCCAGCAGCGTCACCTGACCGGGACTGGAAAACAGATCACCACCGTTCGGCATGATGCCGTTCCAATCCGGACCGCCGACGGAATCCACAATGTTGGTGCCGGTGCCATCGTCATCAAAACTATAACGATGAACCAGGTTCGCTGCCGAGGCGTTGAGTTGCGCCGCGATCAATGCCGCGCAACTGCCGAGGAGCAGGCAGCGGCCGATTCGATTGACTATATTCATATTTGGTTGTTGGGGGTTTTTTCAGGGTTCAAAGAAAACTTTCACCACCAGAACGTCGCGCCGGCTGTGGTTCGCACGATCATGTTTTCAAATTTTCTCCACTCGACGTGGCCGTCCATCATCAGGAGATTGCCGCCAACCGGCCGCCCTTTTTCCACGTGCGGACTGGAATGCGGCAGATCGGGAAATTGCCCGGGAACATTGATGAAATTGGCCGTGAGCCGGTTGACCTCACCGGGACGTGAAATGGTTCCATCCGCCACCAGCACGGTTTCGGTGATCGGCGGAGAAGTCTTGATCGGTGAAAATGGATTAAGCCGTCGTGGTGTGGGCTGGCTCAGTTTGGTCTGCTCTTCTTCCGGCGGCAGACCGAGATTGTTCTCCAGCGCGAACGCATAGCCCAGCACGCGAAACGTTTTTCCTGCCGAGACTGGAAAATTCCAGAACTTGTCGTCGTTCTGTTTGTAATTCGAAGGGCAGAATAAAATGTTGCGCACGAATCCCTGGCTGATCAGCGAGTCCACGACGTTGGTGTGCATGTCCCAGGCCCAGCCGTTGGGAGCAATATCGTTTGGCGGAAAACTGGGCGGCAAATGATCGTTGTGATCACCGGCATACATGATCAACGCCAGACCACATTGTTTAAGATTACTGACGCATTGCGTGCGTTTGGCCTTTTCCTTGGCTTTGGCCAGCGCCGGCAGAAGCATCGCGGCCAAAATGGCGATGATGGCGATGACGACCAGCAGCTCGATCAGGGTAAAAGCCGAACGAGAGCATTGGGGATTCTTGATGCGGGAAATCATGTGAACGCGGGTAGCTTGTCCTTCCGAAAATGAGGATGGGATTTTCATCGGTTCGTATCGGTTCATTAATCACACGCGGAAACGGGAAGAAAAAACGGCCAGAAATATTTGAGCAGACAAAACTTTTTTGGCGGACGGTTCAGAAAAGGAGAATCAGACCGGAATGCACACAGATCGACATCGATTCAGAAAACTGCTTTGAATCCCGCCGGTAGCGGCTGCCGCGCTTGCGGCAGCCCGGGCGCACTGGTTCTGCGCCCGTCCAATAATTCCGCAGCAGCCTTAACCGCGCGAAGAACCTGTTCGCGCCGGCAGCTCGCAGCGCGAGCTGCCCTACCCGACTTTGAATTCGTGAATCCGAATTTCCGATGAGCGCTGATCAGCGACCATCAGCGGTTCAACTTCACGGCAAAACTTTCGGCGGATTCAACACTTTCGGTTTCTCATCGAGACCCGCCGTGTAGGACGCGGATTGAGTCAGCTTCGTCGCTTCCTGAAGCAGAATCCGCGCGAACAGCCAATCATGCCAGAATCCATCCGGGCTGTTGCCTTCCGTAAGCGGATTTTTAAATTGGGCCGTAATCGCAGCGCTGGCCAATGCCAGTTCCGAGTGACTCTCAGCTTCCTGATGCAATCGAAAATACCCCATCGCTCGAATGATCCGCGCCGTCGCCGTTCGCGGCGGCACCTGGCCGCGACAAGCCAGACTGCGTCCGCACCAGTCAATCGCCCGCTGGAAATTCGCCCGCCGATATTCCACCAGCCCCATGGATACGCAGCGCCAGGACAGCAGAAAATCATCCGCCGCCGGATGCGTTCCGCGAAAGGATTGCTGCGTCACTTCAACGAGCGGCGCCATTTGCTCCAGGAAAGCGGGATCGCACGGCAACAACAGGCTGCTCTTCAACACTCGTTCCGCCGCCACCGGACTGGATGTTCCGCGAAAACGCGCCACCGCGTCCTGGCGAAATTGCTCGTACTGCTCGCCGCCCGAATCGATTTCAAACAGCACTGGCGCCTGGATCATCACGTCCGCAGCCACGCGATCCGCTTCGTTGTGCCGATCCGCCTTCAGCAATTGAGTGAAACATTCCGCCGCCTGCCGGCCGTCACCCCGCAGCGCGTGCCACACACCGAGCGAGCGAAAGACGGATTCGCTTTCCAGTGAAGCCGGCGCGGAGGGAAGCTGATTCACCAGTTGATCCGCGTCATTCATGCGTCCCAAACCCACAAGATAAGAGGCTTGGGTGATTTTCTCTTTGATCTCGGCTTCGTGCCGCAAACGCGATTCTTTCACATACAACCAGGTCGAAGTTCCCAGTCCGATGGCCAGCGCGACCACCACCGCAGCACCTCCCGCGAACACGCCTTGATTGCGACGCGCAAGTTTTCGAAACAAATACAAACGGCTCGGCGGCCGGGCGACGACGGGTTCATTGTTCAGATGTCGAACCAGATCCTGCGCGAGGCCGTTCACGGTTTCATAACGCCGCGTGCGATCTTTCTCCAGCGCTTTCATCACGATCCAATCCAGATCGCCGCGCAACAGCGAGATCAGCCGGGGCGGATCGACGTGACGCTGAATCGCCGTGCGTTTCAATTCCTCATCCTGAAAAGTCGTCACCATGGTCGAAGGCCGTTGCGGCTCCTTTTCCCGCAACGTCTGGCGCATCTGCTCGATTCCGTTTCGAATCAACGTATTCGCGTCGAATGGCGTCCGGCCCGTGAGCAACTCGTAAAGCAGCACGCCGAGGCTGTAAACATCGCTCCGCGTATCCACATCCAGCCCGCTCATTTCCGCCTGTTCCGGACTGACATACGCCGGCGTGCCGATGAATTGTTCATACGATGTGAACAGCGTTTTTTCGGTCAACGGCACATCAATCGCCTTGGCGATTCCGAAGTCGATCACTTTGGGAACCGGAATGCCGTCATGCAGCGTGACGAGAATATTGGACGGTTTGATGTCGCGATGAATGATTCCCTTTTGATGCGCGTGTTGAATCGCGTGGCAGATTTGAATGAACAATTCCAGACGCTGGCGCGTGTCGAGATTGTTCTGATTGCAATAGTCGGTGAGCTTCACGCCGCGCACCAATTCCATCACGAAATACGGACGCCCACTTTCCGTCGCTCCGGCATCCAGCACGCGCGCAATGTTCGGATGATCCATCAACGCCAGCGCCTGACGCTCCGCTTCAAAGCGCGCGATCACATTGCGGGTGTCCATTCCCAGCTTGATGATTTTCAGCGCGATGCGGCGGCGCACGGGTTCACGCTGTTCCGCCATGTAAACCACGCCGCAACCGCCCTCGCCGATTTTTTCCAGCAGTTTGTACCGGCCGATCTGAGTTCCCGCGCGTTCGCCAGTTAACGATTCAGAACGAGTGGACGCCGCGGTCTTCGCGGAACCCGTCCGGATTTCCTGTTCAATTTCCCGCAAGCCCTGATTGCCCTTCTCGAACATCCGTTCCGCGTCTCCGTGCGCGGACAACATTTCCTCCACACGTTGACGCAATGCCGCATCACCGGCGCAGGCGCGATCCAGGAATTGCTTTCGCACAGCGGCGTCCTCGAGATTCAGGGCCGCCTCAAACAGCGCGCTTTCTAATTGTTTGTTGTCTGTCATGCAATTTTCCTGGCGCGAAAGCACAGCCGAAGTAGCGCAGACTTCCAAGTCTGCTGTATCGCAGGTTTCTTAACCTGCGCGGCTGGATATTTTCGATGCGCTCCGCATGTTTCACGCGCGGCCGATTTGGAAATCGGCGATACAGCAGGTGTGGAAACCTGCGCTACAAGGTGGCGTTTACCGCCTGTGGAAATCGTTTTCAAAGCGCGCGGCCTTTTGTTGATTCACCAGCATTCGCGAAATTCGCGTGAAGGATTTCATCCGTGTTCATTTCAGACATTGCCCTGGATCAATCGAAACAATCGCGCCTTGGCGTGGGTCCATTCGCGCCGCACGGAACGTTCGCTGATCCCGAGCGCGTGCGCGACTTCCTCGTTGCCGAGACCGCCGAAAAATTTCATTACCACAATCCGCGCCTGCTCCGGATCTTCCTTCTCCAGAAGTTCCAACGCTTCTTCGATCAGCAACACCGTGTCATCCGGCGACGCCACGGAAAGATCGATCTCTTCAATATCGATTCGCGCGCGGTCGCCGCCGCGTTTCAAAGCGGCTTTGCGGCGCGCGTTATCAATCAGAATGCGGCGCATTGCGTTGGCCGCTGCGCCGAAGAAGTGCGCGCGATTTTCCCAGGTGCGGCTGCCTTCGGCGACCAATTGCAGCCAGGCTTCGTGCATCAGCGCGGTCGCCTGCAGGGTTTGTCCCGGTGCTTCCTGCGCCACGCGGATCGCGGCCATGCGTCGAAGTTCATCATAGACCAGCGGCAACAACTCTTCAGACGCCTGAGGATCACCCCGTTCAACCGCTTCCAGCATCAACGTGATATCACTCATGGTCGCCGCTCTTTTATCAGAACGGACGCGGTTTGCCGATTCGCAAAATATGCTGATGGCGTGAGGAAGAGATAAAGGTGAGAACAATTGCCGAGAAGGTTCACACAACCGGAGCGCGGACTTCAGTCCGCGTGACTCCTGCACCCCTTCGATGTGGTTGAAGCGAATGCTCACCAACTCGCGGACTGAAGTCCGCGCGCCGATCCTGCTGAAGCGAAGACAAACCCAGCGCGGCGAGTCCAACAATGATCAGCAAAACAAATCCTGTAAGCCAAGAGAACCGGGCTTTTTCGTGCGTGCGCGCTCCTGACATTCGCTTCTTTATGTGGAAAAACTTACGCGAACAGCAAGAACCACTTGTCACGCTTTTGCAAAATTTGAAGCGGAGCGCGAGTCTGTGACTCGCAGCAGCGTGAAATCCTCGGACCGTGAGAAATTAAAATTGAACTTTCGCAAGCCCAATGATGATCTCCGTTGCTGCGGCTCACAGAGCCGCGCTCCGGCTTTACTGAATTCAGTTGTCGCGGTTCGGCAACGTGGCAAACTTGCGGCAATGGCGTTCAGTGATTTTCCAGATCAACAGCAGGGCGTGCAGTTGCTTCAACGTTCGTTGGAGCGCGGACGATTGGCGCACGCTTATTTGTTCACCGGACATCAACTGGAAGAACTCGAAGCGCTCGCGCAAACGCTCGCCAAAACTCTGAATTGCCAGCAGCCGGTTCGCGGTGAAAACAACGCGGCCATCGATTCCTGCGATCAATGCGTGAATTGCCGCAAGATCGAAAATGGCAATCACGCGGACGTTCATTGGATTCGGCCTGAATCGAAATCCCGCATCATCAGCGTCGAGCAGATGCGCGAACTGATGCAGGAAATTTATCTGAAACCGACCGAGGCGGATTACAAAATCGCCACGATTGTCGCGGCGGATCGCCTGAATGTGAACGCGGCGAACGCGTTTCTGAAAACACTTGAGGAACCGCCGTCGAAATCGATTCTGATTCTGCTTACCACCGAACCGCAGCGATTGCTGGAAACCATTCTCTCGCGCTGTCTGCGATTGAACTTCGTCGGTGACGGTCCGCGTCCTTTGCCGCCTGAGCAAATGGAATGGCTGGCGGCGTTCAGTGAAATGGCGGCGGCGGAACAGAAAAGTCTGCTCGGACGCTATCGCTTGATGGACGTGCTGCTGCAAAAGCTGAACGCGATGAAATCGGCGATTGAGGAAAGTCTCACCGCGCGGTCGCCGTTGCAGAAATACACGGACGTGGAAAAAAATCTGCGCGAAAAATGGGAGGATGAATTGAAGGCGGCGATCGAAGCGGAATATCGTCGGCAACGCGCGGACCTGTTGCTCATTGTTCAACGCTGGCTGCGTGATATCTGGCTGCAAACGGTCGCGGGCGCGAATGATCTGCTGAATTTTCCGGAGCTGACGAACGGGCGGAAAGTCGCGCAACGCATTTCCGCGGCGCAGGCTTTGGAAAATCTCGAGGTGATCGAAGCCACGCAGCGTCTGCTGCACACCAACGTGCAGGAAGCGCTCGCACTGGAAGTCGGCCTGCTCAAGCTCAATCTTTAACCGATCCGGAGTCTTCTGAAATCCGAAGGCCGAAAACCGAAGCGCGAAAAAAATTCAAAACCTGAATCGCGGTCCTCCACGAGTGCTGGGGCGCATTCCGGGTTCGGCGTTTCGAGTTTGGAGTTTCGCCCACACGGTCGCGACTGGCTCGCGCTGGCGTTTGGATTGTTTCTCGGATTGGCGCTGCTGAAGTTCGGCAATCCGGTCGTGCTCGATTCTAAAGTTTCCGCGCCGAAAAATCTGGCGGAGTTCTGGTTTTACGCATGGCCGCCGAGTTGGAGCTTTTGGTTTCTATTACCGCTTGCGATAGTCGCCAGCTTTTGGGTTGTGCAAAACAAACCACGCTGGCCGGGTTCGAAATCGTTGTGGTTTTTGCCATTGGTCTGGTTCGGCTGGCAATGGGTTTCGGCGAGCCGATCGGTTGATGGCGAATTGACGCGTGCGACCCTTCTGCACTTTGCCGGATTACTGATCTGCTATTTCGCGGGAGCTTTGATCGTTCAGACCGACCGCTCGCTGCGTTGGCTGTTGGTCGGACTGTTGGCAGCGCTGACGTTTTGTCTGGTTCGCGCGGTGGATCAAAAGCTGATCGAGTTTCCTTCCGAAAAACAATTTCTCATCCAGAGCGAGCAAGCAGGCTGGACCAATCTCCCGCCCGATGTGTTTCTGGAATTGAAACAGAGCGGAACCATCGTAACGACCAACGGCGTGGATGTTGCGAATCCGATGATTCTGAAAAAGTACGAGAAAGGTCGCGTGTTCGGAACGTTGGTTTATCCAAATGCACTGGCCGGTGCGATTTTGATTCTGCTTCCGGTTGCGCTTGTGCTGGCGTTTGGAAGCACGCGGAAATTGCGACCGCTCATTCGCGGCACGGCCATCGGGCTGACGCTCTTTCTCGGATTGGGCGCGTTGTTCTGGACGGGATCGAAATCCGGTTGGTTGATCGCGCTGGCCTTGGCGGGCGTCTGGCTGTTCCGGCTGAACTGGCCGACGCGATTGAAAGGAATCACGCTGCTGCTGTTGATCGTGTTCGGGCTGACGGCGTTTGGGATTCGCTTTCACAATTACTTCGCCGCGGGCGCGACGAGCGTTGGCGCGCGGTTCGACTACTGGCACGCAGCGGTTCAAACTGCCGCAACGCATCCGGTTTTCGGAACCGGCCCCGGAACATTTCAACATCCTTATGCTGAAATCAAAACGCCCGAAGCCGAAATGGCCCGACTGGCGCATAATGATTATCTGGAACAATTCTCTGACTCTGGCCTGATTGGGGGACTGGCTTACACGGCGTGGATTGCGTTTTTATTTATCACGCTCGGACGGCGGTTGTGGAAATCCGCAAGCGGATGGACGTTCGCGATTTTTCTCGGCTGCTTCGGGTGGTTTATTCAGGGATTAAGTGAATTCAGCCTTTACGTTCCAACGCTGGCCTGGACGGCTTTCCTGCTGGCGGGGAGTTTGTTGAATGGAGCGAGTTCCGGGAATTCAAATCGACATTCCGCTTCGGCGCCGCTAGGTTCGCGCGCATGAAGATTCTCTTCCTGAACGGTCCCAATCTGAATCTTTTGGGTCAGCGCGAGCCGGAAGTGTATGGCCGACTGACTTTGGCTGATATCGAAACAAAAGTCCGGGAACGCGCGGCCCGGCTGGGAACTGAAATCGACTTTCGCCAATCCAATTCGGAAAGCCAACTGGTGACATGGATTCAGGAAGCTAAAGGAAAGTTCGATGCAGTCGTGCTGAACGCCGCGGCTTATACTCACACCAGTGTTGCGTTGCGCGATGCCATCTCAGCGGTGGGCATTCCGACGATTGAAATCCACCTTTCCAACATTCATGCGCGGGAGGAATTCCGTCATAAATCCCTGATCGCGCCGGTCTGCCGGGGACAGATCACCGGCTTTGGGGTTCATTCCTACGTTTTGGCGCTGGAAGCGGCGAGTATCGTTAACGGAAGTCAAAAATGAAATCAAATGCGGCTTGTTGTGGGATTTTTTAGCGGATTTTCAAGCAACTCCTGGTTCCAATTTTACTTCTTGACGGCGTTTTGAGGCCCGTTATCTTCGCGGACAAATAAAACAGCGAGCAGCAGAGTCGAATTCGGCTTCTGCTTTTTTGCTTAATGAACCCGGTTCGTTTCGGATGAACCTTTTTAATATTTAAGGCCTGTGGATCTCAAAGACATCAAAGCGATTATCGATCTGATGAAAAAGAACTCCGTGTCGGAGTTTGAACTGGAAAAACAGGATTTCAAAATCAAGCTGAAGCGCGGCGGCAATGGCGGAACGGTGGTTTATGAAGACGCTCCAGCGATGGCTTACCTTCCGCCGACCGCAATCGCCGCCCCGGCAGGTTCCGCGGCACCGGCTGCGGCGGCAGCGACTTCATCCGACGTGGAAATCAAATCCCCAATGATCGGCACTTTTTATCGTTCTCCTTCACCCGAATCCGGCGCTTACGTGGAAGTGGGAACCGAGGTCAATCCAGACACCGTGGTTTGCATCATCGAAGCCATGAAGGTGATGAACGAAATCAAAGCCGAGGCCAAAGGCGTCATTACCCAGGTGTTGATCGAAAACGCGAAGCCGGTCGAGTTCGGCCAGCCGCTGTTCAAAATCCGGCCCGCCTGAGCGATTCATGATCGTTGAGAACTGAGGGCTTCGCACGTATGTTCGTCCGGAACCAACGGTCTCTTATCCGCTTCTGAACCATGTTTGAGAAAATTCTGGTAGCCAATCGCGGCGAAATTGCCGTTCGGATCATCCGCGCCTGCAAAGAACTGAACATCCGCACCGTCGCGGTCTATTCCGAATCCGACGCCAACTCCATGCACGTCCAGCTTGCGGACGAAGCCATCTGCATCGGTAAAGCTCCCGCCAGCGACAGTTATCTTCGCATCGATCGCATTATCAGTGCGGCGGAAATCACCGACGTGGATGCCATTCACGCGGGCTACGGTTTTCTTTCGGAGAACGCGCATTTCGCGGACGTCTGCGAAAGCTGCAACATCCGTTTCATCGGACCGAGTTCGCGGGCGATGAATGCGCTGGAAGACAAAGCTGTCAGCCGCGCTCTCGCCAAGAAAGCGGGCGTTCCCACGCCTCCCGGTTCGGAAGGCGTGATCGACAACGAGCAGGACGCGTTGACCGTCGCCAAACGGATTGGTTATCCGGTGATGATCAAGGCCGTTGCCGGCGGCGGTGGGCGCGGGATGCGCGTCGCGCACAATGATATTTCACTCGTCAAAGGCTATCACACCGCGCGCACCGAAGCGGAAAAGGCATTCGGCAATTCCGGCGTTTACATCGAAAAATTCATCGAGAATCCGCATCACATCGAATTCCAGATTCTCGGCGACGGCAAAGGCCACATCATTCATCTGGGCGAACGCGATTGCTCGATTCAACGCCGGAATCAAAAGGTGATCGAAGAAACGCCTTCACCGCTGATTGATAATAAGTTTAAAAAGCTCCGCGAGAAAATGGGCAAAGCCGCGGTGCGCATCGGCGAAGTGGCCAATTACACGAACGCCGGCACGGTGGAATTCATCGTCGATGACAAAGGCGATTTTTATTTCCTCGAAGTCAACAAGCGCATTCAGGTGGAGCATCCGATTACGGAAGAAGTCACCGGAATTGACCTTGTTCGCTATCAGATCATGATCGCGATGGGCGAGCCGCTGCGACACAAGCAAAGCGATATTACATTCAAAGGTCACGCGATTGAATGCCGCATCAATGCGGAGGATCCGTTCGATGAATTTCGTCCCAGCCCCGGCCGGATCGAAATGTATTATCAGCCCGGCGGCCGCGGCGTGCGTGTGGATACGCATGCTTACGCGGGTTATACAATTCCGCCGTCCTACGACTCCATGATCGGAAAGCTGATCACGACCGGAAAAGATCGTCGCGAAGCAATGGACAAGATGAGCCGCGCACTGAGCGAATACATGATCACCGGCGTGAAGACCACGATCTCATTCCAACAGGCGATTTTGCAGGACCCGAATTTCCGTCGTGGCGTTTACACGACAGGATTTGTGGAACAGCTTTTAAGCGGCGCGCGCCGGGAATTGATTGAAGATAAAAGCTGAAATTGTCGCTGGATGATTTTAAAAAGCCCGCCAGACACTGGCGGGCTTTTTATTTGCGATTTGCGATTTACGCGCGCTGGAAATCCGCGGCGTGTAAATCTTCAATTGTAAATCGGAAATTCCCTCATCCTCCGTATTTCACAGCGCAACCGTAGGGTTTGGTTTCCGCCACTTCCACTTTTTCCCCGGCCAACGTTTTCTCCACCGCTTCACGAACGTAGTTGCGCGCGGTGCGTGGATCACCGCTGGGACGCGGCCGATCATCGATGGCGCCGTCATAAACCAGCGTGCCTTTTTGATCGATCACAAACATGTGCGGCGTGGTTTTCATGCCGTAGGCTTTGCCGATGTCGCCCGATTTGTCATCCAGCCACGCCGTCGCATTCATCTTTTTTTCCTGCCATTCCGCGCGCGCTTTTTCCGGATTGCGATAGCTGGAGTTGTTTGGATTAACCGAATCAACGAGCAGCCAGACCACGCCTTTGGCCGTCAGTTCCTTCTGCAATTCCTGCATTGCGCCCGAGCGGTAATGATTACCTACAAACGGGCAATCTGAATTGTAGGCTTCGAGGACGACGACCTTGCCTTTGTAATCGGACAACTTGTGTGTTTTGCCTTGGATATCCGTGCCGGTGAATTCCGGAGCGGGCTGGCCGATATCGGCCGCGGCATGGGCGAGAGTGGCGATTCCAACGACTGCGAACAGAGCAATCAAACGCTTCATAACGATCCTTTCTCGATGTGAGTGGACTATAAGATCAGAACGCCCAACCGGCAATGTGTTCAAAGAATCATTTCGCCGCGCGATCCAGGGCGTCCAGGACGATGCCGGGAGTGAGGAGTGGTGGCA
>DASTXC010000150.1:0-3971 GCA_035765675.1 Verrucomicrobiia bacterium
ATGGGCGCAACTTGGCACCCGCACCAAACAACGGGTTGAACTTTCGAAATTCAAAACGGCTGATCACTCCCTCTCCTCCGAGCGAAGCCGGAGGAGAGGGCCGGGGTGAGGAGGTTTTTAGCTCAAAATCCCCTCTCCCTAACCCTCTTCCCGCGCTTCGCTGCGGGGCGAGGGAATCGAAAATGGTGCGGGTGTCAAGTTGCACCCATCCTTGATCTCGCTTTCTCGCACTGCTTGACGCATGCCGCCGATTGAAGCAAGAGTTTGCACATGTACAAAATCATCGGCGCCGACGGAAGGGAGTATGGTCCGGTATCCGCAGATCAATTGCGCCGGTGGATTGGTGAGCGTCGTTTGAATGCTCAAACGCTGATCCGTGTGGAAGGAACAGTGGATTGGAAACCGCTCGGAAGCGTTCCTGAATTTTCTCTGTGGCCGGGCAGTTCCGCCACGCCGTCCGGTTTCGTAGATCCAACAGCCGTGCGCCGAACGAACTCGATGGCGCTGACAGGATTGATCTTCGCGCTGATCGCGATCACGTTCGGAATGTGCTGCTGCTACGGATTTCCCTTCAATGTTCTCGGCGTGATTTTTTCGTTAATGGGTTTGAGCCAGATTCGTCAATCGCCGGAAATTTATGATGGCCACGGCATCGCCATTGCCGGTCTGGTGATTTCAATTCTCAGCATCGCGGCGGCTGTCGGCATGACACTTCTGTTCGGATCGCTGCAACTATTCGGCGAGCTGCCCACGCATTTTGGCCACAGACTCTGATGCGCTTTATGGAATCGTATTGGAAAAAAATCGGACTGATTGGCGCGACGGCAGCCGTTGCCGCGGCGATCGTTCTGTTCGCCTGCGATCCTTCGCGCGTGCCGATTTATCCGGTCTGTCTTTTTCATCGATTGACCGGACTCAATTGTCCGGGTTGCGGATCGCTGCGGGCGATGCATCAATTGCTGCACGGAAATGTCCTCGCCGCCCTGCATTTGAATGCGCTGCTCGTGGTGTCGTTGCCGCTGTTTGCCTGGTTGGGCTTTCGCATGTATCGACAGACCACAACTGGCGCGCCGAAAGTGCCGGTGAAACCTTTGTGGCTGTGGACTTACGTGGGAGTTGCGCTCGTGTTCGGAATTCTGCGGGAACTGCCTTCGCCGTTATTCGCAGCATGGAAGCCATAAGTCTGTAACCTGAGCCGTTGAAATCTGAAGTAAAAGGAGAACCCAAAATGTATAAAATTATCGGAGCCGATCAGAAAGCCTACGGGCCGGTCAGTGTGGAACAGATTCGCCATTGGATCACGGAAGGGCGCGTCAATGCGCACACGCAGATTCAAGCTGAAGGCACTGAGGAATGGAAACCTCTCTCCAGCTTTCCCGAATTCGCAGACGCGCTGGGCGGGAGTGCTTCGGTTCCACCGCCGATTTCCACAACGCAAAACGTCGTCGGTAATCGCGAAGCCGCATTGCAAGCGATCCGCGGTCCGGCGCTCGCCTTGAAAATCACTTCGGCACTCGCGCTGGTCCTCGCCGCGATCGGCTTCATCATTCACATCCTCAGTCTGGCGGGGGTTCATCTTCCCGTTCCGCAATGGAATCACACGCATGTGCAATCGCTGAGCGCGGGTCAGATCGGGATTTACATCGCCGGAGATATTTTAGGCGCGGCGCTCGCGGTGCTGGTCTGGATTGGCGCGTCAAAAATGGCGGCGTTGAAGAATCACGGATTCGCGCTGACGGCGAGCATTCTTGCGATGTTGCCCTGTTCAATCTGCTGCATCATCGGCCTGCCGTTTGGCATCTGGGCGCTCGTCACGATGAACAAACCGGAAGTGAAATCGCACTTCACCGAAAGCTGAATGAAATTCACCCGCGGCAACGAACCGATCAGTGAAAGCACGGCGCGCAATTGTTTTCTGGTAAACCAATTCGCCACGCCTGGACTTGGTTCGATGATGGGTGGGCATTTCATTGCAGGCATTGCGCAACTGCTGTTGGCGCTGATCGGCTTCGCGCTGATCATGGGCTGGTTTGTATTGACGATGAAAGAAAGTTACGCTTTTGACATCAACGGCACGGCTGAGCCGAAATCCTACGGGGTTTATGGAATTGCGGGGCTGGTGATTTTTGGCGCGGGTTGGATTTGGGCGCTCGCGACGAGTTTGAGTCTGATGCACAAAGCCCGGCAGCAGCGCGCAACGACGAAACTGCCGCCGCCGTTGCCCAAAGCGCCGCCGACAAATCTGTAACAACATCGAAACAACGCGGTTCAGTTCGACAAAACAAAAGGTGCGTTATGTATAAAATGATTGGAGCGGACGGTCAGCAATACGGGCCGGTGGACGCGGAACAGATCCGCCGCTGGCTCAGTGAAAACCGGGTTCGGAACGAAACTTTGATTCAGGCGGAAGGCAGCGACGAATGGAAACCATTGCGGTCGTATCCGGAATTTTCCACCGCCTCAGTCGGAAACGTTCCCCCGCCATTTTCCGAAACACCGCCGCCGATGAGCGCGTTGAAAACCGATTTGTCCTCGCGCGCTTCCACCAAAGTGGCCGCTGGTGTTTGTGGCATTCTGCTCGGCAGCCTGGGCATTCATAAATTCATCTTGGGTTACACGGGACCGGGTTTGATTTTGCTGTTGATCACGCTGCTGACCTGTGGCGTCGCGGGAATGGTGACCGGCGTTATCGGCCTGATCGAAGGCATCATTTACCTGACGAAATCCGATGAAGAATTTGTCCGCACGTATGTGGATGGGCGGAAGGATTGGTTTTAAATCGCGGACAGATCAACCACGGATGGACACAGACAAACACGGATTGACCCGGCGCGACAAAACCGCAACCGAAGCAGCGCAGGCTTCTCAGTCTGCTGTGTCGCAGGTTTCTTAACCTGCTGAGCTGAGAAATTTTGATGCGCTTCGAACCTTTCATGCTCAGCCGATTTGGAAATCGGCGATACAGCAGGTTGGGAAACCTGCGCTACGACCGGGCGTTTGCCACGCTCCAAATCTTTGTCCAATCCGCGCATTCATGATTGTAGTACGAAAGACGCGGATTCTTACGCCGAATTCCACGCGGGTTTTTCACGTTCTCAATTCGATAAAATTGATCCGTGTCTATCCGTGTCTATCCGTGTCCCTCGGTGGTTAAGATAAATCCGGCAGCTTCTGTAAATTTCGCCAGCACTACCATTCCACAATCACCGTCGGGCAAACCGGGAAGCGTCCGCATTCCGCGCCATAAATCGTGAGGCCGCCCGCGACCAGCGCCTCTTTCGGAACCTCGCAACGCAATTTCAATTCGCCGTTGCCGGCGGTCGCCGCAATCTGCTTGAGCAAATCATTTTCCACGAAGGCATGAACCAGATATCCGTAAGCGCCCAAGCCACCGCGAAGATAACTCAGCACGCCGCGGGAATCGTGCGGATGATTTCGCAACACCCCTTTGTAAACGCGAATGCCATTCAAACTCATGCGCAACGTGGTTGGATAAACATCGGAATCCGTTTGCGGATTATCCACCCGATGCGATGACGCTTCGCAAAGCACTTTGATGCGGCGCGCTTTGGTCAGGTCCGCACCAGCGAGCGGCAGCGTCCATTCGAAAAATCCAGAACCAAATGCCGAACAGGTATCTTCCGCGCGCGCCGCGTCGGCATTGCTCATTTCACCGGTCCATTCTGCTGCGGAATAATCCGCCGGAATGCAACGCAGCATCAATGCGCGTGGAGTGTCTTCGCGCGGCGTGGGATAATCCCGGCTGACAAAATAATTCACCGAATTCTGCGCGACCACGGTTCCGTCCGGTGTCCGGGCGGAAAGCAACAACGTGCAGAGCATCGGTTTGTCGGGCATTTGCAGATCAATGCGATGAGCCAGTTGCACTCGTCGATGCGGAAACGGAATCGGGACGCGTCCCTGCGCCAGGTTCTGATGCACGCGGCCATTGACATCCATGCCGCCCATTT
>DASTXC010000151.1:0-44386 GCA_035765675.1 Verrucomicrobiia bacterium
TGGCTGCAAGGGGATTTTAGCGGAGATGGAACACGCGATCTTCCCGTTTTGCCCAAGGAACTGGCGGAACGTGGACGACTCCGACAACTCACTCGTTGAACGAATTTAATGACGGATACCAAGAAATTTAAAACTGTAAAAGGTGTCGTGGACTGGCGGTTGTGCCTCGGCTGCGGCGCTTGCGCCTACATCTGTCCGGATCAAAAGATCAGCCTGATCGATGTTCTGGACGAAGGCATCCGGCCTGTGGTCAAAAATGAAAATTGCGTCCACTGCACGGCTTGCCTGGACGTGTGTCCAGGGCTGGAAAACGATCATCGTGAATTGCGGCAACGTCCGGGAATTGACCCTTCCCTGCTGAACGTATTCGGTCCTGTACTCGAAGTCTGGGAAGGTTACGCGGTCGATCCGGAAATCCGGCACCGCGGCGCTTCGGGAGGACTAATCACCGCGCTGGCATTGCATTGCCTCGAAGGTGAAAGCATGCACGGCGTGCTTCACACAGGCGGCGCTCCTTCGGATCCGGTCCGCAATCAGACAAGAATGAGCCACACCCGTGACGAATTGCTGGCGGGAACCGGCTCTCGATATTCTCCGGCGTCAGTCTGCGACGGCCTCGGGAAAATTGAAGCTGCTCCCAAACCCTGCGCTTTCATCGGTCAACCTGTCGAAGTTACGGCCTTGCGCAAAGCCCAACGACTGAAGCCTGAACTCGATCGCAACGTGGGGATTGCCATTTCTTTCTTTTGCGCTGGAAGTCCTTCCACCCGCGGAACGCTGGAACTGATTCGATCCCGCAACATTAATCCGGCACAGGTTGAAGAACTGCGTTATCGCGGACTCGGCTGGCCGGGAATGTTCGCAGTGCGCGAGCGCGGCGAAACAGACTTGAAGCCTTTGATGACTTATCACGAGTCCTGGGGTTATCTGCAACGGTTTCGCCCGTTTGCGGTGCATACCTGTCCGGATAACTCGGGTGAGGACGCTGACATTTCATGCGCCGATCCCTGGTATCGCGAAATAAAACCTGGTGAATCAGGATTCTCACTCGTCGTTGTGCGAACGGAAAAAGGCCGTGAATTGTTGAAGCGCGCCGTGGCGGCCGGACGCGTGCATCTCGAGAAAGCTGATTCCCGAAAAGTTCTCCAATCGCAATCCAACCTCGCAGCCAAACGCGCGGCGATCTGGGGACGAATCTTTGCTCTTCACCTGATGGGCCTGCCGGCCCCAAAACTGCGCGGATTTTCTTTGTTCCAGAATTGGTTGCGATCACCCTTGAATGCAAAGGCGAAGTCCACGATGGGGACAGCGCGGAGAATCATCGAACGGGGCTACCGACGGCCGCTCCAATTACGGCCGGATGCCGTTTGTCCCCTCCCCAACGGCCATGGTGAACCTGCCTGGGCAAAGCTTCCAATGCCCCGCAAAAAGGCGTATCGCGTCTGCATCATGGGAGCCTCAATGGCAACAGGAAACCGCGGAGTATCCGCGTTGGGAAATTCGCTGGTAAAGTTAATCAAGACCGCACACCCCGAGGCGGAGGTCACCTTCCTCCTGGGTCTGCGTCAGCCGAGGGAATTCCAAGCCTGGCTTGGCGACGAAAGCTGCCCGGTTCCAACAGTCAATTTCCGAATGTCACCCAAGGCGCCGGTTCATCAACAGCTTTGGTGGATTTTGATCTTTTCACTGATTCACCGATGGATCCCGGTGCGGTTGATCCGACACTGGATCAAGCAACGCTTTCCCTGGATTCGAAGCGTGGTGGAAGCGGATTTTGTGGGTGATATCCGCGGCGGTGACAGTTTCAGCGATATCTACGGATTGCGACGGTTCGTTGTTGGATCGTTGCCCGTTCTCTCAGTGATCTGGCTGCGCGGGCGGATTGCTCTCCTGCCCCAAACTCACGGGCCTTTTAAGTCGCCTTTCTCCAAAATGCTGGCCAGGCACATTCTTCGGCGTGCCACACCCATCATGTCTCGCGATCAACAAAGCCCTGACACAATCAGGGAATTGTTGGGGCGAAACAGCGAAATTCTCTGTGCGCCGGATGTGGCCTTTGTTCTGCCGGTGCGTGAGCCTGCGGTGTTTCGCACGGAACCGCCGTTGCCAGCGGATGCGAATGAAAACCTGGTCGGCCTAAACGTAAACGGGTTGATGTACAGTGGCGGTTACACACAAAAGAACATGTTCGGCCTCAAACTGAATTATCCCCAGTTCCTCGTTCAACTGTGTGATTCCCTGTTGAAGGAACCCTCCCGCCGCCTTTTGCTGGTTCCACACACGTTTGCTCCTGCTGGAAATGTGGAAAGCGACCCCGAGGCCTGCGCGAAGGTATGGCAACAACTTCCCGCTGAACTACAGTCCCGGGTTCATGTTCTACAGGGTGAATTTGATCAGAACGAAATCAAAGGAGTGATTGGCCGTTGCGAATTCTTCATCGGATCGCGGATGCATGCCTGCATTGCCGCGCTATCTCAGGGAATTCCAACTGTCGGAGTCGCCTACAGCAAAAAATTCGTCGGCGTGTTTCAATCGGTCGGCGCCAAAAATGCCGTAATCGATGGCCGTGACGTTGATGCCGAAGAAGCGGTGACGCGCACTTTGGCCGTGTTCTCAAATCGAGTCGCCTTGCGGAAGATACTGGCCGTTCGAGTGGCGCAGGCACAGAAGAACCTGGGCGATTTTTTCAAGAAGATGCTGAGTCGCACCTCGAGTCGTCCTGTTGCAAAAACTTCCATTGACTGAACTTTCTTATGCCTACTGTGCTCATAGCGGGAGATATTTGCCCGATCGAAGGGAATCGTCCTTATTTCAGGAAAGGAGATGCCGAAGCACTGGCTGGCGATCTGTTACCTGAATTTCAGTCAGCCGATCTGACATTGGCGAATCTGGAATGTCCATTTATCACAAATCCTTCGCCGATCCGCAAAACCGGTCCTACCTTCGGTGTCGAAAACGATTGCATCAATGGCATCAAGGAGATCGGGGTTCAGGCGCTGGGACTCGCCAACAATCACATCATGGATCATGGGGCGAGCGGATTGAAAAACACGTTGGAAGTCTGTTCCAGGGCGGGAATTGAAACTGTGGGAGCGGGCGACCGTCCGGCTACGGCACGCCGGCTCCTGATACGCAGAATCGGCCGCCTCCGGGTCGCTGTCATGGCTGTTGCCGAGCATGAATTTTCGATTTCAGCCAATGGTTCCTGGGGAGCCAATCCGCTGGATCTGACGAATTTTGTTCGCACCCTGAAAAAGGAAAAAAGTAACTTCGATTATCTCATTGTGTTGTTTCACGGATCACATGAGTTTCTGATTCCTACTCCACGCACAAAGGATACCTGTCACTTCATGATTGAACAGGGAGCCAATGCCGTCATTGTGCAACATCCTCATTGTGTGGGCGGATATGAAAGTTATCTCCACGGTCATATCGTTTATGGGCAGGGCGCCTTTTTGATGGATGAAGGGATCTATCGTGACCTGAATATCTTTCACGACGGAATTCTGGTGAAGCTTCACATCGGTGACGATTTCACCTCTCGGATGGAGGTGATTCCGTACACTCAATCTGCGCCGGCGCCTGGAGCACGACGCATGACCGGCGAAAAGGAAAACGCATTCCGCAACCGATTGGCGGAATTATCCGCATCGGTTCAGAACGACGAGTGGGTTCAGGAACAATGGCTGAACTTCTGTGAGCAGAAAAAGCACGGCTATCTTAGCGGCGTATTGGGTTACAACCGTGTGCTTCGCAAATTGAACAAGACCGGACTGCTGACACGCTTGCTCTATGGCAAGCAACAGTTTCTTACCGTGAGAAACATGGTCTGCTGCGAAACTCATCGAGAAGCTCTCCACACAATTTTCACACGACTGATGTAAAACTCTGTGTAAAAGCAATGAATTGCCTCGCCGATTTTTTCGGTTGACACTTGGAACTCAATTTGGTTTTTTTCTTCCCGACCGAAGGGCAAAGGTCATTTTCGGTAATGCGAAGGAGCGGGATGCCCAACAACTCAGGAGCAAAACAATGAAAAATTTTTTATTCGTCGGCTTTGCATTCGCATTCATTTTCTCAGCCTCGGCCAATACCATAGGTCATTGGACTTTTGAAACCAGCAAGCCTACGACGGCTGGACCAGTTGCTTCCGAAATCGGCACCGGCACCGCATCCGGAGTTCATGCCAGCAGTTCCACTGCGTATTCCAATCCAACCGGAAATGCCTCGTCTGAATCATGGAGCGCAAACCGCTGGGCAGCAGGAGATTATTGGGAGTTTCAGGTGAGCACCCTCGGTTCTGAAAACATCCAGGTAAGCTACGATCAATACGGCAGCGGCACTGGACCTCGTGACTTCGATTTTGCGTACAGCACAGATGGAAGCATTTTCACAGTTTTTCAAAGTTATCAATTATCCGGCGCGGACACTTGGAATTCGAAATCATTCGATCTAAGCGCAACACCGCTTTTAGACGAGGCGTCCATGGTTTACTTCCGCCTGATCAACTCTTCTGCAGTCAGCATCAATGGTGGTGCAATCGGCACTTCTGGATCGGATCGAATTGACAACTTTTTGATTACCGGCGCTGCGGTTGCTCATACTCCCGACACTTTGCCCTTCGGATTTGCTGCAATGACCCTGACTGGATTTGTTGTGTCGAGTCGAAAATTTTTAACACGGATTCCCAATCCGTAAGACGCCATGGAGGTTGGACGAAGTGGGCTGCCTTCGCGGCCCACTTCGCCGCTGCATCTGAAACAACCTCTCCGAATAAAGAGCACCCCACGCCTCTCCGTGCAGTAACGTTCTGCCAAGCGCTCCGTCTTGAATTATTGGCGATAAAACGCTGTAGTCGGCGCAACTTAAGATGGGCAACGCGCCAGCCTCAGACGTATCGGGTCACACCCCGCGAATCCATTCCTTTGATCATAGGATTTCCGAGTAGTTCAGGCTTCATTGAGTTCTGATATTCGGCGTACCTCGCGGGATTTTTCCTCGTTTCTTTAATTCCGTCTCTGCAATTCCTCAAACTCAGAACTAAACATTCCACTCAACCTCAATCATCAGTCATGAACATTGGTATCGTTGGTCTTGGCTACGTTGGCTTGCCGCTCTCATTGCAATTCGCTCGCTCAGGCGTGACCGTTCTCGGTCTCGATATTGACCCTGCGAAAATCACTTCCTTGAACAAAGGACAGAGCTACATCAAACACATTGAATCCGACGCTATCGCGAAAATGATCAGCGATGGAAAATTCTCCGCGTCGTCTGACTTCAGCCGCGTCAAAGAACTCGATGCCGTAATCATTTGCGTGCCCACGCCTTTGAATAAAAATCGCGAACCTGACATTTCCTACATTCTCGCTACCGGACGGGCCATTGCACCACATCTGCGCAAAGGCGCGCTGATCGTTCTCGAATCCACCACTTATCCGGGAACCACGGATGAAGATTTACGCGGTGTGCTCGAAGAAGGTTCCGGGATGAAAGCCGGTTCGGATTTCCATCTCGCGTTTTCACCGGAACGCGAAGACCCAGGCAATCCGGACAGCAAAGTAGCCAGCATCCCAAAAGTCATTGGTGGTTACACGCCCGCGTGTTTGGAAAAAGCAAAAACGCTTTACTCCGCTGCAATCAAGACGTTGGTGCCGGTCTCTTCGTGCCGCGCGGCGGAAGCGACGAAGCTTCTGGAAAACACTTTCCGCGGGGTGAATATCGCTTTGGTGAACGAACTGAAGATTGTTTATACCGCAATGGGAATTGATGTCTGGGAAGTGATCAATGCAGCGAAGACCAAGCCGTTTGGGTTCATGGCTTTCTATCCGGGCCCGGGCCTGGGCGGACATTGCATTCCCATCGATCCGTTCTATCTGACATGGAAGGCTCGCGAGTACGGACAACATACCCGTTTCATCGAATTGGCTGGCGAGATCAACACTGCCATGCCGGACTATGTGGTGCATCGCGTGGCGGAAGCGCTGAATGAGAGCAGCAAATCAATCAAAGGCAGCCGCGTACTTGTTGTAGGTCTCGCTTACAAAGCCGATGTTGATGACGAACGCGAATCACCCAGTTACGTGCTTATGGAAATGCTGAAACATCGCGGCGCGCACGTGGACTATTACGATCCTTATGTGCCGGTGATTAAACCCACTCGCGAACATGCGCATTGGGCGGGAACCAAGTCCGTGGCGTGGGATCGCAAAACGGTTGAGAACTACGATCTGGTATTGATCTCTACCAAGCACAGTTCTGTTAATTATCAGGAACTGGCGCAATGGTCGCGTTGTATCGTGGATACGCGCAATGCTATGTCGGGCATCAAAACAGAATCCGGCCGCGTTTGGAAAGCGTAACTCGCATTCGCAGTGAACGGGGAGCATATCCCTCCAGCGTGTAGTGTTTGGCGTCTCGCCAAACATCCTTCTTTTCCCATTCCCTCACCCCGCGCTTCGCTGCGGGGCGAGGGCTCAGGGTGAGGGGCTATTGATCTAAAACTCCTCTCCGCAGCCAGCGCAACTGCATAAATTCCGTTTAGCGCGCGCGACAGGTGCCGCACCGGCATATGACTCGGTAACTATTTTAACTTCCGTTCTTCTTCACCTATGATTCTACTTCTTGGAGCCAGTGGGTTCGTTGGCAGCGCGTTTGCCGCCGAATTGAAACGATGCCGTTTGCCTTTTCAAGGGCTTTCCCGGGCGATTCTTGATTACACGCACTTTGACACACTGTTCGATCATGTGCGCAAATCGAGACCTGAATTCCTGATCAATGCCGCAGGTTTCACCGGCGGCCCCAATCCGGCGCGCTGCGAAATCGCCCGGGCGGAAGCCGTTCAGGCGAATACGCTCCTGCCACAAACCATCAGCCGGGTTTGTTATCTGACTCAAACTCCGTGGGCGCACATCTCTTCAGGCGGAATTTTTTCCGGCGGGAAGATCACCGAGAACGGCAATACTCGCATCGTTCCCAACGCAAGTGATTCCGAACTCTCCCGTCGTTTGATCGAAAACTCTGACTCAGTGAACGGGTTCTCGGAAACCGATCAACCGAACAGCACGTTTCATTGTCAGCCTTGCAGTTTTTACAGTGGAACCAAGGCGTTGGCCGAGGAATCAATGCAAAAATCGGAACAGATGTATCTGCTGCGTCCGTCGGTTTTGATTGATGAAACGGAACATCCGCGAAATCTTTTGTCGCGTATTCACGGATGGAAACCAGCGCACGATGTGGCGCTTTCCGTTTCACATCGGCAGGATCTGGTCCGCGCCTGCCTGGATCTCTGGAAGGCCCGGGCAGCTTTCGGAACTTACCACGTTGTAAATCCCGGCGCACTTACACTACAAACGATCATCAACGCGCGCGACCGTGTTCTAGGTGCGAATGCTGTGGCGTTCGATTCCGTCGATCACGACGCTTCGAGCGCTCTTGAGCAAAGGCTGGAATCGCACAGCATTCTGGACGGTTCGAAACTGAAAGGCGCGGGAATCCGCTTGCGCTCTGCCGCGGAAGCCCTGGAAACGTCCTTGCTTAACTGGCAACCAACCGGCGAGAATCGATCTGAAAAGGTTTCGTCGTAATGATCAATACGCAGACGAAAATCAGGTTGTCCCAAGCAATTCGCCCGCCCCGGGCGATCACACAAAAATTCCTCCGTCCCTGTTAGCTCCTGTTCAATTCCCGGCAACGTTCCATCCGCAGCTCACCATGAAACCACTCAGGAATAAAATCTCACTCGCGCGGCAGAAACAATTCGTTGTTCGAGACTCGCTATTTTGCGGTTCATTTTCATTTCATCGCCGACCGGATTGGCTCCTGCCCTGTTGCGGATTGCTGCTCCTGGCTGTTCGCGCCGCTGCTCAATCGGTCATCGTTCCGGATATGGCTCCACCTGTTCAAAATCCTGGATACGGGACTATGCCGACCGCGGAGAACCAATCAGAATCCGGAGAAGCTTCCAGCGAATCAGGGGAATCCGAAAGCGGATCGGCTACGGTTGGAAACGCAGTCAGTTCCTTTGTTAACAATCCTTTCACCTGGGGCCCGGTAGTTTTGCATCCCAGACTTGGCTACACTTTCACATATGGAAATGGCATCCATTCGCGTCCGGGCGAACAGGAGAAAACAATCATTCAAAGGGTAACGCCCAGTCTGGGGATGACTATCGGACGGCATTGGAATCTGAATTACACGCCTTCACTGAGCTTCTATTCAAGCGACGAATTCAAGGACACGCTCGATCACTCTGTCAGCCTGAGCGGTGCGACGTCGTATGAAGACTGGGCATTTTCCGTTTCACAGAGTTACGCCCGCTCATCCGAATCCCGCGTTGAAACTGCGCGGCAAACCGATCAGGAAACTTATTCAACATCACTCGGTGCGACTTATCTGATCAATAGCGCGTGGTCGGTCGAAATGGGCGTTTCGCAGAGTTTCCGTTTCACCGGCGGCGGCTATGCGAATGCACAACGCGATTCGCGAAACTGGTCCACAATGGAATGGCTGAACTACCAATACAGCCCCGCGCTCGGTTTCGCGGTCGGCGTAGGCGGTGGTTACGATGACGTCGGCGTCGGCAGCGACATGACTTCTGAAACGCTTCAGGGCAGAGTCACGTTCCGGGTCACGGAAAAAGTAAATCTCTCGGTGAATGGCGGCGGCGAAGTTCGCCAGTTCCTGGATTCTGAAGAACCCGATCTGCTCAGTCCGATCTTTGGCGCTTCGATCAGTTACTCGCCATTCAAAGTCACAACCATTTCGCTCAGCGGCAGTCGCAGCGTGAGTTCTTCCTACTTTCAAAACCAGGTGACGGAGAATACGAGCGTCAGCCTCGGTCTGACGCAACGATTATTCGGTCGTTATTCGCTGGGGCTCAGCGGTGGTTTTTCAACCACCGATTATCGCGCATCCGCTTCCGGACTTTCCGTTTCGCGAAGTGACGAAAACTCGTTTTTTCGCGTGAGCCTTGGAACCGGATTCCTCAAACGCGGCACGGTTTCAATATTTTATTCCGTTAGCAAGAATTCATCGAATAATGATGACTTCGGTTATTCCAGCGACCAAATGGGATTTTCCCTCTCATATGGATACTGAATCGCCAAGCCCGAACTATGCGGTGGAGTGGGGAGCGCGCCCGCCCCGGGTGCAATCAGCCGCGCCCTCGCGGCAGATCAATACACCGCAATCGGTTTCACAAAGTTGCTGCGAGTCACAGACTCGCGCTCCCGCTGCCTGCCCCTTTCATTTATGCCCCACGAACCTGAATTAACCAATCTTCCCGCCGGGTCAATGCCCGCCGTTTCCAAAGCGCGTGGCGGATTTCTGGTCACTGCGGAATGGCGTCGCCGTTTGAAATTTCTCGGAATGCTGACTGCCATTCTGCTGCTGGCATTCTGCATCCCGGTTTACGAACTCGGGAAATTATCGTTTCACAGCGACCTCAATTCCCACGTTCTGCTGATTCCATTCATCAGCGCGTATCTCGCCTGGACGTTTCGCGAGCGATGGATGAACTCGTTCGTTCCGGCGGGACGACTGGTGCTCATTCCCGCAGCGGCCGGCGCAATCATTCTGATCGCTTACGCTATTGCCCGATCGAAAGGCTGGCATCCACCGACAGCGGATCGGTTGGCGGTGACCACCTCCGCCCTGGTCTGTTTTGTCTGGAGCGCCTGCCTGTTTACGCTGGGCCGCCGCGCCGTGTGGCATTTGGCCTTTCCAATTCTCTTTCTCATTTTTTCGATTCCAATGCCTTCAGGCGTTGAACATGCCATCGAAGCTTTTCTGCAACACGCTTCCGCGGATGTCGCCTACGTCTTCCTGAAACTCGCCGGCACGCCTGTATTTCGCGATGGCACTCAATTTCGCCTGCCCAATATCACTATCGAAGTCGCTCCGGAATGCAGCGGCATTCGCTCAAGTCTGGTGTTGTTTATCACTGCGCTGCTCGCCGGTTATTTTTTCCTGCGGAAAACCTCACTGAAAGTGGCGCTCGGGATCCTGGTGATCGGGCTTGGAATCGTTCGCAATGCCTTCCGAATTTTCGTGTTGTGCGAATTATGCGTGAACGTCGATCCGGCGTTTATCGATTCACCGCTGCATCATCGAGGCGGACCGATTTTCTTCGCAGTTTCGCTGATCCCATTTTTCCTGCTCGTCTGGATCTTGAGAAAACTGGATCGTCGAAAATCTCCTGAAACGGCTAAACTCGAACCGGCGAAATCCTGAATTCGATGAACACCGCCACACAATTTCGGTCGGATAAAACAAGCCCCATGGAATCAAAAGCAATCGAGACGCCAGCATCCGGAATCGAATCGCACCGATCGGCTCACAATTCACTCCGTTTACCATTCATTGATATGCAGAAACACGCTCAAAGAATTGTTCTGTTTACGCTCACGATAGCGCTGGCCGCGGTCGGCTGCAGCAAATCCGCGCGGGCCGATCGTCATGTTGAAAAAGCCGACAAATACTTCGCCGACGGCAAACGGGCGGAAGCGGAGATCGAATATTTGAATGCGCTCAAGCTCGACAACAAAGACGCTCATGCGTTTGCTCAACTCGGTCTGATATATTTTGACTCCGGACGCATTTCGCGCGCGTATCCGTTTCTGTCCAAAGCGTCTGAACTGAATCCCAACAATGTTTCGCTGCACAACAAGCTCGGCCTGTTGTATCTCGCGGCGGGCGACACCAAGAAAGCTCGCGAACAAGCGTTGATCTCGCTTCAGAAATCCCCCACGAACAGCGAAGCGCCATTACTCCTCGCCGAATCCAGCCTGGCCACGAATGAAATTGCGGAAGCGCGTCAAACCCTGGAAAAAATTCAAAAACAGTCGGGTCAGACCGCGGCTTTGGAAATCGCAATGGGAACGCTTAGTTTGCGTTCCGGAAATGCCAAAGCTTTTGAGTCAGCGGTGAAACACGCGCTCACGCTGGAACCGAAAAACAGCACCGGCCTTTCCGCGCTCGGTTCTTATTACTGGTCGCAGCACGACCTCACCAATGCGGCTGCATATTTGAAAGCCTCAGCCGAAGCCGCGCCGCCACGTTCCAGCTATCCCCTGCGCTATGCGGATTTCGAACTCAAAAACGGTCGTGTGGATGAAAGCAAAAAAATTCTCACCGACTTGACCGAAAAGACGCCGGATTATCTGCCGGCCTGGACGAGTCTGGCGGAAATTGCTCTGGCGCAGAATCAACTCACGAATGCCGCGACGCTGCTCTCCCGCGCACTGTCCATTGAACCGTCTGATTTTAACGCGCTGCTGCTCAATGCGCGCCTGCATCTCGGGCAGCAAGAAACCGACAAAGCCATTGCTGAACTGGAATCGCTCAACACCCGTTATCCGAAATCCGCGCCGGTTCTTTATTATCTGGCCGGAGGTTATTTAATGAAACAAGACGCCGCCAAAGCTTTCAAAACGGTCAATCAGGCAATCGCTCTTGCACCGAATTACGAGGAAGCTCTGCTGCTTCAGGCGCAATTGAATATCCGTCGCGACAATCCGGACGCGGCGATCAGCTCGATGACGCAATTGCTCCAGCGACGTCCCCAAATCCCGCAACCGCGCCTGCTGCTCGTTGGCGCCTACCTCGCGAAACAGGATTTCAACAATGCCCTTGCCCAATGTGAAACGCTGCGCAAAGCGTTTCCGGAAAACCCACAGGTGCCGTTGCTGACTGGAAACATTTATCTTCAACAGGGGAAAACGAACGAAGCCCGGAGTGCTTTTGAGCGCGCGGTTGAACTTTCGCCCGAAGCATTGCAACCCTTCGAGCAGATCGTGAATCTCGACCTCGCGGCCAAACAATACGATGCCGCCGAAA
The DNA here is from genome assembly GCA_035765675.1 of Verrucomicrobiia bacterium. Taxonomy (GTDB): domain Bacteria; phylum Verrucomicrobiota; class Verrucomicrobiia; order Limisphaerales; family DASXHY01; genus DASXHY01. The sequence continues at coordinate 11,836 of DASTXC010000151.1, forward strand.
AGCGCATTCAAAACAAAATCACACAATGGCCGAAATCACCAGTTTTGCCAGTGCTGCTGGCCCGGGTTTATTCCGCTCAGAATCAAACCAACAAAGTTGAAAGCGAATTGTTAAAAGCCATTGAACTGGATCCCAATTATCAACCGCCGTACTTGCTGCTCGCGCAGCTTTACGTCAATACGAAACAAAATGAAAAGGCGTTGGCGAAGTTGAAGGAATCCGTCGAAAAAAATCCTGAGAACCTTTCCGCCTTGATGCAAATGGGCATGATTCAAAGTGAACAGGAGGATTACAAAGGCGCGCGCGATACCTACGAGAAATTGCTGAAGGTGAACCCGAAGGTGACGGCAGCGTTGAATAATGTCGCGTATCTCTATTCCGAAAAGCTCGGCGACCTCGACAAAGCTTACGATGCCGCCCGTCAGGCGCATGATCTGGCTCCAAATGATCCTTCCTGCGGCGATACGCTAGGCTGGGTTTTGTTCCAACGGGGTGAATATCGTCGGGCTTTGAATCTTCTCCAGGACAGCGCCGAAAAACTGCCAAACGAACCGGAAGTTCAGTTCCATCTCGGAATGACGTATTACATGCTGAACGACGTCGCGCGCGCAAAAATGGCGCTCTCTCGGGTCGCCGCGTCAACCAAAGATTTCCCTGGTAAAGCGGAAGCCGCGAAACGTCTGGCCGTGTTGAACATTGATCCGCAAAAAGCAGATTCCAGCGCTATCGCCGATCTTGAAAAGCAGGTGGATAAAGATTCGGGCGATGTGGTCGCGATCGTTAAACTCGCGGAAATCTATCAAAAAACCGGCAACGCCAGGAAAGCCGCAGACGCTTATCAGAAAGCCATCGAAAAAAACCCGAAAAACGCGCAATTATTGACCGAATTGTCGCTATTGTATTTCGACAAATTGAAACAACCTGAGGAGGCCCTGAATCTTGTAAAGGATGCCTACAAACTCTCTCCCGACGATCCGCAGGTAAGCTACGCCTTGGCTCGCCAGGTAAATGCCAGCGGCGATCATAAATGGGCGCTGAGCCTCCTCCAGACAACGGCTCAAAAGCTCCCGTCCAATCCGAACGTTCTCTATGCCTTGGCTAACGCCCTATATGCAAATGGCCGCGTAAACGACGCAGAAACAACAATGCGCGATGCCTTGGCCGCTCAACCTTCCGCCGCGCAGGCCGCCAGCGGCAAACAATTCCTTGATCTGCTCGCCGCCGCCGCAAATCCCGCTAAATCCGCCGCCGCAGCTCCGCAAGCGAAACAAATCCTGCAATCCGATTCCAACAATCTTCCGGCCCAAATGGTTGTCGCCGTCGCCGCCGAGCAATCCGGAAACACCGCTCAGGCGACTAATAATTACGCTCAAATCCTCCAGCATTACCCCGATTTCCTTCCCGCCCTTCGCAAACTGGTCATCCTGTCTGCCACCCCGAATGCCAGCGCCGCCACCTACGACTTGGCTACCAAAGCCCGCCATGCCCTGCCCAACGACCCGGAAATCGCGAAAGCATTGGGGATTCTGTCGTATGGCCGCAAGGATTTCACCCGTGCCGGTCAGTTGCTCAAGGAAGCCGTCGCTAAACGGCCCCAAGACGGCGAGGCGTTGGCCTATCTGGGCCTTTCTCAGCAGCAGTTGAAGCAAAAGCCAGAATCTCAACGGAACCTTCACAAAGCGCTAAGTTTAAACCTTCCCCCGAACCTAAATGAGCAGGCCAACCGCGCTTTAGACCAAGAAAGTCAATGATGAATGAGTCCACAGGTGGTTACTATCCAGCGTCGGATTTTCTTACAATATCAACATTTACAGCCTATTTGAATGTTTTTAAATCTTTTTGTAAGCCACTGAATTACAGTATTTTACGAATCTAAAAAAGAAGTCGAACACCGTTGGCACAACGCAAGCTAAATAACGTTTGAACCGAAATACCGAACATAACAAAACATATGAAAAAAACATTATTACTGGCCGCAACTCTGGCGGCTGCTTTGGGGATGGCATCTTCCGTCCAAGCTACCCTGATCACCGGAAGCATTTCCTTCAACGGAGGGGCAAATCTCGATACTGGCTCTGCCGGAACGGCGACTAAAGTGACAACTTGGGTAACACCATTTGTCTTCCAGTCTGATCTGTCCGCCGGCGCAGTTGCGCCCTTCACTGCCGTAACTATCGCAAATCCGTGGAACTTTGCGTCGGGACCCATAGCGAACTTTTGGCAAGTCGGAGGATACACCTTCGATCTCACATCCTCTTATGTTTTCTCTCAGGGCGGTTCTCCCGCTGGAGTGAGTGTGAAAGGGACGGGCATACTTAAGCATGCCGGCTTCGAAGATACTGTTGCATCTTGGTCGTTTGATGTGTCAGATCCTTCGGTTGGCAGTCCCGCAACTTGGTCAATCCGCGCTTCTTCTGGCGCGGTACCAGACGGCGGCACAACTGTGATGCTGCTGGGCGCGGGCCTTTCATGCCTCGGTCTGATCCGCCGCAAGCTCGTTGCTTAAGAAATAACATTTCGGTGTTTTAAGTTCAGGGCAGGGAAATAGTTTCCCTGCCCTTCTTGTTTTTCCGGTGGGTGCTTGGACTGAAATCGGATTCAAAACGGCTGATTCCGCTGCCAATTTTCTCTCAGCAAACGGCCGGTGCCCCTTCCAGCAAACGCAATCTTCAATCTTCCGAAGTCCCGAAAACTGATGTTGGAATTGCAGAAGTATAGCGCTCGTAGCGCAGACTGGCAGTCTGCGGTGTCGCGGATTGGCAATCCGCCGGGGCATATTCCAGGAACACGCGTGAAGTTTTCCAAAGCGCCATCGCCCCTTCCCGAGAACCATCTTATCGGCGGGCATTTCTCGTCGGCTTCGCAGAAAGTTCAAACGATCGACGAGAGCAGGCCTGTCAAAATTCTCCTTAACACCGCGGCTTCAGCCCGGTGCACCGCCAGGAAAATGGAACTTCAGCCGCTTTAACGGCTCTGGCATTGCGTCCTTCCGACTTCGTTCGTTCGTTCCTTCGTTGTAAAACATCTCCGTCCGTCAGCTCAAAATTCTCCGTCACCCTTTCTGCTTTCGCAAATACGACAGCGCTTCTGACGGCTTTTCGAAATTCTTCAGCTTTTGAAGATTCGACGGTTGGGAACAAAAGCGGCCAAATTCAGCCAGCGTTGCCAGATGCCCACCCGGATCGTCAGCGGGGCTGATCAACAAGAATAATAAACGAATGCGTTCGGCGTGGTCGGGAATTTCAAGGCCGCCGGGAAAGCGTGCCAGGATGCACAGACGCTGTTTCAAATGCGCGCTGTGCGTGTGAGCGAGTGCTGTTCCTCGTCCGGGCAGTGGCAACAGAAGATGCTCCGCCCCAAGCGATAAATCCCAAAGCTGTTCCTTCGCCAACGCCTCAAATCGCTGGTGCAACGCGCGATCAATTTGCGTGAAAACTTCCGCTAAATCCTGCGTGACAAAATCCATGACGTCGCCAGCGCCGAAGCAGTCGGACAAGTTTCCAACGTCTCGTTTCAACACGAGCAGCCGGTCGCCCGCTTTGAATGCTTCATTTTTACGGGTATCCACTGGCAAAAGCTGGCCACCCCGCGCGACGAGCAGCGTCTGACCAAATTCCGGCGGCGATTTTGTTTCGAGCAACACCGTCTCCAACTCGGCTTCGTTCTCGGCCAATTCATTCGAAGCAACTGACGGACGCGGAAGATCGGCGAATACCACTGTGCCATGCGTGACATCGGATTCCGGTTTGTCGCCTTTCACCGCGCTCCAGCGATAGACACGTTCGCGGCCAAATAAATCTCCCCAGCGATGGCAAAGCAGTTCGTTCAATTCAGTGTTATCCGTCAGCGCGAGGAGAAAACCAACTTTCTGAAATTCGGGGCGATCTTCAACAATCGCGGTATCCAGCGCATCGGCACAGAATGCCGGCAATCCTTCATCCTGAGCCTGTTTAACCAACCGCGCATTGCTGTCGAGCAGCAACACCGTCAATTTGGTTTCCTCCTGGATAAACCGTGCAATTCTTCGCGCCAGCGGGTGCGCGCCAATAATCAGCCAGCCGGTGGTTTCCGGCCGTTTCAGGTTCAATACTTTGGCGAGAAATCCCGCAGTCATTCCCTGCAACAACACCGTTCCCACAATCACGGAATACGTGAACGTTTCGAGCAAGCGCGGATGACTCACCGCGCCGGATTCCGCCAAAGCGATCGCAAACAGCGACGACATTGAAGCCGCGACAATGCCCCGCGGCGCGACCCACGCGAGGAACAGTTTTTCGTTCCGCGTCAAATCCGTCCCGCGACTGGACACCAGCACATTGATCGGGCGCGCAACCAGCATCACTAGCGCAACTACCAAGACGCCGGGCCAGCCGAATTCCTGGAATTGCTCCGGTCGCAACCGCGCGCTGAGCAGAATGAAAAGCAATCCGATCAGCAGATCCGCAATTTCGGCTTTGAATTCGCGCACCTGTTTCAAGCCGATCGGCTGTTTCCATCCAACCACCAGTCCCGCGACCGTGACCGCCAGCAGGCCGGCTTCGGAAATGATTGCTTCTGTCGCGCCAAAAATCGTGACTGCACATGCAAGTGCGAAACTGTTGCGCATGTTTTCCGGAATAAATTTCGTGCGCAGCATCCAGCCAATGGTCATTCCGCCGCCCACACCTGCCGCCAGCCCGGTCCAGGTTCGCAAACCGAAATTGGTCATCGCCCGTTCGCCGCTGCGGCCGACCAGCCATTCAAAACACAACAGCGCAATGAAAACTCCGATGCTGTCGATCAGCACGCCTTCCCAATGGAGAATTGCGTGCAGCCGGGAATTGAGCTGCATGCGCTTGAGCAACGGCCCGATCACCGTTGGGCCGGTGACAATCACCAGGCTGCCGCACAACAGCGCCATTTCGATTTCGGGGTGAAACACCAGCCAGATGAACAGCGCGGACAAAATCCAGGTGACGAGCACACCGACGGTCAGCAGCCGTTGAATCACGCGCGACCCTTTCCGGTAATTGGCAAAGTCCAGGGTTAAACCGCCTTCAAAAAGAATGAGTCCGACGGCAAGTGCGACCACGACCGGCAGGAAATCACCGAGACTTTCCGGACGCACGATGTTCAATCCCACGGGGCCAAGTCCGACCCCGCCGGCGAGCAGGATGATGATGGCGGGAATATTCAGCCGCCGCGCGATGATGGTTAAAAAAATACCCGCGGAGATCGCCACGCAAAGTGTGATCACCATTGTATGATTGCTGCCATGATCCATGCGGATTGAGTTCTAAGTTACTGAACTGGCGATGACAAGACGGGCATCGGGAATTTTGAAAATAATTCAGCGGCGAATGGAAAACAAAACGCGGAGTGCGTTTGCATTGGAGCGCGGACTGAAGTCCGCGAGGGACAAGCAACGAGAATCGCGGACTGAAGTCCGCGCTCCGACGAACCACCCCGGAATTCTTGCTGCTTACGAGCGGCTGGTTCTTTATGGTTTCGGCGGATGAATTTGACTCGGCCACGAAAACCATCATGCGGTTCGAAGTTTCCCCTTCGAACGATTTGGCTATTGGCTCGTCATCGACTGAAAACGAAAACAACAATTCGAATTAAACCCATTCTCTCGTGAACGATGGCGTTTCCATTTTGTTGTCCGCCGGCGCGTTGTTCAGCGCGTTGCTGGGCCTGGCCGTAATCGTGCGCGGACGCCGATCCGCAGCGAACTGGCTGTTCCTCGCCGGCATGTGCGGACTGGCGTGCAAAAGTGCTTTCGACGGATTCAGCATTCACGCGACGGCGCCCAATCAGGTCGCAACCTGGCAAGCCGCGTCGCTCATTGCAGCTTCATTTCTGCCTGGCATCTGGCTTTGTTTCAGTCTTGTTTATTCGCGTGGAAATTATCGGGAATTTCTCAACAACTGGCGCATCAGCCTGATCGCCGCCTTTGGTCTGCCGGTGATTTTGCTGATCGCTTTTCCGGACGATCTGTTCCGCGCGATTCAGAAAAACGAAGTGGGCGATCTCGTGTGGCTGCGGCTCGGACTGGCGGGACTTGCGCTCAATGTTTTGATTCTGATTTCCGCGGTCGTGATTCTGATGAACCTGGAAAAAACGTTTCGCACTGCCGTCGGCACCATGCGCTGGCGGATCAAGTTCGTCGTGCTGGGGTTGTGCGTTATCTTCGGGGCAAAGATTTATACCGCGAGCCAGGCGCTGCTTTATTCCGGAATCAATATTTCCTATTCCGTCGTCGAAGGTTGCGCGCTGCTGATCGGCTGTGCATTGATCGCGATTTCTTATCTGCGCGCCGGGCGATCAGAAATTGATGTCTATCCTTCGCAGGCATTTCTTTACAGCTCGATCACTGTAGTTGTCGCCGGCGTTTATCTGCTGATTGTTGGCGTGCTGGCGCGGTTGATTGCGTTTCTGGGCGGCGATACCGCGTTTCCGATCAAGGCATTTCTGGTGCTGGTTGGAACTGTTGGATTGGCCATGGCGCTGTTGTCCGATCGTGTTCGGCAAAAGACGAAACGCTTCGTCAGCCGCCATTTTCATCGTCCGCTTTACGATTATCGCAACGTCTGGCGCAGCTTCACGGAAGGCACGATCTCGCGGGTGGAACAAGGCGATCTCTGCCGGTCCGTCGTGACGTTTACTTCGGGATTGTTTCAGGTTTTATCAGTGACGATCTGGCTGGCAGATAATGAAAAGGAACGCCTGTTGTTCGCGGCATCCACCGCGATTCAGGACGCCGATGGAATTCGTCTGCAACCCAATGCGCAGGAAGCCGCCGCAATCCTTCACGCCTTTCGCAATCATCCGGAGCCGGTGGACATTGACGCCACGAATGAAAGCTGGTGCGCCACGTTGCGTCGCTGCACGCCGGATGAATTTCACAAAGGCGGCCATCGGTTATGCGTGCCGATGAATGCGGGCGGAGAATTGCTTGGCTTGATTTCGCTCGGCGATCGCGTGAGTGGCGTTCAATTTTCGGTTCAGGATACGGATTTGCTGAAGTGCATTGCGGATCAGGCCGCGGCCAGCTTGCGCAACATTCAGCTTTCACAACGTCTAATGCAGGCGCGCGAAATGGAAGCGTTTCAGACGATGTCCGCGTTCTTCGTACACGATCTGAAAAACACCGCCTCAACACTCTCTTTGATGCTGCGAAACCTTCCGGTACACTTCAACGATCCCGCCTTTCGCGAAGACGCGTTGCGCGGCATCGGCAACACGGTTAACCACATCAACAGTTTAATCGAACGCCTCAGCTTGTTGCGCCAAGGGGGATTGGCGATTCGTCCCACGGAAGCGAATCTAAACGATCTGGTCGCGAAAGCTTTGAAGGATTTGAACGGAACGCCAGACATCAAAATGCTTTCCGAACTTGAGCCTGTCGCCAAAGTGCAGATCGATGTCGAGCAGATGCAAAAGGTCGTGACCAATCTCGTGATCAATGCGCGCGAAGCCGTCGGACGCGCCGGTGAAGTTCGGATTCGGACGCATCAGGAAAATTCTTCCATTGTTCTGACCGTCAGCGACACCGGCTGCGGCATCGCCCCAGAGTTTTTGGAGCGTTCGCTTTTCCGGCCGTTTCAGACCACGAAGAAAAAAGGCATCGGCATCGGCATGTTCCAGAGCAAAATGATTGTCGAAGCGCATCGGGGCCGGATCGAAGTGCAAAGCGAGCTTGGAAAGGGCACGACCTTTCGCGTAATCTTGCCAAACCGTTTACAAGTGAATGAAGCATAAACTCCTGATTGTTGACGACGACGAGGGAATTCGCACGCAGATGAAGTGGGCGCTCGCCGAAGATTACGAAGTTACCCTCGCGGAAGATCGTTCCAGCGCGTTGGACGCATTCCGCAGCCAGCAGCCCATGGCGGTGTTGCTTGACCTGGGATTGCCGCCGCATCCGGCCGATCCGGAAGAAGGTTTCGCCACGCTGGGAGATATTCTCGCGATTGATCCGCTGGCGAAAGTGGTGATCGTCACCGGCCAGAGCGAAAAAGAAAATGCCATTCGCGCCATCGGCGCGGGCGCTTACGATCTGCTCTGCAAACCGGTAGAGATGGAGGAACTCAAGCTTCTGCTCAAACGCTGCTTCTACGTCGCCGAACTCGAACGCGAATATCGCCGGATTCAATCCGCGGTCGGCACCGGCAGTTTCGAAGGCATGCTCGGTTCCAGCCCGGCGATTCAAGAAGTGTTCGCGTCCATCCGCAAAGTAGCCACCACCGATGTTCCCGTGCTGATTCTGGGAGAAAGCGGCACTGGCAAAGAAATGGTTGCCCGCGCCATTCATCAGCGCAGCGGTCGAAAAGACGGTCCGTTCATTGCGATCAATTGCGGCGCGATTCCGGAAAACCTTTTGGAAAGCGAATTGTTCGGACACGAACGCGGCGCTTTCACCGGCGCCCATGCACAGCGCAAAGGCCGTATCGAGCACGCGGACAAAGGAACGTTGTTTCTGGATGAAGTCGGCGAACTGCCGCTGGCTTTGCAGGTGAAGCTGCTGCGATTTGTTCAGGAGCAATCGATCGAACGCATCGGCGGACGCTCCACGATTCAGGTCAACACGCGAGTTGTCGCCGCGACCAATGTCGATTTGAAAAAGGCGATGATCGACGGACGATTCCGCGAAGATTTGTATTATCGCCTGGCAGTGGTCAGCGTGAAACTGCCTCCGCTCCGGGATCGCATTCCGGATGTTCCCCTGCTCGCCAAAGCTTTTCTCCAAAAATTCGGCGCTCAGCAGAATCGCGCGTCTTTGGATTTCAGCGCGAAAGCGTTGCGCGCGATTCAACGTCACGGCTGGCCGGGCAATGTTCGTGAATTGGAAAATCGTGTGAAACGCGCGGTCATTATGGCCGAAGGACGTCACGTGTCGCCGGCTGATCTGGAATTGACGGATGGCACCGACGCGGCCGAAATCATCACGTTGAAACAGGCGCGGGAAACTGCAGAACGCGAAGTCGTGATGAACGCAATGCAGCGTTCCAACGGAAAAATCAGCCGCGCCGCCGAAGATCTGGGAATCAGTCGTCCAACGCTCTACGAATTGCTCGAGAAACTCGGAATGCGTCCTGCCGGCGAAGAAAAAGAAGCGGTGTAAGTCCGCAATCCGCGTCTGTCATCCTTCCGGCGCGATCCGTCTGGGACTCGAGAATGACTTCAGAAATTTCGTAAATTCCAAGCTGACCTCCGGTCTCTGTCGGGCCTCCGTATTTCTCCGCAGGACAACCTCAGTAATAACACGCATAAGTTATTCATAATCAGCTTCTTAGAATGGTTTTGTGTAAGAAAATACGAAAACCTCTGAATTTTTCACAAGTTTTTCAAATACAATCACTTAGGGATTATATTCAAAATAGGATCGTCGGCCTCCCTTACACTGGCAAAGCGGAATTGCAGAAAACCTTGATTCCTATTTCAAATAATCCAATCGCAAGTATTTGAAAATACGACACTTACAGTTCGCATAGCTCTTTACCCCATAGGCTGTCCAAAACCTTGGCATCCCCCGTGCGTAAGGAACGTCTGACCGAAAACGAAGAAAGAAATAGAATTATGCGAATGAAGCCGTTTTTAGCAGTGGTAGCCGCCGTGGCAATGGGATTCAGCGCGAGCGCCTTGACGATCAGCCCGACAGCGACGTTCCTCACCGGAACCGATACCAGCGATTTGAGCGATTTGCAGATCAGTTCGCTATTGGGCATTGGAAACCTCACGACGCTTTACCGCCAAGACCTTCGTGGCGACGACACCGGAGCGTTCGCTGGTTCCTACGCAACTTTGTTCAGCAACACTCCCTCTGAACCGCAGGATGCGGACGTGACTTTCGGCAGCGAACCGAGCATCACTGGATTCGCCGACCTGTGGCTTTACGTCAAAGACGGCAATTCCGATCCAGCCTTCTATCTGATCAATCTGAATGCCCAGGGCTGGAATGGCATTGATCCCCTTCAACTCCGCACGTTCTGGCCAAATGACGGATCAATCACGCAGGTTCGCATCCTTGGCAATTCCTCGGCCGTTCCAGATGGCGGCGTCACGTTTGCGCTGCTGGCGGCCGGGTTGTCTGGATTGGGTGTCGTGCGACGATTCGTCAATCGCTGAATTTCTTTAACGATTCACACCAGTGGCCGTCGAATCGATGGCCACTTTTTTTGTACCGAAAAGGCAACGAGGAAATCGAAAAGAAGAACTTCCAGCCTCTTCTTAATTTAAATCCCACTTGCGCTACGACGACGCATTCGTCGTTATTTCGCCATTCACGCATTTGCGACGCAGCCGCAGTCGCCATCCGGTCAGCACATCGTAACTCACGGAATTTTTCAGCTTCGCCACATCGTGGACCGTGATTTCATCGGAACCCTGCCGCCCCATCAACACCGCCTCATCCCACATCTGCGCTTCGGGAATATCCGTGACATCCACCATCAACGCATCCATCGCAATGCCGCCGATCAGTGGCGCGCGTTTGCCATGAATCAAAGCGCCGCCGAGATTCCGCACGCGCGGAAATCCATCGCCATACCCCACCGGCAACACCGCAATGCGGCGTTGCGACGGTGCGGTATAACGCATTCCGTAACCGACTACTTCGCCTGGTTTCAATTTTTGAATCGCTGCAATCCGTGCCTTGATCGACATCACCGGCTCGATTCCTGAAATCCGTCGGCAAACCGTGGACGGAAAAATGCCATACATCAAAATTCCAACGCGGACCATGTCGCGATGCGCGTGGGGCAGATCGAGAAAACCGCCGCTGTTACAGAGATGCTGGCGCACTTTCAGACCGCGTGCGACCAGTTGATTCATCACTTCGTCGAACCGGGAAATCTGAAGATTCGCAAATGTTTTATCGAGTTCATCTGATTGCGAGAAATGGCTCATCACGCCTTCCAGCTTGAGCGATTTCTCGGCGAGAACTTTTTCAATCAGCGGTAGCGCCTCATCCCAGCGCACGCCGTAACGACTCATTCCGGTGTTGAGTTTCACGTGAACCGGAACGCGTTTCCCCGCTTTTGCAGCAACCCTCGCCAGTTGCGAAATGGTGTTCGGCTCATTGACGCAGATCGTGAGTTCATGAGCCACGCACCACGGAAGTTCCGCCTCCTGCCGTTCACCCAGCAACAGCAGCGGCGCGGTGATTCCAGCGTGGCGCAGATTCATCGCTTCCTCCAGCGTGCTCAAGCCCAGGCACGTCGCGCCCTCTTCCAAAGCAATGCGTCCGACATCGACCGCGCCGTGGCCGTAGGCTTCGTCTTTAACCACGGCGAGAAGATCGACGCGTTTCGGAAGATCGCCGCGGATCAATTGGAGGTTGCGGCGGAGGCGTCCGAGATCAATTTCAATCCAGGCGGGTCGCAGCGGAAAATCAGTTGTGTTTAAGTCCATTCAATCACCAGCGCTGTATAAACCACGAAAGCCCGCGGGGAGCAAAGCGGAAATTGGTTCAACGTTCATTCAACCACAGATGAACACAGATCAAGAATGCCGCTTTTCATCCAACAGCACTGGAACATTCTGAAACAATTTCTTTGTTCATGCTTCAGATGATCTGCAATCCGATGTCTTTCATCCGCGTTTATCCGTGTACATCCGTGGTTAAAAATCTTTCGATCTCTCCAGTTTTCGCTGAAACGAGTTTTGATCAAAACCGGATTTCCAGTTCCCGCGGACGGGCTTCGTTTTCAAACCGAATCCACAGCAGCCGATCCGATTTGACGAACACATAATTTCCGACCTGCTTTCCATCGAGCGTGATCTGCCGCGGCAGTCTCGAACAACGCAACAACACGACGGCGGGTGTGTCCCCTACTCCTTCAACCGCAAACGTCGTCGAGTTTTTATCTTCGCGAACCGGCAATGTTTTGCACGCGGCCGCGATCACTTTCAAACTCTTGTCATCGCGATCAAAATCCAGGTCGCGCAAAAACAATCTTTCCGCCGGCTCAATGGAAATCTCACGTTGAACGCGCAATTCGGGATCAAACAAATTCACAAAATTCCCGCGCAACGTTTTTGCCTGGCCGCCAATCGATTCATCCAGTCCGGACGCAATCAGATACGGCCCGCGCTGCAACAACAGATAATTCGTTTCGCGATATTTCAATTTCGCCAGCCGGGCCGCTTCGCGCGCCAGAGCGATGACCGTTTCATCACCAGCCTTGGTTTCCGCGAGCTTTGCCGGATTTTCACGCAGCCAGATCACCGCACCGCGACCGCATTTGCGTTCCGCAGTTTCGCCACGCGCAGATGTAAATTCAGAATCATTCAAACCCAATTTCTCGAACAGATGTTCGCGCGGTGTTTTGTATTTCAATCCGTCGCTGTTCCACCATTCGCGAACGCTGTTGAACGGATCGCTGTCATCATCGCATACGACCAGCACGCCGCCGCGTTTCACCCAATCGGCCAGACGTTCATGAACCTCCGGACTCAGCGGCTTCATGCCTTGATACGTCAGAAACAGCACGCGATAATCGCGCAGATAGTCCGGCACGGTCACGTTTTCCAACTGCACGGGCGTGACCGGCATTCCGCGTTTCAACAGCGGCATCGTCAATCCGTAAACGTGGCTCATGTGTTCGTCGCTCGGCGCCGGATCGCCCCGTTGGAACATCAGCGAATCGCTGACGAGCAATCCGATTCCGCGCGTGCCGCAATCCCATTTCACCTGATCCTGTTTCAGATCATTGAGCGTGTTCATCACGGTCTGCAGTTCTGTGGCGTAATGCGGCGGAATGCCTTTGCGATCCTCCTCCTTCGCGCTCTTGGGATAACGTCCTTTGAAAATGCGTTCCGGCCAGGGCGCGACTTCGAACTGCGAAACTTCCGGTTGAAACAGCGACGCCACCAGCGTGCATTCCCAGTTCCGTTGATAATCGTTCCAGTCGTGATTCGGATTGTCCTCAATCGGATCGTTCAGATACCAGACCGTGCGGCCCGTGGCGCGAACCAGATTCTGCATCGCGCCGTATTCCAGAAACGCGGTTTCAAATGTGCGTTCCTTCAACCTGCCCCGAAATCGATTCGGCGTGCGCGCGGTGCCGGTCCAGACCTGCGCGATGTAACCGTCACAGCCGTTGAGCCGCGCGAGACTCGATTCCGGGCTGACGATTCGCCAATGCGCGTAGTTCAACAAACTGTGAGTCGGCACGTAGCAACGAACGTGTTTGCCGGTTTGCCGATTGAACTCCTGCACGTAATCGAAAACCTGCTGCAACGCGCGGCGATACAGAAAATATTTCAGCTTCGAAGCGCGCCATTGCGCATCGACCGAACTCTGCGGCGCCTGCCAGGATTCATCATAGTAGCTCTGCCATTCGCGTTTGAAGCCTTCGGAATATCCGCTGTTCACCCAGAATTCCGGTTCCTCCAGATGAATCGCTTCCGCGCCGGCATCCAACGCGCGTTGCACACCGACGCAAAGGAAATTCCCGAAATTCGTGCTCGGGCACATGTAATAAACATCGCCGCCGTGGCTGCTCTTGCGTCCGTCGCTGACGGTCTGGGCTTCGTCTTCGTGATTGATGCCGTCGAAACGTCCGTAAAGAAAATCCTGATAATGTCCCCAGGAAACGCCGGTCATCACGTGAACGCGATAACCGCGATCGCGCCACGTCTCGATGCGGCTCGGCAGGTTCGTATCAATGCCATAAACCAGCGCGACGTCGGATCGCAGATTGCCATCCTTGCTCCATGGCTGGCCGGTTTGAAAACAGGTGCGTTCCAGATATTGATTCGGATCCAACGGAAACGGCGGCGGAAGTTCTTCCGCCAACAACGATGGGATTGAAACTGTCGCCAGCCCGATTGAGACCGATAACAGTCCAGTTTTGAGAATCACGGAACACTTCTTCATTTTGTTAAATTGGCTTTTGGCTTCATTCCGACGTCGCGCGGATCACAGACAATTCGCCCGCGTTCATCGAAACGAATCGGCAAAATGCCGGGACGTTCGCGCCACGGCGCGGTGCCATCGCTTCCAAAAATCGTGGACCACCATTGCTGGTTGTCGTCCTGAAAAAACAGATTGTGGCCGCCGTGCGGAACTGCTTCGTAACGTTCGCTGTAAGGGCCGAAAAGATTGGTGGAAGTCGCAACCATGCAGGTGTAGCGGCCTTCGTACTGTTCGGCGCAGGAAAGATAGTAGCGCCCGTCGCGCTTAAAAATGTATGCGCCTTCAAATCCCACATGATCGAACGAGTCTTTGCCGAAAATTCCCGCACACAGACTGGAATGATGTTTTGGATTGGAATCTGCGCCGCTCATTTTCAACCAATGATACGGCTCCGCCAAACCGCTGAGATCCGGTTTCAACCGCGCAATTTTTCCGGAATGCCAGAGGAAATAAGCCGTGCCATCGTCGTCAACGAACAGCGACGCATCGATTTCATCGCCCAGCCGTTCATTCGGTTGAACATCCTCGTACGGGCCTTCCGCTTTTCCGGAAGTGCTGCGCAGCAAACCGGAGCCGGAAGTTTTTCCCGTTCCATCCCAGCCGGGCAAACTGTAGGTCAGCCAGAACGTGTTTTTGAAATAGTGAATTTCCGGTGCCCAGAGCGGCTTCTTCGCTTCGAGATATTTTTTGTGCCACGGACTGTCACCGTATTTCCAGACGAAGCCCAGCGGTTCCCAATGAATCAGATCCGGTGATTTCCAGACTTTGATGCCTTCGTTATAATTCCAGAACGGTTCGACGGTTCCGGTGAGATACCAGGTTCCGTCAGGTCCGCGGCAGATCGCGGTATCGCGCAGCGGCGTGTCCATCAATTTGCGCAGTCCGGGTTGCGAATCCGTTTTCGGCAATGATTCGCCAAAGGATGGCGTCGTGCCGATTACGAGAAGAAACAGAAACAGCTTCAACTGAGTTTGCATACCAGAACGCTAGCCGGATTCGGCCGCAAAAGATACTCCGACGAGCGGGATCGAAAAACATTCAGCGTTTTACGCCGAAAGACAAATCGACGTGCAACGTTTAGTGCAATGCCGAAGCAGATTCCGTCACGCTGAGATTGGAGAAACTCGAAATCGACCGGTCACCGTCTGAACAATAATCGCGCACGCCAATCATGCCGCTGGTGAACGTGGCATCGGACGCATCGATCAACGGCTGGTTCATGTCATTGACGAAAACCCGGATTCGCGCTCCGTTCGCTTCCACCTTCAAGTGATAAAAAGTGTCCGGCGACAGATTCATCGCGGCGCCGGTAATGGGATGCCAGGAATTTTCCGCGCGGCCGAATTCCACGCGATCACTTTCCGCATCGAGGCCGACGTAATATCCGCAATACGCATCCGCGCCGATATCCGGTTTGCTGACGCGGAAAATCAATCCCGCATTGCCCACCGCACCAACCAGCACATCCGCTTCGTAAGTGAAATTGGTAAATGCGGTCGCCATCGCCACAGCTTTAGCGCCATTCGCCGAAGCCGGAACCGTGCTCAGCGCATTGCTCTTCGCCAGCCAGTTTCCACCGAACACCGTCCAGCGTTCACTCCAGTTTGGGTCAAAGTTTTCGCGGAAATTTCCGATCGTCGGCGCAGGTTTTCCAAGATACGGAAACCAGCTCACGCGCAGATGCTGTGAGCCGAACGGAACCAGTGTGACCGATTGAAAATCGCTTTCCGACGCCACCGGACTGACCGGCGGTTCAAACGCCTGCGTGCCGCGCCAGCCAATCGTCCATTGTGGCAAAGTCTTTGCCCGCGCATGCAAACGGATGGAAGGTTGCGCAGGATTAAACGGATCGATCGGGGTCGTGAAAGTCTCGACGGAAAATGCCGCGGCAGGATTTTTGGGATTCAGTTCCAGCGCGTAATTCCAGGGTGTAGTTGGACGAATTTCAAATTCATCAAAACCCATTCCCAACGCATCCGGTGTCCGCACCGTCCAGTTCTCGCCAATCTTCAATGAATAAGCGAGTGGCCCGCGATGAATCGCAACTGAACGGCTCGGGCCGGTGACAGTTTCGATTTTCATCGGCAACGAAATCACCACCAGATCGCCGTTCGTCCAGGTGCGTGCAATGCGATGAAATGAACCGGCGATCACGTTCGATTCTTCCTGACCGTTCACCGTGATTTTCGCGTCGCTGCACCAACCCGGAACACGCAACATAAGCGGAAATGCCGTCGCTTGGTTCAGCGAAATGCGAAATCGAATCTGTTCTTCAAACGGATAACCGGTGTCCTCGGTGATCTGAACCTGCTCGCCGCCAGCGACGCGCGCGTTCACCACAGTCGGGCCATAAGCCATCGCTGCAAGACCGCCGTCGGAAGTTGCCGCCCAGGCATTCTGAACGTATTTCGGCCAGCCCATGTGAAGATTGAAACGGCAACATGGATAACCGGAATTCGGCCCGGGCAACGTCGCGTTTCCGTAATCCTGATTGAAACCATGTCCGCCATTGATCGAGATGACGTTGTTTGCCAGCGCGTAATATTGATGCGCCTTGATGTTGTTCGCGAGACCGGCAGGCAACGCGTTGAAGGTGATCATTTCCAATCGATCCGCGAGTGACGCGTCGCCGGTGATCCGCGCCGCAGTTTCCAGACTCAGCATCGCTTCCACACTTGAGCACAATTCCACGCCTTGAATGCTGGAGTTGCCGGCCAGAAATTCCGTGCCGCCGTTAATGCCCATTGATAAACCATGTTCACGCATCACGTGATCCAGTCCGAGTTCAAGCGCATCGCGATCTGATTCCTGATGTGACAGTTGGTAATAGACCGCCGGGAATTTGAGCGCCTGCTCCACGTTCACGTTGTGCTTGGGTTGATAATCCGTGCCGTACAGCATGAAGTTGTTGCTCGTGAAAATAGTTATCCAATCATACGCCTGCTGCTTCAAAAGACGGGCGAGCGAAAGCAGATTCGTGTCGCCATTCCGATTGTAAAGCCAGAGCGCCACATCCATCTGATCGCCCGCGCGCGACTTGCCCCAATCCTTGAGTGGCCGCGCCGGAAGGTTCGCGCTCATGTAACGAAAATAATTGCTCAGCACATTGGGCACGCGCGGATCGGCCGTGGCTTCGTAATAATCGCGCAACGCATACGTCGCCACCATGCGCGGCCACCAATCATCGTTGGAAACCGGGCCGATGAATCCATCCGCGCGCTGATGATCCAACAGCCAATCGATCCATTTCTGCGCCTTCTGTTTCAGCCCCGCGTCATCCAGCACATACGCCAGCGAAATCAATCCTTTGAAATAATACGGCCCGCGTTCCCAGCCTTCGCCGGTTCCGCCGAGCCACGCGCTGTTCGTTCCCAGATCGCTGTAAAGTTCCTCCGCATGACCGGTGAGGCCGTCACGTTGAAATTCGCATTGCGTCAGCAGCCAGCCCTGCGGACGAACACTGCCGAGCGGCAGCGCGGAAAATGCTGAAGCGAGCAATGGCGCACGATTGGTGACAGGTTGCGTCGGCGGAAGTTTCGCTTCGGACGGAAGCGCCTTCGCAGCTTTTCCTGAAAACAGAACTCCCGTGGGTATGACTTCGCGATTCTGACTCGCGCTGCTCCATTCAAGCGTCGCATTGCCGCCACCACCGGCGTTGAAGTATTCCACCACGATGTCGTATTGCTGGCCGGCACGGAGATCAATGCTGCCTGCGTGTTCGACGTTCCAATCATTGGTCCACTTATCGATGAGCAATTTCCCATTGATCCAAAGCCGCCGGCCATTGTCGGTGTTCAGATAAAATGTGTAGCCTTCGGAAAAACGCGGCTGAATCCGCCCACGCCAGCGCACCGAATAATTCTGTCCGGAAATGTTCGGCGACGGCGGACGCTCGCCCCAGTTGAAGTGAATTTGCGGATCGATCCGTTCCAGAACCTTGTCCGTCAGATTGGTTCCGTTGAAATACTCCGCGCGCAGACCGTCTCCATTTTCAATCCACTTCGGCGCCGCGGGTGCGGAGGGCGGCGGAACGAGAACGGATCGGACATCCAGACCAACATCGATGTATTGACCGCCGACAGTTTGGCGGCAATGCACGGCCAGCGTGTTGGTAACATTCGGACGCAACGCCGCGCGCGCGGCTTCATTCACCGGAAAATACAGGTAACTGCTGGAAAAACCGGAAGTCGAAAAAGCCCGCACGCCGTTGAGATAAATTTCGACGTCTTCGTCGTGGTGCAATCTGAACACGAGATCGCGGATCTGTTCGACACTCAGCGCGCCCGGATTGAACACACGACGCAACCAGATATCGGACTTGTCCCACTGTGTCCGCACAATGGCACCGGGTGTTCCCGCGGTGCCGAATCCGCCGAAACCATTGTTCCAGGCGTTGTCATCGAAATCCGGCGCGGTCCAGTTCTTGCCGGGCGCAGTAGTCGTGTATTTCCAGAACTGCGCGGTTTTTTCAGAGGTCGGCAGAATCGTGGTGAATTGATATTTCCCGAGCGGCGCGAGAATCGCCGATTGAATGCGATCCCGGATCGGCTTGCGCACTTTGCGGTCGTAGGTGATGAAGCCGTTCAGCTCAATTTCCACATCCGTGATCTCGGTGTAAACCGCGGCGCTCAAACCGTGATTCTGAACGAACTCACAAAGCTGCGCGGAAAAATCTTCAAACTTCGACGTCAGGTCCGCTCCGTCGCGCGCATCCACATAACCCCAGCCGGGTGCCCACGTATGATTCGTGATTCCCAGACCCACGCCGCCGAATTCACCGCAAACGACCGCCTGGGTGTCACTGCTGGCGTAGCTCGGATTGGGATAACTGTGCAGGTCGAGAATGTCGCCGGCATTTTCGAAACTGCCGCCGCTCGCCTGATTCACCAGTCGCGATGGATCCAGCGCTTTCACTTTTTGAACCAGCGCCGCGGTGTCGTGCTGGCCCTGCGATTCATTGAAAACCACCCACATGATGATCGATGGATGATTGCGGAGGTTTTCAATCATACGCGTCAGTTCCAGTTCGAACTGCGGTTTGTCGATCGGCTGCGGATGATCCGTGTACGAATTGAGGCTCGGCATATCCTGCCAGACCAGGATTCCCAGTTTGTCCGCCCAATAATACCAGCGCGCCGGCTCCACCTTGATGTGCTTGCGGACCATGTTGAAGCCGTAGGCTTTTTCCAGTTCCAGATCGAACTTCAACGCCAGGTCGGTCGGCGCAGTGTAAATGCCGTCCGGCCAGAAACCCTGATCGAGCGGACCGAATTGAAAAACAAATTCGTTGTTCAGCAGCATTTTCACAAAACCGTCCTTCGTGCCGAGGCTGATCTTGCGCATTCCAAAATAGCTTGTGACCGCGTCCAGCCCGGTCGCTCCGTTTGAAATCATCACGTCGAGGTCATAAAGGAACGGATTGGTCGGCGTCCAGAGATTGGGATTTGGAACCGGCAAAGATAGTTCTGAACCTGCGGGGCCGGAGATTGAACTGACGATGTTCGTACCGATTCGCGCCACGGCTTTCAAAGTGATTCCGTTGGTGGGGCCGGTCAGATTTGCCGCGACACTCAACCGTCCGCGGTCAATATCCGGAACGAGTTTCAAGCCGGCGATGCTGTTCGCGGGAACCGGTTCCAGCCAGACGGTTTGCCAGATGCCGCTGCACGAGGTGTACATGATTCCGCCGGGACGCAGCGTTTGTTTGCCGCGCGGCTGGCCGTAATTGTCGGTCGGATCGTAAACGCGAACGATCAGTTCCTGCGGACCGGATTTGCTCAGCTTCGAAGTGATGTCATACGTGATCGGATCGTAGCCGCCTTTGTGAACCCCGACGCTTTGGCCGTTGATGAACACTTCCGATTCCCAATCGACGGCATCGAGATGCAACAGAATCCGCTGGCCGCTCCAGTTCGCGGGAACAGTGAACGTGCGACGATACCACGAGCGCTCGTGATATTCCTTCACACCTGACACTGCGGATTCCATCGGGAACGGAACCAGGATTTCGCTCGGGAGATTTTTATTTACCGGAACCGGATCGCTTTCCCTGCCCGGTTGAAATTGCCAGACGCCATTCAGGTTCAACCAATTTGAACGAACCATCTGCGGCCGCGGATACTCGGGCAATGGATGAGCGGGATCAACCTGTTGCGCCCAGTCCGTCATCAGTTGCGCCTGCTTCATCTGCCAGGCGGAACTGCTGCTGGAAAAACTGAAAATCGCGCAGCCGATGAAAGCCGCGAGCGTAGTGGTGAGTGATCTAATTTTCATCGAGTGTTTTCCTGACTGTCAGTGCGTTTGAAAAATTCATGTTGGTAGCGACTGCTGCGCTGTCGGCAGTCCGCGCATATTGGTTCTGCGCCCGTCCGACAAAGTGTGAACCGCAAACTGCTGGCGCTAAGAACCGACCCGCAGCGCGAGCCGTTCTACCTGGCGTGACGCCACCGCATTATCCGCCCTGCCCTTCTGCGAAAACGCCTCGCCAAATTTCCATTTGGCGAGGCGGCAATTTCCAGCGTTATCCGGTTCCGGAGCGTCAGTTTTTCTGAACGTCCACAAAACCGAGATCGACATATTGTCCGCCGCCCGTCTGCGCGCAATGAACCGCAATCAGGTTCTTGCCCGGCTTCAAAGCCGCCTTGGCTGACGCGCTCAGCGGAAATTCATCGTAAGAAGTTGTGTATCCCGAATTGGTGACGACCAAAACACCATTGATGTAAATCTGCACATCTTCATCGTGATGCACCCACAGGCCGATGTTCTTCAGCTTGTCAGCGGGAATTTCCACTTCACGACGCAGCCAGATTTCCGGCGTGTTCCAAACCGTGCCGATCACCGCATTCGGTGTTTCACGCGTGCCGAAGCCGCTCTTGCCCTGCTTCCAGTTCGAATCCGAATAGTCCGGCTTGCTCCAGTCACTCGCAGGTTTGCGCGTGGTGTAACGCCAGAGTGCGGGTGATTGATCCGCGGCGGGAACCACCACCGTTACGGTCGGAGCTTTCGGCATTGGCGCCCAGTTTTTCGCATCGGTCTTATCGCGCTTCGCCCACTTGGCCCAAAGCGCTTTGTCATACAGCAATTGCGCGAACACGCCACCCACCACGGGACGCGCGGTGAAGCCCACCTTCTTCGCCGTCTTGGTTTCGTACCAATCGGTCATCGGCGACCGGTCCGGAGTTTCGTTCAGGAAACGGAACACCGGATTAATCAACGCTTCGAAGTCGGCGCGATTCTGCGTCAGCGTCGCGGTCCAGGTGATCCAGTCGAGCTTGGTGTAGTCGCGGCGGTTATCGAGCGGCAGGCCGTACTTGTTCTGGATTTTCTTGTAGTAATCCATTTCTTCACGCGCGACTTCACGGGGGAACAGATTGAGTTCCAGAATGCGGTCCCAGATCAGGTTGTATTTCTGACTCCAGGTTCCAGGGCGATCAAATGCGAGACGATAATGATCGCCGTCTTTTGCTTCTTTGATCCAGCGTTGCGCGAATTCACGCGCGAGCTTGAAATACTCGTCGGCTTTCGCCTGGTCACCGCGCATTTCGCACAGCTTCGCAAACGAGCCGAGACCCACAATCGCTTTCGCACTCAGATTCACGTTGTGCGCCAAGTGACCGGCGAAATCGTCGGTGCAAAGCTGGTTCTCAGGATCAAAACCTTTGGCTTTGAGATAGTCCGCCCATTTCTCCAGTTGCGACCAATAGAGGCCCGCGAAATCTGCATTGCCTTCCATTTCCGCAACCGCGCCCATGAGGATCAAGAGATTGCCGGTTTCTTCAACGGGCATTTGATTTTCTTCTGTGCGTTCGCCACCGCCATAAACCTGGCCGTTGGCTTGCGGATAGGTTCCGAGATCATGCGGAGCAAAGGGGAATTTCCAGCGTTCGCTCGCGGCGTAATTCATGAAAGGAACGATGAAGGATTTCGCCACGGACGGCCCGAACAACAGGAACTGCGGCGACATCGGGTAAAACACGTCCGAAGTGCCGATACAGCCATTGGAATGATTTTCTTTGCAGAAGGAAATCGGCTGGCCGTTTTCGTCGGCAACGAATTTTCCAGCGGCGAAACATTGGCGATAAGCCAGTGCTGCAATCCTGGCGTATTTCTCGCCGCCCGCTTTGGTCAAATCAGACATGATTTCCTGATCGAACGCTTCGCAGCGCTTCACCAGTGATTCATATTCCTTGGCCGAAGCTTTCAGCAGATCGGCAGCTTCCCAGCCGTTGCGACGCCAATACGGACGCAGATTCTGCTTCATGTATTGGATCGAATACAGGTCGTCATACGCGAGCATCAGCCAGCGTGAAACCGGCTTGGATCCGACTTTGCCGAGTTCCAAAGCGATTGCCGAAACCGGGCCGATCGATGCGGCGCGTTCCTTTTCGTTCAATGCAGGCGCTTTTGACAGACTGCCATTTTTCACGAATGCATCGCGCACGGAGGCGGCGTTGCCCTGAACCGCTTCCGGCTTTTGATTGTTCGGCGCGGAAACGTAAAGATAACCCCAGTCGATGCGAACGTCGTCACCGCGACGGCGCAGAACCTGTTGGTCCTTCGATCCGATTTTCAGCGTCGTCAGACCGCGAATTTTTTCCTGCGACCAGACCACGTTCTGTTCGGGCGTGTTCACCACCAGTTCGCTGGCGGCGTCGAGATACGTTTCGACGTTGTGCTTTTTGCCATCGGTGGATCGGCATTCGTAAGTCACGTAAGTCACGGGACGCGAAAGCACATCGATGTCCTGTGGCAAAGCCGGCGTGAGGAACGTCATTGTGAGTTCCACGCCTGCACCAGCGAACGAATAAATCGTGCGCGTCGGCAGCACTTCGACTTTGGTCTGGGTCAATGGCGAAACGTTGGCCGGTTCGCTGCCCATCAATCGGAACGTCTGGCCATCAATGCGAATGAGGCTGACGAGGCGATTGGCTTTGCCGGTCCAATGCACTGTATCGGCGCCGTTCAGATGATCGGCAGGCGACCAGATGCTGAAGTAGGGATCGCAGGCAACCAGCGGCACGGCGGGTGGTCGCAAAGTGTTTTGCGATTCCGCGGCATTCGCTGAAGGGGAGACCAGATTTACAGATGAACCAACGAGGCTCAGTCCGAGCCAGACCGCTGAACACAAGAGGGATGTTTTTCGCATGATTAAATATTTAAGTGGAGCCTGCTCCGCCACCAAGGCGTGCGGAGCGTGATAAATTTCAGACCGGAAGACAACTGCCTTTATTTGTCTTTTTGGTTTTCGTAGGCGGGATTGATCGTCCATGAAATTTCGGTGTGCGGATCGCCATCGTTATTCCACCGAGCACGCCAAGTATTATTACCGGGATCAATCACATCTTTACGCCGAGCAGTCTCGGCATGTCCGTCAGCAAACATCAGATCAGTGTTGCGATTGTGTCGATTCGAGGGCCATTGCTGGCCTTTGGCATTGTCGTTGTTGGCACTGGCCGTGTTGGGATCAATAGTCCCATCCCACTCTCCATCCACCTTGCTATCGCCGACTACGATCATATCCGAAGGGCGGCGCACCATCGTGTCTCGTACCGGACGGTTAACATCGATATCCCCACCGGCGCCAAGGTTTAGTCCCATGCTCAGTCCCCAATCGTTATATCCATAAGAGAACCGAGTATCGTCAGTGATGATGGCATACTTGTCGGTATTACCCGTCTCATCCTTGCGGCTTTTGATGCTGTCATTCAGGTCCAGGTCCCAGGAACTGTTCGGATCTGCTGAAGCACAGTGAAACGCTTTCCTGTTATTTCCCATATAGGTCAGAATTCGCCGTGGCCAAACGTATTGTTTACCCGCAGCCCACAAACATCCGGGATATTGTTTAAAATCATCGGAATACATCACCAGCGCCAAGCCGATCTGCTTCAGGTTGTTGATGCAGGACGTCTGCTGCGCTTTGGCTTTCGCTTTGGACAGAGCCGGCAGCAGCATCGCGGCAAGAATGGCAATGATGGCGATCACCACTAATAGTTCAATCAGGGTGAAGCCCTTTCGTGTTCGGGAATTAATCGCTCCCGAGTTCGGGGTGGGTTTCATGACTTGTCGTTTACTTTCTTACGCCGGGATCACCACCGCTTTTCCGCTGTGATCGTCGGCATACTTAATTTCGCTTCGATAACGTAAGGCCCCATTGCCAATTGGTCATGTGGCATGAAGTGGCCACAATTCGGAGTGGCTATGAATTGATGCGGAATTCGAGCAGAAGAGTACGAAACCAAAGAAGGTTTAATCCGGATTTCGAAGCTTGCGATTTGCGAACTTCGCTTCCGAAAACTTTCTCAAAAAAGCGGTGCTGAAGCACGCGCACTCCAGACGCTGGCGCGACTTCTGGGCGCCGAAATATCGCGAAGCGTTTGGAGTGCGCGTGCTTCAGCACCGCTTTCCGATAATCGCGCTATCCTTGGAACGGAAAACGCCATTACGCATCATCCATCCACCATCAACTTCTCTGATTCCAACAATAAAAAAGCGCCTCCGAAGAGGCGCTTGAATTTATCGGTTCGTCAGTGAACCAGAATTACGGTTCGCGCAGCAGGAAGAAGCGGGCTCCTTCGAGCTTGTTCACCGGAATGCCATTCGACATTGAACCGCTGGCGTCAAACGTTCCGGTGGAATTCGTCGTCCACTGCGAGATCGGCAATGCCAGGTTTGTTGAAGTCAGGATGCTGAAGCTGCCGTTCGGCGTGCCCGTTCCGGTCAGGATCAGGTTGCCGCCGGAAACTGTCGGCGGATTCAATACCGGTGCGCCCGCAGAGGTAATCGTCACTTCACCCGTCGCCGGATTGAACGTGCCGTTGCCCGAGGGCAGAACCGTCACCGAAGTGAAGTTGCCCGTTCCCGCCACAGCGGAATTAAACACCTTGAACACTTTGCCAGCGACCAGCGGCTCAGTGCCGGCGTTGGTCACAACCAGCGAACCACCGTAAGTGATTCCTGTCAGACCCGTCACCAGGTCGTTCGTCGTGGTTCCGCCATCGAGGCTCACGCCTACAACCGTCGTGCTGCCTGAGGCCAGCGTCAGCGTGTTGTTGATCGTCAGCGTTCCAATCGCAACTCCAGGGGCGAGTTTTGCACCCGAAGCCACCGTCACAGGTCCGGCGATTGTGCCGATACCGCCGAGCGTTCCAGCGCTGACCACCGTCGCGCCGGTGTAGGTGTTGACGCCATTCAGGTTCAACGTTCCCGAGCCGTTCTTGGTCAGACCGCCGCCGCCTGTGCCATCCAACAAGGGCTGGCCGATGTTGATCAGGTTTGCGCCGCTGTCAATAATCGCTCCGCCGCTCAGGACTTTGACTGTACCCAGTCCGGAGAAGAAGCTCGCGTTTGCGGAAAGTCCGGCAACCAGCGTGCCGCCGTTGAAGTTGAAGGCACTGATACCGCCGCCACCCACGATTTGTGGAACGGTCAAGGTGCCGCCATTCAAGTGGACGGTGCCATTACCAGCCGATCCTTTACCCACTGCGAAGGAGCCGCGAGCGGTCACCTGCGCTGTGCCGGAGACGGTCAGAACACCGGTGCCGTTTTCAGCCACAATGAATTGGCTGCTCGGATTCAACTCGGTCACGCTTCCGGCCGAGATGGTGTAATTGCCTACACTGCCGCCACCCGTGTTACGTGCAATCGCGAGCCAGTTTGTGGACCAGACCGCACCGCCGGTTTGTACCCAGTCACCATGACCGGCTTCACCCACCCACATTTCATTGCCGACGCCGATGGTTCCACCGCTCATCACGACTTTGCCGGTCGAACCATTGGCCTGACCGACGCGGAAGTTGCCGCCGGAAATGAAGTTGCCGCCAGAGATGTTCAGTTCACCAATACTATTGCCGCCTTTGCCGACGTAAACTGTGCCGCCTCTGACTTGGGCGTTATCCTGAATGGTGAGCGTGCCATGGCTGGATCCCACATCGCTCACGTTGAAGTCAGTGTTAACCCAGAACGTGCCGTTGTCTTTCACCTGCACGGAGGCGACGCCGCCGTCCGTGTTCGCGATGGACATATAGGAATTGCCATACAGCTTGCCGGAGTTCGCCACGACCACGCGAGCAGTAGCCGTATTGGCAATACCCATGACGAGGCGTCCAGCAGTGCCGACATACGCGTTGTCGCTGATGTTAATGAATGCGGTTGAACCGCCGCTTTCGGCCCAGTTCATATCACCGCGATTGGTCAACACGGAATTGCCGGAAACGGTCAGGAGCTGAAATGCATTGTTCGCCAGACCATTGGCGTAACCCAGCGAGAACCCATTAGCGCTCACCGTCGAGTTGACCACTTTCACGCTGGAGGTGTTGCCGATATCACCATTGCCACGGCCGGCTGCGAGCCAGGCATCCACCAGGAGCGTGGTGTTGCTGAGCACCAGCGACGCGCCGGAAGCCGGCGTGCCACCCACCCACAGGTCATTTCGCACACGATTCGTCTGACCGCCATTCGAGCCGTCAAACAACATCGTTCCTTCGATGACATGCAAGCCTGGGTTGAAACCGCCCGAGAGCAGGTTGGAGCGAGAACCGGTGAAAGCCAGCACGCCGGGACCAGTCTTGGAAAGCCCACTGCCTTCGCTGGCGTTCACTGCACCGCTCAACGCCAGTTCCGTTTGCACGTTGATGGCGCTGTTCGTTGACAGAATTGTAAATCCGCGATCCGCCGAAGCAGCAGGTCCGGAGTATTGCAGGGTGGCGCCCGCAATCACGAGGTTTGTCGGATTCGCGGAGGAGGATCCAACCGAACTGGGCAGTCCGCCATTGGCGAGACTGGTGACATTCAAAACACCGTTCGAAATCACAGTCGCTCCGGTGTAAGTGTTGGCCGAACTGATCGTCGCAGTGCCCGTGCCTTCTTTCAGAACGCTGGTTGCGCCGCTGATCTGGCCCGAGCCGGCGATCGTGTAATTCAAGCTGCTGTTGTTGATCGTGACAGACGCAGGATGAACGGTGTCCACCAGATTGACCGCCGTGGTTCCAGCCGCGTTGTCATCAAACAATGCCGGATTTCCATCGCTGTAAACCGTAGGCAAACCAGTGCCGATATTGATCCAGTTTTCCGTCACGCCGATATCCCAATTGCCGCCATCCGTGCCGTCCCAGCGTGGAACGTTGATGGACGTGACCTGCAGCTCGATTGTGTTTCCGTTGGTCGCGATGGAGGCGACAACGCCGGTCGGAACGGAATCGATCACAAAATTTCCATTGCCCGCTCGGCTGCCGTAGCTGATCAGCGGATAAGATCCGAGCTGCGGATTCGAATCCGAGATATTGATCGCGATTGTTCCATTCGCTGTGAAGGTGCCGGCAACGTTCAACGGCGCCAGCGAAGGTGTGCCAAAGGAGCCCAGGTCGAAGTTCAAAATCGAGCCGACCGAACTGCCCAAGGTCAGATTTGCCGACGTGAGCTGGCTGCCCGCCGCCTTCAAGACGACACCCAGTTCAGCGCCATCCGCAACTGTGTAATCGCCTTGCGCAAACGAAGTGCTGTTCACCGTCAGACCGCCGGCTTGAACCACGGTAGGACCGCTGTAGGTGTTATCGCCGGTCAGCGTCAGGGAACCGGAACCGATCTTGGTGATTCCGCCACCGCCATCCGAAAGCTCTTGATTGACGGTTACATCAAAGGATTGAGAATCAAATGTCACACCGCCACCTTCCACAGTGACCGAGGTGATGCCGTGGAAAAAATTAGCATTATTGGCGCGCGCCTGAATGGTTCCGCCATTGAGATTGATTTCGCTGTAGCCGGAAGCATTGCCGGCTGCAATCTCACTCACACTCAGCAACCCGCCATCAAGATTCAACGTTCCAGCAGCAGACGGATTCACGGTAACGCGCAGAACGCTCAGAATGGCAGAACCCGCATCCATATTCCACGTGCCGTCCGAATTTTCACCCAGCCAGAAATCACTGTTGGTGCTGATGATCGTTCCACCGGTCTGATTGATCACGCCCTCGCCGCCTGCACCAATCACGATGTGATTTCCGTCGTTGCCGCGTTTGAGCAGTGTGCCGCCGGAAATGTTCAACTCGCCGTCACCGCCGTTGCGGCCGATTGCGACCCAGTTATTGGCGTTCAAAAAGCCGGTGTCACTCAGGTTATAGGTACCGGTCGCAGGTGAGTTTTCCGGAACGAGGAATTCACCCTCGCTCGTAATCGTTCCACCGCTTTGATTGAGCACACCCGAGGGAGCGCTGCCGTCCGGCGCCTGGAAGCCGCTGCCAACCAGCAGATTTCCGCCGCCGTTCTGAACCAGACGACCATCGGTCATGTTGACAGTGCCATGGCCACCGGAACGACCAAAGACGATGTAATTGCTGACGCTGTTGGTGCCACCGCTGAGATTGTAGATGCCCGTGCCGATATTTCCGACGAAGAACTGGCCGCCACCCGTGAGGGTGATCATGCCGCCGTTTTGGTCGAGCGTGTCCGTTACCGAAGGGTCAACGCGGGTTTGCGCGCCAGCTTCAATGATGATGTCTTTGTTGTAACCGGTAACTGCCAGCGGGGTGTAGTCGGCACCAGTCGAACCGCTGAGCGCCACCACAACAGCCGCCCCCTCATTGGCTGTGTAAGCCAGGTCAACACTGGTCACCGGGCTGGTGTTGGCGACCGCGATATCGAACGAAAACAGTTTTGGATTTTCTTTCCCGGTGGGTTGGATGATTTGAATGTCCGAACCATCCGCCAGCGCGCGTCCGCCAGCGATGAAGGCTACCGTGCCGGAACCAAACCAATCCGGAATTACAAGCGATCCGGTTTCGGTCGTGCTATCCGCGTGATGCACCGTGTAATTGATCGGCATCTCGCCATTGCCGGCACTGCCCAGCAACGAAATCCCGCTCAATGTCGTCGGGGCGGCGAGCGTAATAGTCGCGCTCGGCACTGCGGCGTTCACGAGGAAAACGTTGTTTGCCGCCGTATAGCTGGGTGCCATCGTGTACGAATGATCTGCCTGCGCCGCACTGGTGAAGGTGGAACCTGCGACCGGAAGACCGCGATCCGCGTTGTTCGGAGCAAACCCCTGTTCAAACCAGGTGTAGCCACCTGCGCGATCGCCCTCATCCATACTCGCATTCACCGCCACGGTTGAGGCGCCAATGTTGACGGCCATCGTGCCATTGCCGGTGATGGAACCGCCGTTGATAGTCATCGACGCTGTGCCCAGCTCGCCGATGTTGATCTGGCCGTTGGTGAAATTGATATTGCCGCCGTTCAACGTGAAGTTGCCGGTCTCACCCGCTCCGAGACCCAGACGCAGAAGACGCGCCGTGCCGCTCAGAAAAATCGTCTGGCCATTCTGCTCGAACGAACCATTGCGGCCCTGGATTTCCATCAGGCTCCAATCCGGATCGCCGATGTTGACCTGCACGACGTTGTTCACGCCGCTGGCGTTGATCGCCCGGTCGCCGGGTCCGGGAACTGCGCCGCCCCAGGCGGTCGGGTTGTTGTAGCTGCCAGTGCCGCCATTCCACAAACGATCAGCAGCCTGGCTGGCGCTCAAGGAGCACGCCACGACGGCGGATGTTAGAAGAAGTCGGGATTTATAATTAAGGGGTGTCCAATCCATAAAGTTTTCGGCTGGAGGGTTGCGGTTTTCGTTTTTTGCGGAACACTTTTCCACTTTTAGCATCAGAACTGGCGACCAGTGTGAGCCGCCCCCAAGCCCCTGTCATGTGGCATGAAGTGGCCACACGGAAATTTTCTTCCGAGGAGACTGACCTCCGAAACACCTCGGAAGGACGAATTACACGGGTCCCGCTGATTTCTGCCCCCTGCCCTTCAGGTTTGGAAACCTGCGCTACGATCTGGCCGAAACGTAAAATTTGAAATCATTCATCATTTTGGCTGGCCGCGGATGACCGCTTCCATTATTTCCCCGCAATGGCTCGTCGATTTTTCATTTCCGCGATTCTTCTCACGCTGACTCTGATTCTCGAATCGTTTCCCCGCGCGTCAGCGGCTGAGATTTTAAGCGAACCGGACATTGCTTCCGTTTTTGAAATCAAACGCATCATCGTGCCGGAGTCGCAACCCGTGCTCGACGCCAACATCCGCCGGCGTTTTGAAATCGAGAAAGCCGCCTGGATCTGGCATCCCGATTTCTCCGCCGGCCAAGAAGCAGTTCTGCTGTTTCGAAATGATTTCAGTCTTTCCCATGCCGGATCTGTGACCATTCACGTCAGCGCAGATCAACGCTATGAACTCAGCCTCGATGGCCGGCTGATCTCGCTGGGACCGGATCGCGGAGATTTGGCGCACTGGAGTTTTGCGTCGTATGAAATCCAATTGCCCGCCGGTCTTCATCGCTTTGAAGCCGTTGTCGCGTGGATCGGCGATCATGCGCCGTGCGCGCAGGCATCTCAGCGCGGCGGATTTATTTTCGCAGCCGAAGGCGCTTTGGCCGCGCAATTGAACACCGGCACCGGCCATTGGAAAACGCGGCAGATCAAAGGCTGGTCGTTTGAACCCGGACTGCCGCCCGGATTCGTCGGAGCCAGACAAACCATCGACGGCGCTCAAATGTTTGCTTCGGAATCGGATTGGAAAACGCCCGCGCAAATTGTGCCGCCGCTTTCGAATAATGAATTCGGTCTGATGCGCACCCACTGGCGGCTTTCTCCCTCGCCGCTTCCCGATCAATGGATGCACCCCACTGCACCCGGTGTGATTCGTGCCGTGTTTCCCGGTGGACTCAAGGGGAATCAACTCGTGACCGCCGCGGATTGCGATCTTGCGAGCAACGATTCGATTTGGAAACCGCTGATTTCCCAAACCGGCAAAACGGTTGTGCCCGCCAACACCAATATTTCCATTCTGCTCGACCTCGGAAATTACTTCACGGCTTATCCGCGCGTGACACTTTCCGGCGGACGCGGCAGTCGCGTTTCAGTTTCCTGGGCCGAAGCGCTCTTTCAGCCGGACGCCAATGGCAAACGCTCGAATTCGAAAGGCAATCGCGACGAAGTCATCGGCAAAATGTTTGAAGGCTTGGACGACACGTTCATCAATGACGGCGGCGCGGATCGCGAGTATCGCACCTGGTGGTGGCGTTCCGGACGTTACCTGCTTCTGACCGTTCACACCGCGGACGAACCCTTGACCCTCGATCAATTCGATTTGCTGGAATCGCGTTATCCACTGGAAGACGAAGGTTTGTTTCAAAGCTCCGACGATTCGCTGAATGCCATCCAGCCACTGATGATTCGCGGCATGCAGATGTGCGCGCATGAAACCTACATGGATTGTCCTTACTACGAGCAGTTGATGTATGTCGGCGACACGCGATTGGAAATGCTCACGACTTACGCAATGACGCACGACACGCGGCTGCCCGAACGCGGGATCGAACTTTTCGATTGGTCGCGATCAACCTGGGGTTTGGTGGCGGAACATTATCCCAGCCGCACGCCACAGCTTTCGCCCACGTTCAGTCTGATCTGGATTTCGATGATTCGCGATTTCACGTTCTGGCGTGACGATGAATCGTTCGTGAAGGAACGATTGCCCGGAATGCGCGGCGTGCTGGAACAGTTCCGGGCGATGCGCGGTGCGTCCGGATTGCTCGAACGTGTTCCCGGCTGGCCGTTTGTGGATTGGGTCCCTGGCTGGTTCATCGGCAATGCGCCGGACGGTGTGAATGGCATTTCATCCATCAACAATCTCTTCTTCGTTCAGGCGCTGCGCCACGCCGCTGAAGTCGAAGACGCGGTGGGCGATCCTGCGATGGCGAAACGAAATCGCCAACTGGCCGCTGAACTTTCAGCCGAGATCGTCAAACGATTCTGGGTGCCCGAACGTCATCTGCTGGCCGACGACGAAAAACATCAGCACTTCAGCGAACACGCTCAATGCCTCGCGCTGCTCAATGATGTCCTCGACAAAGAAAAAGCGGACGCCTGTTTCGCCGCGCTGACTTCAGATCCGAACCTCGCGCGCGCCACGGTTTATTTTTCCTTCTACCTGTTGGAAACATTTCAAAAATACGGTCGCGGTGATCTATTGCTGCAACGCATGGATTTCTGGAAGGAACTGGTTCGAAACGGATTCAAAACTCCGGTGGAATCGCCCGAGCCTTCGCGTTCCGATTGCCATGCCTGGGGAAGTCATCCGCTGTTCCATCAACGCGCCTCAATCTTTGGCGTGCGTCCGGTGAAACCTGGATTTCGCGAAGTGGAAATCGCGCCGCTGCCCGGCAACCTCCGCAGCCTGAACGTCCGCATTCCGCATCCACGCGGCTGGATCGAAGGCAATCTGAAGTTCGATGCCGACCAGCATTGCACCGGCGAAATTACTTTGCCGCCCGACACGCGCGGCACATTTGTTTGGCAAGGCGTCCGAACCGAACTCAGTCCTGGAAAAGCGACGGTGATTGGAGCTCGATGAATTTGTGGACGGACGAATTAAGGAAAGAAAAGCACAAGCCAAACCTCGTGTGCTGCAAGCCCTAAAATGACAGGCAAAATCTCTATCGGCTGAATTTGCGGCGCGTTCGCATAAGAGCGTGTCTGAAAAATCATGAATGAAGCGGGATCAGGCCAGGCGGCGGAGTTGGATTCGGATCATGGCGATGTAGATCCAGGCCTTGGCGCTGGATTCGGTGGTTTCGTAATCGCGCACCAGACGGCGCTGGCGCAT
>DASTXC010000152.1:0-39357 GCA_035765675.1 Verrucomicrobiia bacterium
TCTCCTCCGTCTGATCACCGCGCTTTTGAGCGAAACCAGCGACGAATGGGAAACCGGAAAAATTTACCTCAACATGGAATGCCAAAACCCACCCTCAGTTTGAGGCTCAACGAATTTACAGAAAAGAAATTGCGCCGCCGAACCTCGCGAATGGATACTTCGCAAGAGAGGTTGGTTATTTAGAAGAAATGGGATTTAGGTTTGTTAAGGACGGAAATATTTGGCGAGCGATTCAGCCCTGAATTGAAAATGAACACTGAACACAAGAGGGGGTGGGAAACCCTGAAGAACGCCGAACGAGAGTTCAAAGCCTGGGCTTTGAATCAGAAGATGCCATTGGCCCGTGTGGAGTACGTGGCCACATTCGAAAAGTGGGATAAAAAGACAGAAATCTACGTTTTTTTCTTTACTGATTCAGACCTGCAACTGCTTAAACAAGAAGGAAAACTCTCCGAAATCGAGCGGATCTATAGGAAACAACTTTTGAATGCAAGCTACCCATTCGATCGGTGGCCAATCACTTTCTACTTCGATTCTCACGAGAACGTAGAAAAGAACTATGCTGGAAATTATTTTTATCGATTGATGTGAATTCTTTGTGATCCGTTACAATGAATTGTCTAAAATCCTGAAAAGAATTGGGGGGCTTCAACTTACATCGGCAGCATTCAATTGAGACGCACATCGCCAATCAACACTGGCGGTTTAGTTTTGGAACGATGATTTTATGAAGTCTAAACTGAATGGAAAATGGGTTCTGATTACGGGCGCTTCGAGCGGTTTTGGAGCGGCGGCGGCGCGAGCGTTTGCGTCGGAAGGTGCGCGATTGCTGCTCGGAGCGCGGCGCGTGGATCGGCTTGAGGCAGTGGCGAAAAACGCGCTCGAACTGGGCGCGGCGGCAGCGGAGTTTCATGCCTTGGATGTCAGTCGGACGGATAGTGTGAATGCGTTTGCGGATTGGGCGCGAAGTCGTGCGGGAATGGTTGGTGTGCTGATTAACAATGCGGGCGGCGCGCAGGGGTTGGACAGTGTCGCGACCGGGAAGGACGCGGATTGGGAAACGATGTTGCAGACGAATGTGCTTGGAATTCTGCGAATGACCCGCGCGATTCTTCCGTTGATGCCGCATGACGCGGGAAGTTCGATCATTAATATCGGTTCCACCGCCGGTCACACAGCGTATGAAGGCGGCGCGGCGTATTGCGCGGCGAAAGCGGGCGAGTTACAGATCACGCGCGTGCTGCGACTGGAACTGAACGGCACTGGAATTCGCGTCAGCACCGTGGATCCCGGATTGGCGGAAACGGAATTTTCCGTCGTGCGTTTCAAAGGCGACGAAGCGCGCGCGAAAAAAGTTTACGAAGGCCTGACACCGCTGAGCGCAGAAGATATTGCAGAAACGCTGGTATGGATCGCCAGCCGCCCCCCGCATGTGAACATCGACGAACTTCTGATCAAGCCAACTGACCAGGCGTCGATGCAAAAGATTCACCGTCGGAAAACCAGTTAAACCGGAACATGCAATTGAATGAGGAGCGCGCCCGCCTCGGGCACCATCAGCCGCGCCCTCGCGGTTGATTTGGGGGGCATGAAATCGACCAAACGTTTGGTGTTGATGTGCGCCGTTTGTTCGGCGCGAGGGCGCGCCGAACAGCAGCCGTGGCGGCTGCGCTCCCCGAAAATGAACTGCATGGTTCCAGTTGAGAACCCGGGGAATGCGGTTCGTCTGCGCGAACGGACTTTCGCTTATTGCTCAATTCTTTATCGAATCACAAATCCGTTTCGATCCGCGGGATTCAGCAGGATCAATTCTTCCCGATCCGATCCAGGATGGAGAAACGCAATCGGCCGGCCGGCGGCAAGGGCGAGCAACTGTTGATCGTTTATCTCATCAAAATTGCGGCGGGACGGATCGGTTTCCACGATGGCCACGGTTGTATCCAATGAATCTACTGTCCTGACGGAACCCGCTTTGGTGATTACGACCTGTCCCGGATTCAGGGGTCGCGATTCGACGATTTTCAATCTGGAGGTTGAATCTGGTCGCACGGCTGTTTTGTTTTGCGGCGGATTCCACATTGAAAATGTCAAAAGCCCGACGACCGCAATTGCCGCCAGAATCGCATTAAGTCGGCGGGCTTGTTTGCGTCGCCGCGCGTGGCGCAATGTTTCTGCCAGCACGGTTGCGCGGAAATTCGACGGCGCGGTTTCATCGAGCAAATCGTCCAGCAAGGGATCAGTCGTTCGTTTCATTTCGCAATTTCTCCAACACTGCGGCCTTGAGTTTTCGCCGGATTCGCAAGAGGTGCGATTCCAGGGCTTTCTCAGTCATCCGCCGTTCTTCGGCCAGCGCGCGCACGGGCTGGCGCTCGAAATATTTTTGTTCCAGCAATTCCCGATCTTCGCCCGGCAACTCCGTCAATTCCGCTTCCAGCAATTCCGCAAAGCGGACTTCGCGATCAATGTGGTTCGGATCGGGATCAGTGGTTTTGAAGTGGAAGAAGCGTGCGAGCAGATTCTGGTAGCGGCCGCGTTTTCGGGATTCGTCGGTGAGAGAACTGCGGGCCAGAACGGTGAGCCAATTCCAGAAAACGATTTCGGATTCAAATCGGCGAACGTGACGGGCGACGCGCACGAAGGTGAGCTGCAACGCTTCGCGCGCGATTTCCTCGCGGCCATGGGCAACGACCAGCAGGTAACGCAACAGGCGATTGAAATAGAGCGCGTGGAATTCATGAAACGAAGTCTCTTCGCCGCGCGCCATGCGAACGGTCAGCGCTGCTATGTCGGGCAACGGTTCCGGTTCCATCGCCCTCTTCGCTGTGTTATCGATCTGCGATTCCACAAATTCCCGGCAGATTCAGGCCGGCGTTTAGGTAGTGGTCCTGGTCACTTGCGCAGCTTGGCTTTTTTTTCGGTTTTCTTTGGATCAGCCTGTTTTCAAGGTGCGGAATTTTCCATTGATTTAGCTTTCTCACGCTTTGTCGCTGCAGCATACGGATCGTCTTTGGAGTTCACTGGCAGCTTCGCGAGAACCTGATCGACCAACGTCAGCGCATCAGGATCGCCCACTGCGATCAATAACTTTGTATCTTTGTGGTAGCTGACGTCTGAACCTTGGTTGCCCAGCATTCTCCAACCGGTTTCAACCGCAGTCGTGATGTCCTCGACTTTGAAGCCTCCTTCAAGGTAGGGAGCCAATTGATAAAAGCGGCAGACACGGACGGGTTCCGGCGGATGCGCAGGGAAACCCTGATAAAAGACCCAGATCGAATTGGTGGTTGGTACCGAAGCGGTTTTAAAAGAACACGAATAAGTTTTTCCGAGGATGTCCCGCTTTTCAGAACTCAGCTTCAGCGCCTCGGAAAGCTCCAGCATAGTCACGTCTTTCAGGTGTAGTTCGGGCAGTTTCACGTCCTCGCTTCCCTTGGGAATAATTGCATTCAGAGTTTGGCCCGTTTCCTTTTCGACAGCGCGGACCAGGTCTTTTGGCGTGCCGCC
Source organism: Verrucomicrobiia bacterium (assembly GCA_035765675.1). Taxonomy (GTDB): domain Bacteria; phylum Verrucomicrobiota; class Verrucomicrobiia; order Limisphaerales; family DASXHY01; genus DASXHY01. The sequence goes on from DASTXC010000152.1 coordinate 3,502, forward strand.
AGGAAAAGACAAATCGAAGCGGGGGAGGCTGGGTTCTTGTGGTGGAATCGGCAGGCCGGTATTTGGATCGAAAAATACTGGCGTCGGAGAATTTGATGGCGCGCTCGTTTGAGCGTTGGCGGCATTGAAAAACAAGAACGATCCCAAAGAGAAGAGGAGCAGGAGTTTTTTCATAAAGTTGAATTGGTTTCCAATCCGATACACGCCAGCCGGCGCCAAATCCTTCAAACTTTCTGTCCGTAGGACAGGCATCTCGCCTGTTTCCATATTCGCGCAAATCCAAGACGTGATCAGATCGATTGGCTCTCCCTGAAAATTCCGCAATCAAATTTGAGACAGGCTGGATGTCTCTCCTGCGAGGATTACTTACAATCCCCCAAACCGCCGATGCCGGCGCGTGTATTCCTCCAGCGCGGCATAGAACTGCGGCTTGCGGAAATCAGGCCAGAGCGTTGGCGTCACGACCAGTTCCGTGTAGGAAATCTGCCAGAGCAGAAAATTGCTGATGCGCATTTCGCCGCTGCTGCGAATGAGCAAATCGGGATCGGGCCAGTTGCGCGTGTAAAGATGCTGCGCAAAAATTTTTTCGGTGATGTCTTCCGGATCGAGTTCGCCGGCTTTCACCTTTTTCGCCAGGCTGCGGGCCGCATCAACAATCTCAGCGCGACCGCCATAGCTCAACGCCAGGACGAGCGTCAGTCCGTTGTTTTTGGAAAGTGTGGCGATGGATTTTCGAAGCTGTTCCTGAACATTCTCCGGCAGCCGATGAATCTGGCCGATGGCTTCGAGCCGCACGTTGTTTTTGTTCAGATCCGGCGTTTCGCTTTTGAGATAGTGGATGAGATATTTCATCAGCGCATCCACTTCATCCTTGGGCCGGTTCCAGTTCTCTGCGGAAAACGCGTAGAGCGTCAGATATTTGATCCCCAATTCACCGGCGGTGCGAATGATCACGCGTGCCGATTCCGCGCCCTGACGATGTCCCTCCACGCGCGGCAGATGTCGTTGCCGTGCCCAGCGCCCGTTGCCATCCATGATCACCGCAACGTGCTGCGGCATGGAGGCTTTGGCTTCGGAGCTGAGGTGGGACATGGGGTTCGTGAATGGTTGATTAAGTTAAATCAGTTAAATGGTTAAACGGACGAGCGCTCGACACCTTTTTATTTAACCTATTTAACAGATTTAACTCCTTCACAACACCCTCACACAAAAATCGTCTGATCGCGTCCCGGTCCGACGGAAGCAATGAACAGCTTCGCTCCGGTCAATTCCGAAATCGCTTTCAAATACGCGCGGCATTTCGGTGGCAAATCCTTGAACGATTTCGCTTTCTCGGTCGGAGATTGCCAGCCGGGGAATTCCGCATAAACCGGTTCGCAGCGCGCCAACACTTCCACATCGTTCGGCATGTAATCGTAACGTTTTTTGCCGTCGCGATACGCAATGCAGACCTTGATCGTTTCCACCGTGTCCAGGCCGTCGATGTTCGTGATCGCGAGATCATCAATGCCATTGACCATCGCCGCGTGACGCGTGGCGACCGCATCAAACCATCCGCAACGCCGCGCGCGTCCGGTTGTCGCGCCGAACTCGCGGCCCATGCCGTGAAGCAGATCGGAAATTTCCGCGTTCTCACTCGGCAACGGACCTTCGCCGACGCGCGTGGTGTAGGCTTTCATCACGCCGACGACACGATCCATGCGATGCGGCGCGATTCCCGAACCGGTGCAGGCGCCGCCAGCGGTGGTGTTGGACGACGTTACGTAAGGATACGTTCCGTGATCGATGTCGAGGAAAGTTCCCTGCGCGCCTTCAAACAACATATTGTCGCCGCGACGGATGGCGTCGTGCAGCAGCACAACCGTGTTGGTGACAAACGGCCGAAGGTAATCCGCGGCCTTGCTGTATTCCGCGTAAACTTTTTTGAACGAAAGCGGTTTTGCACCCAAAGCTTTCAGCACCGCGTTGTTCTCTTTGATTTTTTCTTCGAGCCGCTTTTTAAAACGCTCGGCATTGATCAAATCAATCATGCGCAAACCGACGCGCGCCGCTTTGTCGCCGTAGGCGGGGCCGATGCCGCGCTTGGTGGTACCGATTTTGTTTTTGCCTTTGGACGTTTCGCGTTGGGCGTCGAGTTCGCGGTGATACGGAAAAACCACATGCGCGGTTTCGCTGACGAACAGGTTTCCGTTCACTTTGATGCCGAGCTTGCGCAGCCCTTCGATTTCGCTGACCAGGCCAATGGGATCGATGACGACGCCGTTGCCGATGACGCAAATTTTCTTTTTGCGAAGAATGCCGGAAGGGATGAGGTGGAGGACGTACTTTTGTTTGCCAACGAAAACCGTGTGGCCGGCGTTGTTGCCGCCCTGCGTGCGGACGACGACATCTGCCTGTTCGGTGAGCACGTCGATGATTTTGCCTTTGCCTTCATCGCCCCATTGGGCGCCGACTAGAATTGTGTTCGCCATAAAATCTGCTGAACGGTTCGTTTTTAAATCGTTGAACGAGGTGTTTTCTTCCGCGCCGGCGATTTGAACCAGGCCGCGTTTGCGGCAATAAAAATCCCCGAATTCGCATTCGGGGCAAAGCATTTGTCTTTGCGGATAAACGGTAGAAAGCACGGTTGGATGTGTCAACCTCCGGTTTGGTTCATCCGAAAAGGTGGGCGCAACTTGGCACCCGCACCAAACAACGGGTTGAGCTTTCGAAATTCGAAACGGCTGATCACTCCCTCTCCTCCGAGCGAAGCCGGAGGAGAGGGCCGGGGTGAGGAGGTTTTCAGCTCAAAATCCCCTCTCCCTAGCCCTCTCCCCGCGCTTCGCTGCGGGGCGAGGGAATCGAAAATGGTGCGGGTGTCAAGTTGCGCCCCGAAAAGGCAGCGTGGCTCGCGCTGCGAACCGCGGGCGTGAACAGGGTTCGTCGCGCCGTTCTGAAAACTTAAAGCTTTCCCGACGGGCACGGAACAACGCGCCCGGGCTGCCGCGGCGCGGCAGCCGCTACCTGAAAGTGCTTACGCCTGTTTCAGCCCAACGGCGTCATAGGTTGAATGACCGTGTTGCCGAATCGCGGACGCTCCGGAAGATTGCATTATGCAGGACGTGATCGTCATCGGTGCAGGCGCGGCGGGATTGATGGCAGCGAAGTGTCTCGCGGAAAATGATATTTCTGTGACCGTGCTGGAAGCGCGTGATCGAACCGGCGGACGCATCTTCACAGTTGAAAATGCTTCAGGAATTTCTCCAATCGAACTGGGCGCCGAATTCATTCACGGCCGCAAGAACGACGTCTGGGAAATTGTCCGCGCCGCGCGCCTGCTCACTCACGAAGTTCCGGATCGGCATTGGGTTTGCACCGACCATTTGACTGAGGTTCGCGGCTTTTGGGATCGACTGGAGCAGGTGATGGCTGGAATCGAACGTCCCGAAACGGACCGGGACGTTTTAAACTGGCTCAACTCCAGGTTGAACCTCTCCAGCAATCTTCGCCAGATGACGTTGAATTTTGTCGAAGGATTTCACGCGGCGCTCGCTTCTGACATGAGCCTTCAGGCGCTGGCTCGAGCGAATGCCGCGTCGGCCCGCGAGGAAGGCGAACGCGCGTTTCGCGTGGAGCGCGGTTATTCCGAAGTGATCCACTGGCTCGAGGCACACGCTGGTTCGCATGGTGCGCAAGTGCAGTTGAATGCGGCGGTGAAAACGATCCGCTGGGAACCGAGCCTGGTGGAAGTGGAAGCGGACACACCTCGCGGACCGCGGATCTGGAACGCGGCGCACGCGCTGGTGACGGTTCCTTTGGGCGTGTTGAAAAATCGTGGCATCACATTCGATCCCGAACTGACCGACAAAACCGGCGCGTTGAGCGGACTGGAAATGGGGCAGGTGGTGAAGCTCACGCTGCAATTCCGTTCACGGTTCTGGCCGGTGGAAAATTTCGGTTTCATTCACGCGGACGACGAATGGCTGCCCACGTGGTGGGCGGATGAACGTGGCTGGATTCTCACCGGCTGGGCCGGCGGGCCGCGCGCGCAATGGCTCGCACAGGAAGGTGAAGAAGCACTTCGCGCAGAAGCAATGCGCGCGTTAAGTCATATTTTCAAAATGCCGGAAGCGCATCTTTACGATCTGCTGGTTGGCGCGTGGCGGCATGACTGGAGCAACGATCCATTCGCGCGCGGCGCTTACAGCTTTACCCGCGCTGGTGGAATTGAATCGCCGGATCACCTCGCGGAATCCGTTTCGGAAACTTTATTTTTCGCGGGTGAAGCAACGGACAGCCGCGGTGAGCAGGGAACAGTTCATGCCGCGTTAAGAAGCGGGAAACGCGCGGCGGCTGAAATCCTTGAAGTCTCGCCTTCAACTCACGAGCTTCGATCGTACGCGCACTGATTCTGAAGTTACGAACTGCTGCCCGCGCCGCCGCTCAAGGTCAGATCGCCTTGCATAATCAATTGACCATTTACCGTAACACTGGCTCGCGCTTGAATGAGATTTCCCAATCGACCGGTGATTTGCGCTTCAATGCGCATCGTTTCGCCCGGTCGCGCGGTTCCGAGAATCTTGATGGCGCGCATCGCCGTGAGTTTCAAGCCGGGCAGGGGAGGAATCGCGGGATCGCATTGCGCAATGATGCCGGCCAATTGTGCCGCGGCTTCGACCAACAACACGCCGGGGAAAATTGGATCGCCTGGAAAGTGGCCGCGCAGAAACGGTTCCTCGCCGCGGACCGAATATTCGCCCACGCCGCTCTTGCCGGGATCGAGATTCAACAAGCGATCAACGAAGCGAAATTCCGGACCGTGCGGGAGATTTTGAAGAGCGGAGTGGAATGATTGCATCATTTCCCCTTCATCGGTTCCACCACTTTGAAATCGCTTTCGATTTTCGGCGCGAAGAGTGATTCATCCAGCGTGGGGTTCAATACCGCGTTCGTGAAATCATTGCGCATCGTGGAACCGTCGGCGAACTGAAGTTCCGTCGCGCGCAACGCAAAATCATTCGTGCTGAAGCTGATTTTGATTTCCGGCATCAGGCGTCGCGCGGATGCGGATTTCGGTTGGAGCGAAATTTCGCAAACCTCGTTCGTGAGGCTTTGCGCGGTGATGCGGAAGCGCGATTCCAAATCACTCTGGCTGCGCGGAAATCCAGCTTCGATCAACGCCATTGCGTCGCGCCAGGGGCCGGCTTGATTTTCCGCGAGCGAATAGCGTTCGACATGTTTCAAGCGCGGCGAGATCACGAGCATTTCGTCCTTTGAGCGAACTGCGATGGTCTGCGGCGGATTTCCCAGTTCCCAGCGAAAGCGATTCGGTTCCGCGAACCACACATGACCTTTCGCGGTGAGCGGCTGCGCCAAAGATTTCAATGTCCGCGTTTGAACAAAATCCGCCGACCAGGTCTGCAAATTGGTTTGCGCATTGAGCCAGCGTGAAATGAGCGCAGTGGAATCCGCGGCAAACGTTTGAACTGCCATCAGAAGAAAAAGCCCGATCCCTGAAATCCGCAGGCCGAAAGATTGAAATCCGAAAGCTGAAGCGGACGCCAGCGTTGCGGTTCCGATTTCGGCAATCGGATTTCTTTCGGGTTTCAGATTTTCGATTTCGGATTTCATGGCGGATTAAGAACTACGATTACGAGTGAGAATTACGATTTGTTCGAGGGCGGCCAGATCGGAACGAAATGATACCATTGATCCAGATGCTGACGAATGGCGGGCGCGAATGCATTGATGATTTCCTGTGTCAGCTTCTGACGATTCGCGCGATCGCGCAAGCTGGCGCGGTCATATTCAATCGGCGGTAAAATGTGCGCCGCGTAAGCATCGCCGGAACGCGGAATGTAAACGGGCAACAACGTGCAACCGGAAGCGCGCGCCAGTTCCGCGGCGGAGATCGATGCGGCAAACGGTTTGCCAAAGAGCTCCACTTCAATCGCTGTGGGCGGCGGCGGACGATCCACCAGCAGCGCAACGGTGGCGCCGGATTCCAGGCGTTTGATGATTTCCAGAAACGCAAACGGATCGTTTCCAATGACCAGCGTTTCGATGTTCCAACGCGCGCGGGAAGCCTGACGCAATTGCGTGAAGGTCTGGCCGGGTTCCGCGAGCGTGATGACCTGGAGCGTGACGCCGCGCGGCGTCAGCCACGGGCCGCCGAATTCCCAGTTGCCGAGATGCGGTGTGATCAGCAACACGCCGCGTTTTTCGCGTTGCGCTTTTTCAAAATGTTCCCAACCGCTGGCTTCACCGAGCAGTTGTTGAATCGGCGCGCCGGCTTCGTACAGCCAGAGATCGACGATCTTCACGGCGAACTGATGAATGAGCGCGCGCGCTTTGCGAACGGCTTCAGCGCGATTGTGATTCAGCGCGGGCAAAAGATTTTCAATCACCGTCTCGCGACGCGACCGCGCGAGCAGCCAATAAATTCCGGCGAAAATATGAGCGATGAAAAGACAGAGACGGCGCGGCACAATGCGAACGATCCACAATCCAGCACGCCAGAATTCGGAACGATAGAGTGACGATGGCGTGGCGAGCGGCGCAGAACCTGATGGCGGGATTTCGGTGGGCGGCAAACTTGAAATAGTGCTGTCGGAACTGGCGAACGTTTTCCACCAGACCGGCAACAGGAAATAGGAAGTGAGAAATGCAAAAGCAATTCCCGCCGCGCAGACCAGTCCCAGGCTGGCCAATCCGGCATTGCTGGAAAACGCATTCGAGCCGAAGCCCGCGACCGTCGTTCCCGCGCAAAGCAACAGCGCGCGGCCGATGGTGCGGCGCGTTTCAGAAATGTTTCCGCGATGACGCCGCAGTGCGAGTTGCAGATGAATGCTGTAATCGACGCCGGCTCCCAACAGCAGCGGCAGCGCGAGCAGATTCAACAGATTCCAGGACCAGCCCAGCACGCCCATGAACGCCCACAAACAAAGTCCGCTGAGAATCAAAGTTGCCAGGCTCAGGATCACTTCGGTGATCCGCCGGAACGCAAGCCACAGTGAAACGAGGAGCAGAACAGTCATTGGCAGCAGCACGCGCCAGAAATCGTGTTCCACCACATTGAGCAGATCGGAACCCAGACGCGACCAACCGGCGAGCCAAACTCCATCGCGCGGCAGATTCGCGGACCAGGAATGCGCGTCAACATTTGCGGAATTCGTCGTCGAGTACACCAGACCCAGTGCGTAAATGTTCGTCGCATCGCGCGCTGTGACTTTGTCAAAAATCCAGCGGCTGAGAGGATTTGTGGGCCACACGGTGCTGTTCGCATCGGCCATTTTATTCCAGGCGGAAAAAACATTTTCGGTGAACACGATGGAATTGGAAGTGAAACCGTTGGACGTTGCGGCTGCTAAAACGGCGTCGCGATGACTGGCGAGTTGTTCAGCAGTGGAACGATTCGCGGCCTGATTTTCCGGACGCGGTAAGAGTGCGAGCGGCAAAGTAAACTGCTGGAGTTGTCCGTTCGAAACGGCGCGGGTCAGAATCGGTTGAACGGCTTCCAGCTTGCGAATGAGTTCGCTTTCGTTTGTTCCGGCGACCAGCAGCCAATCCGGTTCTTCCGCGCGCGCCAGATGCGTTTTGATTTGTTCCATCGCGCTGTAGGCCGGACTGCTTTTCGGACGCAACGAATTCGTGCTATGATCCAAAACCGGGCGCGTTTGAGAAAGAATGATCAGCGCAGCGAGTGTTACGGTTCCCGTAATAATCCAGCCGAGAGTGGATTGGGTCTGGAGTGAAGCGGGTTTGATTTCCTTTGCCTCCCCGACTTGCGGCATTTTTCCGCGCAACAATGGGGGCAGGAAAAAATTCAACATGACAATCGCGGCCAGAAGGACGCCGATGGCAACGAGCGATCCCAATTGCGCCAGTCCGGGAAGTCCGCCGAAATTCAGAATCAAAAATGCGCCGGAGGTGGTCACCGCCGACCACAGAATGCTGGGCGCTAGCATTCTCCGAATCGTGCGAAAATCCGTGATGCCGGCATGCAAAGCTTCGTGATACAGCACCAGTCCGTAATCGACCGCGAGACCGAGAAGAATTGCCGCGAAACCAACACTCACGACATTGACCGTTCCAAAAATCAAGCCGCCGGAAGCCAGCGTTCCGCAGAGAACCAGCGCGAGCAAGGCGAGCAGCCAGAGCAGCGGCTTGAATCTTCGATGCGCCCACCAGAACAGCAGAACGATAATGACCACCGTGCTGCCGACCGATTTCGTGAGATCGCTTTGCATGCCGCTGGAAATTTCGGAAACGAACGCCGGACCGCCCGTGTAACTGACCTGAACTTCCGGCGAGATCGACTGATCCGCACGAACCTCCGCCACGATATTTTTGATCGCGTCGAACCACTTCAGGCTGTCGCGATAACTCTTTTGGATTTCCGTGGCTTGAACAAAAACGATGCGAAACGTTCCGTCGGACGAGCTGAACAGTTCTTGTCCCTGACCAAAAGACGGCGCGGCGTTCGCAGTGCTTTCCGGCAGTTGCGTCAGGCCAAACGGATCGTAACTCAGGCGTCCGATTTCGCCGGGCGACATCGACGTGGCAAGTTGTTCGCGGGTGGCGGCGAGCGTTTGGGAAAGTTGCGAAGGATCAAAACGATTGGTCAGTGAACTGAAAATCTGCGGTGGTTGATTGAGCCACAGATAAGCAATCAGTTCTGCGGATTGGCCGGGATTTTCCAGCCACGGCGGCTGCCACGTTGCCTCCGCGACGAGATTGGTTTTAAGTCGCAGACGTTCCGCAATCGCGCGCGCCGCGTTCTCGGCCTGATCGGGATCGTTCGCTTGAATTGTGATCACCAACTCGCGCGCGTTTGCGAAATGTTCCTGATAAATTTTCAATCCTTGAACGGCGGGAACTTCACCCGGCAAAAGATTCAGAACTTCCACGTCGAAACGCAGGCGCAACAAACCGACGACGATCAATGCCAGACAAACCAGCCAGAGCAGTGGGCGAAAGCGATGCGTCATTGAGTGGAGCAGGCGGAGAAATGATTTGAGAACGGCTGGGGAACATCGAACAAAGAACAACGAACTCCGAACTTTGACGCGGCGTCGCGGGCAGCGTTTGAAGTTCGAAGTTCGTTGTTCATGATTCGAGGTTCCGAAAGATCACTCATTGAAATAGCCGTTCAAGCGTTCGCCGCTGGAGGGATTTTCCAATTGCCAGTTCGCGCCGTCATTTTTCCAGCGCCAGCGTTTGGGCAGAGGTTGGTTGGCCAACGCGCGCGGCAGTTGAAACCAGATCACGCGATCCGGCGGTGAACCGCGTCCGGAGTAACTGCGGTTTTGCGTCGGCGATTCAATCTGCCAGGCGTTGGTGGTAGTTTGTGCGATGACAAACGGGAAAGGCGTTTTGGTGAATTGCACGAACGCGCGGCCATTCGTGTTCGTCGCGAGCAGAATCTCGCCGACGATTTCCGGCGCGTCTTTTTTGGCGCGCCAGATTGCCTGGCCTTGCAAAGTTTTCCAACCCGGCGCGGATAAATCAGCCGGAGGCAAAAGCGCAGTCGTGCGGCAGCCGGTGGACAAAATCAGAATGGAAACCAGGAGGAACAACGAACCATGAACACGATTGAAAGCACGCATTATTTCCGATTCCCTCGCCCGGTAGCGAAGCGCGGGGAGAGGGGATTTTGAGCTAAAAACCTCCTCACCCCAGCCCTCTCCTCCGGCTTCGCTCGGAAGAGAGGGAGTGATCAGCCGTTTGGATTTTCTGAAGTTCAACTCGGGGTTAGAGCGTGTGTCAGATCGTGCCCACGAACAGCAGTCGGTGGAGGTCGGTCGGCGATTCATTCGCGCTCCCGTTGAAAAAAATTTTTGAACATTGTTTCTGAAATTTGTCAAAAAAACAAAATCGCGCGGCAGTGTAGAAGACGGCGTTGCCAATTACAACGTTGGCAAAAACCCATTTACAAGCGGTGTGCGACTGACTATTTCGAACGCTCGTTCGGATTTGAACCGGCCGGAAATTCAGCACTTGCTTCGAACAAATCGGGTCGCCGGGTTTTCGTCGGAAATTTTTTGCGATATGATCAAAGTTCAAAATCTTGTCAAAGTTTTCGGTCCCAAACGGGCCGTGGACGACATTTCGTTTTCCGTGGAGCGGGGCGAAGTGTTGGGATTCCTCGGACCGAACGGCGCCGGAAAATCCACCACCATGCGGATGATCACCGGGTTCATTCCGCCCAATTCCGGTTCGGTGACTGTCGGCGGATTCGACATGGTGGAGAATCCGATTCCCGCCAAACGTCTGATTGGTTATCTGCCGGAAAACGCGCCGGCGTATGCGGACATGACGGTTTATGGCTTTCTGAATTTTTCGGCGGAGATTCGCGGATTGCGCGGGGATGCGCGCAGGACTGCCGTTCACCGCGCGGTCGAAATGTGCTTTCTCGAATCGGTGCTGCATCAAAGCGTGGACACGCTTTCAAAAGGTTACCGGCATCGCACGTGTTTCGCGCAATCGATCATTCATGATCCCGACGTGCTGGTGCTGGACGAGCCGACGGATGGATTGGATCCGAATCAAAAGCATGAAGTGCGCGGATTGATCCGGCGCATGGGCGAGAAGAAGGCGATCATTTTTTCGACGCACATTCTGGAGGAAGTCGATGCGGTCTGCTCGCGCGCCATCATCATTGATCGCGGCCGGATTGTCGCAAACGGAACCCCGGCTGAGTTGCGGCAGAAATCGGATTGGGCGGGCGCGGTGACATTGCGCGTGAATGGAATCAATGCCGCAACGTTGAATCAGAAGTTGAGTCCGCTTCCCACAGTGAAACGCACGACGATTTTGAAGGAAGACGCTACCAGCGTGACCGCGCGAATATTTCCAAAGAACAATATCAACGGCGCGCTGGCGCAGAGCATTGCCGACGCGACGCAAGGCTGGCGAATCGAGGAACTGCACACCGAAGAAGGCCGGCTCGATGAAGTGTTCCGCAGCATCACGATGTCGGACACGGCGAAAGTGGAGGAAACGAAATGAACACCTGGGCGAATATCAAAACGATCACCAAACGCGAACTGGGCGCGTATTTCTCGTCGCCGCTCGCGTATGTCTTCATCATTATTTTTCTGCTGCTGTGCGGGTTCTTCACCTTCATGGTTGGCGGCTTTTTCGAAATCGGTCAGGCGTCGCTGGCGCGTCCGTTCTTCGATTGGCATCCGTGGTTTTACCTGTTCCTCGTTCCCGCGGTGGGAATGAGATTGTGGGCGGAGGAACGTCGCGTGGGCACGTTGGAATTGTTGCTCACGATGCCGATCACGCCCTGGCAGGCAATCGTCGGAAAATTTCTGGCGTCGTGGTTGTTTCTCGCACTCGCGCTGGTGCTGACATTCCCCATCGTGATCACGGTCAATTATCTGGGCAATCCGGACAACGGCGTGATCTTCGCCGCTTACGTCGGCAGTTGGCTGATGGCGGGCGCGTATCTCGCTGTGAGTTGTATTACGTCAGCGATGACGCGGACGCAGGTTGTGAGTTTCATTGTGTCCGTGGTGATTTGTTTATTCCTGATTCTCGCAGGCTTTCCGCCGGTGGTGCGCTTGTTCTCGGGAACGGTCGCGCCGTGGCTGGTGGATTTGATCACGTCGTGCAGCGTCATCACACATTTTGAAGGATTCCAAAAAGGCATTCTGGATTCCCGCGATGTGGTGTTTTTCCTGTCGATCATTGTGTTCTCCCTGTTCACCACGAGCGTGATTCTGCGCGGTCATCGCGCGGGCTAAAAAAGGATTTACGATGCAGAAAAAATCTCTTGAAACACTTCTTTATTCCACCGTCGGCGTCATCGTCATGGCGGTGATTCTGATCGCGGTCAACATCATCACCGGCGCATTCCGCGAACGCATTGATCTCACCAAGGAAAAAGCCTACACGCTGTCGGACGGCACCAAGGCGATTCTTAGCCAGCTCGATACGCCGGTAAAAATCCGGTTCTATTGCACACAATCCGAAACCGCCACGCCGTATTCCGTGCTGTTGAAATCCTACGCCAAGAAAGTCGAAGACCTGCTGGCGGAATATAAACAGGCATCGCATGGCAAACTGGTGATTGAGAAATACGATCCGCAGCCGGATTCCGATGCGGAAGATTCCGCGCGGCTCGATGGCGTGGAGGAACAGGCGCTGCCGGGTGGCGAGAAATTCTATCTCGGCCTTGCGGTCAGCCAGTTGGACACGAAGGAATCGATTCCGTTTCTTTCGCCGGATCGCGAACGACAATTGGAATACGACATTTCGCGGGCGATTTCGCGAGTTGTTAAACCCGAGAAACCAGTGATCGGCGTGATGAGCGGTTTGCCGGTTTTCGGTCAGCCGTCGAATCCGATGATGCAACAGATGGGCCAGCGCGGTCAGGAGCCATGGGCAATCATCAACGAACTGAAAAGCGATTACACGGTTCGCACGGTGGAAATGGATGCGGACAAAATTGACGACGAAATCAAGCTGCTGTTCGTCATTCATCCCAAGGATATTTCCGACAAGGCGCAGTATGCGATCGATCAGTTCGTTTTGCGCGGGGGACGTCTGGTGGCGTTTCTCGATGCGCAATCGCTGTTGGACAGCAGTCGCAGTCAGAATCCAATGATGGGCGCCATGCCCGGCGGCGGTTCGTCTTTGGACAAATTGCTGAAAGCCTGGGGACTGCAATTCGACACGTCGAAAGTCGTCGCGGATCGTTCGTTCCAGATGGAAGTCGGTGCGGAAGGCGATCAAAGCCAGAAGCGTCCGTCCTGGCTGATGCTGACTTCGGAAGGCATTAACAATAATGACATCGCCACGAGCGAGCTGGACAGCATCTGGTATTTCTCGGGCGGCGCGTTCACGGGATCGCCCGCGCCGGGATTGAAGGAAACCGTTCTGCTCAAAAGCACGAAAGATTCAGAACTCGTGGATGGCATGACGGCGAATTTCGGCGCGGAAAATATTCTACGCGATTTCAAGCCCTCGGGAATTGAATACGCGCTGGCCGTGCGATTGACCGGCAAATTCAAAACCGCGTTTCCGGAAGGCAAGCCCGCGGAGAAATCTGAAGCCGACGCCGACAAGAAAGCAGATGAGAAAAGCACAGCCAGCGATTCACTCAAGGAATCCAAGGTGGAAACCACCGTCGTTCTCATCGGCGACGCGGACATGATCAGCGACAACTTTTCCATTCGCCGGATGAACACGCCGTTTGGCCAGATCGCGCAGCCGATGAACGCGAACCTGAACTTTGCGCAGAACGTTCTGGAACAGCTTTCCGGCGACAGCAATCTCATCGCGGTTCGCAGCCGCGCGGTGTTGAATCGTCCGTTCACTCGCGTGAAAGCCATGCAGGCGGAGGCCGAGGAAAAGTATATGGCGCAGATCAAAGAGCTTCAGGAAAGCCGGGACCAAACCGTGAGCCGCTTAAGTCAACTTCAGCAGCAGAAGAATCAGAATCAGCGTTACATTCTTTCGCCCGAACAGCAGGCGGAGATCGAGAACCTGCGCAAAAAGGAAGGCGAGATCGGCAAAAAACTGCGGCAGGTCGAAAAAGATTTGCGGCGTGAAGTCGTCGGTCTGCAGCGCCGGATTCAATGGTACAATATTCTGACCGTGCCGCTGGCAGTGGGCGTGGTGGGAATTCTTCTCGCGATTTACAAACAAAAACGCACTTCAGCAAAATGAATCGGAAACAACTTGGAATTCTGCTCGTCCTCGTGGTGCTCATCGGTGGCGCCGGATTGATTGTTCTTAAAAAGCAAAAGGAATCCCGCTCGGCCGGGAACACCACGATTGGACAAAAACTGATCAAGGATTTTCCGGTCAATGACGTGACGCATGTTGCGATTCGTCAGGGAACGAACGCGGTGAATCTTGTTCGGAAAGACGACATCTGGAAAGTCGCCGAGCGAAAGGATTATCCGGCGGATTTCTCGAAGCTCAGCAAATTTCTGTTGGAGCTTCGCGATCTCAAAGCCGTGCAGACGGAGCAGGTCGGGCCGTCGCAATTGCCGCGGCTGGAACTGGCGACGGGGCAGGGGACGAACTCGCCGACGGTTGTGGAATTCAAAGGCGCGAACGACAAATCATTGAACACATTATTGCTCGGCAAAATGCACATGAGCAGCGGACGCGGCGCGTCGCAGTTCGGTGGCGAAGGCGGCTGGCCGGACGGGCGTTATGTGATGGTCGGAACCAATTCCGAAAACGTGGCGGTGATTTCCAGTTCGTTCGAAGACATTCAGCCGAAGCCGGAGCAATGGTTGAACAAGGATTTCGTTCACGTGGAAAAACCGAAGTCCATCGCGGTGGAATTTCCGGTGGCGACCAATTCCTGGAAGCTGACGCGCGAAACGGAAAGCGGCGAATGGAAATTGGCGGACGCAAAACCGGAAGAGCATCTGGATTCGTCCAAAATTTCCGGCGTGACCAGTCCGTTCAGTTCGCCGTCGTTCAACGATGTATTGTCCGGCGATCAGGTGAACGAAACGGGAACGAATCAACCGACGATTGTGACGATTGAAACGTTCGATGGTTTTCAATATCGCGTGAAGGTCGGCGGAAAAACCAATGGCAATTATCTCGTCAGCCTTGCGGTCAACGCGCAGCTTCCGAAAGAACGCGTCGCGGGCAAGGACGAGAAGCCGGAGGACAAAGCCAGGCTGGACAAGGAATTCGCGGATCAGCAGAAGAAGCTCGAAGAAAAGCTGAAGCGCGAGCAGGCGTTTGGAAACTGGACATACGAAGTCACGACCTGGAGCGTCGATCCGGTTTTGAAGAAACGTTCGGAGTTGTTGGAACAAAAGAAAGCGGAAGAGAAATCGGCTGGCGAATCAGAGACGAATGAGCTGGATTCCACCGAAGCTCCGAAGCTGGAAAATCCGCCGTTGCCTGCCGTTACGAATGCACCGTAGAGAAATCGAATGGACAGGGGGATTGAGGGCAAAGGAATGAAGAAGATCGTAACGCAAATTTGCCTATCGATTTCGTTCTATTTCCATTGCGGATTCATTCGATAAATTCCGGTGAACCGATCTTGCGAGCAGAAATACGCCGATTACCGCCAACAAATAGAAAACCGGAAACTCGAAATATTGGTGGACGTGTATTGCTCCATCCTTACTCGGAAATGTTCTCGCGTGCCGGAGTAACGGACGACTTCAAACGCGCGTATCAATACCGTCACAAACGGCTCCAAGAATACAGCAGAAACGAGGAGCCAGGCGAACTGATGACGATGGCGATACAAAACGATGCAGCAAGTCACGGCGAAGATGGCCATTACGAGGACGAAGATTTGAGAAACGATTGTCAGGATATTCATTGCTTCCCTTAATCACAGCAAAGCTCGCATTCCGCTTTCTGCTTCGGCGCGCCTTCCTCGAAGGAGATTTTCGGCACGAGCGGCCAGCGGGATTGCGCTTTGACGAGCCAGAAAAAGACGCGCCGACGCCAATCCAGTTTCCAGCCGCCTTCCAGTTCGCCCGCGAGAATCGCGACGATCGCGTCCGGCAATCGAAATTTTTTTCGCGGTTCGAGAAACAATTCCATGAAGGGCGTGGTATAAAAATTTTCCACCATTTCCCAATAGTAGTGCATCGCGTGGAACACGCGTTTCTCGTATGCTTTCATGCGACGTTCGCCCGCCGTGCCGTCCGCGAGAGAATCCAGAATCACCTGCGACGCGAGCTTTCCGGAAAACATCGCGAGATAAACGCCCGCGGAAAAAACCGGATCCATGAATCCAGCAGCATCGCCGATTCGCAACAGGCGCGGTCCGACGAGCCTGCGATTGTGATAGGAAAAATCGCTGGTCGCCTGGATCGTGTTGACCACGCGCGCATTTTTCATGCGTTCGCGCATTTCCATTCCCGCCTGGCAGGCGTAGTGAAAAGCGTCGGCGGGCGAGAGCTTTGATTTTACAAAATCGTCCTGATCCATCACGCAACCGACGCTGACCTTCGTGGGCGAAACCGGAATCAACCAGAACCAGTTTTTTTCCAGCCGCACGATGATGATGTCTCCGGCTTTCGGACCTTCATCCATTTTCACGCCTTCGAAATGGCCGAAGATTGCGATTTTCTTCAACTGCGGATGAATGGTGCGCAGGCCTTCGTGATTGCCGGTGAGATTGGCGCGGCCGCTGGCATCGATGAGAAACGCGCCGCGGAACGTTTGCATTTCGCCGTTTTCATCGCGGGCATCAATCGTGACCTGTTCGTGATTGTTCGTGAACTTCGAAACCGTCCAGCCTTCGCGCACTTCCGCGCCCAGCGAGCGCGCGTGATTCATCAGCAGGTGATCGAATCGGGAGCGCTCGACCTGAAAGGCCATTGGTTCTTTTGTGAAGCAGCCGTTTTTGAAAGTGAGTTTGAGCGATTTGGTGGAATTTCCGATGTGAAACTGCGCGCCATATTTTTTGGTGAAACCGGCGGCTTCGAGCGCCGGCAGCAAGCCGAGTTCGCGGAAGATCGCCTGGTTATAAGGCAGCAGCGATTCGCCAATGTGAAAGCGGGGAAAATGTTCTTTTTCGAGAACGAGCACGCGTTTACCGGCGCGAGCCAGATAAGAAGCGGCGGAACTTCCGCCCGGACCGCCGCCAATGATCAGCGCGTCGTAAACAGTTTCGGACATGGCTCTACTAAACGCAAAAATGTGAAACCGGGCAAGCTCGCAGGCGTAAGAACATCGAACATGAACGTCGTACGCGGAACATCGAACGGCGCGGATAGGATGCGTCGCTTTATTCGCCGGAAAGCGGCGCTGAAGCGCGTGCGACCCAAACGCTTTCGCGCTGGTGTGAGCGCATCAAAACGCGCGCAGCGTTTCGAGTGCGTGTGCTTCAGCACTGCTTTGAGAGGTTTTTACAACGGAGTGACAGGCGACCAAAGTTCACCGATATTCCTGAGTTACCGCCGGAGAAAATCTTTCCGATTTTACCAAGCGCGGTGAAAATATTGTCAAAATACGACCGGCGTTTTCCGAGACTTGGCGTAAAGTTTCTTCGTTGACCGGTTTTTCGTCGGCGGTATCATCCGCGGTCAAGTTTTTGGAAAAATTGATCATTATTGAAATTGAATTATGGCAGTAAAAGTTGCAATTAACGGGTTCGGCCGCATTGGACGCCTGGTCTTCCGGGCGCTGGTCGAACAAGGACTCGTGGGCAAAGAAATCGAAGTCGTTGCCGTGGGCGATATCGTTCCCGCCGACAATCTGGCTTACCTCGTCAAATACGATTCCACGCAGGGACGTTTCAATGGCGAAGTCAGCTCCAAGAAATCTTCCGCTGACAAAACCGAAGACGACGTGTTGGTCGTGAACGGCAAAGAAATCAAAGTCGTCAGCGCAAAGTCTCCGGCGGATTTGCCCTGGAAAGCGCTCGGCGTTGATCTCGTGATCGAATCGACCGGCCTTTTCACGGATGTCGAAAAAGCGCAGGGCCACATCACGGCAGGCGCGAAGAAAGTCATCATTTCCGCTCCGGCCAAAGGGGATTGCCTGACGGTCGTCATGGGTGTGAATCAGGACAAATACGATCCGGCCAAGCACCACGTTATCTCGAACGCGTCCTGCACGACGAACTGCCTCGCGCCGATCGTTCATGTGTTGCTCAAGGAAGGCTTCGGCGTGGAAGAAGGTTTGATGACGACGATTCACAGCTACACCGCGACGCAAAAAACGGTGGACGGCCCGAGCAAGAAGGATTGGAAGGGCGGACGCACTGCGGCGCAGAATTTGATTCCTTCGACCACCGGCGCGGCCAAAGCGGTCGGTCTGGTGCTTCCCGAAGTCAAAGGCAAGCTCACTGGCATGTCGTTCCGGGTGCCAACTCCGACAGTTTCGGTAGTGGATCTCACGGTCAAAACCGTGAAGGAAACCAGCTATGCTGAAATCAATGCCGCGATGAAACGAGCCAGCGAGACCTACATGAAAGGCATTCTCGGCTGGACGAGCGATGAAGTGGTCAGCACGGATTTCATCCACTGCCAATTGTCCTCGATCTTCGATTCCGGTTCCGGCATCGAGCTGAACAAAAAGTTCTTCAAGCTCGTGAGCTGGTACGACAACGAATGGGGTTATAGCTGCCGCGTCGGTGATCTGCTCAAGCTGATCCTGAGCAAGGGGCTGTAAGCTTCAACGTTCAGAATAGATCTCGCAAACCGGCTGGAGTTCGCTCCAGCCGGTTTTTTGATTATCTCACAGACATGTGACGGGATATTGTTTCACCAATGGATCTGAGGAAGCGAGGATGAGACCGTGTGCTTTGGCTTGGCAAATCAACATTCGGTCGAAAGGATCGCGATGCAATCCAGGCAATTCACTCAATTGAGCAACCGAGCTCTCGTCCAGGGCGAGAGACAGGATGCGGTGCTGCTCCCGTTGAAACGGGATGAATTGCGCGGGCACCTGCGGTAACGGAAGTTTGCCAAGACGGTGTTTGATGCAGATTTCCCAAAATGAAACGCTGCTGAGAAAAACCTCGTTTCGTGCGTCGCGAATAGCGTCTGCTACGGGTTCGGATAATTTCGGATCACCGCTGATCAACCAGAGGAATTCGCAGGTATCCAGTAGGATTCTCATTTGCCTTCAAAACGTTCTAATACGTCTTCGGGCAGGGGGGCATTAAAATCGTCGGGCACGGTGAACTCGGCTTTCGCCAGACCGATTGGGCGAGGCGCGGGCGGAATCGGTGGAGTAAAAATGGTGAGCAAACCCGAAGCTCGGTCCGGCAAAGGTTCCGCTCCTTTGGCCAGGATGCGACCGTGGTCCAATTCGACTTCAACGGTGCGATAACTCATGTGGAGAAAATACGCTCGGCTCTTGAACCGGGCAAGGAAGCATTCAATGACTTCTCTTCCTTCCCAATTCCCTCACCAGCTTTTCCAGCGGCAATGTGTTGATTACATCCTCTTTCGTAATGCCACCCTTGCGTGCGACGCTGGCGCCGAGGCGCAGATAACCGGCGTGTTCAAAGCGATGGCCGTCGCAGTTGATCACACATTTCACACCCTTGCTCCGCGCATACGGCCAGTGACGCCAATCCATGTCCAGGCGGTCCGGCGTGGAATTGAGTTCAATCCAGGTTCCCGTTTCCGCGCAGGCATCGATTACCGCGCGCACGTTCACCTTTTGCGGTTCGCGTTCGAGCAACAGCCGTCCCGTCAGATGGCCGAGCATGTGGACGTATTTGTTCTCCGCGGCGCGAATGATTCGCTTCGTGTTTTCTGCTTCGTCGATGGCAAGCCGCTGATGCGCGCTGGCGACAACAACGTCCAGTTCCCCCAAAACGTCGTCCGGAAAATCCAGCCGTCCTTCGGATAAAATGTCCACTTCCGTGCCGGTCAATAATCGAAACGCAATGCCTTCATCGGCGAGCCGTTGATTGATTGCTTTCACTTCCTTGATCTGTTTCCGCAGGCGACCCGCGTCAAGACCATTGGCCTGGAACGAAGATTTGGAATGATCCGTGATCGCCCAGTACGCGAGGCCAAGTTCCATCATCGCTTTGGCAATCTGCTCCAGCGTCATATTGCCGTCGCTCCAGTTGGAGTGGTTGTGCAATGAACCTTTCAGATCGCTCCATTCGATCAGGCGCGGAAGTTGTTCTTTTTCCGCAATGGCAAATTCACCGACGTCTTCGCGTAACTCCGGCGGGATGTAATTCAATCCCAGGTGCTGGAAAACCTCCTCCTCCGTGTGGCAGCGAACGAGCAGATTCGGATCGCGCGTTTCTTCCTTGGATCGGAACAGGCCGTATTCGTTCAGGCGCAATCCGCGTTCAATCGCGCGCTGGCGCATCACGATATTGTGTTCCTTGCTGCCCGTGAAATACATGAGCGCGAAGGGAAATTCCGCGTCGGTCACGACACGCAAATCGGCCTGAATGCCGCCGGCCAGAACAATGCTGGCCTTGGTTTCGCCTTTGGCAATCACGTTCAGAATGTCAGGCTGACTCGTAAAACTTTCGATGACTGCCGCCGGATTTTTGGAAGAAGCGAGCAGATCAATGTCGCCGATGATTTCCTTGAAGCGCCGCAAACTTCCCGCCGTGCTGCAGCGAATCACATCCGGATGCTGCCGCAGATTTTCGAGCAAGGATTCCGCTGCCAGCAATGCTTCATCGAGCAGATGTTTCGAGGCGTAGGAACGACGGCGATGAATGCCTTCGCAAATTTTGACGGAGGTCTTTTCGCCAAACCCTTTGAGCTGCGCCACGCGGCCGTCCTGGCACGCGGCTTCGAGTTCATCGACGGATTTGATGCCGAGCGTTTCGTAAAGCACTTTGATTTTCTTGGGACCGACGCCCGGCACCTGCATCATTTCGAGAAGTCCTGCCGGAACGGAGGCTTTCAGGTTTTCGTAGTATTCCAGCTTTCCAGTGGTGACGAGTTCGCTGATTTTTTTCTGAAGCGCTTCACCAATGCCTTTGATGTCGCTCAGACGATTTTCAGCGACGAGTGTTTCCAGCGATTCGTTCAGCGTTTCAATCGTGCGGGCGCCGTTG
Source organism: Verrucomicrobiia bacterium (assembly GCA_035765675.1). Classification (GTDB taxonomy): domain Bacteria; phylum Verrucomicrobiota; class Verrucomicrobiia; order Limisphaerales; family DASXHY01; genus DASXHY01. The sequence goes on from DASTXC010000152.1 coordinate 23,981, forward strand.
AAATAGGCGCGCGTTTTGAACGGGTTTTCGCCCTTCAGTTCGAGCAGGGTTCCGATGCTGTTCAGGATTTCAGCAACCTGATATTTGTCCATGGCGGCAATATGAGCCGCGGGGAAAGCGGTTCCAAGTTTCAAGTTGCATCGCGTCCAGGTGCTTGAAATGCCTCAGGTATTTTGCCGAACTCAATTAGCCGTATTCTCAAACGGCCAATTCATTCAACGTTCAAGGGCGGGCCGGTCACAATCATGCCGTGCTCTGCGAAGATCTGTTTCAATCCATTGATCTGTTCGGCAGTGTAGGTTTTTTGGATCGCCTGTTCGCGCGTGGGCAAGCCTTTGTATTTCGCCAGCGCCTGAAAGAATTCTTCCATGCGTCCGGCGGGTTGGTAGGTGTTGATGATTCTGGCCGGGACGCCGCCCCACGCGTGTTCCACATTACGCGGAATGAACATCGATTCGTGACGCCCGAGGTGAAACCGCTTCTTTCCCAGTTCCAATTCAACTTCGCCGTCGATGACGTAAATCCATTCGTCCTGATCGCGATTGATGTGGCGCGCCCATCCGGTGTTGTTGACTTCCAAAACACACAGCGCGCCGCCGGTGTCCTTGCCTGACACTTTGCAATCCACTTTTGTGCCTTCGTGGCTGAAGCCTTCGTTGAACCGGTCTTTTCCGGCGCCGACACTGAAGCCCGCAAATAATTCGTCGCTCTTCATTTTCTTTGTTCCTTTCAAATGGCTGAGGGTTTTATCGATGGTTTCGATCAAGGTGCCGGTCCGTTTGATATTTTTCTCCAGAACCTCGCGATGCGATCTGAGCGCGGCGATCTTTTCAAAATTCCGCTGACCGAGAATTTTCTTGATGCGCTTCAGTTCAAATCCCAATTCGCGATAAAACAGGATTTGCTGAAGCATGAGCAGTTGCGGCTCTTCGTAAATCCGGTAGCCGTTCGCTTTGATGTAAGCGGGTTTGAGCAGCGCCATTTCATCATAAAAATGAAGCGCCCGCACACTGACGCCGGACAGAGCGGCGACTTGTTTGACGGTGTAGGCCATGGTTTTGGTTTTTGTTGCGGACCGGCAATGATTCACACTTTTCATCCTCACGCCACGTGAGGGTCAAGTGTTTTCAAAACGATTGTTCAATCGAAATAAAACGGACGTTTTTAGCACTCGGATTTCTCCGCAAGACATCACCTATTTCGGGTAGTTGCCGTTCTTCGCCTGCTGTGCATACTGCACTCCCGAGTGCCCGATCGTCGAAACGCGTCGAGAAAACGTTGGCGAAAGATTGTTTTCGCGGGCAACAAAATTGAAATGGATCATGGCGAAGCGAGGGGAGCAGGTGGCGGGTTTGGTGGAAAATTCAGTTACAAATACACAATAAATGGCACATTTTTCTTCTTTCAGGCAATTGCCTTCATGCGCTTAGCTTTTAGTCACATCAAGACGATTCATTGACTCCGGCATTGTGAAAAAAACCAGATGAAAGAACTGCTGCAAAAGCACAAGAGTTATCTGCTGACCGGTGTCTCGCATGTCATCCCGTTCATCGCCTGCGGCGGAATTCTCATCGCCATCGCGCTGGCCTACGCGTTTCAGTTTCATTACGTCGATGCCCATGGCAGTCCGGATCTCACCAATGCGCCGGTCTTTGTTCAGAACCTCCTTACCATCGGGACCAAGGCGTTTGAACTGTTCCCTGCCGTTCTCGCCGGATTCATCGCTTACGGAATGGCTGGGAAACCTGGTTTGGTTCCCGGATTTGTGGGCGGGTTCATTGCCGCAATGCCGCAGATCGTTGGCGACAAGAAAACCAGCGCGGGCTTTATCGGCGCGTTGATCATCGGACTCGTCGCGGGTCACGTTGTCAATCTTCTCAAAAAAATTCCCGCTGGAAAAATGCTTCGGCCCATCATGCCGATCATCATTATTCCGATTTTTTCCGCCGTACCGGTTGGCCTGCTGATGCTGGCGCTGAATCATCCGCTCGCGCAAATCATGGTAGCGATGGGCCACTTCCTTGAAAGTCTTCAAAGCGGATCGCAGATCGTGCTGGCGATGGCGCTGGGCGCAATGATCGCTTTCGACATGGGCGGGCCGGTGAACAAGGCGGCATTCTTTTTTGGGGCCGCAATGATTGAGCAGCAGAATTACGCGATCATGGGCGCTTGCGCCGCGGCCATTTGCACACCGCCACTGGGACTCGGATTGGCCACGTTGATGAATCGCAAACGCTGGAGTGAAGAACAGCGCGAATCCGGTTTGGCCGCGCTCGGCATGGGCATGATTGGAATCACCGAAGGCGCAATTCCTTTTGCGGCGGGCGATCCGTTTCGCGTCATTCCGTCGATTATGTTCGGCTCGATGGTAGCGTCCACGATTGCGATGCTCGGCGGCGTCGGCGATCACGCTCCGCATGGCGGGCCGATTGTGCTGCCGGTGGTGGACGGCCGGATCATGTATGTGGTCGCAATTGTTTGCGGCGCATTGACCACCGCGATCACGATCAATCTCGTCAAAAAATTCACGGAGAAGACCGTCACGGTCCAAGGAGGAAAGAAATGAAAATTGTCGCTGTCACCGCCTGTCCCACGGGCATCGCTCACACCTACATGGCGGCTGAGCAACTGGAAAAAACCGCCAAGAAGCTGGGACATTCCATCAAGGTTGAAACCCAGGGCGCGATGGGAATTGAAAACAAACTGACCGAAGCCGACATCGAAGCCGCGGGCGTGGTGATTCTCGCGGTCGATATCGCGGTCGAAGAATCGGAACGATTTGAACGCGTTCGCACCATCAAAGTCCCCGTTCAGGCTGCGATGAAAAATCCGGAAGCGATCTTCGCCCAGATCTGATTTCATGCCGCTGGATCTTTCATTTTCCTGTCCGTTGCCGAATGGAGTTCACGCGCGTCCCGCCAGCGCGCTGGAGGAAGTCGCTCGCACTTTCACCGCTGATGTCGTCCTGCTGAATCAACGCACCGGTCGCTCCGCCAATGCGAAAAGCATTCTCTCGATTGTCGGCGCGGATATCCGTTTCAGCGATCCGTGCCTGCTGAAAATCAATGGCACCGACGAAGATCGCGCGATGGCCGCGCTGGGTTCTTTCATTCGCAACACCCTGCCGCGCCAGGAAGCGGCGCTGCCGGCAATTGCGATTGCCGATGGCGAATTGCGTCTGCCGCCATGTCTTGGAAAAAGCGGCGCGGTGTTCCGTCGCGGAACCTCGGTCGTCCCCGGCATCGCACAGGGAAAGTTGATTCGCGCCAGCAGTTTCAATGTTCCGGACGGATTGGCGCTGGACGGCGTGGAAGACGTGGCTGCTGAGCAAAAGCGGGTGGAAAACGCTTTGGAGGAATTGATCACCTGGTACGGTCAGCGCGCTGTTGCCGCAGGCAAAGGCGTTGAAAGCGAATTGTTGATCGCGCACCGTTCGCTGGCGCGGGACGATGAATTTCGGAAATCCATCCTGGATGCAATCCAGCTGAATCGACGCACTGCCGCTGGTGCGATTGCGGATGCGGAAGCGCGGTTCACCACGCTGTTTGCCACGAGTGAAAACGTGATGTTGCGCGAACGCGTGCTGGACATCAAAGACGTCTGCGGTCAATTGCTGCAAAAGGTTTACGGCAGCGCGGCGGCGAATCGCAGTTTGGTGCTGGCGGAAGATTCCATTGTTGTGGCCGATTCGCTCACGCCCTGTCAGTTCCTGGCGCTGGATTGCCGGCTTTTGAAAGGACTTGTTCTGGCCGAAGCGGGAACGACTTCACACACCGTGATTCTCGCGCGGTCGTTTGGAATTCCAACCCTGGTCGGCGTGGAAAAAATCAGCAATGGATTCGGTGATACGATTGAAGCCGTGCTGGATGCTGATCTTGGCGTGCTCGTCACGAGCCTGACCGACATGGCGCGGCGTTATTATGCGATGGAACGCGAGCGCCTCGATGGTCGCCAGTTTGTGCTGCGGCATTTCGGCGAAAAACCTGCGGCGACCCAGGATGGTCATCCACTGGAAATCGCAGCGAACATTGCAACGCTGGACGAAGCCAATCGCGCCTTTGCCGCGGGTGCGGAAGGCATCGGTTTGTTCCGGACGGAAATGCTTTATCTGGATCGCGTCTCCGCGCCGGACGAAGCCGAGCAGTACGAAGTTTATCATCGCGTGATCGAAGCCGCGGATGGATGTCCTGCGATCATTCGCACCATGGACATTGGCGGCGACAAACCGGTCGGCTATCTGAATCTGCCGTCCGAGCACAATCCGTTTCTCGGTTATCGCGCCGTGCGGATTTATCCCGAACTGGAAACACTGTTCCGAACGCAGATTCGCGCGCTCGTCCGTGCTTCAGCGCAGGGTCCGTTGCGGTTGATGGTTCCGATGATTGCGACTGTGGAGGAAGTTCGTTGGGTGAAAAAAGTGGTCGCTGAAGAACAGGCGCGCTGCGCGGCGGAATCCATTTCATTCGATCAGACGATGGAGATTGGCGCCATGATCGAGGTGCCGTCGGCGGCGTTTATTCTGGATGAACTGGCCGATGAACTGGATTTCTTCAGCATCGGTTCCAACGATCTGCTGCAATATTTCATGGCCGTGGATCGCGCCAATTCCCGCGTTGCCAACCTCTACGATCCGTTGCAACCCGGTTTTCTGCGGCTGCTGAAACAGATCGCGGACACGGCGCGCGCCAAAAATAAATGGATTGGATTCTGCGGGGAAATGGGCGGGCAAAAGCGTTATCTGCCGTTGCTCGCGGGATTGAGATTGAACGAACTGAGTGTTTCCGCACCGGCGATTGGCGGATTGAAAGCGGAACTCGCGCAACTGAATCTCAAGGATTGCGAAGAATTGCTGGAAGACGCGCTGCAACGCACGACTGCGACGGAAGTGGCCGAGTTGCTGGATGATTTTTCTGTGCGCCATTCCGCGCCGTTGCTGGGCGAGGATTTGATTGTGGTGGATGCCGACGCGGCAACCAAGGAAGAGGCCATTAAACGCGCGGTGGATCTGCTTTACGTTCATGGACGGACCGAGCAGCCGCGGGTTCTGGAGGAGGCGATCTGGGAGCGGGAAGCGAATTATTCCACGGGTTTCGGTCACGGCTTTGCGATTCCTCATTGCAAAAACGCCGCCATTCAGGCGAACTCGCTCGTGTTGTTGAAACTGCGCCAGCCGGTGGCGTGGAATTCCAGTGATGACAAACCGGTAAGCGTTGTGATTCTGCTGGTGATCCGTGATTTCGACGGCGCAACCGAGCACATGAAAATCATCTCAAAGCTCGCCCGCCAGATCATGCACGAAGATTTCCGAGCAAGCATCAAGCAGACAAACGACGCCGCAGCATTGTGCGCATTGCTGAAAAATCGGTTGAACTGCTGATCTGCTTAAAGTCGCGTTCGGGCGCGGCTTCAAGTTCTATTTGTAAAGGTAGTGCGGCTCGTGCCGCGGGCCGCTGGCGCGAACAGTATTTTCAATGCGCCGGCATTGATCCGTCCTTTGAACGCTTATGAACCGACTGGCCTCGTCTCTCGCCATCGCCTGCGTTGGCGCTGTTTCCACCACCTCCCAAAGCGCGGAGCTGCAACCGAATCTTTCCAAGGAAAAGGTGCTTTACGAAATCGGCTATTCGCATCTCGACACCCAATGGCGCTGGAATTATCCGCAGGTCATTCGCGAATTCCTGCCGAACACGGTTCATGAAAACGCGCCGCTGTTTGAAAAATATCCGGATTACATTTTCAACTGGTCGGGTGCGAATCGTTATCGCCTGATCCAGGAATATCATCCGGACGACTTCCAAAAAATCCGTCAATGGGTCACAGAAGGACGTTGGTTTCCCTGCGGCAATTCCTGGGAAGAAAGCGATGTAAATGTTCCGTCGAGCGAATCGATCATTCGCCAGATTCTTTTCGGCCACAATTTTTTCAAGCGCGAGTTCGGCTCGGAGAGCGCTGAATACATGCTGCCGGATTGCTTCGGTTTTCCGGCGTCGCTGCCTTCCATTCTGGCGCATTGCGGCATTCGTGGTTTCTCAACGCAAAAGTTGACCTGGGGTTCCGCCGTGGGCATTCCCTTCAACGTCGGCGTTTGGGAAGGACCGGATGGCAGGTCGGTGATCGCGGCTTTGAATGCCGGCAATTACAACGGCGACGTAAAAGAAGATCTGAGCACGAGCGCATATTGGAACAAACGACTGGAGGAGAACGGAAAAAAATCCGGCTTGTTCACGGATTATCAGTATTACGGCGTGGGCGACCGCGGAGGTTCACCGCGTCCGGATTCCGTGAAATGGGTTCAGGAAAGCGTCAATTCGACCGGCGCGGTTCGCGTGATCTCGGCCCGCGCGGATCAGATGTTTCGCGACATCACCGATTCTCAAAAAGCCGGACTGCCAAAATACGAAGGTGACTTGTTGCTGACGGAACATTCCGCGGGATCGCTGACTTCGCAGGCGTACATGAAACGCTGGAATCGCATGAACGAATTGCTGGCAAAAGCGGCCGAACAAGCATCGGTTGCCGCGCATTTGCTTGGAGTCGCGCCGTATCCGCAGGAGAAATTGAATCATGCGTGGGGGCTCGTTCTCGGCGCGCAATTTCACGACATCCTGCCGGGCACATCGTTGCCCAAGTCGTATGAGTATTCCTGGAACGACGAAGTGATTGCGATGAACTGTTTCGCGGAAGTGTTGCAGAACGCGGTGAGCGGCGTTGCGCGCGGACTCGATACACGCGTCGAAGGCGTTCCGCTCGTCCTCTACAACCCGCTGGGAATCGACCGCACGGATGTCGTCGAAGCGGAAATGGAATTGGATCCTTCGTTGCCTGGCGTACAAGTCGTGGACGGAAAGGGCGAACCGGTTCCGACGCAACTTGTATCGATCAACGGAAACAAAGTTCGCTTTCTGTTTCAGGCGAAAATGCCATCCATCGGCTTCGCGGTATATGGCGTGCAAACCGAAGTTGCATCCGTGAAGTCAGAATTAAAGATCACCGAGCGCACATTGGAAAACCAAAGCTATCGCGTGACACTGAATGACGCCGGTGACATTGCCAGCATCGTGGACAAGCGACTTGGCAAAGAACTGCTGGCGTCTCCGGCGCGCCTGGCCTTCCTCCACGAGAATCCCCGCAACTGGCCGGCGTGGAACATGGATTGGCAGGATCGCACGAATGCTCCGATCGGTTATGTGGACGGGCCGGCGGAAATTCGCATCGTGGAAAATGGCCCGGTGCGGATTGCTCTGGAAGTGAAACGATCCGCGCGTGATTCGAAGTTTGTGCAAACCATTCGGCTCGCTTCCGGCGCGGCGGGAGATCGTGTGGAAATCGCCAATCAGGTCGATTGGAAAAGCAAAGCCGTTTCGCTCAAAGCCGAGTTTCCGCTGACCGTCAGCAATCCTCGCGCGACCTACAATCTCGAACTTGGAAAAATCCAGCGCGGCAACAACGACCCGAAAAAATATGAAGTGCCGACGCATCAATGGCTCGATCTCACGGATCAGTCCGGCGACGCAGGCGTTTCGATTTTGACCGGCGCAAAATACGGCAGCGACAAACCGGCGGATAATATTGTGCGGCTGACGCTGCTTTTTACGCCGGGCGTTCAGGGAGACGGTTACAAGGAACAGGCGACGCAGGATTGGGGACGGCACCAATTTGTTTATGGCGTCATCGGACATGCCGGCGACTGGCGTTCCGGGAAACCCGATTGGCAGGCCGCGCGGATGGATCAGCCATTGATTGCGTTTCGCGCGACGCGTCATAGTGGACGATTGGGACGCGAATTCAGCTTGTTGAAATTGGATTCAAACAACGTTGCCGTTCGTGCCGTGAAGCTGGCGGAGAACGGCGACGGGGTGGTGGTGCGATTGCAGGAGTTGAATGGCGTTGCGGAAAAAGCGGTTTTGAACAGCGCGGCGCGAATCGTTTCAGCAAAGGAAATCAGCGGCGTGGAAAAAGTTCTCGGAAAAGTGGAGAGCCGGAAAACATCAATGACGCTGGACTTCAAACCGTTTCAACTTCGTTCCCTTCAGTTGGATTTGAAACTCTTTGCGAATCTTGGAATGCCACAGAGCGTGGCGGTGGCGTTGCCATTCAATCAGGACGTCTTCAGCTACAACACGAATCGCAAGGACGGCGCATGCGACAAGGGTGGTCGCACAATTCCCGCGGAGATGATTGGCGATCAAATCGTGGCGGACGGAATTCATTTCAAGATCGGTCCGCGCGCGGACGGAGAAATGAATGCGCTGCGTTGCGAGGGGCAGACGGTGCGATTGCCGGCGGGCGATTTCAATCGGATGTATTTGCTCGCCTTGGCGGTTCACGGTGATGCGACGGGCGAGTTCGTTGTGGACGGGCAGGGGAACACGCTTTCGATTCCGGACTGGAGCGGTTATCTCGGGCGCTGGGATACGCGTGTATTCGAGGGACACGTCAGGGAGCTGACATATTCCGTAAACAACAAGCTTGCACGCATCGAACCCGCGTACATCAAACGTGCGCCGCTCGCGTGGTTTTGTTCGCATCGCCACAATCCCGTTGGCGATTCCGGCCACGACGAAGAATACACCTACAGTTATCTTTTCAAATTCGGTGTGGAAATTCCGTCCGGCGCAAAAACTTTGAAGCTGCCGGACAATCCACGCATTCGCGTTCTGGCAATCAGTCTGGCTTCGGAAGAAGGCGAGCCTGTGATTCCCGTTCAGCCGCTTTACGATGACTTCTCGATAGAGCATCGGAACGCGTGGGTTTTCAGCGAGGATAAATAGACTTTCTTGGGCGGCCGCGTAGCGCAGGCCTCCGAGCCTGCTGTATCGCCAATTTCCAAATCGGCTGAGCGTGAAGCGCTCTGAACGCATCGAAAATTCTCCAGCCGCGCCGGTTGAGAAACCCGCGACACAGCCGGCTTGGAAGCCTGCGCTACAAAATCATTCCCGCTCGTTATTCTTCAGTTCAAGAATTTGCCCCGCCTCCAGCAGAATTTTTCTAAGTTTGGGATAGCTCACTTTTTGAACCGGCACGCGATCTTCAATCGCCATGGCAGCCGCGGCGGCGGCAGACTGGCCGAGAATCATGAAAACCGGTTCCATGCGAATCGAACCAAACGCGACGTGTGAAGCGGAGACGCATACCGGCACGATCAGATTTTCCGCTTCGTTGCTGCGCGGCACGAGCGCGCGATAACTGATTCCATACGGCCCGCGTTGCGGCGCGACTTGAATATCACCTTCGTTCTGCACGAAACCCTGCGGGGTGACATAGCGCTGAACGTGATGCGAATCCATATTGTAACCGCCCATGCCGATGGAATCGACAGCAACGTGGCCAGGCTCCTGGTGCACTTCGTGTTCGGTGATCACAAAATCGCTGATCATGCGGCGCGCTTCGCGAACGTATAGCCCCGGCGGCCAGTGTCCGTTTTCGGAAAATTCATCGAGCGGCAAACCCCAACGCGACCACGCTTTGCGGATCTTCGCCGGAACACGCGGATGATTTTGCAGCGTCCAGACAAATCCCATTTGAAAACTGCGATGCGCCTGATCGATTTCCGCGCGCCGGGAATAACTGGCCTCAACGTAATTCCAACCCTGCGCCAGATCATAGTTGCCGCCAATGAAATCCGTGGAAAATCCGGCATCGTTGTTGGAATCGGTTTTGCGGTTGGGCAATGGAGACAGCTTGAAGAAACGTTGCGTCTGCCCGGCTTCAATCGCGCGCAGCAGCAGTTCAAAATCAGCCTCCCGATAGTTCGCCGGTTTCGTAATCATTACGCGATTTGACGGAACATCGGTCAGACACATGCGATAGCAAAATGCCTGGAGCCGTTGATCGCCATCGCCGTCGTTGCCGCCCGCATTCCGACGAATGCCGGGTAACAAACCACTTTGCGATTTTCCGGGAACCACATACGGATCGATGCCTTCCGGCAATTGGTTTTTCGTGGCACGCGCGGTTTGGATTCCCGCGAGTGTTTCATGATATTTTTCCTGCGGCTCGCGACCGATGGTGAAGCTCACGCCGGCTTCCGCCAGCAGATCGCCTTCGTAGGTGGCGTCAATGAATTGCGCCGCGACGATGATGGTTCGGCCATCGTCGGTGATGAGTTCCTGAATGTGATTTCCGGATTTGCGGACGCCGCCGGGACGTTTGATTCGGCCGGGAATTATTTTTACCGCAGCGTCGCGAAGCATTTCTTCAAACACGGTCAACGCAGCCTTCGGTTCAAAGGTGAACATGAGCTGATTCTTTTCATCCGGACGCAATCCACAGCGCGCGACGTAAGTGGCTCGCGATTCTTCCGTCCAGGCCGAGGCGTGGGTGTAGTGCTGATAAATGCGATGATAAAACTCGCGCGCAATTCCGCCGATGGCATCGGGCTCACCAAGATCCGTCCAGCCCAGTCCGTTGCTGGTCAATCCGCCGAGCCGCGAATCCGGATTGAGCAGCACACAGGTTTTTCCGGAACGCGAAGCCTGAATGGCGGCAGCAATTCCAGCGGAGGTTCCACCATAAACGCAGATCTGCGTTTCGATGCGTTTGGGCGGAGTGCGGGTGACTGCGTTCGTTTCCGATTCAGCTTTCGCCGAAAAATGCAATGCCAGCAGTGCCAATCCGAAATGGATTCCGTGCGAGAGACGTTTTCGAAATGAAGCCCCGATCACGACTGCACCTTCCCGGTGTGCTGCAGCATTTTTGCGCGATACTCGACCGGCGTGGTTTTGGTCAACCGTTTGAACACGCGGCAAAAATACGGCGCGTCGCGGAACCCGCTGCGGAGCGCAATGTCTTCCAGCTTCAGATTGTAATTGCACAGGAGATATTTGCCGCGCGCGATGCGCACATGCGTCAGGTAATCGATGAAGGTCATGTGTCCGTGACGATGAAAAATGCGCGACAGATGATTCGGGCTGACGCCGAACTGGTGTGCGACGGAATCACGGGTGATGTCGTTTTGATAATTGCTCTGGAGATAAACGCAGACGCGTTCGAAGAAGCCCTGGCCGCGGCTTTCGGATTCCGCGGTTGGCGATTCCAGCACGAGCCGTTGGACGCATTGGATCAACGCGCGCGCAAGGTCGGGAAAAATCTTCCAAGGTTCCCGCGCGGAATGCAGTTCCAGCATGGCTTCCAGCAGATGCGGAATCGGGCCGTGGACCGGTGTTGGAATGGCGAATTTGTTGGCGAGCAACTGCGGAGCGTTCGGTCCTTTGGCGGTGACGATGCTGATGCCGAGCTGTTTCTTTCCGAAGAGCAGCGACATCACTTCCACCTTGCGCTGCCACGTCGGCAGGTTCCAGCAGTTGGGCGCGGCGAACAGGGCGGTTCCGGGAACGAGCGACAGGACCTGAACTTCTCCGTTCAGTTCGAGTTGGTTTTCATAATTCCCTTTGAGCGGAATTTCCAATCGCGGAAACGTGACGACATGGCTGAGCAAGGGCGGATGCAATTGACGGTCGCAGATGAAGACCTCTTTCACGGGATGTCGCGCGAGGAGAGCTTCGGGCCACCAATCAACAGGAACGGAGTTTTGCATGACAATATTTCGAACACCTAACTTTGGCGTTTCTGTTCGTTCGCGCAAGCGAGTTCGCCACGCGAGAGTTCAATCGCGATCGACTGCGGCGTCGCCGTAATTATCGAAGTTGAAGCAGCATTGCACTTCTTCGAAGGGTGCTGTTCCTTCCTGCTTGTCTGCATGGATGAAGCGGTATCGCTTATCGAAGGTGCGGACGGAGCGTAACGAAGATTGCGCGCAATAAAGATAAAAATTTAATTATCCTGGAGTTTGTTAACCGCAGCACACATTTAATATGATCACACAGCCTGACGGCAGCGACGAGGTGCGACAGCTTTTTCAAGAGAACGTGCCGGAGTTGGCAAAGGGAGTGGTCGAGATCAAGGCGATCGCGCGAGAGCGTGGGCACCGGAGTATGCTGGTCGTTTATTCGAGCGATGGCAGCGTCGATCCGGTGGGTTCGTGCGTCGGCGAGCGAGGAGCACGGGTTAGATCGGTTGTGCGTCAGTTGTCGGGAGAAACCATCGACGTCATTCGCTGGTCGGATTCACAAGAGGAACTCATCCGGAACATTCTTAATCCGGCGGTGATTCGAAGCGTTGCCTTGGACGAGGCATCTGGTCGTGCAATCGTCAGAATCGTTTCAAAGCAGTCCGAGGACTGCGAACTTGATCCGATCCGGTTAAAACTTGCTTCCAGGGTGACAGGGTGGGATTTGCAGTTGCTTGACGCGTAAGAGCCCCAGCCAAAGTGTCGGCAGTCTGGTACCGACAGCGGCGGGCATTGAATGTTTCTGCTGTGATTCGCGGTTCACGGATCACGCCGAACAATCATTGCATTCGGTTCGAAATCGCTCGCTTGTCACCAGCAATTTTCTCCTCGCATCCGTGTTGAATACTTGCGCTCGGCTTCGCGTCAACAACCGCCGTGTTGGCCAATAATCTCTTTACAGCATGAAGACGGATTCGCAGAGTATCACCGTGTCTGCCACGTTTGAACAGAGTCATTCCGGGGACGCTTCGCGATACTTATCCGCGCCTGAAGCACCCCGGAATTTAGCTGCCGCCATTGAGCGGTCGCAGAGCTATTTGTTGTCGATTCAGCATCCCGAAGGTTACTGGGTCGGCGAACTCATGGTCGATTCCACCCTGGTTTCCGACATGGTCGCCTTCCATCACTGGGATGATTCCGTCGATCCCGAATGGCAGCGCAAAGCCGTCAATCACATTTTCTCGATGCAACTGCCGGACGGCGGCTGGAACATCTATCACGGCGGCCCGGCAGAAGTGAACGCCACAATCAAAGCTTATCTCGCTTTGAAACTCGCGGGAATTCCCGTCACCGATCCGCGAATGCTGCGCGCGCGGGAAGTTGCCATGAATCTCGGCGGCGTGCCGCGCATGAACACGTTTTCCAAACTGTATCTCGCGCTGCTCGGATTGTTTCCATGGGAATACGTTCCCACGATTCCATGCGAAGTCCTGCTGATCGGCAAATGGTTTCACGTGAATTTCTGGGACATGAGCAACTGGTCGCGCGCCATGCTCGTGCCGCTGGCGATCATCAATCATTTCAAGCCGACGCAACCGCCGAAAAATCGCGTCACGCTGGATGAACTTTATCCGCAAGGTTTTCACGAACGCGACCTGGCGCTGCCGCCCGATCCGGAGCGTTTCTCGCTGCGGAATTTTTTCCTGTGGCTGGATCGCCTGCACAAATTCGCCGAAGTGTTTGCGCAGAATGGCATTCATCCATTCCGCAAAAGCGCGTTGCGCAAAGCGGAGAAATGGATGCTGGAACGCTTCGAAGGCAGCGACGGTCTCGCTGCGATTTTTCCGGCGATGCTCAATTCGATCATTGCGCTCAAGGCGCTGGGTTATTCGAACGACAACCCGATTCTTCAGCGCGAATGGAAAGAGTTGAAACGCCTCCAGCATGAAACGGAAAACAGCGTGCGGATTGAACCGTGCTTTTCGCCCGTCTGGGACACGGCGATTGTGGCGATCTGTTTGCGCGAATCCGGTTTGCCTGCCGATCATCCGCAGCTCGTGCGCGCCGGTGAATGGCTGATGACGAAGGAGATTCGTTTCAAGGGCGACTGGCAGTATAAAAATCCAGTCAAAGTCGAGCCGAGCGGCTGGGTTTTCGAATACGAAAACAAATGGAATCCGGACGTGGACGACACCGCGATGGTCCTGCTGGCGCTCCGGCAGATTCCCACGCGCGATCCGAAAAAACGCGATGAATGTTTCCAACGCGGCTTGAATTGGATGATGGCTTTTCAATGCAAGGACGGCGGCTGGGCGGCGTTCGACAAGGATTGCACGAAGAACATTCTCGAGAAAGTTCCGTTCGCGGATCACAACGCCATGCTGGATCCGGAATGCGCCGACATTACGGCGCGCATTCTGGAGTTGCTCGGATACGAAGGTTACGACACCAAACATCCGCAGGTTAAAGAGGCGCTGGAATATATCCGTTCGCAGCAGGAATCAGACGGTTCCTGGTACGGGCGCTGGGGCGTGAATTATATTTATGGCACCTGGCAGGTGCTGCGCGGATTGCGCGCAATGAACCTGAACATGAACCAGCCCTGGTTGTTGAAAGCGCGCGAGTGGCTGGAAAGCGTTCAACATCCGGACGGCGGTTGGGGCGAACGCTGCAACACCTACGACGATCCTGTTTTCAAAGGACAAGGCCCGAGCACGGCTTCGCAAACCGCGTGGGCGGTCATGGGCTTGTGCGCGTTTGACGATCCGGATCGGGAAAGCATCCGCCGCGGCGTTGAATATCTGATCCGCACGCAGAACGCGGAAGGTTCCTGGACGGAACACGAGACGACCGGCACCGGTTTTCCGAAAGTGTTTTATTTGAAATACGACATGTATCGGAACACATGGCCGCTGCTCGCGCTGGCGACCTATCGACAGATTTTGGACCGCGCCCGGGAAAACACGGAGCGGAATGGAAAGCCGTTGGCAACCGTTCAACACGCACTGACCGAGACCGCCACGTCTGTTTCTGTGAAGTAAAGCCCACAAGTTGGGGAATTTCCGAAGGCACTGAACTCATCGCGCAAGTAGCAGCCCGACGTGAGTCGGCTCTATTTTATATCGATTCCCGATGGAAATCGGAGCGGACCGATATCCCCTGCTGCAATCAGCGTTTTCCAATGGGCTGTTAACGGAGTTCAGCGGCGCGGTCTGCGGGCCGTCAGAATTACCACCATGCCCACCCTCGCCGGGAGTGGATGGAGCGCATAAATGGGGCCACGATTTCATGATAACGCGTGCATGAAAGATACTAAAGCACCCCCGAACCAGCCAAGCAGCCCGATGCTCCAAAAAGTGATCCGGACCACGCGCTCAAAACGTTGGAATGGCAGCGGAACAATCTGGAAGAAAATACCCGCACCAAGAATCGCGGCGCAGTAAGGAAGAAGTGCAATGGAAAACTGCCGGCAGCAGGATTGGAAATGTCTGGCAATTGCTCCGGTGAACGGGCCTGACACAACGCCAAAGGTAGCGCCGACTATCTGGTTCTCGCGTCGTTCGGAGTCAGACCCGGAATCAAGGGTGAAAAACGTAAGCGCGGCAAACGTGATGTAAAATCCAAGAAAGATATACAAATGGACGCGGCTGAAATTATTGAAGAAACGTTGCATAATCGCCTGTCGACTCACCGACCCTGCTGAAAACGGACTCTTTCTAAGAAAAAACCTGAGAGCGTGTCTGAAAAATCATGAATGAAGCGGGATCAGGCCAGGCGGCGGAGTTGGATTCGGATCATGGCGATGTAGATCCAGGCCTTGGCGCTGGATTCGGTGGTTTCGTAATCGCGCACCAGACGGCGCTGGCGC
>DASTXC010000153.1:0-31910 GCA_035765675.1 Verrucomicrobiia bacterium
TTGAGGTAAGTCCATTGGGCGTCAGTCAGGTCAGTGTCGTATTTGGCGATTTTCATCGCCTGACTGGCGCTACCGCGAATAAAAGCCAACCACATTCCCAGCAAAATCAAGCTCTTTCTCTATTTTTCAGACAGGTTCTAAGGGCCATTTACATTTGTAGAGGTATAAAGCTGATACGAACCGCTCCACGAAAGAACCAGTTTGCCCGGCTGTGTCGTGAAGTCGAGCGTGGGTTCGCCGGAGAATGGCACCAGTTCGCCGGTCCGAAGAATCATCGCCGGATAGTTTCCCGGCGGTAATCCGCTCGGATTGGAAAACGTCACCAGGCTCAATTGCGCCGCGGTCAATCCTTCCGCGTTGTTCCCGACATAAATATGATCCGGGCCGTTCGTGGCATTCCAGTTCTGGATGAACAACCCCGGAGGAGCCCACGATATTTCATGGCTGTCACGGAAGCGAATGGTCACGGCGCCCGGCAGAAAGACGATTGTCGAATTCGTGGGGCGCGTTGGGAACAGCGTGTTTGAGCCGGTAACGCAAAGCTGGCCGAGTTGCAGTTCCGGTGTTCCCACACTCACAAGCCCGCCGTTGATTGTGCATAGCCCGGAGTTGGTGAGCGTTCCTTCCTGGACAAGGAACTGCCCGCCGGGATTCACTTCAATGTTTGAGACTTCAAGTGTGCCGGCGCTCAGCGCGTAAGTGACCAGACGATCGAGAGATAACAATTCCAGGATGCGATGATCTCCGCCGGTTTGATTGAAAATCGTTTCGACCTCGGGAGTGCTGAGCGAAACGTTCGAACTCACGATCTCGCCTCCGGAAAATTGATAGCTTCCGCCTCCGGACACGGAAAGATTGCCCACCCAATTCGTGCCAGCACTTTGACTCAGGCTTCCCATGTTGATTGCTTCAGTTCCAGAAACCAGCAATCCGCCGTTCAAAAAATATTGCCCTAATGCCAGGGCGAATCCGGATCGCACGGTTCCCGCCAGCATCAGATTCGCGTTGGTGTGAACGCCGCCTGTTTGTGTGAATGTCGCGCTCGGCGGTTCGTTTCCTGCGCCCATTCCTGCCGTCAGATTGCTCGAGATGAGCAAACCATTCGAGAGCATGTATGAGCCGAAGGTAAATTCATTGGGACTCAATTGAAGTTGTTCCACAAGATTGGTGCCGCCCGTCTGCAAAAAGCTTCCGTCGTCCAGGCTCAAGGTTGTTGTCTGAAAACTGCCGCCGCTCAGCGAGAGTCTTGCTAAGGATTCAGGATTACTTCCTGCGTTGCCGACGGAATCGAAACGCACATTTCCGCCGGTCTGTACGAAGTGCGTTTCATCAAAAAGCGCGCTGTGCATTTCCAGTGCGTTTCCCGTGAGTATCCCGCCGTCAGCCAGCATGTAACTGCTTCCCGGATAGATCGCCAGCGTTCCAATTTCGTTTGTTCCGCCCGACTGGTTCACCACTCCGTCGCCTGAAGTTTCCAAGGCGCCAAGTTGCAACGAGTTTGCCGCAAAAACCGAATTCGTCAGATCCAGTTCCGCGTCCGCGTCCGCTCCAACGAAAACATTGATGAACGATGCTGCTGATTGATCGAGGAATTGTGCTGTCGTGCTGAGGTGGAAATTGCTCGCGACCAGCGCACTGCTGTGGCTGACGAACGAGCCATTCGTTCCAATGACCACATTTGAACTCACCAGCAACGGCACGCTCAATCCCGCCCAGTTCATTAAAAGCAGGTTGGACGAATTCAAGGGTGCGTTGATGGTGAGTGACTGGATTGAGAGCGATTGTGGCGCGCTGGTCACCGTGCTTTGCGCAATCGCAAGCGATTTAAAACCGGGATTATCGAAGAGCACCACGTCCTGACTTGTCGGCAGCCTTTCCTGTGACCAATACGGCTCCTCCCAATTGCCGCTGGCCGTTTTCAGCCACTCGTTTGTGTCTGCATGAGACGCGGCAGTTGCGGATAGGAATGTGAGGACGGCGAGACCCGGTACAAGGACGTAAGAAGGAAAGGCCATAAGAGCCTTAATCTGCCGCCGGATTGCTCTGCCAACAATCAGGTGATCTGTCTAAACCGCGGGGCGGTGTGCACCCCAAGAAAAATTCGCGGCAAATCATCAACCGGCGTTCCGAGAAAATTAGATTCAGCAGATGAAAAGCCCGGGCCCTTTGAACTGGCAGGATGTCGAATCTAAAAATGGCTCAGTGAGAATCGATTCACCGAGTGACTCGCAATGCGCGGAATTGCCGCTGGGATTTCGGCAAATCCTTGCATTCTTTTCCATTCACCTCGCGCGCGCCATCATCGCTTAACAAAATCAATTCAGATTGGCTGCCATTGACCACGCAGATGCCTTCGGGATTCAAACCGGGGAAATGGATGTCTGTCACGGGCTGTGGTTTGGATTCGTCTCCCTTCCAAAAAAAAAGTTGGCTCACGCCACCACCGTCGGCTGGTCCGGCAATCAAATAATATCCGCCTTCAACGCTCTCCATGCCCCGCAATCCGAGGCCATTCAGCTCGAGAAGAATCGCATCACCGAATCGCGCGCGCTTTCCAGAAAGCAAATCTTCGGGATTGAGCAACGGCACAATCAGAGCGCGGCCTTGCGGAATAGGATTGCGGAAGCCAATCAGCAACTCCCCGCTTGGCGTCGCGGCCAATGCTTCAATGTTCAAACCGCCGCGTGCCTTCGGCGCCAGCTTCGCGGCATTCGCCAGATCAAACGTTGCGAGCTTCGGTTCACGAAAAAGATCGTCGAGCAAATGGGTATAAAGTTTTCCGGTTTGGCGGAGGATGATTTCGCCGTTTGATTCGGATATTTCCAAAGCAAAAAATCCACATCGTTCCGGCGCGGCTTTTCCTTTCCGGTTGCGACCGTGTGAAGTGATCCAGAAGATTTGCTGGCCCAACCGCGCGGTGGCTTCAATGTCCATTTCCGGCGCTTTCTTTTTCCCGAAAAACATCGCGTTCAACTGGCTCGTGTAAACCGGGCTTCCGGGCCGGTTCCAGCGATAAAACCGCAAAAGATTATCTTCGTCATTGGCCACGGCGAACAGATCGTCAGTTACACTCACGATTGCGGAAGCATCGCAGATTTCCTTGAACACCACTGACTCGCTGGAACTTGCCGCGCGAACGATCGTTCCGGAAACGAGACTGAAGGCTAAAAAGAGAAGGGTGCGCGGGAAGTGCATGGGCGCAAAATACACGCGGCCCGAATAACGTTCAATCTTCGGCTCGACTGGGGTTTTGGAATCATGAGCGATAGCCGAGGAGATTCAACATTGTGAAAAAGACGCAGGAATATCGGTTGAGCAGTCGTGCATTCGGTTTGCGAGAGTTGGGAAAATATTTGCGCCATTGCTTTCTTGGCGGCTGTGGCTCAGCTTTCATGAATCCGGTGCCTGCCATTTACAAAACTATGAATGCATTAAAATCTGTCTGCATCGCCGTGGCGTGCTTCGCCATTTCCGGTTGCGCCACTTCCAAGCAGCCAATCCGCGCGACAGGGGATTCATCCGCATACGTTACGTTGATTCGGATCGCCGCCAATGTGGACGGCAGCGAGCGATTTGTTTTCACATCTCGCAATGTGCGTTATGAACACAAGTCCTGGTCCCGTCCAACGGATGTCACCTTCGACGGCGAGCCTTGGGCCGACCTCGACGATTCGCCCCGTGGCTGGCGCGATTTGAGCCGGCACCTGGACTTGCCGAAAGCCTGGATTGTAAAACGGGAAGGGCGTGACGTCGTCACACTCGAACAGACGGCGCAGGGATTTGACCTCTATCTTTCTGATTCGCCAAACGGTTCCGCGCATTATGCCGTCACGATCGCTGTTCCCCGGCGAGTGGAGCTGTCGCGTTAGGCGCCCTGCCGAGCGCAATTGGATTGCGCGGAACGAACGAGTTGTCTGACTTTATGTGAAACAGTCAAACCGGTTTCCCGGTTTGTTCGCGACTTGAGTTAATCGATCCTCGATCCTCAATTCTCCAGAACCACGCCTTGCTTTACATTTGTTTGATATGTCAGCCTGCTTACGGCTTTTCTGGCGTGGTCGAATTTTCCCAAATCAGTGGCGCGAGATAGACTCCGCCTTTGCCCCAGCCCGCGCGGCTGACATACCATTTACCGTCGGTGTCCTGCACCACCTCCGCTGCATGGGCCGGTATGTCGCCGACCTTGTTTTTTACGTCCCAATGAAACGGATCTTCACTCGCGAAAACGTGCGTGCTGTCATAGTTGTCGCGCGGCCCAATGAAGAGGTAATAGAACTTCCCGCGATGAACAACGAACGGCGATTCGGTGGGGCCGCCCCAGGTTCCAGTTGATGGATCCGTAAAAGCCACGCCGCGATCAGTCCAGGTCACGAGATCATTGCTGGTGACATAGGCAACAATATGGTGACCGCCTTCAGGACGGCTGGTGGCGGTGTAATACATCACCCATTTTCCATTCACGCGCAGGATGAACGGATCGCGCGCGTCGTAACCATCCACGAGCATCGGGTTTTTCGGCGACCGCGTCCACGTCTTGAGGTCCGGCGACGTCGCCAGATGAATCCGGTAATTCATGTTATTACTGCCGCCCGCGCAATAGAACATGTAGTAGAGGTCGTCGTGGAGAATCACACTGGGCGCCCAAAGATGGCCCTCGCGCCACGGTGCTTCCCGGGCCACGGTCAATGCGGCCGGCTCTTTTTTCCACGGGCTTTGCGTCAGCGAATCCGCCGTCGCATGGGCAAAGGTAATTTCCTCCATGGGTTTGGCCGGTTCCTGACGGGTGATGCCGAAGAGATGCCATTGACCGTCTTTGGCGTGAATGAAGCAGTGATCGTTGATATACCACGGCTCGCTTTCATTGACGCCGGGATCGTAAATCTTTTTGAATTCACCCGCGCGAACCGTCTCGGGCCGCGTGGAGTTTTGCGCACGGACCGGTTCGACGGCCAGCAGCAGGATCAAGATCAGGAAGGGATTTAATTTCATAAGCGGGTCACTTCAACTCCGGGCGGTCGCCACGTTGCATGGTCAAGCAATCGCATCACAGAATGCTCTCCTTGGGCACGGATTCGCCATCAAGATCAAATGTCACCGGCACGTTTGTACGGATCCCAATAACGCGAATTGATCAGTCCTTTGGGGTCTCCGGAAATTGGATCTGCGGGCGGATTGATCTGCGCATCTTTGCGCGCCTCAGCATGACCATCGACAAAACCGACGACTCCAGTACTGCGGTGACGGAACACATCGACGCCTTCAAAGCCCTGACTTACGCTTTTTTTCCGGTTCATACACGAACGCGGCCAATACATGCTTGAACTGAAAGTCCCATCACTCTTCGGCATGGCGTCGCCCACGATCAGATTATCCACCGGACTGATTACTGAAGTGCGTTTGAGCCATGGCTTTGTCGAAAAGGTGATTCCGCCCAACGTAACGCTGTCACTCGGAATCGGCCAGAGGCAGTCGAAGTAGGAGTTGATTCCATAACCAACGTTGTGACAGTCGAAGGCCCAGCTCCAGGTGACGCCGTTATCCACCCGTTGACCTTTGAGAGAAGGACAATGAAAGAGGTTCGAATGACCGTTGCTGTAACCGATGATTGCTGTGCCCCACCAGTTCGTAAGGGCGGTCGCGACATTGTTGGGCTGGTTCTGGTTTCGATGAGCCGGAAAGACGTCATTGTTCTCATCGGTGTAGAGTTGCAGGAACAGCCCGATCTGCTTCAGGTTGTTCAGGCACGAAATGCGGTTGGCCTTCTCCTTCGCTTTTGCCAGAGCCGGCAGCAGCATGGCGGCAAGAATGGCGATGATCGCTATCACCACAAGCAGTTCGATCAGGGTGAATGCCCGGACCGGATTGATTTCGTGCCGAGGCAATCTGTTGAAAGCAAAGTTGCGTCTTCTCATTTTACAAGCCTGAAGAACTGTGTTCCGACCGAGGCGTCAACCGTGACTTGATTATTGACCACACCCTCCACGGGCAGCCATTGGCCACTGGCGAGATCGGTCGAAGATTCCAGGGTGTATCCAGACACATCGGCGGGCCATGAAAGGGTGAGCTGACTTCCGGCGAGCGAGAAACTCAACGACGGCACAGTCGCTGCCGGTGCAATCATGGCGCGGTAGTGGTCCCAAATTTGTCCAGCGCTCAATGCATCGCTGTAGAAGGCAATTTCGTCCAGGTTGCCGATCCAGCCTTCCGCCGTGGTCGTCGGTGCGGACGATCCGATCTGGGTCGGTTTTCCCAGGCCGGAGTTAATGGTCTGATTGAAAGTGCCTCGGGGTTTGCCATCCCAATACATGGTCACCGTGCCGTCATCGAAAACAATGGCATAATGGTGCCAGCCGTTGTCGCTAAAAATGGGCGCCGTCTGAAAACTCGAACTGAAATTTCCGATCTCCACTTTCCAGCGGCTCACGTGAACACTCCAATCGCTGCCTCCATCCCGATTCGCAAAAAGCGTCGGATCATACGGAGCCGGGTTGTTCCAATTCGGTCGGATCCAGCCTTCGACCGTGCCGCTGCCGTCCGCGAAGTCGAAGTCCGGCACCTGGCCCAGATCAATGTGGCCTGTGCCATCCAGGGCGAGGGAAAAGTTGGTCACGCCGCCGGGGCCGCCGGCATAGGTCACGGAATTCGCAACGGTTCCCGGGTGTGCATCCTTGGAATCGTGGGCGTCAGCGGCATCAAAGGTGTAATAGGAAATGAGACTGGTCTCGCTCGACACCGAGGATTGATAATTGGCGATGTCGTTTCCGACATAGATCGAAACCACACTGCTCGTCACGCTGCCGGAATTGTTGGTAATCGTGACGTAATAACTGCCCGAATCGGTGTTGGTGAGAATGAGCGGTCCGAGCTGAGCGTTGATGGCGCCGGGGATTTCATTCCCATTTTTATACCACTGATAACTCAGTTGTGATCCCGTCGCGGCAACCGAAAGCGAGCCCGACTGCCCGGTGAGGTAATAGCCTTCAACCGGCTGGGTGGTGATGACCGGCGGTTCGCCGCCCGCGTAAGCATCGTAGTGGGCTTGAATGGAAGCGGCCGGAAGGGCTTCGGAATAAAACGCGATTTCATCCAGCATTCCCACCCAGCCGCGGAAGGTGGTTCCAGCCTGGGATGAGCCGATCTGCACCGTCGCAGGGCCAGCTCCAAACGCAAATGACATCGGCGAGAAGGGAATGGCTACGCCGTCCACGTAGAAACTTACCGTTGCGTTGGTGAACACGGCGGCGAAATGATGCCAGTTCGTGCCCGCGGCGGGTGAGAGCCCGAACAAATCGCTGATTGATCCATTGTAAGCGATCGGCTGATTTTTATCGGGTCCCAGATGGAGACTCCACACGGTCGGGCCATTGTTGCGATCAGCAATCAATGTGGCGTTGTAATTGAGGCTGGGCCAATCGGCGCGGAACCATCCTTCGACCGTGCCGACGCCAGAAGCGAAATCAAAATCCGGGACGGATCCCAAATCCACATGTCCCGATCCGTCGAGCAACAATCCGTGGCCCGAACCGCCACCGATTCCAACATCCCACCCGGCGGTGCCGGCCAGAGTTCCATCATTGGGTCCCTTGACATCTTCGGGTGTCAGTTTGTCAAACGTGTAATAGGAGATCAGGCTGGTTTCATTGGAAACCGCTGTTTGATAGCTGGCCAGCTTGGTGGGAAGGGGTGATAAAGAAATCACCGCGTTGCTGCTCGTCAACGTCGTGGCCAGATTGCTCACTTGAACGTAATAAGTGCCGGCATCGTCTTCCGTCAGGCCGGAAAATGACAGCGTGGCGTTCGTCTCTCCATCCAGAATGCCCGACTCATCAAACCACTGGTAGGTCAGAGGTCCGGGACCGGTCGCGGTTACGCCAAGAGTCAGGTTCGCGCCCGCCAGGAAAGTGCCGCCTTGTGGCTGACGAGTGATGACCGGTGGATCGCCGATGAAAAAAGCATTGTAATGTGCCAGCACGGTTTCCGCTGTCAGTGGCTCGGCGTAAATAGCCACTTCATCCAAAGTTCCCACCCAGTTTTCTGCGCCGCCACCGTAAGGAGAAGGAGATCCAATTTGTGTTCCCTTGGTGTTGTCCGTATAGCCCAAGGGTTGCGAAACGGTTCCCACCGGCGCGCCATCCCAATAGACGGTCAGATTCGCGTCCTCATACACCGCGACGACATGATGCCAGTTCGTTGATGCGTCAGGGATGGGGATTGTCAAAAAGATACTTCCATTCCAGGAGCCGATTGAAAGCTTGTTCTGGGTCATGTTCACCTGCCAGCGGGAGAAACCGTCCCGATTGGCGACGATGCACCCGTTGCCAAGCAGGCTGCCCGCTTGCACCCAGGCTTCGACGGAACCGGAATCGCTATTGGTGAATGAAAAATCTCCCACCGGACCAAGATTGACCCATCCCGCGCCGCCCAACGACAGTCCGGTTCCGGAACCTCGCGCGCCCGCGGCAAAGGCGGTCGTGCCCTGAAGCGTGCCGTTATTTGTTCCAGACACATCCGCCGCGTTATTTTGGTCGAACGTGTAATAGGAGATCAGACTGGGTTCATTGGTTACTGCAGTCTGATAATCACTCAAAGCGGCGCGCGAACTGGAACAGAGCAGAGCAGCCGCGGCCAAAAGGGCCGGAGGTCCGACAAAGACTTTATTCGCGGTAAGGTGCTTGAGTGCCGCAGTGATTAGGACGACAGGTCGGTTTTGGCAGGTTTTCATAGAATGCGTTTTGGATTTCCGCAGTTCTCTCAGGGATTCAGCGCAACCCTATCAATCGTCGGATGTTGTGTCATTGAGGGTTCGCGTTTTTTTATTGAGGTTTTGCCGCACCCGGCAAACACTGCCGCCCATGTCTGCCGGACTCGCCAGTTTCAAAGCAGATCAGCCATGCGGTCGTCGGAAGATTAGCAAATCTCTCCCGCTTTGTCCGTGGCTGGAATTAAGGTATTTCCGCCGGTTCGATTTTCACAATCGGTATTAGCTCGATCCCCCTTTATGCCACGTCCCATTCAACGGCGCCGCGTGGGTCTTCTGATTGAATCGTCGCGGGCTTATGGCCGCGGATTGCTTCAGGGCATTGCCAAATACGTGCGCGAGCATGAGAACTGGACGATATCCTTTGAGGAATGGACCTGGAGCCAGGTGCCGGCCTGGCTGGCGGATTGGGAAGGGGACGGATTGATTGCGCGCATCGAAACGCGGGAACTGGCCCGGGTGATTCGCAAACTTAACATTCCGACCGTGGACCTCCGGGGATCGGTGCCGAATCTGAATCTGCCGCTTATTGACACCGATGATCAGGCCGTGTCCGCGCTGGCGGCGGAACATTTGTGGGAACGCGGCTTCCGACACTTTGCCTTTTGTGGATTTGTCGGAGCAAACTATTCCGACACACGTTCCCGCTGGTTCATGGAACGCGTCGCGGAGCTGGGAGGCGATTGCCGCGCCTGTCTTCCGCGCCAGCAGGCACTGACGTCCAGCACGATTGAATTGGAAAGACGGGAATTGCGTTTTCAAGCTGATTTGGCGCGCTGGCTGGATGAGTTGCCGAAGCCCATCGGCATCATGGCGTGCAACGACATTCGCGGCCAGCAGGTGATGAAAGCGTGTCGGCAGCTCGGCCTGCTCGTGCCGGATGAGGTGGCGGTGATTGGCGTGGACAACGACGATGTATTGTGTGAGTTGTCCGATCCGCCGTTGACCAGCATCATGCCCAATACTCTTCGGATCGGATATGAAGCGGCGGCTGTATTGGATCGTTTGATGCGCGGGCAAAAACCTCCGAAGGGACCACGGTACGTGCCGCCACTGGGAGTGGTCACGCGCCGCTCCACCGATGTTCTCACCATTCCCGACCGCGCCATTGCCTCGGTTTTGCGATTCATTCGCGAACACGCCTGCGACGGTATTCAAGTGCCGGATTTGGTCGCCGTGGCGGCGTTGTCGCGCACGGTGCTGGAGCGGCGTTTCACGCGCCTGGTGGGATGCTCGCCCAAGGCGGAGATTCTTCGCGTGCAACTGGCCCGTGCCCGTCAGTTGCTGACCGAGACAGACCTGCCGCTGTCGGTCATAGCCGAACGCTCGGGCTTCAAGCATCCAGAATATTTCAACGTGATCTTCAAACTCAAAATCGGCCAGACACCGGGGCGATACCGTCAGCGAAACCAGTCTGAAATGCCTTGATTTGAAAATAGAACGACGTGATCAAACTGGCGTTTGAAGTTGCTGTGGGTCGCACAATTGAACTCCGCGTGGATGTGCCAAAATGAGGTTTTCAGGTGGTGCTGATCCGGACCGGTTTTCCGTCTTTTGTGGCTGCGAATGAATTTATTTTCTGAAGTTTTCCGAGGAGGAAAAAAGTTTTTGGGGTAAATGCCCCATGTGCCCCTTGCAGGGGTGTTTTTCTCTGCTAGAATACCCGACAATCGTTAACAATGTTTGCAGGATACAGTTGAATAGCAGAGCTTTTTCGCGTCGTCGTTTTCTCACAGTTGGTTCATTCGGTCTTTGCGGTGTATGGGCTGGAGCCTCGGATATTCTTCCCGCGCGGTTGCTGCGCGGCTACATCGCGGAAACGCGGCGCGACGTGCTGCCTCCTGCCGGTGTTCCCACGCCCGAACTCTGGAATCCCAATACCATCACCGCCGCGTGGCTCGGCCATGCCAGTGTGCTGATGAACTTTTATGGCGTCACGATTCTGACCGATCCCGCGCTGTATCCGCGCATTGGCGCCGACACGCCGTTCGGAACGGTCGGACCGAAACGCCTGATTCAACCCGCGCTCACCGCGAAGCAATTGCCGAAGGTCGATCTCGTTCTGCTTTCGCACGCGCACATGGATCATCTCGATCCCGCCAGCCTGCGTCATTTGCCGGCGACGACGAAAGCGGTTACCGCGCATTCCACGAAGGATTTGTTGAGCGACATGAAGTTCAAACAACCGGTGGAATTGTCCTGGGGGCAGAAGACGCGCGTTTCAACTCCGAATGGCGATGTGGAAATTGAAGCGTTCGAAGTGAATCACTGGGGCGCGCGGTGGAAGTACGACAAACGTCGCGGCTACAATGGCTACATTATTTCGCGCGAAGGAAAGAAAATCATTTTCGGCGGCGACACCGCGTGGTGCGATTCGTTCGCATCGTTGCGCAGCAAAGGCCCATTCGAATTCGCGATCATGCCGATCGGCGCTTACGATCCCTGGATTTTCGCGCATTGCTCACCTGAGCAGGCCATCAAGATGGCGGATCAGGCTGGCGCGAATCATTTCCTGCCGATTCATTTCAA
The DNA here is from genome assembly GCA_035765675.1 of Verrucomicrobiia bacterium. Classification (GTDB taxonomy): domain Bacteria; phylum Verrucomicrobiota; class Verrucomicrobiia; order Limisphaerales; family DASXHY01; genus DASXHY01. The sequence goes on from DASTXC010000153.1 coordinate 11,288, forward strand.
CACGTTTCCGTTTGGCCGCGAAGGCACGGTGGAACCGGTTCAACGAATGGAAGCGGCGATTGCCGGTGAACGCATCGGCTGGCGTGATGTCGGTCAGACGTTCAGCCTGAAGAGCGAAGCCAAAAGCCAGGTCGTGCTGGCTGCGTAATCAGCGGATGGTTTCGTATTTGCGGTTCTGAAGATCCTTGAACAGCGATTCGAACCAGAGCTTGATCCAGAGCCAGACCATGCGCCAGACACCGCGGCGATCATAGCGTCGCATGGATGTTATCGCTGACGCTTGCCGGATGTAATTGTAGCGTCCGAAACGTTTCAGGCGTTTGATCAAGTCGCTGTTTTCACGAACTTCCATTTGCTCCTTGAAGCCGCCGAGGCGGATGAACTGGTCCTTCCAGCAGAGAATCACGCCCGAGCTCCCCTGATGAATGGAGGAGAAATGAACAAAATTTTTCAGACCGTAAATCATGCGATACGCAAATCGTTTTGAATCCGGTTTGCCTTTCACCGTTCCGGCGGCGTAACGACGCGTAAACTGCGACGCGATGGTGCGCAACGCATTTCGTTCCAGCAGCGTGTCCGCGTCGAGGAAGATCAGCAATTCGCCTTTCGCCATGCGCGCCCCGAGATTGCGGGCGACGCCGAGGCTTTTCTGAGATAACACCACCAAACGATCACAGTGTTCGCGCGCCACGTCTTCCGTGCGATCCGTGCAGCCGTTCGCCACAACAATGACTTCGCAATTGGAATAATGTTGTTTGCGCAGCGCGTTCAACGTCGCGCGCAAATACGCTTCCTCGTTGTGGGCGGGAATGATGACTGAGATGGAGGTGGTTGAACGGCGAAAGCGACGCGGCGTTCGTGTGCGGCGCAATCGTGGTTTGCGTTTGTCCTGCGCACGCTTCACCTGCGCCACCAGTTCCATGATATCCATGCCAAGAAAATCTTTCACCACCAATCCCTTCGCCATTGGGCGAAACCCTAACTTCCGAGGAGGAGTTGTGCAATCATTCCTGAAAAGTGGGGGGGCAAACATCGAACAATGAACGTTGAACGCCGAACATCGAACGGAGCGGCGCGTGCATGTAATGTTAACGGCGTTAAAGAGCGGCGCTGAAGCGCGCGCACTCCAAACGCTTCGCTTTGGTTCAAAGCGTCAGCAGTGTCGCGAAGCGTTTGGAGTGCGTGTGCTTCAGCACCGCTTTAGGCGGTCGAATCTTTTCAGCCGGGTAACAAAGAAACAAAGGCACGGCACCTGAGGATGGTGATTGCGATCGATTCAAAATCGAACGTGCGGCGGCATCGAAACTCGCGGACTGAAGTCCGCGCTCCGGCGATTAGAAAATCCAAAGCGGTTTTGTAATCGCCACAAGATTTTTTCAGGCTACAGTGACAGCGATTCAACATTATGAAAAAACTAGGAATCGGATGTGCCATCGTTGCGGGAATTCTGCTTCTCGTCGTCATCATTGCGGGGCTTTCGCTCAAGAGCGGATACAATCGCCTCGTCACCTTGTCTCAAGGCACGGACAGCCATTGGGCGCAGGTTGAGAATGTTTACCAACGCCGCGCGGACCTGGTTCCGAATCTGGTTGCCACGGTTTCGGGCGCGGCGAATTTCGAAAAATCTACGCTGACTGAAATCACTGAAGCGCGCGCCTCGGTTGGCAAAGTGAATATCAATCCCAGCACCGCGCCGACTGATCCCGCGAAGCTCGCGGAATTTGATCGCGCGCAAGGTAAATTGTCGTCCGCGTTGTCGCGGCTCATGGTCGTGGTGGAACGTTATCCCGATCTGAAAGCGACCAGCAATTTTATGGGGCTTCAGGCGCAATTGGAAGGAACGGAAAATCGCATTGCGGTTGAGCGTCGCGACTTCAACATCGCCGTGCAGCAATACAACACCGCAGTGAAATCATTTCCTGCGGTTCTCTACGCCGGCATGTTCGGCTTCCAGACGAAGCCCTATTTCAGCGCCACGCCGGGAGCGGAGACGCCGCCCAAAGTGGATTTCAATTCCGGCAACAACCCGGCACCCGCAGCAACCAACCACTGATTCCTGATGCGTTTTGGATTTCTCCTGGCTCTGCTGTGTTGCTGGCAAACGTTTGCGGCCGAGGTCATGCCTCCGGCGCCGACTCAATACTTCAACGATTATGCGGGCGTGGTTTCGGCGGCGACGGAACAGCGGCTGAACCAAACACTGGAAAATTTCGAGAGGGAATCGTCGGATCAAATCCTCGTCGCGATTTTCTCGAAGATGCAGTCGGATTCCTCGATTGAGGATTACACCGTTCGCGTTGCGCGAGAATGGCGCGCGGGACAGAAGGACAAGAACAACGGCGCGATTCTGTTCGTGTTCATGCAGGATCGCTCCATGTTCATTCAAGTTGGTTACGGACTTGAAGGCGTTTTGCCGGACGTCATCTGCAAGCGGATTATTGAGGATGAAATTATTCCACGTTTCCGCAATGGCGATGTGGATGGCGGAATGAGTGCCGGAGTTCAGGCGATGCTGGCCGCGGCAAAAGGGGAATATCACGGAACCGGCCAAACCGTGGCGGAGAAAAATCGCCGGCACACCAACAGCGTTGGCGGCATCGTGCGGTTCATCGTTTTCGCAATTGTGTTCCTGCTGGTGATGCTTGGATCCGGACGCCGCAGACATTCCGGTTGGTACATTGGCGGCGGCGGTGGCGGTTGGGGAGGAGGAGGTTGGGGCGGCGGTGGTGGCGGTGGTTTTTCGGGTGGTGGTGGATTCTCTGGCGGCGGCGGCAGCTTCGGCGGTGGCGGCGCGGGAGGGCGATGGTAATTATGCAAACAAAAGAATTTCTACACCAGTTAGAGCACGAGAAAATCAAGGCCGCAATCCGCGCGGCGGAGCTCCGAACCTCCGGCGAAATTCGCGTGTTCGTCAGCCGCAAAAAGATTGAGGACGCGGTCGCGGCTGCGCAGTTGGAATTTGTTCGATTGGGCATGACCAAAACTGCGGAACGCAACGGCGTGCTGATTTACGTCGCGCCGAAATCGCAGAGTTTCGCGATCATCGGCGATGAAGCGATTCATCAGAAATGCGGGCAGAGTTTCTGGACCGAACTGGCGGGAGTGATGACCGGCGATTTTCGGCAATCGGATTTCACGGGCGGAATTGTGAAAGCCATTGATCGCGCCGGGGAATTGCTCGCGAAACATTTTCCGCGACGTTCGGACGATCGCAATGAATTGAGCGACGACGTTGCGCATGATTAAGAGCAACGGAGTTGTGGAATAAGAGTGGGCCTCGTGTAACTCGTCCTTCCGAACGAGCCTGGAAAATTCTTTCGCCTTCCCCGCGGCTTTCGCATAAACAGGTCGCCATGCCACCTGTCAACGGCCTGCTTCATCAACTGAAACGGCGCATCAGGAAATTCAAAACCGCCTTCGCCGGGCCGGATTTGAACACGCTTTTGAACGGCTATCGCAGCACCGCGCTGCTTTATCTGGCGGCGAAGTTGAAGATTCCGGATCAATTGACGCACGGCCCGATTGCGGCCGCAGACCTTGCAAAAAGATTGCGGGTTCATCCGCCATCCTTACATCGACTGCTCCGCGGACTGGCTGCGTTCGGCATTTGCACGGAAGACAACGAGGGGCATTTTCAATTGACCGAAATGGGAAATCGCCTGCGCAGCGACAGTGCGGGACCGGAGTACAGCCTCGCTCTTTTAAACGGTGAAGAATACGCGCCCGCGTGGAATCATCTGCTGCATTCGATCCAAACCGGCGAAACCGCTTTCGACCACGCGTTCAATCAAACCGTCTGGGAACATCGCGAATCCGCGCCCGGAATGAATGATGCCTTCAATCAATGGCTGCAACGCGGCGCCGGCGACGCCGGACGTTTCTTGTTCGAAGCGTATGATTTTTCGCCGTTCAAAAAAATTGCGGATCTCGGTGGCGGGAATGGATCGCTGCTGGCCGCGTTGTTGAAAAAACATTCCTCTGCTAACGGCATTCTCTTTGATCAAGTGCATGTGTTGCAGGTCGCTGAAAAAAATCTCGAAGCCGCGGGCGTTCGTTCACGATGCGAATTTGTTCCCGGAAATTTTTTCGAACACGTTCCAGCAGGCGCTGAGATTTATATTCTGAAAAGTATTCTTCACGATTGGAACGATGCGCAGTGTGCGACGATTTTGAAAAACTGCGCCGCTAGTTTGAAACCCGGCAACGCATTGCTCGTGATTGAAAAACTTCTGCCGAATCGCGCCACGGAGAATCAATCGGTGGTCATGAGCGATCTGCACATGCTCGCTGTTACCGGTGGACTGGAGCGGACGGCGGCTGAATACGGATCGCTGTTGCAGGACGCTGGCTTCAGCCTTCGCAAAGTGATTCCGCTTCGCACCGGCCACAGTCTGCTGGAAGCAATTCGCGTTTGACCCGAACTATCCACCAAAATGGAAGTCATCGCGACCAATCACTACTGGGATGCGATGGCGGAGCATTTTCAATTTCAACAAGCGCCGCTGCGGCCGAGCGCGGAGGATATTGAGCTGATTGAAAACACCCTTGCGGATTGGCGTTCACGGCATCCGAGCCAATCGTTGAATGTTTTATTGCTCGGCGTCACACCGGAGATTGCGGGTCTGAATTGGCCCGAGAATTCGCATCTGCTCGCCATCGAACGATCCCGGCCGATGATTGATCGGTTTTGGATTGGAGATGTTCCCGGTCGGCGAAACGTGCGTTGTGCAAATTGGTTTGAGGTCGAAATTCCGGAAGCATCGATTGACGTTGTGATCGGCGACGGCGTTCTCACACCACTCGCATTTCCGACGCAATATCGGCAAATGGCTGAACGAATCGCGCACTGGTTGAAACCGAGTGGGATTTTGAATCTGCGTGTTTTTGCGCGGACAGAAAGAGCGGAATCGATGTCGCACATTTCAGCAGATTTGAAGGCCGGACGAATTCCGCGGTTCGATATTTTAAAATGGCGGATCGCGATGGCGCTTCAGCGCGATGTCGGTGGCGGCGTGATGCTGGCGGATATCCATCAAGCCTGGGAAAAGCTGGAGCGGGAACATCCTTTGGAAATCGAAAACGCCGGCTGGCCGCGTCAGACGATCAACACGATTCAATTGTATGCGGGACGACCAGCGCGCTATTCGTTCCCGACGGTCGCGGAATTGGACGAAGCTTTTTCACCAGCGCTGAAGCGGCAATCCGTCAGGGTGCCGAAATATGTGTTTGGCGAGTGTTGTCCGACTCTGATTTACCAGCGTGTTTGCTGAATTCGAAAAGTCACAGAAGTGAACGGAGCGCAGGTCTGCGACCTGGAGCAGGGAGATTTTTCAAGCTGGTAATCGGGTGGATGAAAGCTGCCGATTTGCAAAGCTGCTGCGAGTCACAGACCCGCGCTCCGAGTCGTTCAGAAAAAGCTGTGGATGCCGGGCGCAAGTTTTTGTGCGTTGGCTTGAAGACGTTGTTCCGGTTTGATTCTTCCGGGCGTGCGATTGATATCGAAGAGCACCAACTGTCCATCGCGAATTACAAAATCCATTTTGCCGTAGTCCAATCCCAGTTGACGCCGCAATGCGATGATCTCCTCCGGAACTGGAATTTCCTCTCGCGTCACGATGCTTTTCATTTTCACAATCGGCTCGCGCGAACCCAGCAACGCACAGTAACCGCGATCACCGAAGAATTGATAAATCCGCAGCCGATACAATCCGTCCGACTTTTCCGGCAAAAATTTCTCCACGACCAAAGCCGGATTTTCAAACGCCGCGGCAGGCACTTCTTTCAAGGACGGAAAAACTTTGTAATCAGCAGCGGCAATGCAATGGAGCTTTGCCCAATCGGTTTCTTTCGGCGTCGCCTCGCGCGCGAATAGCTTCCACCAGGATTTTTTTGGCGCTTTGGACAATGTTCCGTTCCGTCGCGCTTCAGGAACTCCGCCGCAGTTCAAATTGGTTTTCACCAACACTGGCCCGTCGTAGGAATCCGTTGGCACCAACAGATTGCGGCTGATGCGGCGTTTGGAAATATCGAGAACTCCCCGATTCACGACGCGCGGGAAACGATCAAAGAAGGCTGCGTAGTCCGGCGGAATCGTCGTGAGATCAATATGCGGAATCAGTAGATCGGCTTCGACCGCTTTCTCGATTCCTTTCAGCACTTTGATTTCAAGGCCTTCCTGTTCCCAAATCCGGGCCATCGCCCAGATGAAATAGCCCTGCCGTCGCGGATAGCGGTCGTCTTCGCTTAAAAGGATGGCGATGCTTCTGCGGGCGGGCATGAAGTTACAGCGCGTTCGATGGTTCGGCGGGAGCGTTGCGATCCGGGGAAGTTTCCGGCTGGGGCAGATACTGATCCAGGCCAAGCTGGCAACGAGTGGCATGAGTTTGAAGCACGTTCTGCAAACGCGCGTGATTCGCCGCAAAGTGCGGGCGCGGCATGATCGTGTGGTCGAGATGAAACACCAGCGCGCGGCCGTAAACGAATTTTCGCGGACGACCGAGATTGTAAACGCGACTGCCCAGATCGGAATCCGCGCCCATGCCGCGGCCTTGGTACGATTCATCAAAGCCGTTCACCGCGACCACGTCATCGCGCCAGAACGCCATGTTGCAACCGATGATGCCGCGCTGTTGTTGATTGCGAAACACCAGCGGAAACGGCAGACGAAAACTTTTATGCGGACGGGAAACGCGACCCCGCAAGGCCCACCACCAGACGCGAGTTTTTCCGGGAATGAAATCCGTCACAAATGGCTCGCGCACAAAACATCTTCTGCCCTGCACCCAGAAACCGTGTTCGGCTAACGCATAATGATCGGCGATGAAATGCCGATGCGGGACGCAGTCGCCGTCCAGAAACACCAGGTAATCGCCCTGTGCCCGCGCGACGGATTGATTGAGAATGGTCGTCTTCAGAAATCCATTATCCGGATGCCAGCAATGATGCACCGTCACGCGTGTCGCGTTTCGAAAAACATCAATCACGTTGCGGGTGGTTTCCGTTGAACCATCGTCGGCGATCAGAATTTCATCCGGCGCCCGGCTTTGCAGCAACAGCCCGGCAAACACTTTTTCCAGCGCGATCGGCTGATTGTAAGTGCTGATGATCAGAGAAATTTTCATGCGCCGTTTGCGATCAGGTTTCGTTGCTGAGGGTAAAATCGATCAGCGCTTTTATGACCGGCGCGCCGGAAAGTGCAAGCTTCAAGGCGGACTGCACTTCAACCATCGGAAAGCGCCGCGAAATAAATCCCGCCAAATCAATTTCACCGCTGGCGATCAAACGAATTGCTTCCTGGAAATCTTCGCGCGTGTACGCCCGCACGCCGTGCAAGGACAGTTCGCGGTAAAAAATCTGGAACAGATCGATGGAGGTTTCGCGGCCTTGAATACCCACGGCAATCAGGCGTCCGCGGACCGCTGCCAGCGCAGTCATCAAGCGCGCGGCGCCAGCCGATCCTGAGACTTCAAACACGACGTTCGCACCCGCGCCCTGCGTGAAATCCCGAATCAATTCCCGGGAATCGATCAGCGATACGTCGCCCACCTGAAATCCCAGACCGTGCGCGAACGTGAGGCGATGAGCATTCATTTCGAGAAGTATCACGCGCGCGCCAGCACGCCGAGCGAGCAGCGCAATCATGAGTCCAATTGGTCCGCCGCCAATGACCGCCACCGTTTCGCCGGGCTGGATCGCAGCGAGTCGAACGTCGTGAACCGCGACTGCAAGCGGTTCGATCAGCGCGGCGTGGTCGTCTTGAATAGTTGCGGGAATGGCGTGCAAACGATCCGCGGGCACGGACCAGAATTCCTGAAGCGCGCCGTCGGCATCGATTCCGAGAAAGCGCAGGTTTTCGCAGACGTGAGTGAATCCGCTTCGGCATGCCTGGCAATGACCGCAGGCGACGGTTGGCTCGACGACAACGCGAGTTCCAGGTTGAAAGCCGGCGGAGTTTTCGGGACCCGCAATGACGGCAACCATTTCATGTCCGAGAATTCGACCGGGTTTGGCGCGCTCGGGCATTCCTCCTTGAAAGATCAGCAGATCGGTTCCGCAGATTCCGACGCGCCGGATTTGAAGCAGGACTTCGCCGGACGCGGTTTGAGGAATGGGTTTCTCCGCTATTTCCACGCAACCCGGCCCACGGTAGATCGTGGCTTTCATGTCGCAAATACAAGACTACCAACGGTTCTGAGTCCATTTCAAATCGCCCGCGCGTCCCCAAAAAATCACCCGAACGAGGGATTGCGTCCGTTCGAACCTTTCATTGAACTGGCGCGATGAAGAAAATCCTTTCAACCCTTCCGCTTCTGGCTCTGGCGCTCAGCTCGCCGGCTGCTGATTCCAATGCGGCGTCATCCGGCAATCATCTGGTCATTCACGCCGACCAGGGAGAAAGCGTGATCAGCCGCGATATTTACGGGCAGTTTTCGGAACACCTTGGGCGCTGTATTTACGAAGGCATCTGGGTCGGGCCGGACAGTCCGATTCCAAATACGCGCGGAATGCGCAACGACGTCATCGCCGCGCTCAAGAAATTGCACGTTCCGGTGCTGCGCTGGCCGGGTGGTTGTTTCGCGGATGAATATCATTGGAAGGACGGCATCGGGCCGCGCGAGAAAAGACCCTCGATGATCAATACGCATTGGGGCGGCGTTGTGGAAAACAACGCGTTCGGCACGCATGAGTTTCTCGACTTCTGCGAACTGATCGGCGCGGAGGCTTACATTTGCGGGAACGTCGGCAGCGGTTCGGTTCAGGAAATGATGGAATGGGTCGAATATATGACTTCGGACGCGCAATCCCCAATGGCCAACCTGCGTCGCGCCAATGGCCGGGCGGAGCCGTGGAAGATCAAGTATTTCGGCGTGGGCAACGAAAGCTGGGGCTGCGGCGGCAGCATGACGCCGGATTTTTATTCCGATCAATTCCGTCGCTACAACACCTTTGTGAAAGATTACGATCGGGGCCATCGGCTGTTCCGAATCGCCTGCGGCGCGAATGGCGATGACACCAACTGGACGGATGTCTTGATGCGCGATGTGGGCCGGCGGATGAATGGTCTTTCGCTCCATTATTATACCGTGCCGCATTCCTGGTCGCGGAAAGGTTCCGCCACCGAATTCATCGAAGCGGATTGGTTCCTGACCTTAAGCAAAGCGCTGGAAATGGACGCGCTGATTTCCCGCCACAGCCGGATCATGGACAAATACGATCCGCAAAAGCGCGTGGGCCTGATCGTGGATGAATGGGGAACGTGGTACGATGTTGAGCCGGGAACGAATCCGGGATTTCTCTATCAGCAGAACACGTTACGCGACGCGCTGGTCGCGGGTGTGACGCTGAACATTTTCAACGAACATTGTGATCGCGTGAAAATGGCGAACATTGCCCAGCTCATCAACGTGCTGCAATCGATGATTCTCACGGACAAAGAGAAGATGATTCTCACGCCGACGTATCATGTTTTCGAAATGTATTCGGTGCATCAGGACGCGACGCTTTTGCCGAGTGATTTGCAGAGCAGCAGTTATGATTTCGAAGGAAAGAAGATTCCGAACGTGAATGTTTCGGTGTCGCGCAAGGACGGGAAAATTCATGTGACGCTCTGCAATTTGAATCCTGAAAAGGCGGAAACCATCACCTGCGAATTGCAAGGCGCGAAGGCCGGGAAACTTTCCGGACGCGTCCTGACGGCGCCGGAGATGAACGCGCACAATACGTTTGATCGTCCGAACGTGATTGAGCCGGCGGCATTCACCGCATTTGAAACTACCGCCGACGGTTTCACAGCAACGCTGCCCGCGAAATCGGTAGTGGCTTTAGAACTGGAGTAAGATTGGTGAGGGCCTCAGTGGCGGAAAACCTTGCCGTCGCTGAGGAAAGAAGAATTTGAACAGCGGGAAGCGGAGGAAAGATAATTTTTTTCTTCGCTTCCTCTGCTTTCCTCCTGTTCAATTCCGAATCGTTCCCGCCCACTTCCGTCTTTTCTTTTCCCGCGGCTTTTCTAGCCTGCGGCCATGCCGTCATTCGACATTGTTTCGCAGGTCAACTCGATGGAAATCGAGAACGCGGTCAATCAGGCCAAAAAGGAATTGGCCAACCGTTTCGATTTCAAAGGCAGCAAAGCCGAGATTGCGCTGGAGAAAAATGAAATCAAGCTGAGCGCCGAAGATCATTTCAAAGTCCGCACGCTCAATGAAATCGTGATCGGCAAACTTGCCAAACGCGGCATCAGTCTCAAAAGCGTGGATCAACCGGACGCAGACATTTCCCCGCTGGGCCATGCGCGTCAGAGCATCAAAATCAAGCAGGGAATCGAAACCGCCGTTGCCAAGCAGATCACCAGCTTCATTCGTGACGGAAAATTCAAAGTCACCGCGCAGATTCAGGGCGACGCCATTCGCGTGAACGGCAAAAGCCGCGATGAATTGCAGGCGGTGATCGCGGCGGTTCAGGCGCACGATTTTCCCGTGCCCGTGCAGTTCATCAATTTCCGCGATTGAACCCGGCGCGTTGCAAAAGAGATTTCCCGTTGTGATTCATCCCACTGCCATCATTCATCCCGAGGCAAAGCTCGATTCCACGGTTCGGGTCGGGCCGTTCGCAGTGATCGATCAGGCGGTGCAGATCGGCCCGGGCTGTGTGATCGGGCCGCACGTTTACATCACGGGTGTAACGCAGATTGGTTCGGACAATCGTTTCCATGCCGGCTGTGTGATTGGTGATGCGCCGCAGGATTTGAAATATCGCGACGAACCAACGCGTCTGCGGATTGGCAATCACAATGTCTTTCGTGAACACTTCACCGTCCATCGCTCGACGCAGGCTTCCGAGGAAACCGTCATTGGCTCGCATAATTTTCTGATGGCCAACGCGCACGTCGCGCACAACTGCGTCGTGGGCAATCATGTCATTCTCGCCAACGGCGCTTTGCTGGGCGGCCATGCCGTGATTCAGGATCGCGCGTTTATTTCCGGCAATTGCCTGGTGCATCAATTCACCCGCGTCGGCACGCTGGCGTTGATGCAGGGTGGATCGGCGATCAGCAAAGATCTGCCGCCGTTTACCATTGCTTTGCGCGACAATGAAATCTGCGGGTTGAACGTGATCGGCCTGCGTCGCGCCGGGATTTCCGCCGACGAACGATTGGAACTCAAACGGCTTTATCATTCGCTCTTTCGTTCCGGACAAAACCTTCGTTCGGCGCTGGCGAAAGCGGTGGATGAATTTCAATCGGAACCGGCGAAAACGCTGTTGGATTTCATCGCCCACGCCCGGCGCGGCGTCTGTGCGGATGTCAGTTCAGGACGTGATTTTCCGGACGAAAATCAGCCGGTTTAGCTTTTGACCTGCGGCCGTGTTTGCGCTACGGTTTTCGCCACGATGAGTTTCAGTGTCTTTAGTTTTCGAAGGAGCGCCGTTCCCGCTGCTGTGGCGTTTGCAGCCGTGGTTTGCTGCTTTGCTTCGACGACACTTTTGGGCGCGGATTCTCCGTCCGGTTCGGATGCGGGTTCGGGGTCGGCGTCCGTCAGTTCCGGTTCTGCCTCCGCTGAATTTCAATCTCCCGAACGGCACGTAAATCTGCCGGATCGTCCGCGATCCTTTGGCGACATGTTCAATGGCAACAGCAGCAGCCAGCCTTTCTCCGCTCCGCCGCGTCCCGCCTATGTTCCGCGTCAACGTTCGACGAGCCTGTTGGATGATCCGAACTGGGGATTGGTGCGGCCGGAAGACATCGTCCAGGATTACATGACGCGGGAGATTCTAAAGATACCGGATTACGGTCCGGATGGCCGCGACCGCAGTTCAATGACGGTTCTGGAACGCTATTATGATCGGCAGGATCATTCGTCCAAAACACCCGAGGCGCCGCCGACTCCCGATTCGTTCAATCCGGCCAATCTCTTCAATGGAAGCAACGATCGTTCGCGCGGCATTGGCAATATCAGCGGCATCAACCCGAACAATTTAAACGACTTCGCCAATCCAAACCTCATTGGGAATCAGGTTCGTCCCGAAGCTCTTTCCAGTTTGCTCGGGCTGAAGAACAATCCGCTGAACACCGATCAGTTTCGCGAACGTCAGGCAAATGAACGCCAGATGGAAGCGTTCAAACGCGCGCTGGATTATCAATCGCCCGCCGCTACGACTCCAATCGGTGCGGATTCGTTGACCCGCTCGATTACACCGTCGCCTTCATCCGGGCAGAGTTGGAGCAGCAGTTCCAGCGGTTTCGCTCCGGTGATGCCGCGCAATCCTTTTGATCCAGTGGCTGGCACTTACAATCCCGCGTTGGCCACTGCCGCTCCCATTGCTCCGATAGCGCCAACCGCTCCGAGCGCGCCGGGACAGGAATATTCTTCTTCGCACAAGTTACCGCTTTCGACCACGCCCGTCGCTCCGCCGAAAATGGACTTTTCGCTTCCGCAGCGGCGGTTCTAGTCCACGCGTTTCCAGAGCAACAACATCCGCGTTCGGTTAGTCATTCCCATCGCAACACCGTTGTTGTCGCGCCGGCCGGCAGATGAGAGTGCGGCGGCAAATCCACCAGACCATTGGCATTGGCCAGCGAGCTTAAAGCGTGAGATGCCTGAATTCCCGCGGAGAAAACGCGGCCATTTGCGTCCGATCGAACCCGGATAAAATGACGGCGATCACCCGGATTATTTAAAGGTTCAGCCAAAGTTCCGGGATGTTTTTCCAACCCGGTTTCGGTCGCGCCTTGCCAATGCAGAATTGCGGGCCGGGCCAGCAGCAGAAAAGTGACGAGGGCTGAAATGGGATTTCCCGGCAAACCAAAGAGGCGTTTGGAACCCAGTTCACCCAGCACAAACGGCTTGCCGGGCTTGATCGCCACTTTCCAGAAATCCAGCTTTCCGCCCAAGGCTTCGAATGCGGATTTCACGAAATCCATTTCGCCGACCGAAACACCGCCACAGGTAATTACGCAATCGCATTCCGCAAATGCGTGTTCCAACGCGTTCCGCGTGGTCGTGGGATGATCCGGAACAATGGGGAAAATTTTCAACACGCCGCCCGCGCTTTCAATCAACGGCGCGAGTGTGGCGCGATTACTTTCATAAATCTGGCCCGCTTCCAAACGCTGGCCGCTTTCTTTCAATTCCGAACCGGTGGCGATCAAGGCCACGCGAGGCCGACGTGTGACTTCGATTTCCGCGAGACCCATTGCGGCAAGCAAGGCGACGCGGCCGACTGTCATTCGTTCACCGGCCTGAATCAAAGGCGTTCCGCGTTTCACATCTTCACCGTGGAAACGAACATTTTCCCAGGGCTTCACCGCATCGAGAATTTCCACTTCGCTGGTGTCATTCGAATCGGAGCGCGTGTCTTCCTGCATCACGATCGCATCCGCGCCGCGCGGGAGTGGTGAGCCAGTGAAGATGCGGACACATTCACCGGAGGCGATTTCGCCTGAAAAACTTTCTCCCGCAGCGACGCGTCCGATGACATGCAACCGCACCGGATTTTCTACGCCTGCCAGTGCGACATCTTCGGCGCGAACGGCGTAGCCATCCATGGAGGAATTGTCGAACGCAGGAAGATCGATCGGCGCGATGATCGTTTGCGCGGCGAAGCGCCGATGCGCGGTGTTGAGAGAGATGCGTTCCGTCGATAGTTTCGGCAGGCCAGCGAGAATGCGGGTCAAAGCGTCTTCGAGTTCCAGCATGAGCTGAATCTACGAAGCCGTCGAAGAATTGAAAATCGTTCTTCGACGTTTTCCAAAGATTGATACCCGTCGGCCTTAATGCGCTGAAGTCAGCACCAGCACTTGTTCGAGTGTGGACAAGCCGTCGCGAACACGGTCGAGCGCAACCATGCGCAGCGTTCTCATGCCCTGGCCAATGGCGATTTTGCCCATTTCTCGAGTGCTGGAGCGGGAGATGATCAGCTTGCGGATTTCATCGCTGATGGTCATCGCCTCGATGATCGCGAGACGTCCGGCGTATCCCGAACCTTTGCAGCGATCGCAGCCGCGGCCGCGATAAAGCGTTACGCCGTCGAACGTGCTCGGGTCGATGTTCAGGTCGTTATACATCTTCTCCGGATACGTCACCGGTTCCTTGCAATGCGAGCAGATGCGGCGCATCAAACGTTGCGCGCAGGTGAGAATGACCGACGAGGAAATCAGGAACGGTGCAATGCCCATGTCATCCAGACGCGCAATCGCGCCGGGTGCGTCATTACAATGCATGGTGCTCAACACCTGATGCCCGGTGAGCGCGGCTTCAATCGCGATTTCCGCGGTTTCCATGTCGCGGATTTCACCAATCATGATGATGTCCGGGTCCTGGCGCAGAATGGAGCGCAAGGCGTTCGCGAAGGTGAGTCCGATTTCCTTTTTCACCGGCACCTGATTAATGCCGGGAATCTGAAACTCAACCGGGTCTTCCACCGTGATGATGTTGTAGATCGGGTTGTTCAGTTCGTTCAGCGCGGAATAAAGCGTCGTGGTTTTTCCTGAGCCGGTCGGACCGGTCACGAGAATCAAACCGTGCGGAGCATCGACCGCGGTTTTCACCTGCTGGAAGGTGTCGGCATCCAGGCCGAGTTTATCGAGGCTCGCGGACAGGTTCGATTTGTCGAGAACGCGGAGCACGATTTTCTCGCCGTGAACCGTGGGCATGATTGACACGCGCAAATCATAATCCTTGCCGCTGACGCGCACGCGCATGCGTCCGTCCTGGGGGAGGCGGCGTTCCGCGATGTCCAGGCTGCTCATGATTTTGAACCGCGAGGCGAGCGCGAGCTGCAACTGCTTCGGCGGAGGCGTGGCATCGACGAGCACACCGTCGGTGCGATAGCGCAGCTTCATGCCTTTTTCATAAGGCTCGATGTGAATATCGCTGGCCCGATCTTTGATCGCCTGAACGAGAATCAGGTTGGCGAGTTTGATCACCGGCGCCTCTTCGCTGGAAGCGGCGAGCTGGTCGATGTTGACCTCTTCGATGGATTCCTTCGAAAGTTCGAGATTGTCCGCATCCTCGGCATCATCCTGCTTTTGCGCATCCTGAATGATGTCTTCCATGCTGCCGCCCTTGGAGGCATCGAGGCCGGCCAGCTTGTCGAGAATCGATTTCTCCGCCGCAATCATCGGCGAGACTTCAAGGCGAGTGATCCGGCGAACGTCGTCCAGCGCGAGGACGTTCAAAGGATCGGCCATCGCGATGAACAATTTATTTTCGAGACGCGCGACGGGAATGATTTTGTGATTGTGCGAGACGTCGCGAGGCAGCAGTTCGGCAATTTCCGGCGGAATGGTCAGCCGAGAAAGATTGATGGGGGGCGTGTTGAGCACCCGGCCCATGGAAACCGCCATGTCCTGTTCGCTGACGTAGGCTTTTTCAAGAATCAGCTTGAGCAGGCGCGTGCCGCCTTTCTTTTGCAGATCAAGGAGTTCCTCAATCTGCTTGGCGGTCATTAAGCCGTCTTCAACGAGCGCGTCGGCGATGCGTTCGCCGAATGATTTTACCGGGGCCATAGGTTAACGGAATACCTTTTGAAGATTTTTCATGAGTTCAGACGGCGGCGCGAGATACCACAACAGCCGATAGGGCGTGGCGGCGGCGAGTTCTTTCGCAGCCTGCTGATTGAAAGGATTGGCGGTGGCAACCAGAACAGATTTGCTCATGCGATCAAAGGGCAGCACGCACCAGCGCTGGCAGATCGGCCCGGGAAAAGTCCGCGCGAGGTCCATGTCCACGTCGTATTTTTCCAACGGCAGATAGGCGGTCCGCGATTTGTCGCTCAGAATTTTCAGCGATTTGTCGATCGGCAGAATGCCTTTGTCGGCGAGCACCTGAATAAAAGGTTCCACGACGCCGGTCAGCGAAACCGATTCCGGTGAAACCCAGCAGAGATCGAAATCGCCCGCGCTGATGATTTTGCTGTCCACGAAATGCTTGTAGAGCATCTGACGGCCGTCATCGATTTTGGACGCGCCGTTGCGATCGGACGTTTTGGCATTTTTCGCCGGAGCGGGGGCCGGTTTCGCGAGGTCCGTATCGCTGGGCGCGGGTTGTTGAGAAAAATTGTTGGCCTTGCTTTCGATCTGGCGCAACGCCTTCTGCACATCCGGATCATCCGGACAACGTTGCAGAATCGTCTCGTATTCGAGAATCGCCGAGGAAAGCTGGCCCATGTCCACGTAGGCTTCGGCAATGCGCTTGGCGGTTTTGATGACCTCCTTGTCGCGGCCGAGCTTCGAGTAGGCTTCCTTCAGAATTTCCAGCGATTGATAGTCCTGCGGCTGCGACTCCGTGATGACTTCAAACATCTCGATCGTCTGCGCCAGTTGGGCTTCTTCGCTTTGCGTCAATGTGCTCGCCATTTTTGATTGGCCGGTCAAAGGGTTCGGTTCCGCTGCTCTGTCCCGGACATTCGGTAACATAGCAGAATTTTCGCCAGCCGTGCGGCTATCGGATAAGTTCCGGACAATGAAAATCGCGTTCGAACGGAGCGAAATTTTTCTGTATCAATTCCCGGACAGTTTTGTCCTGTTCCCGCACTGTGGAATTGCAATCCCGCCGGGACTTGCGACTTTGATGCGGCTGAACCCCGGCTTGCAATGGGACATCTAAATCCAGTCATGACTCCCGCGCCCGGCGAACGTTGCCAACGTTTCGTCGGAGATCGCATTCGTTTTCATCTCCAAAAACCCGAGGGTGTTTCCTCGACGCACGGCTGGCAGGCGCGTCTGCGAACCAATCTCGGGCGCGCGGAAATTCTGCGCCGGGAAATTATCGACGCCCACACGAAATCTCTTCCGCTCGCCGGTGCGTCGTGGCGCGACTGGCCCATGAAGGAGGAAAAGGACGGCTGGTCCGTCGAGGTGCCTCTGGCTGAAGTCGGCTACTTCAAATCCAAAGCGTATCTGCTCGATCCGGAAGGCTGGCAACATTGGCCGGACGGACCGGACATAGGTGTTTCTGTCCATCCGAACCAGTTCCGCACGGCAAATATTATCTACTGCGCCTTCCCGCGATTGTTTGGCGCGACCCGATCCGCAATCACCACGCGGAACGAAAAACTCGAAGATCAGATTCAAGAAATCGAGGAGCACGGTTTCACGATCATTCCACCTTCGGGAAAACTGCGCGATCTGATTCAAGCGCTGCCGCACATCGTTGATGTTCTCGGCTGCCGGATTCTGCATCTGTTGCCCGTGAATCCTGCGCCGACGACGTACGCGCGTTTTGGACGTTTTGGAAGTCCGTATGCGGCTTTGGAATTGACGGCGATTGACCCCGCGCTGGTCGTCTTCGACAAACGCACCACTGGCGTGGACCAGTTTCGCGAGTTGACCTTTGCCGCTCATCAACGCGGCGCGCGCGTGATCATCGATATTGTGATCAATCACACCGGCTGGGGTTCCATGCTTCAGGAGAATCATCCCGAATGGTTTTTGCGAAATCCCGATGGAACGTTTGCAAGCCCCGGCGCGTGGGGAACGACCTGGGAAGATCTGGTTGAACTCAAGCACAACAACGTCGCGCTCTGGGATCAACTGGCGGAAATGTTTCTGACCTGGTGCCGCCGCGGTGTGGATGGGTTTCGCTGCGACGCCGGATACAAAGTTCCGCTGCCTGCCTGGCAATATATTATTGCGCGGGTCCAGCAGGAATTTCCCGAAACCGTTTTTCTGCTCGAAGGTCTCGGCGGTTCCTGGGAAGCCACGGAAGCTTTGCTCACCGAAGGCGGCATGCAATGGGCCTATTCGGAATTGTTTCAGAATTATTCCGGCGGCGAAGTTTCGCGCTATCTCGATTACGCGCTGCGCCAGAGCGAGCGCGTCGGGCTTTACGTTCATTACAGTGAAACGCATGACAATCAACGGCTGGCGATTCAGCGCGCGAAAAACGTTTCCAAAACGCAACCGATTTCGCCGGATCGCGCTTGGTCGCTGTTGCGAAATCAGCTTTGCGCTCTGACGAGCGTGAGTGGCGGATTTGGATTCACCTGCGGCGTCGAATGGCTGGCGACAGAAAAAATCAGCGTTCACGGCAGCACCGGTCTGGCATGGGGCCGAAGCGACAATCTGGTTCCTGAACTCGCGCAGTTGAATCAGCTCATCGCGGATCATCCTTGCTTCTTTGATGGTGCGCGGCTGACGCGTTTGAGCCCGCCGGAATCGTCGGTTTATGCGTTGTGGCGCGAATCCGCCGAAGGCCAGGACGCAGTTCTGGTCCTGGTGAACACCGACGTCGAGCAGAGTCACACGCTGACGTTGTCGCTGAATGCGGATTCGCAACTGGATCTTTCGAGTTTGAAATCGGATTTACTCGGACAAAAATTTCCGGCGATTGAGAAACAAAAATCAGGTGAATTTTCAATCACCTTGCCGGCTGGCGCGGCTTATTGTCTCGCATCAACGCCGCAGCCAATCGGGTTGAGCGGCAATGCCTACCGACGCGCGCGCGCGCAAGCCTCCTGGGCAATTCAAGCGTTGAATGAAAAATTTTCCGCGACGGAAATCGGCGACTACGATTGGCGCAAACTGGGCGCGATGGTTGAACGGTCGCCCTTCGAATTTCTTTCTGCTTTGGGCCGCCTGGATCGTGACCTTGCCCGCGGCAATCTGATTGAAGCATTTGAAAAATCTTTCGCAGAACCTGGATATCCTAAAATCGTCCGCTGGAACTGCCTTGATCAACGCCGGATTACACCGGTGCCGCCGGACCATTGGTTGTTGATCGAAGACGAATCTGCTTTTCGCGCGAGCCTGAAACGAAACGGAAACTCGTCGCAAAATATCGAATCGATTCCCGTCGCTGGGGGACATATCGCCTGTTTTCCGCCGAACCATAAATTCGGAGAGGCGACTTTGATGCTGGAACGCTACGCCGAAACCGATCCGCACGTGCAGGCGTCAATCCGCTTTCTGACCCCGGAACCCGTGATTGCGTTCGCACCTACTGCGTTGCCATCGCGCGATTCCATCGTGCTGCTCACGAACGGTATTGGCGGGATGGCCCGCATCGGTGTTGATCTCGGTCGCATTCGTTCCAAATACGATTGCGTGCTGGGGGCGAATCTCGATTCGCAGTTGCCGGTGGATCGTCATGTTTTTGTGAAACGCATTCGCGTCTGGGTGAATGCGGACGGATTCATTTCGCCGCTGGATTTTCAGAGTCTCACCGCGTTCGAAGCCGGACCAAAGACGATCTGGCAATTCGTCGCCAATGCTGGCGATGGCCGCACGGTGGAAATCGAATTGCACGCGGAAATGTTGCCGGGCCGCAACACGACGGTGTTTCGCTTTCGTCGTCCGAGCGCGGCGACCGCGACAGGGAAACAATTGCCCGCCAGCGCGGAAGTGCGATTGACCGTGCGCGTGGATATTGAGGATCGGAATTTTCATTCGGAAACCAAACGCAACGGCGGCGCCGATCATCATTTCAATTCAAACACGCGCGAACTTGGAAGTGAATCCGAAGCTCAACGCGGAAGTCTTGAATCGAAGATCGGCTTTGCTTTCACGCCCGCGGCAGATCGGCAATTGCGCGTTTTCGCCAGCGGCGGCCAATATCATCCGCAACCAGAGTGGAGCGAAAATATTCCGCATCCGGTGGAACAATCGCGCGGCCAGACCGGAAGCGGCGATGCGTTCAGTCCGGGCTGGTTTGAAATTCCTTTGGATAAAGGAGCGGAGGAAACCCTCGTGTTGACGGCGGAACGGAACGAACGTTTTCTGCCCGAAACTCAAGCGATAACTGACGAACATCTCGGGCCAGAGTTTGAAAACCAATTGCAGCGCGCCGTCCGGCAATTTGTGGTTCGACGTGGCGCCGGCAAAACGGTGATTGCCGGTTATCCGTGGTTTCTCGACTGGGGTCGCGACACGTTCATCTGTGCGCGCGGGTTGATTGCAGCCGGAATGATTTCGGAAGTGAAAGACATTCTGGTGACGTTCGCGCGATTCGAAAAAGACGGCACGCTGCCGAATACGATCCACGGAGGCGATGCATCCAACCGCGACACCTCGGACGCGCCGTTGTGGTTTGGAATTGTTTGCGAAGAACTCGTCGAAGCGCTGAGTCGTGAATGTTCTGCTGACGAACAAAACGCGACGACTTTGTATTCGACCGCGGTGGCTGAAGGCGGACGCACGTTGCGCGAGGTGTTGATCAGCATTGCGGAGAATTATATCAAAGGCACTCCGAATGGCATTCGCATGGATGCTGAATCCGGACTGATCTGGAGTCCGAGTCACTTCACGTGGATGGATACCAATTATCCCGCTGGCACGCCGCGCGAAGGTTATCCAGTCGAAATTCAAGCGCTGTGGATTCGGCTGTTGCGCCAGCTT
The DNA here is from genome assembly GCA_035765675.1 of Verrucomicrobiia bacterium. Classification (GTDB taxonomy): domain Bacteria; phylum Verrucomicrobiota; class Verrucomicrobiia; order Limisphaerales; family DASXHY01; genus DASXHY01. Next base: position 31,617 of record DASTXC010000153.1, read on the forward strand.
GCCATCATTGATGAACCATCCGCTGATCGATGGCGTCAGTTGGCCGCTCGCGCGCTGGCTTCGTTGGAAAAACTTTTCTGGCTGGAAGATCGCGGCTGGTATTCCGATCTGCTGATCGCTCGCGCGAATCAAACCGCCGCCGAAGCAACGCGTGCCGATGCGCTTCGCAGCAACTCTCTTTTTCTTGTAAGTCTCGGGCTGGTTTCCGGCGAGCGGGCGCGACGTTGTGTTGCGGCTGCGCAACGATATCTCGTGATTCCCGGCGGATTGCGCACGCTTGCGCCGTTGCCGGTT